>CAWVLT010000073.1:0-47755 GCA_963930185.1 Coriobacteriia bacterium | reverse complement strand
GACGCCCGCCCCTTTGCATGGCTGGCGAATGGGTTCGTCCCCGATGGGGATCGGGCGCCTCTTGGTGTGGAGGGCTTTCGCAGCTTTGGGCATCCTCGCAAATTCCATTGACAGACGGGCGCCCGCGCAAATACAATTCTAAAGTTCACTTACCACAGAGCCCCGTGAAACCTCTGTTAGGTGACGTCTGTTCGATATGAGTTGGAGGAGTTTTACGTGAAGACCACGTACTACGCTAAGCCCGGCGAGGTTCAGCGCGAGTGGGTTCTGATCGATGCCGAGGGCAAGGTGCTCGGTCGACTGGCTACCCAGATCGCCGCTATCCTGCGCGGCAAGAACAAGCCTCAGTTCACCCCCCACATCGACACGGGTGACTTCGTTGTCGTCATTAACGCTGAGAAGATCCGCGTTACTGGCAACAAGGAAGAGGACAAGGCCTGGTATCGCTACAGCGGTTATCCGGGCGGTCTCAAGAAGGAGACCTACAAGCAGGCCATGGCCAAGCACCCCGAGCGCATCCTCGAGCGTGCGGTCAAGGGCATGCTGCCCCACACCTCCCTTGGTGAGGCTCAGTTCAGCAAGCTGAAGGTCTATGCTGGCCCCGAGCATCCCCACCAGGCCCAGAATCCCCGCAAGATCGAGCTGGAGGCTTAACGTCCCATGACCAACACGAACGAAGCCATCTATTGGGGCACGGGCCGTCGTAAGAACGCCGTCGCCCGCGTGCATCTGGTTCCCGGCACCGGCAAGGTCCTCGTCAACAAGCGTGACGCCGCCGAGTACTTCGGCCGCAAGCAGCTTGTCGAGATGGCCTGCATGCCGCTCAAGGTCACCGACACCCTTGGCCACTTCGACGTCATCGCCCTGTGCGACGGCGGCGGCATCTCCGGCCAGGCCGGCGCCCTGCGCCTTGGTATCGCCCGCGCCCTGCTGAAGGCCGGCGACTACCGCTCCGAGCTCAAGAAGGCCGGCTACCTCACCCGCGACCCCCGCGTGGTCGAGCGCAAGAAGTACGGCCTCAAGAAGGCCCGCAAGCGTCCTCAGTTCTCCAAGCGCTAAGGTTCGCTTCGCAGCTCAGTGGATTTTTGTCTGGACGGGATCTTCGCGCAACGCGGAGGTCCCGTTTTTGTTCAGAAGGAGCCAACCATGCCGAACAACCTGTTTGGAACCGACGGCGTCCGCGGTGTGGCGAACGACGATCTGACCTGTGAGCTTGCGTTTGCCCTGGGCCTTGGGGCCGTCGAGTGCCTGGGTCCGCGCATCGTGGTGGGTCGCGACACGCGCCGCTCGGGCACCATGCTCGAGAGCTCGCTGGTGGCGGGCATCATGTCGGCGGGCGGCGAGCCGTGCTGCTGCGGCGTGATCCCCACGCCCGCCGTGGCCCTGCTGACGCGCGAGCAGGGCGCCGACGGCGGCGTGGTGATCTCCGCGAGCCACAACCCGCCGGAGTACAACGGCATCAAGTTCTTCGGCCCCGACGGCATGAAGGCCACCGACGAGGTGGAGGAGGCCCTGTCCGCCTACGTGCAGGATCCCGCGCGCGAGCGCGTGCGCGGCACCGGCGCGCAGGTGGGGTCGCTGCGCAAGGTCAAGCTGGCGCGCGAGGCGTACATCAACCACGCCATCTCGACGATCGACTGCGACCTGTCGGGCCTCACGATCGCCGTTGACTGCGCGCACGGCGCCTCGTGCCTCACCACGCCGCAGGCCCTGGAGCGCCTGGGTGCCGACGTGTACGCCATCAACACCGACTACGACGGCATGGATATCAACGTGAACTGCGGCTCCACCCACCTCGACGCGGTGCGCGAGCTGGTGCGCCGCACGGGCGCCAACGTGGGCCTTGCCCATGACGGCGACGCCGACCGCGTGCTGTTCGTCGACGCCTCGGGCAACGAGGTCGACGGCGACAGGGTCCTCGCCATCTGCGCCCAGGACATGTTGGGGCGCGGCGAGCTGGACGGCGGCGAGGTCGTGTCCACCGTGATGTGCAACCTGGGCTTCGTCCGCTCCATGGACGAGCTGGGCGTGAGCGTGGCGCAGACGCCGGTGGGCGACCGCTACGTGCTGCAGCGCATGCTCGCCGACGGCGCGGTGCTCGGCGGCGAGCAGTCGGGCCACATCATCTTCCTGCGCCACAACACCACCGGCGACGGCCTCATCACGGCCCTGCAGCTGCTTGCCGTCATGAAGCGCACGGGTCGCTCGCTCGCCGAGCTGGCGCGCGTGATGCGCCGCTTCCCGCAGTCGCTGGTCAACGTGCGCACCGAGCTCAAGGCGCAGTGGAGCAGCGACGAGGCCATCGCGCAGGCCATCGCCCAGGCGCAGGAGCGCCTGGCGCAGGAGGGGCGCATCCTGGTGCGCGCCTCGGGCACCGAGCCGCTCGTGCGGGTGATGGTCGAGGCGGCCAGCGAGCAGGTGGCCGACGAGGTGGCCGAGGGCGTGGCGCAGGTGGTTCGTGAACGTCTGCAGGGCAAGTAAGACCCTCACGTGTCCGTCACGTGCGCTCGACGCGGCCCTGCTACAATGAAACGCTACGCGCAGGCGTTGCGAAAGCCATGAAGGCATCTGTGACGCGGGCGGCTGCGTGCCCCCGCGTCTTGCGTTTGTAAGCGATAGGCGTGCGCCGTCGACGTGGGCGCCGTCGAATGACGAGCCTGACCCAGGGAGGCCATCAGTATGTGCGGAATCGTGGGATACACCGGGCGAGACGAGGCAGAGCCGATCCTTCTCGGTGGCCTGAGGTCGCTCGAATACCGTGGCTATGACTCGGCGGGCATGGCCGTGGTCAGCCCGAAGGGCACGCTGGAGATCGTCAAGCGCAAGGGCAAGGTGGAGCGGCTTGCCGAGGCGCTGGCGCAGACGCCGCTGACGGGCACGTGCGGCATCGCGCACACGCGCTGGGCGACGCACGGCATCCCCTCGGAGCGAAACGCCCACCCCTTCCTGGACTGCACGGGCACCATATCGCTTCTGCACAACGGCATCATCGAGAACTACGACGAGCTGCGCGCCGAGCTGGTGGCGGCCGGGCACGTGTTCACCTCCGAGACCGACTCCGAGGTCGTGGTGCACCTGGTGGAGAGCCTCTACCAGGGTGACCTGGCCGCCGCGCTGCGCAGCGCGTGCACCCGCCTGGAGGGCGCCTGGGCGCTGGTTGCCGTGTCCTCGCGCGAGCCGGGCGTGGTGGTGGCCGCGCGCAAGGGATCGCCTCTGGTGGTGGCCCGCACCAAGACCGGCGCCATGGCGGCGAGCGACATCACGGCGCTGGCCCCCTACGCCCGCGACGTGCAGGTGCTCGAGGACAACCAGTTCGCCGTCCTCGGCGCCGACGGGACGATCGCGGTGAGCGACGCCGCGGGTGAGCCGGCACAGGCCCAGGCGCTGCACATCGACTGGGACGTGTCCTCGGCGACGCTGGGCGGCTACCCCGACTTCATGATGAAGGAGATCTCCGAGCAGCCCCAGGCCCTGGAGCGCCTGCTGCACGACCGCGTGCGCTCGGGCAGGGTGGAGCTTGACGAGCTGGACCTGAGCGACGAGGAGCTGCGCGCCATCGACCGCATCTACGTGGTGGCGTGCGGCACGAGCTACCACGCCGGCCTGGTGGCCAAGACCCTCATCGAGTCGTGGGCGCGCGTGCCGGTTGAGGTCGAGGTCGCAAGCGAGCTCATGTACCGCGACGCCCTGGTGACGCCCCACACGCTGTGCCTGGTCATCACCCAGTCGGGCGAGACGGCCGAGACGCTTCTGTGCGCCCGCCGCCTGCAGGACATGGGGGCGCACTTGCTGGCAGTGACCAACGTGTTGGGATCGACGGCGGCGCGCGACGCCGACGGCGTGCTCTACCTGCAGTCAGGCCCGGAGGTCTCGGTCGCCTCGACCAAGGCGTACACCTCCATGATCGTGGCGGTGACCCTGGTGGCGCTGTTCCTCGCCGAGAAGCGCGGCCTCATGGACTCGGCGCAGGTCGCCGAGCGCCTCGCCGCCCTGGAGCGCCTTCCCGCCGTGGTGAGCACCATCCTGGACCGCCAGGGCCTCGCACGCGCCGCCTCGCGCAGCTTCGAGGGCGCGCACTCCGCGCTGTTCCTGGGGCGCGGGCTCAATTCGGCGAGCGCCCGCGAGGGGGCGCTCAAGCTCAAGGAGGTGAGCTACCTCCACGCCGAGGCGTACCCGTCGGGCGAGATGAAGCACGGCCCCATCGCCCTCATCGACCAGGGCTTCCCCGTGGTGGTGGTCGTTCCCAACGACCGCGTGCGCGCCAAGACCGTGTCCAACATCGCCGAGATCAAGGCCCGCGGCGCGTGCGTCATCTCGGTGGCAACCGAGGGCGACGCCGAGGTGGGGTCGCTGTCCGACCACGTGATGTGGCTGCCGGTGGTCCCCGACTGGTGCACGCCGATCGTGGTGGCGGTGTACCTGCAGCTCATGGCGCGCGACGTGGCGCTGGCGCGCGGGTGTGACGTCGACCGTCCCCGCAACCTGGCCAAGTCGGTCACCACGGAGTAGGGTGGTGGCATGGCAGTGGCAGGCGTAGGCGTCGACATCGTCGAGATAGGCCGGATGCGCGACATCATCTTCCGCACGCCGCGCTTCAAGTACCGCGTGTTCACGGAGGCCGAGCGCGCCTACTGTGACGCGCGGCCCGACCCCGCCGTCTCCTACGCGGGGTGCTTCGCGGCGCGCGAGGCGGTGCTCAAGGCCCTGGGCTGCGGCTTTGGCGCGGGGATAGCCTACACGGACGTGTCGGTCGACCATGACGCCAAGGGCCGGCCCGTCGCGGTGCTCGCCGGGCGCGCGGCCCGGGTGGCCCGCGAGCAGGGCGTCAGCCAGGTGTTCATCTCGATATCGCATACCCGGGGACTGGCGGTTGCCAACGCGGTGGCGGCCACCCCGGAGTCGGCCCCGCGAAAGGACGAGCGCGTCGACGAGCGCGCGGTCATAGCGGCGCAGTTCAAGCAGGCCAGGGCGCTTCTGGACGACCTGGATCGCGGAAAGGGTGATGCATAGATGCAGCCGGTAATGAGTGTGGCCGACGTGCGCGAGTTCGAGCAGGCCCTCGCGGAGAAGGGGACGCCCGACAGCGAGCTGATGCGCCGCGCGGGCGCCGTCGTGGCGATGCAGGCCGCCCACCTGGTGCGGGGCGGCTCGGTCGTGGTGCTGTGCGGCATGGGCAACAACGGCGGCGACGGGTGGGTCGCGGCCGACAACCTGGCGCGCCACGGCTACGAGGTCGCCGTGGTGTGCGCGGCAACCCCCGCCGTCATGAACAGCGAGCTGGCCCGCCGCGTCGCCCTGCGCACCGCCGAGATGGGCGTGCCGGTGCACGTGGACCCGAGCGTGGAGCAGCTCGAGGAGCTCCTGCTGCCCGCGGACGTCGTGATCGACGCGTGCTTTGGGACGGGCTTCTCCGGCGAGCTCCCCGAGCCGTACGTGACCTGGGCGCGCGTGGTGGACGAGGTGTGCGCGGGGCAGGTCGTGAGCGTCGACGTGCCCAGCGGCATCGACGCCACCACCGGCATGGCCGCGGGCGAGTACTTCTCGGCCGACGTGACCGTGACCATGTTCGCCGCCAAGCCCGGCCTGGTGAGCGGGGTGGGCCGGCAGGCCAGCGGCAAGGTCGTGGTGGCGAGCCTGGTGGGCGACGAGCAGGGCCTGCAGGACATCTCCGACGCGGCCGCCGCCTTCGTGCTCGACGAGCGCGACTACCTGGACGTGCTGCCCGAGCCCGACCCGCTGCAGGACAAGTACACCCGCGGCCGCGTGCTCGTGGTGGCGGGCTCCACGCGCTACCCGGGCGCCGCGATCATGGCGGCCCTGGCCGCGGCGCGCTCGGGCGCGGGCTACGTGACCCTGGCCGTCCCCGCGCCGGTGGTGAGCGTGGCCCAGGCGCACCTGCTCTCCATCCCCGTGGTGGGCCTGCCGGTCGACCCCGAGGGCTCGTTTGCGGTGGAGGCGGCCGAGCACGTGGAGAGGCTTCTCGAGCACGTCGACGCGGTGCTGGCGGGGCCGGGCATGACCACGTCCCTGGGGGCGTGCGAGGTGGTGCGCGCCCTGCTGCGCTCCGAGGTGGGCCTGGTGCTGGACGCCGACGCCCTCAACGCCGTGGTGCGCATATGCGCGGGCTCGGCCGAGGCCCATCCGCAGGCCCTGCGCCGCGAGGCGCCGCTGGTGCTCACGCCGCATCGCCGCGAGCTCGCCCGGCTCATGGGCGGCGAGCTCGAGCGCACGCAGAGCCTCGCCGGCGCCATGGGCGCGGCGCAGGCGCTGGCGTGGGCCGTGGGCTCCTCGGACTTCTGCGTGATCGCGAAGGGCCCGGTGAGCTGCGTCTCCACGATCGACTCGACGCTCGTCCCCCAGCCGGGCCCCATCGCGCTGGCCACGGCGGGCACCGGCGACGTGCTCGCCGGCATCGTGGTGGGCATGCTCGCGCAGAGCATGGCCGCCCTTGCGCAGGATGAGCGGCTCGACTCCTCCGACCTGCTCATGATGATGGCCGGCGCCGACCGCGTCCACGCCATCGCGGGCGAGCTCGCGTGCCGCGCCCACGGGTCGCGCGGGGTGATCGCCACCGACGTGGCCGACGCCGTGGGGCGTGCGGTCGACGAGCTGCTGCGCCGCTCGGAGCGCGACTACGAGACGGCGGGGGAGGACCCCGGCAGCGTGCTGGAGGACGACCTCGCCTTCGAGGACGAGAGCCGCATCCGTCCCGCGGGCGAGGCCGGCGCGCAGGGCGGGGCCGGCCACGCGCCCGCCCAGGACAAGGCGGGCGAGCCCGAGACGCCAGCCGCCGAGGCCATGCCGCAGGTCGACCTGTCCGACCTGTCGATCGACACGCTGGAGGAGCCTCAGGACGCCGAGGCGCACCCCGGTGCGCGGGCGCAGGAGCAGGAGCAGGCGCAGGCCGAGGCACGCAGCGCCGCGGCGCAGAGCGGCGCCGCTGAGGAGGCGCCCGCCGCGCAGCCTCCCGCAGCGCAGGGGCAGGAAGGCCCCGAGGCGCAGGTGCCGCAGCCGGGAGGCAGCGAGGCCACCGGAGTCGCCGACGCCTCCGATGCCCCCGACGCCGAGGGGCGTCCCGGCGCGCAGGACGCCGACGCGTCCCGGCTCGCTGCCGAGGGGCGGCCGACGCCGGGCCAGCAGCTCCCGCCGTTCCTCGCCAACCTCATGACCGCCGACGCGCTGGCGGAAGCGCCCGGGGCGCAGGAGGGCGGCGCGCAGGCCCTGGCAGAGGGCGACCGGCCCTCGGCCGACCTCACGCAGGTCATGCCGGCGATAGGCGAGCAGGCTCCCGGGGCGCAGGCCCCAGAGGCGCAGGCCCCCGCGCCCGCCAAGGCGCCGGCGCGCAAGCTCTCGCCGCTCGAGCTGTTCCACGAGAAGGCGTCACAGCACACCGGCGAGAAGCAGGTCACCCCGCCCGAGGAGCGTCCCTCGGCATCGAGGAAGTCCAAGCAGAAGGGCAAGGGCAAGTCGAAGGCGGACAGGCCCCAGAAGTAGGATGACGTTTGGCGGGCGTGCCAGGGCGCGCCCGTGGGGAGGGGAGAGGACTCGTGATCGACGATCGAGAGCTTCCGCGCACGCGCTGGGCTTGGGTCGAGGTGGACCTGGAGGCCATCAGGCACAACGTCCGCGTCTTCCGCGGCCTGACCAATCCGCCCACCAAGCTGATGGCCGTGGTGAAGGCCGACGCCTACGGCCACGGGGCCGTGCCGGTGGCGCAGGCCTGCCGTGCCGCCGGGGCGGACGCCTTCGCGGTCGCGACGGTCGAGGAGGGCGTGGCCCTGCGTGCTGCCGGCATCGCCGAGCCGATCCTTCTGCTCTCGCAGCCCCCCATCGAGGCGATCGGCGAGCTGCTCGACCACGACATCATGCCCTCGGTGTACGACCTGGAGTTCGCCGCCCAGCTCGGCGAGGCGGCGTCCGGCAGGGGCAGGGACGCGCGCTACCATCTGGCCGTCGACACGGGCATGGACCGCATCGGCGTGCCCTGGGACGGCGTGATCGGCTTTTTGCTGGTCGCCGAGCGCCTGCGCGGCATAGAGCTCGCGGGCACGTTCACCCACTTCGCGACGGCCGACAAGACCTCGGACTGGGACTTCGCCCTGCAGTCCAAGCGCTTCGGCGACGCGGTTCGCGCCATGCGCGAGGCGGGCATCAACCCCGGCGTCGTGCACTGCGCGAACACCCCAGCGACCGTGCTGCACCCCGCGACGCACTACGGCATGGTGCGCGTGGGCGTGGGCCTGTACGGCCTGCACCCCTGCGAGGCGACGAGGGGGCGCCTGGATCTGCGGCCCGCCATGAGCGTGCGGGCGCGCGCGACGCGCGTGGTCCGGCCCAAGGTGGGCGAGGGCGTGGGCTACGGCATGACCTACCGGGTGGCGCTTCCCTCCACCCAGATCGCCACGCTGCCGCTCGGCTACGCCGACGGGCTGTCCCGGCGCCTCTCCAACCGCATGGAGGTCCTCTACCAGGGGATGCGCTGGCGGCAGGTGGGCAACATCTGCATGGACCAGTGCATGGTCGAGGTGGAGCCCGACCTGGCGCTTGCGCGGGGCACCAAGGTGCGGCCCATCGAGGCGGGCGACGAGGTGACCATCGTCGGCCGCGACGGTGACGAGGCCATCACCCTCGACGACCTGGCCCAGGAGCTGGGCACCATCAACTACGAGGTCGCCTGCGCGTTTGGCATGCGCCTGCCCAAGGTCTACGTGAACCGCATCGGCGTGAGCGGCTGACGCGGGCGCGTTTGTGGAATAATGGCCCCGAAAGGCCCGGCGGCGTGACTCGCCGGGGCGCGGGCCCGTCGGAGCGCGGGCCCGTCGGAGCGCGGGGCCGCCGGAAAACGACGATCAAGCGAAGCAAGCGAGGTAATGCCATGCCCATGCTCAAGATACCCGGCCACGAGCGCCAGCGCGCCGGAGAGGTGCGGCTCGACGAGATCCGCGCCGTGCTGGGCGACTGCCGCCTGTGCCCGCTGTGCGAGACCCGCACCAACATCGTGTTCGGCACGGGCAACCCCCACGCCCGCGTCGTGTTCGTGGGCGAGGCCCCCGGCGCCAACGAGGATGCCCAGGGCGAGCCGTTCGTGGGACAGGCGGGCCAGCTGCTCAACCGCATGCTCGCCGAGCAGACGGGCATCGCGCGCGAGGACGTCTACATCGCCAACGTCCTCAAGTGCCGCCCCCCGGGAAACCGCGACCCCAGGCCCGAGGAGGTCGAGGTGTGCTCGCCCTTCCTGCGCGAGCAGATCCGCAGCATCTGGCCCGACGTCATCATGACGATGGGCAACCCCGCCACGCGCTTCATCCTGCGCACCGAGATGGGCATCACCAAGCTGCGCGGCAAGGTGTTCCACGAGGGGCACTTCGCCGTGCTGCCCACGTTCCACCCGGCCGCGGTGCTGCGCGACTCGCGCAAGCTGCCCGACCTGGAGCACGACTTCGCCCTGCTCGGCAAGCTGCTGCGCGGCGAGGTTGGCTTTGACGACCCCACGGCGGGCGCCGCCCCCGCGACGACGGCGGGACCGGGTGCCCCTGCGTCCGCACCGGCCCCCGGCCCGGAGGCGCCCCGTGGCTAGCGCCGGGGTGCCGGCCCGCTCGGGAGACGGGCTTGGGGCGGGCGCGCCCCAGGGCGGCCTCGCCGCGGTGAAGCCCCTGGGGCCCGGGGCGTGGCGCACGTCCTGCGCACGGGGGACGCGCATGCTGGGCGAGTGCCTGGGCAGGGTGCTCGCGCCCGGCGACCTGGTGGTGCTCACCGGCGACCTCGGCGCCGGCAAGACGTGCCTGACCGGCGGCGTGGCGGCCGGCCTGGGCGACGGCTCGGCGGTGACCAGCCCCACGTTCACGATCATGGCGGTCCACGACGAGGGGCGCATCCCGCTGTACCACTTCGACCTCTACCGGCTCACGAGCGCCGAGGAGCTCGACGACGTGGGCATCTACGACGTGCTCGACGATGACGGCGCCTGCTTGGTGGAGTGGGGCGAGGCCTACGTGGAGCAGCTGGGCGAGGAGCGGCTCGACGTGACCCTGCTGCGCGACGAGGCCGCGCCGCGAGGCGAGGGGGCGGGCGAGCCGCCGCGCCTGGTGAGGGCGATCGCCCACGGCACGCGCGCGCAGGAGCTGCTTGGGCAGTGGGGCGAGGAGGTCTGCCAGGCCGTCGGAGGTGCCGGGTAGGCGCAGGCGGCGCCGACAAACGCAACGCGGAAGGACGAGACGTTGAACATCATCGCGGTCGATACCTCGACTGACATGCTGGCATGCGCGCTGGGACGCGTGACGCCTGGTGAGGACGGCACTCCTGGCTCGCTGGAGATCGTCGCGCACGCCGACAGGATCTGCCGGCGACAGGCCAACGTGAGCCTGGTGCCGACGGTCGACGAGATGCTCGCCGGCGCCGGCTGCGCCCGCGGGGACGTCGACGCCGTGGTCTGCGGGACGGGCCCGGGGTCGTTCACGGGCGTGCGCATCGGCGTCGCCACGGCAAAGGGGCTGGCCTGCGGTCTTGAGGTGCCGCTCTTCGGCGTCTCCACGCTCGACGCCACCGCCTGGGTAGCCTGGGGCGGCGGGGTGCGCGGCCTGCTCGGCGTGGTGGCCGACGCCATGCGCAAGGAGGTCTACCCCGGTCTGTACCGCCTGACCGACGAGGGGGTGGAGCGCCTCTTCGCCAGCGAGGCCGTCATGAAGGTGCCCGCCGCCGTTGAGCTGTGGGCGGGCAGGCCCGACCGTGCTGACATCGCGCTCACCGGCGACGGCCTGGCAAAGTACCGCGGCGCGTACGAGACGGCGGGCTTTAAGAACATGGTGGACGAGGGGCTGTGGCACCCCACCGGCGAGGGCCTGCTGCGCGCCTTCGCGAACACGGACTGGGAGAACGTCCCCGCCGCCGGTGACCCCGCCTGCGTGCTGCCGGTGTACACGCGCCTGTCGGACGCCGAGGAGAACGAGCGCGTGCGCCTGGGCATGGCCGAGCCTGCCAGCGTGCGCGTGACCGGCGTCGACGACGCCCTGGGGGACATCCACCTGCAGCAGCGCCCCATGTCGGTCAACGACCTCGCGGCCGTGGCGGACCTGGAGCGGCGCGCCTACGAGGCGGGCGGCGACACGGGCCACGCCTGCTGGACGCAGGCGATGTTCGCCGACGAGTACGCCCAGCCGGGCCGCACCTGGTGGGTCATCCACGACCAGGGGGCCATCGTCGGCTTCGCCGGCGGCATGGTGGTCGACGGCAACCTCGAGGTGCTCGACGTGGCGGTGGATCCTGCGCGTCGCCGGCAGGGCCTGGCCAAGCGCCTGCTCGCCCGCATCAGCTATGACGCGCAGATGCTGGGCGCGCGTACCTCGACGCTCGAGGTCGCCTGCGCAAACGACGCGGCCCGCCGCCTCTACGAGCAGGTGGGCTACCGGCAGGTCGGCGTGCGCAGGGGCTACTACGGCCGCGACGCGCAGGGCGTGCCGCGCGACGCGCTGACGATGCGCGCGGACCTGCCGCTGGCCATTGACGTGGAGGCCGACGAGCCCGAGCCCCGCCCCAGCGGCAGGGTCTGGCCGCCCGCCGCCTGCCAGCGCACCGAGGCGCAGCGCGCCGCGGTCGAGGGGGCCGGCCCGCTCGTCCTGGCCATCGAGAGCAGCTGCGACGAGACTGCCATCGCCGTCATCGACGGCGCGGGCAAGATCCGTGCCAACGTGGTGTCCACCCAGATCGACTTTCACGCACGCTTTGGCGGCGTGGTGCCCGAGATCGCCTCGCGCAAGCACACCGAGGCCATCGTGGGCGTCTACGAGGAGGCGCTGGCGCAGGCGGGGGAGAGCCTGGGACTGCCCGGCCCGCTGGACGCCCGCGAGCTCGCCGCCGTCGCGGTGACGCAGGGCCCGGGCCTGGTGGGGGCGCTGGTGGTGGGCGTGGCCTTCGCCAAGGGGCTGGCCTGGTCCATCGACCGGCCGCTGGTGTGCGTGAACCACCTGGAGGGGCACCTGTACGCCAACCTGTTCGAGACGCCCGACCTCAAGCCGCCCTTCGTGGCGAGCCTGCTGTCGGGCGGGCACACCATGCTCGTGCACGTGCGCGACTGGGGCGACTACGAGGTGCTCGGCCAGACGCTGGACGACGCGGTGGGCGAGGCGTTCGACAAGGTCGCCAAGGCCCTCGGCCTGGGATACCCGGGCGGGCCCGTCATCAGCCGCCTGGCGGCCAAGGGCAACCCGCGGGCCATCGACTTTCCCCGCGCGATGCTGCACAGCCACGACTACCGATTCTCGCTGTCGGGCCTCAAGACCGCCGTCATCACCTACATCCACGACGAGAACGCAGCGGGTCGCGCCATCAACCTGCCCGACCTGGCCGCGTCATTCGAGGCGGCGGTCATCGACGTGCAGGTGGGCAAGGCGGTGCACGCGTGCAAGGAGCTGGGCGTGCGCGAGTTCTGCGCCGGCGGCGGGGTCACGGCCAACCCGCAGCTGCGCGAGGCCTACAAGCGCGAACTCGGCAAGCGCGGCGTGCGCGTGACCCTGCCGCCGCTCTCCGCCTGCACCGACAACGCGGCGATGATCGCGCTTGTGGCCAAAGGCAAGCTCGAGCGCGGCGAGACAAGCCCGCTCACGGCCGACGCCGACCCCAACATGGGGGTGTAGGCGGGGCCTGCCCAGAGGCCCCGGAGGCGCCCGCGCGCGAAAAAACTCGCCCGATGGACAGAAATGACGGTTGTGAGGGACTTTGTCGGCTTCCGACGGACCGAATTCGTATAAGTTTATCGTTTAGCATTAAGCATTTCAGTCTGAGGCCGGCCTGCCGAGACCCAAATCCCCTCACAACCGAAAAGTTTGTCCATCTCAGCAAGATTTTCGCGCGCGAGCACCCTGCGCCGGCTGCGCTTCCCGGCGACGCCGGCCGTCGCACCCTCCCACCCAGCACAGCGCCAGCACGAGCATGAACGTGTACATCTGCGGGGTGAGGTAGCGCGCCTGGGTGACGGGGCCCGCCACGACCACGAGCGTGCTGAGCAGCGTGGGCACCAGCGCGGCGATCGCCATGCCGCTGCGCCGGTAGATCGCGTATGCCAGGACGAAGAGCGGCAGCCACGACGCGTAGAAGGCCTTGGACATGAGGAGGTTGGCCGGCGTGGCCGTGAGGGCGCAGAAGCCGTACCAGTACGCCTCGCGGGCCGAGGCGAGGGACGCGGGGGAGCTGATGGTGTCGGTGGTGCTGGCGAGGTCCTCCACCGGCACGTAGGCGTCCGCGGTCACGCCCAGCAGCTCGAGCATCTCCTCGGAGTGCCACTCCGCGGGGATGTCGTTGAACTGCTCCATCAGCGACGCCGGGTAGAACACCTCGTAGACGTTGGCGAACGTCGCCGCGAGGTAGGTGCCCGGGTGGCGAAGGCCCTGCGCGAGCCACGTCCCGAGGTAGGCGAGCTTGTCGGAGAGCGGCGCCTCGTTGTCGAACAGGGCCTTGACCGGGTCGGAGATGGCCGGGTCGTACTCGTCTTCCACGAGCTCGTAGAAGTCGTCACCGAGCACCGCCGTGATGGCGGCCCGCTCCTGCTCGGTCGCGTCATCGGGATGGGTCAGCGCGTAGCGCGCCGTCTGCTGGAGGGGGATCGAGAGCATCTCGCTGGAGGCGCCGGGGCGGATGCCCAGCGCGGAGAAGAGCAGGCTCTCGACGAGCACGAGGTAGGCCAGGATCGTCCCCAGGGTCGCCGCGACGAGGCGAGGGGAGTCCCTGCGCAGGTAGAACACCGCAGCGAGTGCGGAGAGGCCGCAGACGTACACGCCGGTCTTCTTGGTGAGGGCCAGCATCGCGACGAGCATGACGTAAGCGACAAGGACGCGGGGCCGCCCGAGCACCCGGCCGCGCGTGCGCAGGGCCTCGGTGAAGATGACGAGCCACGGCACGTAGAAGGCGGAGAACAGGTAGTCCTTCGTCATGCACTCGGCTGCCAGGGGGAAGATCGGAAGCAGGCAGACGGCGCCGCCGGCAAACGCGCGCACGCCGCGGGGCACGCCGAGGCGGCGCAGGTAGCACAGGGCAAACGAGAGCGACGCCGCCGTGAGCAGCACCTGGAAGACCGTATGCGCGAACAGGCCGACCTGACGATTGCCGAACAGGTCTCCCAGGCTCCAGAACAGGCCGTACAGCCACGTGTCGAGGGGAGGGTGGTGCGCGCTCATCGTGGCCCACCCGTCGCTCATGGTGCTCTGCCACAGCGTGTCCCACGTTATCGTGCCGGGCAGGTGGATGGCGATCGTGGGCAGCCAGGCGAGTAGGATGAGGCCCCAGTAGCGCAGGAAGCGCCGGCGCAGCGCCTGGGAGAAGGACGTGTCGGCGGGGCGATCGGCCGCGACGCTCGACGCGTCGACGCGGCCGTACAGCCAGTAGACGACGCCCGTGAACCCAATGGTGAACGTCACCAGGCACACGAGAAACGCCGCAAGGGCAAGCGGCGAGCCGGTGAACATGGAGAAGTCGCCGTCCAGGCTCATGCAGAAGCCGGCGAGCGTGAGGGCGCACAGCACGAGCGCCAGCACGCCGCTGCAGGCCAGGCGACGCGCGTCGAGACGTCGCCCGCCGAGGCTGCGGGCGGGCCCCTCGATGGCGCTTGCGGCGACAGGCGCCCCTGTCTGCGGGATGCCCCATGTGCCGTCTGTCTTTGCGCCGTTCCTTGGCGTGCTGTCCATGGCAGGTCTCCCTTGCGATCTTCGTGGTCCATGCCGTTGGAATTGTCCTGAACCATTCATTATACCGTGCGGACACCGGCGGTCATGTGGACACCGATGGCCGTGTGGACACCGGCGGCCGCGGCGCGGTAGAATCCCATTCGCCTGCGGGCGGTCCGCACGCGGGCGACGCGTCTTGACGGTAGTCTGCCATGGCCACGCGGGGCCATGGCACGTGAGAGGGGTGTTGTCGGATGAGCGACGTTGGCGCTGCCCTGGCGGGGCGAGCCGCGGCTGACGGGGCCGCACCGCAGCGGGCGGCGGCGCCCAAGAAGCGCATCGCCGCCTACGACATCGCGCGCGGCATCGCCATGCTCGCGGTGATCGTGGGGCACACCAACACCCAGGGCATGCCCGCCACGATCGTGGACTTCTGCTATTCGTTCGACATGCCGCTGTTCTTCATCATCAGCGGCTACTTCTGCCGGCCCGACGCTCGGCTCGATCGCGGCTACGTGCTCAAGAACGCGCGCGCCCTGCTTTTGCCCTATGCGCTCACCTGCGTGATTCTTCTTGCCCTCATGGCGATACGGGGCGTCTTCTTCCTGGACGAGGGTGACACGCTGCCCGCGCTGCTCGGGCGCTGGACGATCGCCTGCCTGTACGGGTCGGGCGGGATGATCCCCAACATGCCGGAGGGCATAATCGGCGTGGGCGCCATCTGGTACCTGCTCGCGCTGTTCTGGGCCAAGCTCCTGCTCACCGCCGCCAACCGCTCCCCGTACACCCCTGCGATCGTGCTGGGGCTGTTCGTGTTCGGCTACGTCTCGGGTAACGTGATCTGGCTGCCGTGGAGCGTGCAGCCGGCGTGCTGCGCGGTGCTGTTCATGTGGATCGGGCAGAAGGTGCGCGAGAGGAACCTGCTGGGCCGCGGCGTGGTGAGCCCGCTCATCTGGATGGTCGCCCTGTTCGTGTGGCTGTGGTGCGGCGCGTTCTACGGGCACCTCTACATGGTGCAGAACGCCTATGACGACGGCGTGCTCATCGACCTGGTGGGCGGGGTGTGCGGCTCTCTGTGCGTGCTCAAGGGGTCGGAGCTGCTCGAGGCTCACCTACCTGCGCTGGCGCGTCCCCTGGAGAAGTTCGGCACCATCACCCTGGGCGTGTTCTGCATGCACCTGGTCGAGATGGACGCGTTCCCCTGGGGCGTCGCGACCGCGGCCCTGGTGGCGCTTCCCGGCCCGGTGTGGGTGTGGGCGTTTTTGCTGCGCCTGCTGATCATCGCCGCGATGTCCGCGCTGCTGTGGCTTGCGCCGCGCAGGATGTCGGGCGTGTTCTTCCCCGCGCGGCGCGCCTCCTTTGGCGCCGCCTCCTCTAAGGGGGTGCGCTAGCCATGGCCGGAAGGATCGGCTCTGCCCTCGCGCGCGTGGCCGCCGGGCTGTTCTGCGCCATGGCGGGGGCGCTCGTCGTGCTCATCGCCGTCTTCTACGACAGGCTCGACTTCGTCTTTGGCGAGGGGCTGCCCACCTCGGCGCTCCCGTCGTGGCTGAGCATGCTCATCGCCTGCGCGATCGCTGCGGCACTGGCGGCGCTCGTCGGCGTGGCGGGGGGCGCGCTCAGGGCGTGGGCCGGCGGCCGCGCCCGCACCCGCGGCTCGGCTGGCGACGCCGCGCTGGCCCGTCCCGGGTCGTCGCGGCGCTTTGTTCCCATCGTGATCGGGGCGAGCGTCCTGGTCCTTGCAGGGCAGGCGCTGTTCATCGCGGGCATCTACGGCCATCCCGGCTGGGACTCGGGCATCATCGTCGACCGCGCCATCTACTTCGCCACAGGCGCCGAGGAGCTCGAGTTCTACGGGCCCAACGGTGACGGGTGGGTCGACGACTACTACGCCTGCTATCCCAACAACGCGTTTCTCACGGTCATCTTCATCGGCATCGTGCGCGCCGCCCTCGCGATCGGCGCCGTGCCCGTCTACCTGTGCGACCTGGTGGGCGCCGCCTCGGTGTGCCTGGGCGGGGCGCTCACGGCCCTGCTCGTGAGGCGCGTCACGCGCAGCGAGGGGGTCGCGTACGCGGGGCTTGCGCTCTACACCGCGCTGTTCTCGTTCTCCCCGTGGGTGAGCATGCCCTACTCCGACACCTACGTCACCGGGTTCGTCGCCGGCGTGCTCTACCTCTGCGCGGGGCTGTTCGAGGGACGCCGGCGCGTGGCTGGCACCGAGGGCCCGTCCTCCCAGGAGCCGGCCGGGCCAGCGTCTGCGGCGGCTGGCCTTCTCGGCGATGCGGCGCGGGCGCTGCCACGCTGGCTCGCCATCGCGCTTCTCGCGTTTCTCGGCTACCTCATCAAGCCCACGGTGCTCATCGTGTTCATGGCGGTCATTATCGCGTGGGTCGTGTACGCGCTGGCCTGCGCCATGGGCGGGTGCAGGGTCGTGGCCAACCTGGCGGCTCTGGCCGTGGGCGTCGCCGTCGCGGGGGCGGTGGCGCTGTGCGTGGTCGCCCCGCTGTCGTACCGCACGCTGGGGATCGACGCCGACTCGGGTCGCTCGCTGGGCATGAGCCACTTCTTCATGATGGGTCAGAGCGTCGAGTACACGGGTGCGTACTTCCAGGACGACGTGGACTTCTCCACCTCGATCGAGGACCCCGACGAGCGCCGGCAGGCCAACATCGAGGTGGCGCTCGAGCGGATATCCGGCCGCTCGCTGCTCGACAACCTCAAGTTCTACGCGCGCAAGTTCCTGTTCAGCTTCGGCGACGGGGCCTTCTCCTGGTCGGCCGACGCGGCCGAGGCGTTCCTCACGCAGATCTACCCCGAGACGACGCCGCTGGCGCACACGCTGCGCTCGCTCTACTATCGCCCGGCGTGGCAGGAGGGGGCCGACCAGGTCCCGTTTCGCACGGGCGCCCAGATCGCATGGTTTTGCGTGCTGGTCCTGTGGGTGGCGGCCGGCGTGCGGGGCGTGATGGGCCGCCGGCGTGGCCGACCTGGCGCCGAGGCGCCCGCGGGCCGCACCTGCGCGGGCTGGCATGGCGCGCGGTTCGTGACGCTCGCCGCGATGGTCGCGCTCATGGGCATGTTCGTCTACCTCATGCTCTTCGAGGACCGGGGCCGCTACCTGTACTGCCTGGCCCCCGTCTCGATCACGTGCGCCTGCGCGGGGCTGGCTGCGCTTGCCGGGTGGATGGGGCGGCGCCGCGAGCTGCGCGGGACGGCCGCGCGGTCTTAGGCATTGTGGAGATTGGCCTGACAATTCAACGAGACCGCGAGCATGGGGCGGGATCTCCACATGAGAGGTGCCCCGATGGGGTAGCATTGCTGGCCGAAGCATCGACGTGACCGGGCGGGCGATCGCCCTGGGGAAAGTGACGGAATTTCATGGGAGCAAGCGACGAGGCGGCCAGGGGGCAGGCCGGACAGCTGCGAGACGTCGGGACGCAGGGCAAGCTCGGGGCATCCGAGCACCCCCGCGTGACGATCATCGTGCCGGTCTACAACACCGAGGCCTACCTTGACGCCTGCATGGAGAGCCTGGTGGGCCAGACGTTCCCCGACATCGAGATCCTGTGCGTGGACGACGGCTCGCGCGACTCGTCGGGCGCCATGCTCGACGCGTGGGCGGCAAAAGACGCGCGCGTGCGGGTGATCCACCAGACAAACGCGGGCGTCTCCCACGCGCGCAACGTGGCGCTCGACAACGCCCGCGGCGAGTGGGTGCTGTTCGTGGACTCCGACGACTTCGTCGACCTCAACACCTGCGAGAAGCTGCTCAACATCGCCACGCGCGACCAGGCCGACATCGTGGTGTTCGGCGGGGTGTCGTTCCCCTCCGTGGGATGGATCGACGGGTGCTTCGACACCCACGAGGCCACCTATCGCAACGACAGCTTCCGTGCGCTGTTCGGCGAGCCGGGCTCGCATCCCCTCATGTGCAACAAAATGTACCGGCGCTCGCTGCTCGACGACAACGGCCTGCGCTTCAACGAGCGCCTCACGCTGGGCGAGGACAACGCATTCCAGTTCTGCACGTTCCCCCGCGCGCAGGTGATCTCGTACTGCCGCGACACCTTCTACCACTATCGCTGCGAGCGCGAGGGGTCGGCGGTCAACGCGGCCGAGGCCGACCGGGTCTCGCGCGTGGTCAAGCACATGGACATCGTGCGCTACGTGTGCGAGCAGTGGCGCGAGGCCGGCTTCACGAAGGGCCAGGAGGAGGCGCTGCTCACCTGGGCGTCGCACTTCCTGTTCAACGACGTCCAGCACATCTCCCTTCGGGACCGCGCCGCGTTCGCCCAGGACTTCCGCTCTATAACCGACGGCTGCGGCATCATGGCGGGGCACGCCGTGCAGGATCCCTACTCCCGCGACGTCACGGACTTCGTGCGTGGCGAGCTGCAGGCCGGCCCCGACGCGCCGAAGGTCAGCGTGGTCGCGGTGTCGTGCTACGACGAGCGCTGCCTGGAGCAGGGCTTCACGTCGCTTGCCAACCAGTACTTGCAGGACGTCGAGCTGCTGTGCGTCGACGCCTACCCCGACCGCCCCTCCTCGCAGGTGCTTGCGTGCCTGGTGGCCAAGGACGCGCGCGCCCGCATGGTGGAGTCGGTCGAGCAGGCGCTGGGGCAGGCCCGCGCGCCCTACGTGATCTTCGCGCACCTGCGCGACCACTACGACTGGTACGCCCTGCGCGACATGGTGGCGGCGGCCGAGGGCGCGCCCTGCCGCGTCGACGTGGTGACGGTCCGCGACTGGTTCGATCACCTGCGCACGCAGGACGTCTCCCGACGCATCCACATGCTCTCCAACGACGGCACCCTGCCCGCCGACCACCCCGACCGCACGTGCGTCTCCCCGCAGGAGCTGGGGGAGGTCCTCCTCTCGTTCTCCTCGCTCGACGCCTCCAACAAGCTGTGGCGCACGGCGTTCGCCCGCGAGGTGTCCCTCGATCCCTTCGACGCGGCCTCGGTGGCGCACGCCCTGGCGTGCTCCGAGGCGATCTGCCCACTGGGCGCGCGGCTGTTCGAGCGCGGGTCGTACGCGGGCATCACGCCGCAGGGGGCGCGCGGACTCGCCGAGAAGCTGGGCCGCGACATGGCCCGCCTCAGGGACGCGCTCGAGGAGGCGGGGGCGTTCGCCGCGCACGAGAAGGGCTACGTGAACGCCTACCTGTCCGCCGGCATGTGCCTGCGCGAGCTCATGAGGAGCGACGACGCGGAGGTGGCGTTCCTCGAGGGCTTCTGCGAGCTGTTGCGCCGCACCCAGCTGCTCGAGCGCTACGACAAGTGGTGGTTCTTCAGCACGCGCGACCTCACGAACGCGGCGACGCTGCTCGAGCGCGGGCCGCGCGAGTTCATCGACGCCGATCGCTACGAGCGCGTGGGCGAGCTGATGAGCTACATCAACACGCTCGAGGGCGAGCTCGCCGCTGCCCGCGGCGAGGTGGACCGCTTCTACCGCTCGATCAGCTTCCGCATCGGGCGCGCCGTGACCAAGGTCCCCCGCGCCCTTGCCGACATGTTGAGGCGCGTGCGCGGGTAGTGGTAGTAAAATAATGCCTCAGGCGCGCGGCCGCGCGCCCCGGTGGCGATTCGTGCGATCCGACAGTACGTGATCCGACGAAGTGATCTGACAAATGGTCTGGGGGATGTGATGGGTCTTTTCAACAAGAGGTCAGGCGACCACATTGCCGTGTCGGTGCTGACTCCCGTCTACAACGTGGAGAGGTACCTGCCGGAATGCCTGGACAGCCTCAAGGCCCAGACTCTTAGGGACATCGAGTTCATCTGCATCAACGACGGCTCGACCGACTCCTCGCTCGAGATCCTGCGTCGCTATGCCGCCGACGACCCGCGCTTCGTCATCATCGACAAGTCCAACTCGGGCTATGGCGCCTCCATGAACCGCGGGCTGGACGTCGCGCGCGGCGAGTACGTCGGCATCGTGGAGTCCGACGACGTGGCCTCGCCCAAGATGTTCAAAAAGCTCTATCAGTTCGCAAAGAAGCACGACTGTGACATCGTGAAGTCCAACTACTACGAGTACGACGGCCAGACCGACGTGTTCCAGGACGTGTTCGGCAACTTCCGCTGCGGCGAGGTGTTCGACGTGCGCGAGGACCTCGACGTGCTCAAGATGATCCCCATCATCTGGGCCGCCATCTACCGGCGCAGCATGCTCGTGGAGACGGGCGTGCGCTTCAACGAGACGCCGGGCGCGTCGTTCCAGGACACGTCGTTTGTGTTCCGCGCCTGGGTGGCGTCGCGGCGCATCGCCCTGCTGCGCGACGCGTACCTGCACTATCGCGTGAGCCGTGCGGAGTCCTCGGTCAAGTCGGACTCCAAGGTGTTCGAGGTGTGCAGCGAGTATGACATGAGCTACGACTTCCTGCACCAGGACCCCCAGCGCGTCGAGGACTTCGGCGGCCTCATCAACGTGGTGAAGCTGGGCACCTACCGCTGGAACTACAACCGCATCGCCGAGCGCCACCGCGCCGCGTTCTGCGAGCGCTGGTCGCAGGAGCTGCGCCGCGACGACGCGGAGGGCCTGCTTGACGCGAGCTACTTCGAGCCGGGCGACTGGGAGGTCGTCCGCGCGATCAGGGACGACCCCGAGGGCTTCGTCGCCAGTCACCCGACCATGTAGGCACAAGCGCGGCCAGTCCGACAAACAGCAGGCCAGGAAGGCGAGGGGGCTGTCCATGAAGGTGAGCGTCCTTATACCTGTGCACGATGCCGAACCGTACCTGAGGGAGTGCCTTGACTCCGTGTTCGCCCAGACCATGGGCGACTTCGAGGTGGTGTGCGTCGACGACGGCTCGACCGACGGGTCGGCCGCGGTGCTCGCCGACTACGCGGCTCGCGACCCGCGCGTGCGGGTGGTCTCGCAGCCGTGCGGCGGCGTGAGCGCGGCGCGCAACGTGGCGCTGGCACAGGCGCGCGGCGACTACGTGCAGTTCGTCGACGCGGACGACATGATGGAGCCCCACCTGCTCGAGCACGCCGTGCGCACCGCCGAGGACCTCCGCGCCCAGATGACCATCTTCGGGTTCTACGAGTACTTCGCCGGCTTCGGGGCGTTCGTCCCCAACACCCTGTGCTCCGACCCCGACCTGCAGGGGCGGGCGTTCTCGCTGGCCGATGTCAAGGGCCCCATGACCGCGCTCACCACGCCGAGCGTGTGGCACATCCTGTTCGAGCGCTCGTTTTTGGAGCAGGGGGGGCGCCTCGTTCTCCGAGGACCTGCGCACGGCCGAGGACCTCGTCTTCACCTACGAGGCGCTGGCCCGCGCGCAGCGGGTCGCCCTGCTCGGCGAGCACCTCTACCGGTATAGGCGCGACGGCGGGACCAGCCTCACGCGCGCCGACAGGGGGACGGACGGCTTT
This sequence comes from Coriobacteriia bacterium, assembly GCA_963930185.1. GTDB lineage: Bacteria > Actinomycetota > Coriobacteriia > Coriobacteriales > UMGS124 > JAGZEG01. The sequence goes on along the minus strand of CAWVLT010000073.1, from coordinate 25,725 downwards.
CGCGCCGTCGAGACGCTCGCCCGGCGCAACGACGGGCGCTGGACGCAGGACCCCATGCTGCTTCGCCACTACGTGAACCTGGTGCTGGACGTCGCCCGCTACGACCTCTTCTCGGCGAGCAGCCAGCGGGAGTTCCGCGAGCTCTACGACCAGATGCAGCAGCGCCTGCTGCCCTTCGTGCGCGAGCATGACGATCTGGTCGATCCCGTGTACCGGCCGTTTCTCGAGCAGGTCTCGCAGATGGACGCGCTGGCCTACCTGTTTGGCCTGTACGCCGACCACCGGGACGGCCTGGAGAGCCAGGCCGCATGGCGCCGTGCCACCCAGGCCGCCCTGGACGAGAGTCGCGCGGCCGTCGAGCTTGGCAGGCAGCGCCTCGAGCAGACGCAGCTGCGCATGGGGAAGATGCGCCGCGAGCTGAGGCAGGCCCGCCAGGACGAGTGGGCGGTGCGCCACTCGTGGGCGTTCAGGATAGGGCGCGTCATCACGGCGCTGCCCTCGAAGGCAAAGCACATGGTGGGACGCGTCCTGCGAGGTGGCCGATGATGTACGCGCGCGTGCTCTATGTGGGGGCCATGCCCCTGGGCGAGGCTGACGAGGGCTATCGCGTCTGCGAGGCGCTGCGTCGGGCGGGTCACGCCGTGCTGCCGTGCGGCACCCTCTCCGAGGACGACGACCCCGCCGGCGAGCTTGCCAGCATGTGCCGGGCGTTTGGGCCGACGCTTGCCGTGTGGGATGTGGACTCTGCGGCTGTGGATCTCGCCTGCGCGCAGGTCCTTGCGGACTGTGGCTGCTGCGTTGCCGTGCTGGTTGACGCCGCCGCGTATGTGGCCGACGCCGTGCGCGCCGCTCGACTGGGCGCAGCCCTCGAGGCGCTGCCCCGGGCGTTCGTCCTTGCGCGCGCCGAGGGCCCGGACATGACGCGCCTCCTGGCGGCTGGACTGCCGGGCCGCGACGTCGTTTGGCTGTCGTGCCTTCCTGACGAGCGCTACGTCGGCGCGCTGGCCTCCACGGGCGAGACGCGGGGCCCGAACTTCGCCTGCACGCAGGAGTGCACCGCGGCCCGCCGCGCGGCCGCCGCCCATGCGGAGGAGCGTCTGGGGCTGTCCGCGCTGGCGCCGCGAGGCTCGTGGCCCTACGGACTGTGGCGCCGCTTCCCCGGGGAGCGGGCCGCCTACCACCTCCGCACGGCGCGCTACGCCGTGTACTTCGCCGACGAGGAGACGCCTGCGCTGAGCGACGTGGCGATGCGCATGGCCGAGGGCGCGCTCGTGCTCATGGACGACCGGCTGCCGGCCCGCATGGCCGGGGGTGCCCTGATGGAGAGCGTCTTCACGTTCATCGGCGAGCCCGCCCAAGACGTCCCCGACAGCCTGGTCGAGGTCCTCGGCGACCTGGAGCGCGCGCCGGTCCAGCGCGAGATGATCCGTGAGGCGCAGCGGCAGGCGCTGCTCGGCGCCCCCTCGCTGGAGGAGTCGCTCACCCAGGCACTGGGCAGGCTCGACCGTCTGCAGCGTGCCGTCGCCGGCACGCCCGTGCTCGCCATGGACCAGCCGGCAAGGCGCGTGGTTGTCTTTGGGTGGCAGGGGGCCGGAAACTACGGCGATGACCTGCTACTCAGGGTGGCGACCCAGCGCATCTCGGCACGCTACCCGCAGGCGTACTTCTGCGTCATGGGGGCCGACTGTGCCGCGATACGCCACGACATGGGCTACGAGGCCTTCGACCCGCGCGGGGGCTCCCAGATCCGAGACGCCCTGCGCGGCGCCTCGCTGCTCGTGAGCCTGGGCGGCCTGGTCTTTGACGAGCCCGCCTCCCGCACCGCCGGCACCTGCGAGTTCATGCTGGGGCCGTGGATCATCCCCCAGTTCCAGGCAGACCTGGCCCTGTCCGCGTGGCTCGAGGGCGTGCCGATGGTCGGCCTGGGCATTGGCGGAGGGCCGGCTGCCTTGCCGGCCACGAAGGACTCGCTGCGGCTCATGGCGAAGGCGGGCATGCTGTTTCTCTCGCGTGACGAGCACACCGCGCGCCTGTTCCGCGCGGCGGGCGTGCCTGACGAGCAGATCCGCGTGCGGGCCGACCTCGTCCTGGGAGCGCGCGAGTGCGCGGAGCGGGGCGCCGCGCCGACCCTTCCCGCCGGCCTTGAGCGCGCGGGATACTTCGTGGTGTCGCTGCGCGACTGCCCCTCCGCACCGCCCGACTTCTCCCGGCGCGTCGCTTGCCTGGTGGCCGCCTTGCTCGAGCGGTGCCGTCCCGCCGACGAGGACGCGTGCCTGGCGGGGCCGCGGGCGGTGTTCGTCCCCTTCGATGGGGCGGACGTCGAGATTCACGCGCGCGTTGCCGAGAGCCTGGGGTCCCTGGGGTACGCCGATGACGTCACGCTCCTGGACGAGCGTCCCGAGGAGTCGGCGATGCTCGCCCTGGTGGGCGGCTCGCGCTTCGCCCTTGCCATGCGCCTGCACTGCGGCATCCTCCACCACGTGATGGGCAAGCCGGCTCTTGGCCTGAACTACAACGACAAGGTGGAGGCGTACTTTGAGCGCATGGGGCAGGGTGACGTGCTGCTCCCGCTCGATTTCACCGACGACCAGGCGGACGCGGCGCTAACTGCGTTTCTGGACGACCTTCCCGCCCGCGCCCTGCGCGTAGGGGAGCGGGTGGGGGAGGCGGCCGCCCTCGTAGACCAGGCGTTTGAGGAGGCCTTCGCCCTCATGGAGGGCGCGCCCGCCGCAAGGGACGATCGCGAGGTGTTCTACCCGCGCACGACGTCTGCGGCAGAGCAGCAGCTCGAGCTCGAGCGCCGGCGTGCGGGCGAGCTCGACGAGAGCCTGCGGGCCCTGCGCCGGCGGTGCGCCGACGTCGAGGACCTGAGGTCGGGGCTGCAGACCGAGCTGGAGACCGAGCGAGTGCGCGCCGTGGCGCTCGAGCGCGAGGTCGATGAGCTGCGCGCCTCGCACAGCTACCGACTGGGCAACGCATTCATGCGCATCCCCGCCTGGATAAGGCGTAAACTACGGGGCTAGCGTCGTCCGGTCGACCTTGCGTGCCCTTGCGCTGGCATGTCGCCGGCCGCGCTTCCCCTTCATGGGTTTTGGCATATCGGCGACGAGGCCGGTGCGCCTGCGTGTGGCCGCCGGCGAAGAGGGAGGTCGTGACGATGAGGCTCGGTGCGCTACGTGCGATAGCCTCGCTCTCGCTGGCCGCCGCCCTGTCATGCACGGGCGCGGGGCTGGCGACTGCGCAGGAGACGGCGCAGGGGGCGATGCTGGCTGACGAGGGACTGCCGTCGCCTGCGGTCGAGGCGGCGGGCTACGCGCCTCTGACTACGGATGGTCCCGTGGCCGGCGGGACCGCCGCGAACGGCCAAGCGACCGGCGGGCTTGCCGCGAATGACGTCACGACCGGCGCCGTGACCGACGCCGTGACCGGGGAGACCGCCGCGAGCGACGCTGTGGCCGACGATTCTGCCGCGAATGGCCCCGTGGCCGGCGGGCTTGCCCCGGATGGAGGCGTAACCTCGGGCGACGCCGTGCAGGCGGGGGGCACCGAGGTGTCCACGGGCCCCGAGGCCGCTCCGGCCGGCGATCTCCAGAGCGTGCCTGCCAGCGACGACGAGGGACAGTCCGCCGGCGAGCAGCCCCCAACCCCGCCTGCCGATGCCGAAGGCGCGGACGGTGACGCCTCTGACTCCGCGACGCAGGGCGATACCGATCCGAGCCAGACGGCAGAAGGGCAGCCCGGGGAGCCTGGCGAGCCTGTTGAGCCCGGCGACTCCAACGTCGCCGATGGCTCGAACGCATGCGACGAACCTGGCGCTGCCAGTGATTCCAGCATCGGCGATTCCGTCGTGGCCGACGGGCCGTCTGACCTTGGCGAGCCTGCTCTGACCGACGAGACCGCAGATGCCGAGGAGCCCGGGGACGCCGACAAAACCGGGGACGCCGATGAGCCCGGAGATACCGAGGAACCCGGAGATACCGGAGAGCCTGGAGATACCGAAGAGCCTGGCGAAGAGCCAGGAGGTGCCGATGATCCTGTCGAGGATCCCGCCGCCGACGGCTGGCAGACCGTGGGCGGCCAGCGCTACTACTACAAGGACGGCGAGCCCCTCACCGGCGAGCAGCGGATCGGCGGGGCGTGGTACTACCTGGACCCGGACACCGGTGCCATGCGGACCGGCTTCGTGCGCCAGCAGGTCACCAGCGGCTCGGGCTCCTTCAAGGTCGCCTACTACGGCGAGGACGGCAAAAGGCTCTCCGGGGTGCAGCAGATCGGCGGCGAGCAGTACTTCTTCTCCGACGCCACCGGCGCCCTGACCACGGGCTTCGTGCGCCCCTCGAGCGGCGGCGTCATCTACTTCTTCGATATCACCGACGGCCAGAAGGTCACCGGCGAGGCGCTGATCCATGACGGGTGGCGCCACCTCGATCCCCAGGCCGACGGCGCTCTCGCCACCGGCTACGCTGACGTCCCGGTGACGAGTGGCGGCACCAAGACCGTCTACTACGACACCTTCGACGGCTCGATGGTGTACGGCACCCAGTTCGTCGAGGGACGCTGGCGCGTGTTCGACGACGTGACCGGCGAGCTGCAGACCTACGACGACCTGGTCAAGCGGGTGATCGACGTCGCCATGGCGGACAACGGCGAGTCGGAGGCCTACGCCTGGAGCTGCATGGACCAGCTGGCGTCGCTGGGCGGCAGCTACTGCGAGTACGGCCCGTGCGTGAGCTGGGTGTGGCACTGCTTCTACGAGGCCGGACTGGACCGCTTCTTCGCCGACGGGCTGCGCACCTGCTGGCCCAACCAGTTCTTCGACTACATGCTCGCCCACGGCCAGATCTCCCAGACGCCCATGGTGGGCTCGGTGGTGTTCTTCGACTACCCCAACGCCTTCGGTGCCCAGCTCGGGCTCTCGTGCAGCCACGCCGAGATCGTGCTCGAGGTCTACTCCGACCACCTGGTGACCATCGGCGCCCTGGAGGGCGGCGTCCAGGTGCACTGGTTCGACTACAGCTACATCTCGGGCTATGGGATCCCGAGTTTCTAACGAAGTCGACGATGTCGACGGGTCGGCAGACATTTTGATGAACAGTCTGCGGCTGGGTGGATACGACTGCTATGGCGTGGTATAAAAGAGGCGGAGATACCGCATAGGTATTTCTTCCAAGTCGCGGGGGGATGTCCTCCCGCCTTTTTTGGGACTCCTCTTGGAAAAAGAAGTGAGCATAAACCCGCGCTGCGGATTTTGTGCTTGAGCAGGCCGCGGACATGATCTGCACGCTCGAACTCACCGCGGTCAAGTTCCACAACAAAGAGATGACGCGCACTGACGAAAAGATATTCGGCAGTGCGCATGCATTCAAGAATAATTATATGAAATCAATTAAGCGTAAACGAATATAATAGTATAGACATACGCTAGATATCAGCTGAAATACTTTCTTTTAGAGCGAAGTTACGCAGCGGAAGAGACCCTTTAACGGATGTGGAATTCCGACCATTTTAGGGCGGGAAGGCGCAAGTCCTCGTACAATTTCAGGGTGAAGACAGCCGGGTGCGAAGACTCACCGCCCGATCGGGACCTTTGCCCTGCGACGAGACCTTCGCTTCGCGGGTGGGGCGTGGGCGCTGTCTGACAGGACAACGACAAGGGATGACGAGGGGTGACCCATGGCGTCATATAGGACGGGAACGCGGGCGTTCATTTCGCTCTCGCTGGCTCTGAGCGTCGCGGGCGGCGCGTCTGCCGTCGCGCTGGCGGACGAGGTGCCCGCTGAGCTCGGCGACCTTGCTGCGGCGGGCGCTCAGGCGGCGCTTGTCGACCAGGCCGACCAGCCGACCGGTGCCGCCGACATGCAGTCCGCCATCGCCGCGGCGCTCGAGGGCCAGTCGCAGGTCGCGGGTCCCGCGCAGGACGTTGAGTCGACGCAGCCCGCGGCGAGCGATCTGCCGTCGGAGGGCGCGCAGCCAACCGAGGCGCCCGGGGCCTCCGATGGCGCCGGCGGCGCGGACGCCGCGACCACGCCGGACCCTTCGGGTTCGACGCAGCCTGCTGAGGGCCAGGGCGGCGCCTCCACGACGCCCGGGGACACTGCCGGGCAGGCATCCCAGGGCGGCGACGCGGAGGGCGACGCCACGCAGGCCGACGGCGCGAGCGGCTCCGCGAACGACGCCACGCAGGCCGGCGACGTGGCCGGGGCTCCAGATGGGTCCCCCGAGGCGGACGCCGGCAGCGGCGCGGGTGACGCGGACGGCGAGACGGCCGCCGGCGAGCCGGGCGGCGAGGGCGCGGCCAGCGATGGCGCGGCCGGCTCCGCCGTCCCCGACGGCGACGCCTCGGGCTCCGGGGACGCTGCAGGCGACTCTGTCTCTTCCGATGACGCGGCCAACACTGCAGATGGCCCTGCAGATGACTTGGCGGACGGCTCGGCGGCCAGCTCGACGGGCGACTCGTCGAACGGTTCCACCGAGGGCACCCCGGGCTCGTCCGACGCCGCCGACCCCTCGGGCGCATCCGACGCCGAGGGCACCGGGTCGACCGAGGGCGCCGCGGCCCCCGGCCCGCAGGCCGGCGAGACGGAGACGCTCGCCCCGGACGCCGCCGCGCCCGCCGTCGCCGACGGCTGGCAGACCGTGGGCGGCCAGCGCTACTACTACAAGGACGGCAAGCCGCTCACGGGCGAGCAGCAGATCGGCGGGGCGTGGTACTACCTCGACCCGCAGAGCGGCGCGATGCAGACTGGCTTCGTGCGCCAGCAGGCAAGCGACGGCTCGGGCTCCTTTAAGGTGGCCTACTACGGCACCGACGGCAAGCGCCTCTCTGGCATGCAGAAGGTCGATGGCAAGCAATACTACTTCTCCGACGCCACCGGCGCCCTGACCACCGGTTTCGTGCGCTACGGGTCCGACGGCTCCATCTACTTCTTCTCGCTTGATGGCGGCCAGCTCGTGACCGGCGAGCAGCTCGTCCACGGCGGCTGGCGCCACTTCGACGAGCAGTCCGGCGCCATGTCCACCGGCTTCACCGAGGTGTCCTCCAACGGCGGCAAGACCGTCTACTACGACACCTTCGACGGCTCGATGGAGTACGGCGAGCAGCTGATCAACGGCGGTTGGTACTACTTCGACACTACCTCCGGCGCCATGGCGACGGGCTGGAAGTGGCTCGACGATGGCCAGAAGATGGTCTACTACGGCGATGACGGCCGCATGTACCACGGCGAGCACATCATCGACGGCTACCTGCGCGTCTTTGACTCGGTGACCGGCGCCGTGAACAAGTACGGCTACCAGAACCCCTACGGCTACTACCAGGTGAGCACGTGGAACGTGACGCTGCCCAGCTGGCAGTACGGCACGGGCTTTGACTACGTGACGCCTTCGCAGATCGGCCTGGCCGCCGACCGCTGGGATTGCATTGACGTGTTCATCAACACGGCCTACAGCTACATCGGCACGCCGTACATCTGGGACTACGCCCTGGCGCCCGGCGTGGGCGTGGACTGCGCGGGCTTGGTCATGCAGTGCCTCTACGCCACGGGCATGGACCTGGGCTGGTACACGCCCGGCGACCACTACCTGACGCCCGGCCATGATCAGTACGCCAACGCTATGGCAAACGACCCCGGTTTCATGACGGTGGCCTTTGAGGACCGCGAGCGCGGCGACCTGATCTTCTACGATGGTCACGTGGGCATCTACATTGGCGACGACATGATCATCGATGCCTATCCCGATGGTGGGGGCGTTCAGGTGCGCAGCATGTGGCATTATCCGGTGAACTACATCGTAAAGCGGCCGTTTGTGTAAGGCACGCATGACGAAGGCGTGGCCGGCGCAACCCACGTGCCGGCATCCGCGGGACGATTCCGGGTCAGACGACCGGGAAGTTGACGGGGAGGACGAGCTCATGACGAGGACGAGCGGAAGAAGATGGCTGGGACTGGGCGGCATGTTCGCCGCGGTGGCGCTGGCGGGCACGTGCATGATGGCGGCCCCGACCAGCGCGCAGGCGGCCCAGTACCTCTACAAGGACACCTATGACACCGAGTGGTACGTCACCGAGGGCTGGCTCGACTACGTGACGGACAGCCGCATCATGACCGGCTACACCACGGGCCCTGACGCCGGAGGGTTCAGGCCCGACGCCACCATCACGCGTGGTGAGGTTGTCACGGTGCTGTACCGCATCGCCAACCCCGACTCCACGGCCACGACCAACCCCGATGACTTCGCCGCGACCTCGGGCTTCGACGACGGCAACTACTCGTACTACTGGAACGCCGCCATTCGCTGGGCAAGCGACAAGGGCATCGTGACCGGCTACACCACGGGCGCCGACGCGGGCAAGTTCGTCCCCGATCGCAACATCACGCGCGCCGAGCTCGCCACCATGGTGTATCGCTTCGCCAAGGCAATGGGCGCCGACGTCACCAACGTCGACGACAGCGCCTTCATGGCGTGCGCCGACGACCCCTTCCTCGATCCGGGCACGCTGCTCGACTACGCCCGCGAGCCCATGATCTGGGCGGCCGATCGCGGCGTCATCACCGGCGTCATCGCAGGCGACGGCTCCAGGTGGCTCGACCCGCAGGAGTCGGCGACGCGCGCGCAGGCGGCCAAGGTGTTCACCGTCTCCAAGCGCGACATCGTGGAGCGCTCCGGCAGCTATACCGTGACGTTCAACTCCAATGGCGGCACGCAGGTCGCGACGCAGACGGTGACCTCGGGCAACAAGGCAACGCGCGCCTTCCCCACGCGCGATGGCTACCAGTTCATGGGCTGGTTCATCGACAAGGAGCTCGCCAAGGAGTACCTGTTCGACTCCGCCGTGACGGGCAACACCACGCTCTACGCAAAGTGGGAGCCGGTCGCGGACGCCGCCTCGCTCGAGGCTGCTGACGCGGTCGTCGACGCACCTGTTGACGAGACGGTCGAGGCGACGGTCGATGAGGCCACCGAGCCCGCCGTCGACGAGGCGGCCCCCGACGCGCAGGATCCCGCGACTGGCGAGCCCGCCGACCCGTCCGTCGACCAGCCTGCGACTGACCAGCCGGCGACCGATGCCGACGACGCCGTGGACGTCCCTGCCGACGAGCCTGTCGCCGGCGATGACGTCGTCAGCGATGACGCCGCCGACGAGCCTGGCGAGCAGCTGCCCTCCGGCGAGGGCGACGCGGGCGAGGGTGCCACCGGCGCCCCCGTCGACGGGGGCATGGGCGACGAGGCCGACGAGACGGCGGGTGCCGCCGACATCGCCGAGGACGTGCCGGCCGACGAGGCCCCCGCGGGCGAGCTTGCGGACGCGGGTGCGTCCCAGGCCGACGCGGGCCTCTCCGGGGCAAGCGCGTAGATGCGCGCCACCTCGGGCGGCTGGCCGGCCGCGCCTCATGTGGCGCCGGACGCAGCAAGGAGACACACACATGCATGATGCCGCTGACGTGCAGGACGCCAAGGCGGCCCGGAGCACCGACGCTTGCCGAGCGCCGGTGCTCTATGTCGTTGTGCCCTGCTATAACGAGCAGGAGGTCTTGCCCGTCACCTCGAAGATGTTCCGTGACGAGGTGGCGCACCTGGTGAGCCTGGGCAAGGTGTCGCCCGAGAGCCGGATCCTATTCGTGGACGACGGCTCCGCCGACGCGACCTGGGGCATCGTCTGCGACCTGTCGCGGGACGACCCCGTCTTTCGGGGCATCTCCCTCTCGCGCAACCGCGGACACCAGAACGCCCTGCTCGCCGGCCTCATGGAGGCGCGCGGAGCCTGCGACATATCCATCAGCATCGACTGCGACGGCCAGGACGACGTCCGCGCGATGGAGCAGATGGTCGACGCGTACGCCGACGGATGCGAGGTGGTGTACGGCGTGCGCTCCGGCCGCGAGAGCGACACGCGCTTCAAGCGTGACTCGGCCCAGGCGTACTATCGCCTGCTGGGCCTGCTCGGCGTGGAGGTGGTCTACAACCACGCCGACTATCGCCTGCTCAGCCGGCGCGTCCTCGACGAGCTTGCGCGTTTCGAGGAGGTCAACCTCTACTTGAGGGGCATGGTTCCGCTCGTGGGCTTCAAGTCGACGAGCGTGTACTATGAGCGGCACGAGCGCATGGCGGGCACGAGCCACTACACGCTGCGCAAGATGCTGGGCCTGGCCATGGACGGGGTGACGAGCCTGTCGATTCGCCCGCTGCGCATCGTGATGGCGTTCGGGTTCGTCGTCTCGCTGCTGAGCTTCGTCGGCATCCTGTGGGCGATCATCGTGGCCGCGATGGGACGCGGCGTCGCCGGGTGGGCGAGCACCGTCTCGATCATCTGCTTCATGGGGGGCATCCAGCTGCTCGCCCTGGGGATCATCGGCGAGTACGTGGGGCGCATCTACCTGGAGGCCAAGCACCGCCCGCGCTACATCGTGGCGCAGCGCACCGCGGAGGAGCCACAGGCGCGCGATGCGGCGGATTTACCTCGCGCGGCCGGGGAGGCCGATCCCGACGAGCCGGGCCGGCGCTGAGGGGCCTGCCGACGCTGGCGAGCCAAGCAACGATCCTAGGAAACCTGACGAGCCAGGCAAGGCCCGGCGAGTCTCTGACGAAAGACGAGGTCCATAACCATGAGCAAGAACCGAACCACGCGCCACTTGGGGGAGTGCCTCTTGCAAGCCCGCCGCGCGACGCGCCTGGGCGTCGCCTCCGTCCTGGCGCTTGGCCTGTCCGGCGCGGTGATCTGCGGCCCTGTGCCCGCAGTCGCCGAGGAGGCCGCCGAGCAGCCGCCCGTCATCGTGGAGGCGCCTGCCTCTGACGAGGCGCTGCCGGCCGAGGAGGGCTCGGCCGCAGCGGAAGAGCAGGGGAGCCTTGCCGGCGGGGACGTGCCCGCCGGCGAGGGGACCGAGGTGCCGGCCGGCCCCGAGGCCCCGGCGGGCGAGGACGCAGGCGCCCCCGTGGACGGTGCCGCCGGCGAGGGCGGGCCTGCCGATGGCGCCGAGGGCGTCACGGACGCGCCTGCCGCCGACGACGCACTCGCCGTGGGTGATTCGCTCGAGGAGGTCTCGGCCGACCAGGCCCTGATGACGGAGGGTACCGAGGCGGCGGGGACCGACCAGGCGCTCGACGCACCCGCCGCCGATGAGCCGGCCTCCCCGCGGCAGGACGCGACCCTGGGCGACCCGCCCCTGACCGAGGTCAACGCCGCGGCGGACATCTCCGCCTCCTTGGAGGACTTCCTCACCCCGCAGCAGATCGCCGAGGCTCAGGCGGCGCTCGAGCAGCGCGCCTGGGGCATCTCGGCCTTCTCGACCCAGGTGAGCTTCGCCGACCTTCTGGTGTACGCGGCGCAGTACCTGGGCATGCCCTACGTGTGGGGCGGCGCGGACCCGGCGCAGGGCGGCTTTGACTGCTCGGGCTTCGTGAGCTGGGTGTACAGCAACGTGGCGGGCGTCAGCATCCGCAGCACCGCCGAGTCGATGTACTACAGCTACTGCACGCCCATCTCCAAGGAGGAGGCACAGCCCGGCGACCTCGTGTTCTTCATGGGCACGTACGGCAGCCTCGACGAGATCACCCACGTGGGCATCTACCTGGGCGACGGCAAGATGATCCACGCGGGCACCAGCGGCATCTCCTACGCCAAGGTGGACTGGCTCTCGCTCGCCGACGGGTCGGGCCCGGCGCCGCAGCTCTACGCGCGTGTCGACGGCGTGGACATCCAGAACACTGACTACCACCGCTTCTACGACGTGCCGTCCGCCGAGTGGTACGTCACGGAGGGCTACCTCGACTTCGTCGTGGACAACGGCATCATGCAGGGCAGCACCAGCGCCGACGGCACCTCCGACGGGATGTTCCATCCCTCCGACATGGTGACGCGCGGGCAGATCGCCACGATCCTGTACCGCGTAGCGAACCCCTACTCCACCGACACCACCAACCCCGAGCACTATGCGCTGGAGAACGGCTTCCTCGACTCCCCGGTCGATCCGGTGAGCGGTGAGCCCGTGGGCTGGTACTACAACGCCGCCATCAAGTGGTGCCACGAGAACGGCATCATCACCGGCTACAAGAGCGGTCCCGACGCCGGATGCTTCCTGCCCGACAACCCCGTGACCCGCGAGGACCTTGCCACGATGGTGTGGCGCTTCGCCAACGTCATGGGCGTGGACGTCTCGGGCGCCGACCCGAGCGCCTTCTACGCCACGACCGACTTCGACACGGTGCAGGACCACGCGGTCGATGCGCTCATCTGGTGCGCCGACCAAGGCATCGTCAACGGCCACAACCACGAGGACGGCACGCTGACCATCGAGCCCCAGCAGGGCGCCAAGCGCTGCGAGGTGGCCAAGGTCGTCACCGTGCTCGTGCGTGACGTCATCTGGTGGCAGTAGGACGTCGGGTGAAGGGACGCGGGGTAAGGATGCGGAAGATGCAGATGACAAGGGCCCGGGCCGGTCTGATCGCGCTCGTGTTCGCCTTTGCGCTGGCGGCGCTCGCGCTTGCCGGCCAGGGCACGGCGTGGGCCGAGGAGGTCGCGGCGGGCGGCGACGCCGGCTGGCAGGAGCAGTCCCAGACGCAGCGGCCCCAAGGAGAGGCGTCCGTGGGCGAAGGTGCCGTCGCGGGCACCGAGGTTCCGGGCGAGGGGGGCCCGGTCGAGGGCGACCTGGCTGATGGCGATGTGGCCGGTGGTGATCTGGCCGGTGGCGACGTGTCGGACGCAGGCCAGCCGGCGGATGGCGCGACGGACGAGGGCCTGTCCGGCGGTGCCACGGGCGACCCCGCGGCCGACGCGGGCGGCCAGGGTGCGACGGCGGACCCGGAGGGTTCCGACGCGCCCGCCGGGCCCGGCACGCCTGCTGAGCCCGGCGACGGCTCCGGGGAGCTTGGCGCCGATGCGGCCGCCCCCGACGCCGACTCCTCGGCTGACGGCTCTGCCGGCGAGGCGCAGGGCGACCCCGGCGCGCAGGTCGGTGACGGCGTGGGCGACATGCAGGTCGAAGCCGAGGCTGTCGCGGCCGACGCGACGCAGGTCGAGGGTGCTCAGGGCGCCGATCAGGCGGTGACGCCGGCGGTGGGCGTGGGCTTCGTCTACATCGACGAGGCCGCGCCCGTGCTGGGCAGCGTGCAGAACGTGGCGATCATCCTCGACGACGAGGCCGTGGCGCTCGCGTCCGCCCAGCTCTCCTACGTCGACGGGTACGGCAACGCCCTCTCGTGCGACGCCACCGCCCTGGCGGGCAACGCCGCCCTGTTCCAGATCTCCGTCGACGTGAGCGGGACCTACCAGCTCACCTCTGTGTCCTACACCTCGCAGGCCGCGCCCGAGGCGGCGCCCGCGAGCATCGATTTGACCGCGGCGTCGGCCGAGGCCTGCGCCTTTGAGGTGGCCGACCAGTCGGTCGCTCCCCTGGCGCTGTTCGCCGAGCCGCAGGCTATCCCCGGCGAGGCCTCGTTCTACGCGCTGGGAGCCGACGGCGAGCTGCAGCAGGTGTCGTCGCTGGGCGACGCCGTCGCCGCGAGCCCGCAGGCGACCTCCGCGCTGGCGCGCGTGGGCGGCGCCGACGGCGAGGGCGACCTGGGCTATGACCCCTCCGAGACCTTCGTGATCGCGCTCGACCCCGGCCACGGCGGGTTCGACTCGGGCGCCACGGGCTACGGCCTGCTCGAGAAGGACCTCACCTGGGCCATCACCATGTACTGCAAGGAGGCCCTGGAGCAGTACCCGGGCGTCACCGTTGTGCTCACGCGCGAGGAGGACGAGTGCCCCACCATCAGGCAGCGCGTCGAGAACGCCGTCGCCGCCGGGGCGCGCGTGATCGTGAGCATCCACATCAACTCCGACGAGACGGGCACCTCCTACGGCGCCGAGGTCTGGTTCCCCAACGACAGCAGCTGGCGCTACGACCAGACCCACGTGCCGGGCAGCGTCCTGTCCCAGAACATCCTGGACAAGCTCGTCGCCCTGGGCCTGACCGATCGCGGCATCAAGGTGCGGACCCTGTTCGACGACCCCGACTACGGCCCCTACGAGGACGGCTCGAACTCCGACTACTACGGCATCACGCGCTATGCGCGCGAGCACGGCATCGTGGGCATCATCGTGGAGCACGCCTTCATCTCCAACGAGTCCGACGCGGCGCTCCTGTCCTCCGAGGCCATGCTGCGGCAGATGGGCTATGCCGACGCCGAGGGCATCGCGCAGACCTACGGCCTGGGGCAGGAGAGCCCGGCGCTGTTCGGTGACACGCTGCCCGGCGACTGGTACATGACCGAGGGGTGGATCCCCTACGTGGTGGAGCACGGGCTCATGACCGGCGTGCAGGACCCTGACGGGGTGGCGCGCAACTTCTTCCCGAACGACTCGCTCACGCGCGGCCAGCTCGCCACGATCCTGTACCGCGCGGCGTTCCCCAACTCCACGCAGACCACGGTGCCCGAGGACTTTGCCGTGAGCAACAGCTTCGACGACACGCCGACGGACCCCGTGACCGGCGACATGATCCCCTACTACTACAACGCCGCCATCAGGTGGTGCCGCGACACGGGCATCATCACCGGCTACACGAGCGGCCCCGACGCCGGGTGCTTCCTGCCCGACAACCCCGTGACCCGCGAGGACCTGGCCACCATGGTGTGCCGCTTCGCCGAGGTGATGGGCGTGGACACCGCCAGCGCGGACGCCACCGCGTTCTACTCCACGGCCGACTACTACGACGTGCAGGACTACGCCGTCGCCGCCATGATCTGGTGCGCCGACCAGGGCATCATCAACGGCAACAAGCACGGCGTGGACGGCCCGCTCACCCTGGAGCCGCAGGCCGGCGCCACGCGCGCCCAGGCCGCCAAGGTGGTGACCGTCCTGTTCCGCGACGTGCTGGGGATGTAGCCAGCCCCGATGTGGGCGGGCATGATGCAGCCCGGGCCCGCGCCTTCACGTCGGGCCTTGGGGGCTTGCGATCCCTCAACTGACACACGTTGACGCCGACCGCCGGACCTGCTGGCAAACCAGCGGGCCCGGCGGTTTTTGTATGTCCGGATACAGACTGGGCAAGATTCGGATGCGGCTCCCGACGCAAGGCGGTGCTGGACGTTGGCTTTGCTGGGGCTTTGATGCTAGGAAGCCGCCTGATCAACCTGCGTGCGGCGAAATGACGAATTGTTGCCAGAAAACCGGGGATCGGACTGCGCCAGAAGTATGCCGGAGGGGGCGACTCTCAGCCGGATGGGCTCCTGCCTGTGTGTGGGGAATTCCGATCTGCCTATTTACCTGCACTTTTTCTAGATGTGGAGATAATGTCTGCATAGGTTATCAGATGCGAGGCCATTTTAATGCAGTCCGATCCCCGTTTTTCTGGTTACATCGAGCGGATTCGCTGCAAGGTGCGAGATGGACTCGGGCCCTGCGTGTGAAACGTCTGAGTTGTCGTCGCTACGGCCGAATACGGAGATCGTTTCGCGTTTCCGCTTGCAGAACAGAAGGTGATTCCGCGTCTTGCGCATTGTGGGTCAGTGGCTGATACTTTTGAGGCAACAAGGGAATTCTGCTCGATAGAGAAGAACCTTGAGGTCGAATGGTTGCCGGGAGCGTACGTGAACATGAGCGTCAAGACGGCAAGTGACATCCTCGATGGGTATGCTAGCTGGTGGAGATCGAGTTTCGAGGTTGTCTCAGCGGGCATAGGTGGTCCGTCGATTTCTGGCTGCGATGTCATGTCCTCCGAATCAGGCAGGGAAAAGCTTGATGGGGGTGTTAGGGGTTTTGGGAGAGAAACGAGGGGGAGCGCCGGAAATGTCGTCTTTGCTGGTGAAGAGGATGTCGCCGACCGGGCGCATGATGGCTGTCGCCATGGCGCTCGTCGTCTGCGCATGCCTGATCGGGGCCTGTCCCGCGCCTTCTGTCGCGTCGGAGGCGGTGCCGACTGGGGACGTGCAGGCTGAGCAGCCTGCCGTCGAGTCGGACGCAGGCGAGCCTGTCGCTGGCTCCGACGGCGCGGTCGACGGCGGGCCCGTCGCGCCCGAGGGCGCAGACGCGGACAGCCCGGCTGGCCAGGGTGACCTGGATGACCAGAACGGCCTAAGTGGCGAGGACAACCCGGGTGGCGCGGGCAACCTGGGCGGTGAGGATGGCCTTTCTTCCTCCGTCACCGACGCGACCTCGGACACCTCGATCGATGGGGGCCCGGATGTCTCGGACGACTCAACCGAGCAGGTCCCGGATGCTCCGGGCGACGCGGGCACCGCGTCCCCCGCTGGGCCTGCGGACGTCCCCACGGACTCTCTGGACGCCGTGGACTCCCTGGACACCGCAGGCTCCTCGGATGCCACGGCCGCCACGGACCCCTCTGACGCCGCAGACCTCGCGGACTCCGTTCCCGCGCCTGCTCCCACTCCCGAATACGGCTACCTGGGCTTCCCCGACGTCGCCTCCACCGACTGGTTCGTGACCGAGGGGTGGCTCGACTATGTGGTGTCGCAGGGCCTCATGACCGGGCACGACTCGGGCATCTTCGAGCCCGACGGCGAGGTCAAGCGCGGCCAGGTGGTCACCATCCTGTACCGCCTGGCAAACCCCGGCTCCACGGCCACGACCGACCCGGCCTCGTTCTCGCAGGCGTCGCACTTCGTCGACGCGGCGTACCCCGCCTACTGGAATGCCGCGATCACCTGGTGCGAGCAGCAGGGCATCGTGACCGGCTACCAGGACGCCATCGGCTACGACACGGGCACCTTCGGGCCCGACGACCCCGTCACCCGCGAGGAGCTCGCCACGATGATCGCCCGCTTCGCCCGGATGGTGGGCGGCGTGGACACCTCGGCCTACGACGCGAGCGCATTCGAGGCCATGCCCGACCACGACCAGACCTACGCCTACTCGCAGGAGAGCCTCAAGTGGTGCGCCTCGGCGGGGATCCTCGCCGGCGAGCCCGACGCCCAGACCGGCGTGCGCTACCTCAAGGCGCGCGAGCACGCCACGCGCGCCGAGACGGCCAAGATGATCACCGTGCTGGCGCGCGATGTCATCACCGGCATCTATCCTGCGCCCGCCCCGAGCTACGTGGAGCTGGACACCCCCTACGTCGACCAGATCGCCGAGGGCATGCCCATGGGCTGCGAGGCGGCGTCGCTGTACATGGCCATGCGCGGCAAGGGTTACCTGCAGGGCGTGTCGTACCTAGACTTCATCGCTACCATGCCGCTGACCTCGGGCACCCCCAACGACGGCTTCGTGGGCAACCCCGCGTGGGTGGACCTCTCGCTCTACCAGAGCATCTATCCCATGGCGCTGGCGTGCTGGGGCTCGCAGTACGGCAACGTGGCCGACATCAGCGGCTCGTCGGTGTGGGACCTGGTCGAGCAGCTGCAGGCCGGCAACCCCGTGGTGGTCTACGTGACGGTTGACTTCAGGCCGGTGGTCTGGGGCGACTGGTGGTTTGGGCCTGCGGTGGACAACGCCCACGTGATGACGCTGGTGGGCTACGACCCGGCCACCGATCGCCTGCTCGTGGCCGACCCCAACAGCCGCGGCCGCTACTGGGTGGACTGGTTCACCTTCTACGCCGCCTACGGCACCCAGCACTTCGCCGCCGTGGTGTGGTAGACGCTCGACTCCGGCGGGGTGGCGGCCACGTTGCACAGACTGCATGTATCCGGACATTTGGGATCGTGAGAATGTCCGAAAAGATGCAGTTTGTGACTCGTCCGTACGCGGGGGCTTCCCATCCGTGGGGCACGCAGTATGGAGAGTGGTTTTGATGGTTACTGCGCGTGGCACGTTTCTTACGTGCGGTCTGGCGTTGATAATTGCGTTCGAGCTGGCGTAAAGCGCAAGGGAAAGCGGCACGATTACACGATGACGCACGGGAGGGCACGTGGCAGACGAGCTTGTCAACAGGGGGGCAAGGCGGGGGACCGACGCGTTTCGTCGATTGCTTGCGGTGCTGCTGGCCTTCGCCGTGGCGCTGGCGGTCATCCCCTGCTTTGCGGGCGCGGGCATGGCGTATGCTGACGATATTCCCGACGCGGGATGGGACCCCGATGTTCCGAACATCGACACGGGCGTGATTCCCGCGCCCGACGACCTCCCCTCGACCGGCTTCTATGACGTGCCCGAGGGCGAGTGGTACGTGACCGAGGGCTGGATATCCTACGTGACCTCGACTGGCCTCATGACCGGCTACACCTATGCGGACGGGTCGCCCCAGTACCTGTTCGGCCCCGAGCTGAGCGTCACGCGCGGGCAGATCGCCACGATCCTGTACCGCTACGCCAATCCCAACAGCACCGACACCACGGTCGTCGAGGACTTCGCGGGCTGGTCGTACTTTGCCGACGTGCCGGCCTACAGCTACTACACCGCCGCCGTCAACTGGTGCTACGAGCAGGGGATCATCACCGGCTATACCGACGGGGACGGCAACTCGCAGGGCGCCTTCGGCCCGGAGGACTACGTGACGCGCGCCCAGCTCGCCACGATGGTCTGGCGCTTTGCCGCCAACTACCTGGGCGTGGACGTCTGGAGCGTCGACCCCTCCGCGTTCTACTCGCTGCCCGACCACGACGCGATCTATCCCTTTGCCGTCGACGCCATGATCTGGTGCGCCGACCGCGGGCTCATCACGGGTAATATCGACCCCTGGGGTCAGCCGTGGCTGGAGTCGGAGAGCATCGCGAGCCGCGCCCAGACCGCCAAAGTCGTCACCGTGCTGGTGCGCGACATCGCGGGGTAGCGCTCGCCCGTCCAGGCAGGTGTGGCTTGCCGCGATATCCGGCCTTGGTCTGGGCCTAGATTGCCAACGACCCGTCAGCAAGTACGCCCTTGGTTTCGCAGCATCATGCGAAAACAAGGGCGTACCTTAGCAGAATCCCGCTATTTTCAGGACGAACTTACAGGCATGCGCCCTCGATGATCCTCACCAGCATGCGGATGCCCTGCAGGTAGGCGCGCTTGGTCACGCGCTCGTCGGTGCCGTGGACACCGCGGTCCTGCTCGTCGAAGTCCACCACCATGGGCCCCAGGCGCAGGCACGCGTCACAGATGCCCTCGTACATGTGGGCGTCGGTGCCGCCGGTCGTGAGCGCGGGCACGCAGGGGATGCCCTCGCCGGTCGCGGGATCATGCAGGTAGCGCGCCACGGCCTCGCCGACCACCCGCATGCCCAGGCAGTCCCTCGCGCCCGCGAAGGCGTCGACGGGGGTGGGCTCGCTGGGCTGCTGGTACATGTCCAGCTCGACCGGCAGGTCGGCCACGAGCTCGCGGCAGCGCTCGAGCACCTCGGCGCTGGAGGTGTAGGGGTCCAGGCGGAAGTTGATGACCGCCCACATGTCCTGGGGCATCACGTTGGAGCCCGAGGCCCCGCCTTCGATCATGTCGGGCGCGATGGTGGTGGTGACCAGCGGGAACAGCTCGCGGCGCTGCGCGCACGCCTGCGCGATGGCGTCGGCGTTGGCGGCGATGGCACACGCGGCGTCGGCCCCTGTCGCCTCGGGCCCCGCGCCGGCTCCCCTCACCAGGCTCGCGAACGGTTCTTGCGTGATGCGGGGCGCCAGCGCCTCGAAGGTGGCGGCCACCAGCGGCGAGAGGCGTACGGGGTAGGGGGCCTGAGCGATGCGCGCGATGGCCTGCGCCAGCGTCCCCAGCGAGGTCCCGCCAAAGGGGTTGGAGGAGTGCCCGCCACGGCTGCGCACGGTGAGGCGCACGTCGCAGTAGCCCTTCTCGCTCAGCTCGACCATCTTGACCAGGGCGCCCGGCGCGCCGAAGTCCGCGCCGTCGGTCACGGTGTAGTCGCCCTCGTCCACCAGGAACTCCAGCCGCACGCCGCGCTGCGCCAGCGTCTTCGCCAGCGCGCGCGAGCCCTGCTGCAGGCACTCCTCGTCCTCGCCAAACGCCAGGATGAGGGTGCGTCGCGGCCGCGCGCCACGGGAGAGCACGTACTCGGCCGCCTCGAGCTCGCCGATCATCATCTCCTTGATGTCTATGGCGCCGCGGCCCCAGATGAAGGTGTCGTCCACGTGGCCCGAGAAGGCGTCGTGAGTCCAGTCGCCCTCGGTGCCGGGCACGACGGGCACCACGTCCTGGTGCGCCATGAGCTGTACGGGTGCCAGCGAGGGGTCGCTTCCGGGGATGGTGATGAGGATGCTCGCGCCGATCTCCTCGTAGGTGCCGACGGCCATGACATGGGGGTAGCTCGTGCGGATGAGCTCATGCAGGCGGTCGAACTCGGCGTAGTCGATCTTGCTCGTGTCCACGTAGCTCACGGTGCGGCACTGCAGCGCCTGCGAGAGGTGCTCGATGGCGCCGGCAGTGTCGAGGTCGGGGTAGTCGTCCTCGTGGGCGAGGTAGGCAAAGACGCCGGTGCCCTGGGCGGGCTGGGCCTGCGGGTCCTGCGGCAATGGCTGTGCGTCGGTGGGCATGGTCGAGGTCTCCTTCTGGTCTTTTTTGGCTCTCACGGTGCATATCCTACTCCCTATGTGGGTGCCCTGCCCGCGACGTGATGCGTCTGCTCGGCTTTATTTGCCTGAGATCCAAGCGAAACGGCCCAGACGGCGATTCGTCGCGGCCCCTTGCAGTCGATTGGCCCGAAGTTGCCAGAAAAGTGGGGATGCATCTGCGCTTGAGTTTGCCTGGGGACTGGGATATTCGGGGCGATTTTGACATACAATTAGAAAACCGCAGGTGGATTGACGTTTTGTCGTGGCCTTACATCTACGCGTGTCTTTGCCTCGTTTACAACATGCCTTTTCAGTGCAGATCGATCCCCTATATTCTGGCAACTTTTCCTCTTTTCGTCGCACGGCGAATCGGTGGGCCGGTCGGGACCGTCGATGATTCGGCTCGCCACCGTGGTCCGCGCACAGGCGCATGGGAGGTGTATGATTGTGTCTGTCGAACCGTCCGGCCACTTCTTTAAGGAGGGATTTACCCATGGGATGGAGACGAGGCGTGAGGGGAAGGGCTGCGGGGGTGCCCCGGCGGGCGCTCTTCGCAGTGGCGCTGGTGCTTGCGGTCGCGGCCCTGTTTGCTTGCACGGTGCCGACGCGCGCGTTCGCGTCGAGCGCGCCCAACGTGACCTACCGCAGCCAGCAGGACATCATCAGCTACATCGCGTCATCGGGCATGGACTTGAGCCAGCGGCTGTCGTATGCCGAACGGCCAAGCACCACTGCGCCGTATGATCCGGGCTCGCTGTCGGCCGAGACGCAGGCCAATGCCCTGGCCACGCTCAACGTGATGCGCTACATCGCGGGGCTTGATGCCAACGTTGCCTTGGACAGCTCATATGCGCAGATGCTCCAGGCGGCCGCGCTGCTCAACGCGGCGAACGGGCAGCTCACCCACACACCCGCCAGGCCGGCCGGCATGAGCGATGAACTCTACGAGCTCGGCAGCAGGGGAGCGTCGTCGGGCAACCTGTCGATGGGGTACTCCTCGCCGGCCTATTCGGTCCTCTCGTACGTGAGCGACTCCGACCCAAGCAACATCGCGGCGCTGGGCCATCGCCGCTGGGTTCTCAATCCCACGATGGGCAAGACGGGCTTTGGTCAGGTGGGGGCGTATTCGGGCATGTACGCCTTTGACAGGAGCAACAGCCAGGCGTGGCAGACCAACGTGGCGTGGCCCGCGCAGAACATGCCCACGGAGTATTTCGACAGCTATGACGCCTGGTCGGTGTCGGTGGGCTTGCCCGTCGATGCCAGCAGCGTCCAGGTGACGTTGACGCGCGCCTCCGACGGTAGGAGCTGGAATTTCTCCTCGTCGTCGGCCGAGGGGTCCTTTTACGTGAACAACTCGGGATACGGTACCCTGGGATGCATTATCTTTCGGCCCGAGTCGGACGACTTCTCGATTGGCGCGGGAGACTCGTTCAGGGTGAGGATCACGGGCGCCACGACGAGCGGCTCGGCCATCGACTTGGACTACACGGTCAACTTCTTCAAGATGAGCCCGTCGACGGTGAGGTTTGACTCGCGCGGTGGCTCCGAAGTGCCCTCACAAGAGGTCATGCCTGGCGACAAGGCCCAAAGGCCGACCGATCCCGTGGACGAGGGCTTTGTCTTCACTGGATGGTACGTCGACGTGGCATGCACCACGCTCTACGACTTTGACCAGCCGGTGATGGAGGATATCAGGCTCTATGCGGGCTGGGAGCCTATGGTTGCCACCGAGTTCTGGGACACGCCTGCGGGCGAGTGGTACATGACCGAGGGCTGGATAACCTATGCGGCCACCAACGGTCTCATGAGCGGCTACACCAACGCCGATGGCAGCCCCCAGTACAAGTTCGGCCCTGAGGACGAGATCACGCGCGGCCAGGCGGTCACCGTGCTCTACCGCATCGCCAACCCCGGCTCCACCGACACGATCAACCCCGACCACTTCGCCGCCAGCTCGGGCTTCGCCGACAGCGACGGGCCCCAGTACTACAACGCCGCCGTCGTGTGGGCGAGCGATCTGGGCATCGTGACCGGCTACAAGGAGGGCCCCGACGCCGGGTGCTTCCGCCCGGACTATCCCATCACCCGCGCCGAGCTCGCCACGATGGTGTACCGCTACGCGGCCGCGTGCGGCGTCGACGTGGCCGACCCCGACCCGACCGCCTTCAACCAGGCGGCCGACCACGACAACATGTACCCCTTCGCCGTGGAGCCCATGAAGTGGTGCGCCGCCGCCGGCATCCTGACCGGCAACAAGCACGGCGCCGACGGCCCGCTGACCCTTGAGGCCAACGCCACGGCCACGCGCGCCCAGGCCGCCAAGATCTTCTCGGTGCTGCACCGCGACGTGCTCACGGGCAGGATCACCGTGGCGAAGGCGTCGGCCGAGGACCTGACCGTCGAGGAGGCTGCCGAGGACGTCGTCGAGGAGCCCGCGACCTCCGCCGAGGACGGGCTGGCCGCGGACAGCTCGACGCTCGATGCCGGCGCGTCGTCGGATCCTGCGGACGACGCCGGTGCGGAGAGCGGCGCCGCAGACGGATCGACGGTGGATGACGCGACTGGTGGCGACGCACCCGATGACGCGACCGGCGACGATGCGGCCGACGGTGCCGGCGAAGTCGATGGCGCTGGAGAGGTCGGAGACGCTACGGGCAGCGACCAGGCTGCCTCTGGCGAGCAGGTACAGCCCGACGGTTCGGAGCAGCCTGGCGACGTGACGCAGCCTGGCGACGACGCGACGGGCGAGCAGCCCAGCGATCCCGCGGGCGAGCCCGCTGCCGACGTTGCCGACGACCCGGCCGGCGATCCTGCGGGCGAGGAGGTGCCCGTTCTCACCGAGAGCGCCGAGGCCGAGGGCCCTGGCGTGACCGCACAGGCATAGGGATCGCCGCGCCTCACGCGACATGAGAGCGCCCTGTGACGGGGGACGTCCGCATTGGCGGGCGTCCCCCGTTTTCGTGGGGCATGATGGAGGCGAGGCGCCGCCGTTTCTCGGATGCCGTGTTCGGGGTGTGCCACGGGGTGCAGCGTGAGCGCCGTGAGGGTGTTCGTTATTGCCCGGGCGGAGGTGTCTCATGCGGGATCATGCCTCTGGATGTCATGCGTCGGGCGGTCGTGCCATGCTGGTGGCTGGCGTGGTCGTACTGCTTCTCGGCGCCGGGGCCCCGCTGTCGCTTGCCGAGGAGCCGGTGGCTGGCGTCGACGCCGTGCCTGACGCCACGTTGGCCGTCGCGCCGACCGTTACGTTGACGGAAGCGTTACCTGTCGAGCCTGCTCCTGAGCCTGCTGGTGCATCTGCGGCGGAGACGCCCTTCGAGCCGGAGCCCCTGCCTGACGCACGGCCTGACCCTGATGCCCTCGCGGCGCCCATGAAGCCGGGGGCAGGATGTCTTCCAGGCGGCACCATCCGAGCAACCTGCACGTGTGGCCGACGGGGCTTCCTATGATACAAATAATGAGCCTATGGTAGAGGATGAGGGATATCTCTCGTCGAGCGACGGAGAAGCTGCGACCTCGCAGGTCGAAGGCGCCACATCGGGGAGGGCGCCGCTGGGCCGGAGGCGGCAGGCGCCAAGACCGTCACGGGCACTGCCGCGAGCATGGCCCTGGCACCTGATCCCGACTCCGAGCCAGGCCCCGGTCCAGATTCCAATTCCGACCATGAGCCCGATCCCGTTTTTGGTGCCGACCCCGGCCCTGAGCCCAGCCCCGAGCCTGGCGCTGATTTAGAGTCTGGCCCTAGCCTAGACCCCGAATCCGAGTCTGAACCCGAGCCTGACTCAGATCCCGAGCCTACCCCCGTCCTGACCGGCTGGCAGGAGGTCGACGGTGCCCGCTACTACTACGGGCCCGACGGCGATCCCCTCGCGGGCGAGCAGCTCATCGACGGCGCCTGGTACTGCCTGGATTCTGACGCGGGCGGCGCCATGGCAACCGGTTTCACCGACCTACCGGCAAGCGAGGGCCAGACGGCCAAACTCGTGTACTGCCGTGGCAGCGCGTCCTCAGCGATACGTGCGTGTGGTCGTCCAACGAGGACTACCTGTACCTGCGCGGGACGTTTGGCTCGGGGATCTTTGCCGACTGGCTGTACGAGGCGGGCGTGGACCCCTCGCACGCAAGCACCAGCTACACCTGGTACTCTCCGCGCGAGCTGGGCAAGATGTGGCTGAGCATGTACGACTACTTTGGCAGCGCGGGCGCGGCCGGCCAGCAGATGTCGTCCTTGTTCTCGCACGGCTACTACTCGAGCATCTACTACGAGCTGGGCGACTGCTACGCGGTGCGCAGCAAGCCCGGCTGGTACCCGCAGGCATGGCCGTACACCGCCACCAACGACGCGGGCATCGTCTACGCAGGCGACGACCCCTACCTCGTGGTGGTGCTCTCCAACGCGCCCGAGCGCCTCGACCTGGTGCGCTCGATGGTCCGCGCGCTGGACGCGGTGCACGCCGACATGGTGTCGTAGCGCGGGTTCACGCAGGCACGCGTGGGTTCACGTTTGCTCGCGGAAGCCCGCCGACCTTTCGCCCGGCAAGGGTGTTGCGCGGCTGCTCTCACCTCTGTAGAATACCGTACCATACAGCTGTAAAGCTTAAGGAAGCACACAGTTGAGGGGAAGGTGGTTCGCGCATGAGGAGAAGACGCATCGCAACGCGCGTGGTGGCCGCCATGGCGGCCATGGCGCTCGCGGGCGCGCCGCTCTACGCGGTGGCCGACGAGGCCGCCGCGGGGGCGACGCCCGAGACCGAGGCTACGGCGCTCGCCGAGGGCGAGGGATTGGGCGGGCCCGTCGGGGAGGGGCAGCCTGCCGAGGAGGCCCCCGAGGCTGCCGACGAGGCAGGCGATGGTGCCGGCGACGAGGGCACCGGAGACGAGCCTGTGACTGATGAGGCCGGGGCTCCTGTCGAGGGCGAAGGCGCTGCGGGTGCGCCTGCAACTGGCGAAGCTGACATCACGGGGGAGCCCGACGTTCCGGAGGGCTCGCAGGAGACCGTCGACCTCTCCGGGGTGCCTGCTCCTAGCGAGGATGCCGGGGACGAGGGTGCCGGCGACGCTGCTCCCGTAGACGGGGCCGAGGGCGAGCCTGCCGGCGGCGTCGTAACGGGCCTCGCGCCTGCCGACGGCGCCGCGAATGGGCTGCCCGCCGAGGTTGCGCCGTCGGAGGAGGCGGCACCCCTGGCCAAGGACGACACCGAGGCACCGGCCATGGGGTCCGGCATGTCCGTCTCCACCAAGCGCGCCACCGCCGGCGACAAGGTGACGTTCACGATCCGGGCCTCCGACGAGGGGACCGGCCTCAGAGGGGCG
>CAWVLT010000072.1:0-9442 GCA_963930185.1 Coriobacteriia bacterium | reverse complement strand
CTCCGTCCGTCGGCAAGATGATACCGCTCGGGGATGTCGCAGTCACTCGGCTGCAGAAGTGCTACCCACTAGAAATTTCGAAGAGCCCATTTTTTGTCGGCAGGAGCCGCAAGAACGTCCAGATTGTTGCACTCGGCCCGTCTTCTCACCCGGCAGGCCCCGACGCGCCCGGCGCCGAGTCGCCTCCCCTAGTCGCTGCGCCTCACCAGGTAGCAGTGGTGGATCTTGGCGTTGCGCGAGAAGTCCTCGGGGATGGTGCCCTCGGTGACGTCCTCGATCCCCACGCCCGCGCGCAGCAGGGCCTCGCGGTCGGGCGTAAAGCCGCGCAGGTTGCACGAGAACACGATGACGCCGCCGCGCCGCAGGATGCGCGAGGCGCCGATGAGCAACTCCACGTGGTCGCGCTGGATGTCGAAGGCATTGCTGCGCATCTTGGCAGAGTTTGAGAACGTGGGCGGGTCAACAAAGATGAGGTCCCAGCGCATTGCACTGTGACGCTGCTCGTTGATCCACGGCATGACGTCGGCCTGCACGAACTCGTGCTGGCGGCCGGTGAAGCCGTTCTGCTCCATGTTGCGCCGCGCCCAGTCCAGGTAGGTCGACGAGAGGTCCACCGTCGTGGTGGAGTACGCCCCGCCCGAGGCCGCGTAGCAGCTCGCCGTGCCCGTGTAGGCAAACAGGTTGAGGAAGCGCGCGCCCTGCGCCATTTGGCGGATGCGCTCGCGCACGTCGCGATGGTCCAGGAAGATGCCCGTGTCGAGGTAGTCGGAGAAGTTCACCTCGAACAGGAGGCCGCCCTCCTGCACAAGCGCCCCGCGACCTCGGCGGTCGCGCTCGTCGGCGGCGTACTGCGAGCCGCCCTTGGCACGCTTGCGCACCTTGAGGAAGACGTCCTCGGGGTCCACGCCCAGCACACGTGGGGCGATGGCCAGCGCGTCGGCCAGGCGACGCCCCGCCAGCGCAGGGTCGATCTCGCTGGGCGCAGCGTACTCGCTCATGACGAGCCAGCGGCCGGGTGTCTGCACGCTGCCCTGGTAGAGGTCGACGGTCACCGCGTAGTCAGGCAGGTCGGCGTCGTAGATGCGATAGCAGCTCACGCCCGCCTTGCCCGCCCACTTGGCGCGCTGCTTGGCCACCTTGGCGAGGCGGGCGGCGAACTGGTCGCTTGTCGGGACGAGCACGCCCATGCTCTCGCCGTCGGGCAGGGTGATCTCGTGATAGGCGCTCGCCACCGACGTGGGGGCCGCCATCTCGGCAGCGTCGCCGGCCGCGGAGACGCCGGCCGCAGCGGACGCGCCGCCCGAAAGGGGCGCGCCCTGCCCGCCGGCCGCATCACCCGCGCCATGCTCGCCCGCGGCGAGGTCGTCCACCGAGACGTGGGCGAGACGTGCGGCCCGAGCGGCGGAGGGGTACGTCGCGACCGTGGCGCGCGACGAGCCGTTCATGACGCCCACCCTCGCCTCGGGGGCGCGGCCAAGCGCGTAGCCCAGGGCGTTCCCCGACTCGAGCACCACGAGCGGCGCCTCGCGCAGGGCCGGGGTGCGCGTGAGGGCCGCCACCGTCGCCAGTCGTGCGGGCAGGTCGCCGGCCACGCCGCCCGAGCCGGCGTCGGGCACGACGCACGCCATGAGGGCGCCGGGGATCTCGCTGTCGCCCAGGGACAGCGCCGCAGGGCCGCCCTCGACCACCTCGATGGCACCAGCCAGATGCATGCGCTTGGCCATCTCGTACAACTCGCCACGCAGACCCGAGTCGCGCGCGGCGACAACCACGCGCCGGCCCGTGGCCAGGCCGGCGTCGAAGCGCTCGTCGGCCGCGGCTATCTCGTCGGCCCAGGCGTCGGCGTCGAAGCCCAGCCAGGCGTCGAATCCCCAGCCGGCGCGCGTGAGTCCCGGGGCGCGGTCGCACGCCATCGCGGCCGCCTCTATCGCCAGCACGGGCGAGGTGCCCAGCGGGTCCACGAGCACGGAGCGATCGTCTCGGCGGGAGCGCTTGGGCCAGTCGCCCTGGGTCAGAACGAACGCTGCGAGGTCCTCGCGCAGGTACGCGGCGTGCGCCGCCTCGCCGCGGCCGCGCGCACGCACGCGATATC
Organism: Coriobacteriia bacterium; assembly: GCA_963930185.1. Taxonomy (GTDB): domain Bacteria; phylum Actinomycetota; class Coriobacteriia; order Coriobacteriales; family UMGS124; genus JAGZEG01. Next base: position 7,350 of record CAWVLT010000072.1, on the reverse strand, counting down.
CGCGGTCTATGAGGGGCTCACCGGCCAAGTCAATGCCGATCGTCGCCTTCTCGTGGTGGACGGTGCACATGAGGCGCAGGTCCGGCCGCTCGGGGTCGACGTCGGGACGGGTGCCGCGGCGCACGCGCATGCGGTCGACCACCGCGTCCTTCACGCGCATCGCCGTGTAGCGCTGGTCATGCAGCTGGGAGTTCTGGCCACGCGTGCTCACCGCGATCGTGGCGCCCTCGCCGATTTGGTCCTCCCAAGGAATCGTGCGCACGCCGTCATAGAGCTCGTCGGCGGACCCGCAGCCCACGCGGTCGAGCACCAGCACCACGCGCGAGGCGAGACGACTCCACAGGCACGCGCGCAGCGCGCACGCGTGGTCGCCGAAGAACGAGACGCTGCCACGCAGCGGGCGAACCCTCGAGCACCCCAGCGCACGCAGCTCCGCCGCGAGCGCCTGCTCGAACCCCGAGGGGCAGGTCGCGTACAGCTCGAGGGCGGCCGGGGCGGCCGCGTTGTTGGTCGAGTCGTTGGTGGTCATGCCTTAGCGATCCTTTCGTCCCAGGCGACCGGGGCGCGCGCCGTCCGCGCGCCGCGACGCCTTGTCCTTCCCGCCTCCCTGCGGTCCCACGCTGATGAGCTCGCGCCGGGCGTTGGCGTCGGGGTCCTCACCGCGCTCCATGGCCTCGCCCGCCTTCACCTGGTCATCGTTGACGCGAAACATCCGGTCGTGCTTCGCCCACACGCCCACGCTCTTGCCAAAGCCGAACTTCAGGCCAAAGATGACGCCGCCGATGAGGCCGATGGTGAGACCGGCGAGCCACAGCAGGCCAAGCGCCGAGACGAACGCCGAGACGACCACGCCCACCAGCAGCGCCGCGATGTTGCACGCCCAGTAGCGGCCCGAGGTCTTGATCTTGGTGCCCAGCGCCTCGCCCATCTTGTTGCCGATGAGGATGCCGAGCACCATGAAGAGCAGCGCGATGATCAGAACACCGTAGTCCATGCGCGCCGCCCCTTACGAACGGTCGTGGTCGTGGCAGCCGCAGTCGCACTCGCCGTGGTCGTGGTCATGGTCGTGCCCGCAGCCGCAGTCGCACGCATCCTCGCCCGCCTCGACGGCCTCGGCCTCCACGTCGTCCTCGTCCAGATTGAGCACCGACCAGTCAAGGCCGGCCTGGGCACACGTCCCCTCGTCGGCGTAGACCAGCGAGAGGGCCTGGGTGCCCATGCGCCCGCCGCCGATCTCCTCGAGCATGCTGTACAGCTGCACGGCCGTCTCAGTCGCCGGCAGGGTGAGCTCCTCATCCTCGGCGGTGCTCAGGACCAGATTGAGGTCCTTCACGTAGTGGCTCACCATGAAGCCGGGGCGATAGTCCCCGCGCAGCACGCGCGGACCCAGCGTGCGCATGGATACCGACGCCGCCGTGCCGGCGAGCAGGGCGTCGAGCATCCTGCCGCCGTCCAGACCGCTCTGCTTGGCGAACGAGAGCGCCTCGACCATGCCCAGCATGCTGCCCGCCAGGGCCACCTGGTTGCAGAGCTTGGCCATCTGGCCCTTGCCCGCCTCGCCAAAGACGAACACGCGCGAGCCCATCGCCTTGAACACCTCGCGGACGGGCTCGACCTCCTCGTCGCTCGCGCCGCAGAAGATGGAGAGCGTCGCGGCCTCCGCGCCCCCCTCGCCGCCGGTGACCGGCGCGTCGAAGGCGTGGACGCCCGAGATCTCGGCGAGGTCGTGGATGTCCTTGGCGAGCTCCGGGGAGGACGTGGTCATGTCGACGAGGTACGACCCCTTGCGCGCCACCGAGACCAGGCCGCCCTTGGCGAGGTACAGCTCCTCGACGTCCTCGGGGTAGCCCACCATCGTGATGGTGAGGTCCGCCTGGGCGCACGCCTCCTGGGCGGTCGCGGCCAGCGTGGCGCCGCGCTCGACGAGCGGCTGGGCCTTCTCGGGGGTGCGGTTGTACACGACGAGCTGGTAGCCGGCGTCGATGAGGTGCTCGGCCATGGGGCGACCCATGATGCCGGTTCCGATGAATGCTATCTTCTGTATGTCCATGGACACGGTACCTTTCGGTTGGTTTGCCTTACGGTGAGCGACTCGGCCGGGATCCCGAAATGACCCTAGCGCTTGCCGCGCCCCGCCCCCATGGTGCGGCGGTCCTTGCCCCAGAACGACAGGGCCACCATCCCGGGGCCGACGTGGGCGCCCACCGTCGGGTCGAGCGTGAAGCGCATGATCGGCGGGCACGCGAGGCCGTGCTTGTCGAAGTAGGCGCGCACCTGCTCCTCGAGCGCGTCGGCGTCGGCCTCGGCGTCGGCGCTCACGATGCCCAGCGGAAGGGTCGCGTCGTACTCGTAGGCGACGTCCATCTGGTCGGCGACCGCCTTGAGGGCCTTCTTGCGCCCGCGCGACACGCCCATGAGGGTGAGCGACCCGTCGAGGTCGTAGGTGAGGTTGGGCTTGACGTTGAGCACCGCCGAGACCGACGCGGCCGCCTTGGGGATGCGCCCGCCCGCGGCGAGCCACTTGAGCGAGTCGAGCGTGAAGTAGCCGTGGACGAAGTTGCACGCGTCGAGCGCCCAGGTGGCGATCTCCTGGGGCGTCTTGCCCTCGTCGCGCAGGCGGCATGCGCCGAACGCGAGCACCGAGGCGGTGAGCGAGGGCGAGTGGTTGTCGATCACCACCAGGTCGAAGTCCGGATGCGCCTCGCGGATCTGCTCCGCCGCCGCCTCGGCGTCGTGCACCGAGGAGGAGAGGCCCGCCGTGAAGCACAGGTAGAGCGTGGGGATCCCGTCGGCGGCGCACTGCTCGAAGACGTCGAGGTAGGTGCCGAGGGTGATGGCGCTGGTCTGGACGCGCTCCCCCGCCCTCATGCGACCGTAGAACTCGCTTGACGAGATGCTCTCCCACTGGTCGTCCCAGTGGTCGCCGTCAGCCATTATGAAGGGGAACGAGATGATGTCCACGCCCATTCGCTCGGCAAGCTCGCAGGTCGCGTCGCTGCAGGAGTCGAGGATCAGACGGCAGGTCGGGTGCGTCGAGAACGTGCGGAAGTGCGTGGTTGGCGAAGCCATGCGCAAAAACCTTTCGAGATAGGCGTCAGGTCGAATGTCGAGAAGTCGAATGTCAAGTCAAGATGGATATAGTCAGGTCGAGCTGGGTGTCGAGAATAGACGTGCGCCCCGCGATGGGGCGGGGCGCACGGGCGAACACGTTACCGGAGAGGGGCTACTCGGCCATCGCGGGAGCCGGGGCAACCGGTTTGATGATGCCGTAGCCGCCGTTCTTGCGGCGGTAGATCACGTTCACGTCGCCGGTGTCGGCGTTGGTGAAGACGAAGAAGTCGTGACCCAGCAGGTCGACCTGAAGCAGGGCCTGGTCCTCGGTGAGCCTGGTGAACTCGATGAGCTTCTCGCGGACCAACAGGTCCTCTTCCTCCTCGGGCTGGGGCTCGTCGCTGACGACGTCGGCCAGGCTCTCCAGCGGCGCGGCCTCGGCGGGTTGCTCGGCGCGGGCGGCGCGCTGGCGACGGTCGACGACGCGCGTCTTGAACTTGCGCAGCTGGCGGGAGACGCGGTCGGCCGCCATGTCGATGGCGGCGTACATGTCGGTCGCGGCCTCGGACACACGCACGACGGCGCCCTTGACGAAGATCGTGACCTCCACGACCTGAGGCACGGGGTTGGACGGATTCTTCTCGACGCGCAGCACGACCTCGGTGTTCATGGGGATGTCGAACACGTTGGTCGCCGCCGCGAGCTTCTCCTCAACATAGTCACGCAGGGCATCGGTAACGGCGATGTTACGACCGGTGACAGTGATGTTCATGAAGGCTCCTTCCCTTTACCCCATGCCTTGCATGGGGAGCAACAAAACGTGCTTGTCCCTAGCTTACCCGTTCTTGGCGCAAAACCAACGGGAAGCGTCATGTTTATCCCGAAAAGTTAGCGCGAGAAGACACTGCGGCGCGCCAGCCGGCACGCGCAGGCCAAACGCGCTGCCCCGGCGCGCGGCGTCATCAAGCGGCAGGGCCGGGCCTATGCCAGCGCCTGCTCGCCCTCGACGGGCGTCTCCGCCACGGCGGCATCCCCCTCGGCGACGGCTTCGCCCTCGGCCGGCACCTCGGTCGCGGCGGCGTCCACCGGCACTGCGGTGCTCGCGGCGATCTGGTTCGAGGAGCTGATGACGGGCAGCTCGCCCACCCACTTGTCGCGGATCAGCCCCTGGATGCCGTCGGAGGCCAGGTCGTCCAGGGCGCTCTGAACCGCCGTCTGCAGGGCGGCGTTGTTCGCGGCGACCGCCACGCCACGCGTCGTGGCGGCCTGCAGGGCGCCGGCAAAGCCCACGCCCTCGTAGGACTCCGCCAGGTAGCCGCCCATGAACGAGTCGCACACCACATAGCGCACCGTGCCGGCCTCGAGTGCCTCGAACGCCTCGTTGAGCGTGTCGAAGCCCTGCTGGACCGCGGTCGGGGCCATCTCGGCCAGGGTGAGGGAGCTCGCCGAGCTGTTCTGCACGCCAACCGGGTTGGCGATGAGGTCGTCCAGCGACACGACGCCCGTGGGGTTGAGCGTGAAGACGGCGGGGGCGGCGTCGGCGTAGCTGCCCAGCACGACGCTCAGGCCGTCGGTGATCTGGGAGGGGCTTGTGCCCATCACCACGTCGACCGTGCCGGCAGAGGCCGCGTTGGCGTCGGTGCCCACGTTGACGAACTTGACCGTGAGGCCCATCTGCTCGCCTAGGGCCAGCGCGATGTCGACGTCGATGCCCTGGATGGCACCGGCAGGCACGCCGGAGGCCGAGGAGTCGACCGCCCAGGCATAGGGCGCGTTGGACGAGTTGATGCCCACCGTGAGCACCCCGTCGGTGATCAGGGACCCGGCCCCCACCGTCGGCTCGACGGCGACGGCCTCCTCGGCCTGTTGGACCGTGGGGTAGCTGCTGCATCCCGCCAGCACCACCATGCAGGCGGCGACGATGACGGAGACGATGACCTGGGCGATGCGTTTCATGGCCTTCTGCTCTCTTCTGCTCGGTGCTCTTACTCTCTTCGGCTCGCGGCCGCCTCTTCCCGGCACGGCGCGTCGCGCCTCGCCGGACCGAAAGGCGGCCAGATGGGGCACGTCAGGCCGCAAGCCGTCGACTCCAAGGCTGTTCCCCCCGACTGACCTGGTATTTGACCCCACACTCGCGTGCCGGGACGTTTGCTCGCGCCGCCTTGGCGGGCTCACTACTGGCCCTCTCGCCCGCGGGGCAGGCTTGCCCCTAACAACGGGCGGCACGACTTACCTCTAGGACGAGCCATGATCGCCAGCGCGCGCACGCGCCGACTTACGTGGATCCCTTTGGCCTCGTCTGCCATGGACTAGGGGGCGAAGGCCCCCGCAACCACAGACCCGGGGGGAACTCGCCTATGATACCAGACGGCACGGGCAAGTCTAACCGGCACGGCGGCTCACCACGCCCTTGCCACGCATGCGCCCATAACCTGAACGGCGCCCGCGCCCCTCAGCGCGCCCGCGCACGCCACCAGCGTGGCGCCCGTGGTGAGCACGTCATCCACAAGCAGCACGCGCGCGCCGTCGAGCCTGCCCAGCGCGACGACGTCACCCGAGACGTTCGCGAGCCTCTGGCCGCGCGAAAGGCCGCGCTGGTCGGCCCCGCCGCCGCGCGCCAGCACGTCGGCCACGTCCACGCCCGCGAGCGCGGAGAGCCTCCGGGCAACGAGCTCCATGTGGTCGAAGCCGCGCCGCGCGTAGGCGGCGGGCGTCGCCGGGACGAAGGCGATCGCGTCGTAGCGCGTGCCTCGAAGCGCCGGCGACGAGAACACCGCCTGGGCCAAAAGGTCGGCGAGCACGGCGGCGCAGCGGCGCTCGCCCGCGTCCTTGTACACGCGCACCAGTGCGTCGACCGGGTGCTCCAGCACGGCCGCGCAGCACACCCCGTCGAGCGCCGACCCCAGGAGTGCCACCGCCGAGGGCGGCGCGGGGCCGGGGCCCTCCCGCTCGTCGACGTGCCAGTCGGTGCACTCCGTGCACACGAGCGAGCCAAACGGCGCGCCGCAGCGCGGGCACGCATGCTCCTGGTCTATGAGGCGCATCGAGCGCCGGCACGACTCGCACAGAAGCGCGCCCGGGGCGTCGCAGCCCACGCAGCGCGTCGGCCACAAAAGCTCGGCCATCCCCTCGCCCAGCTCGCGCAGGGGGCGGCGCAGCGGCGCCGGCACGCGGGCAAGCGTGCCGCCACGGGCGCCCGCGGCACGACGACCGGCGTCGCAGCCCGCGTCGTGACAGAAACCATCGCAGTAAGGTGGCATGTTGGTTGTGTCCTCTCGCCACAAAAGGCGAGGGGGCCTTGGGCGAATACCTGTCAGCATAGCCCAAAAGAGGGTATAGTGGAACTTAAAGGCACTGAAGACAAGGGGCACCCGTCCGGCGGGCGCCCCGATGACCGAAAGGGGTGTCAGCTCCATGGGTCCCGCACTGCTGCCGTTCGTCTGGCTCGGCGTTGCCGTGATCGCCGGCCTCATCGAGGCCGCCTCACCCATGCTCGTGTGCATCTGGTTCTGCCTGGGCGCGGCCGTCACCTTCGTCGTGAGCTTCTTCGTGGACGACCTGCTCGTGCAGATCGCCGTGTTCGTCGTGGCCTCGTTCGTCATGCTGGCGGCCCTGCGCCCCTTCATGAAGAAGCGCATCAACGCCAAGGGCGAGCAGCGCACCAACTCCGACGCGTACGTGGGCCGCATCGTCACGGTGAGTCAGGGCATCACCGAGACGCGCGACGGGCGTGCCCTTCTGGGCGACACGTCCTGGATCGCCCGCCTGGCCGACGGCGGCTCGCTCAAGGCGGGCTCGAAGGCCCGCGTGCACGCCGTCGACGGCGCGAGGCTCGTCCTGCTGCCCCTGACCGACGAGGAGGACGCCGACGCCCCCGCCGACACCTCCCCCACCGCATAGCGCACCGCCATAGCACAGCGCCCATAACGCGTCGCTAGTCGTCCCCATCCACATCTCGTCAACTGTCCGGCAAGGCCCGTACAACCGGGAAAGGAGACTCCCATGCCCCTGTCAATCCCCACGATCGTCGCCATCGTCGTCGCGGCGGTCATCGTGCTGTGGCTGCTCTCGAGCTGCATCAAGATGGTCCAGCAGACCGACGCCCTCATCATCGAGTTCCTCGGCAGCTACCGCTCCACCTGGAAGGCCGGCCTGCACTTCAAGCTGCCCTTCGTGGAGCGCATCGTCAAGAGGGTAAGCCTCAAGGAGAACGTCATAGACTTCGAGCCGCAGACGGTCATCACGCGCGACAACGTCACGGTCAAGATCGACACCGTGGTGTTCTACCAGGTCACCGAC
>CAWVLT010000071.1:0-9533 GCA_963930185.1 Coriobacteriia bacterium | reverse complement strand
GGGTCGCGCGACCCCAACCCACTTGTCGGCGGGGGCGGCGTCTCGCGTCTGCGCGAGGCGGGCGTCGAGGTTGTCCAAGACGTCATGCGCGCCGAGTGCGATGCGATCAACCAGCCGTTCTTCCACTTCATCACGACGGGGCGCCCGTATCTTGTGGCGAAATGGGCCATGACCGCAGACGGTCGCATCGCCTGCTCCTCGGGGGACTCGCGCTGGGTGAGCGGCGAGGCCTCGCGCAGCGACGCGCATGCGCTGCGAGGCCGGCTCGCGGCCGTCATGGTGGGGGTGGGGACGGTTCTGGCCGATGACCCGCTGCTCACCTGCCGCGTCCCGGGCGGGCGCAACCCCGTGCGCGTGGTGTGCGACACGCACCTGCGCATCCCCGCCGACTGCGCCCTGGTGCGGACGGCCGGCGAGGCGCCGGTGCTCGTGGCGTGCGGGTCGGACTTGCTGTCACGTGACGAGCGGATGGCCGAACGTGCGCGTTGCCTGTCCGCGCGCGGGGTCGAGATCCTGCCGGTGGCGACGGGCCGCGACGGCCATGTGGACCTCGCCCCGCTGCTGTCCGCCCTGGGCGATCGCGGGATCGACTCGGTCCTGCTCGAGGGTGGCTCCGCCCTGCTCGGAAGCGCGTTTGCGGCGAGCCTCGTCAACGAGGCGGTGGCCTATGTGGCGCCCAAGGTCGTGGGGGGTGCCGAGGCGCCGGGCCCCGTGGGGGGAGCGGGGGTCGCGCGGATGGCCGACGCCCTGCGGCTCGGGCCGGCGCGCGTCCGCCCCGTGGGCGAGGACGTTCGCATCTGCTGGCGCGTCGGGGTCACCGACGAGCAGCGAGCGCTGCCGTGCGTTGCCTGCGAGGACGACGTCGCGAGGGGTTGGTGAGCGCCATGTTCACGGGAATCATCGAGGAGATAGGCACGGTCGTCTCCCTGCCCGCGCCCGGCCACGCCGGCGCTCTTGCGATCCGCTGCTCAGAGGTGCTGCGTGACACGCGTGTGGGAGACTCCATCGCCGTCAACGGCGTGTGCCTCACGGTGACGTCGATGGGTGGCGACCGGTTCTGCGCCGACGTCATGCCTGAGACGCTCTCGCGCTCGAGCCTCGGCGCGCTGCGTCCCGGCTCCGCCGTGAACCTGGAGCGCGCCATGCTCGCCGGCGGGCGTTTCGGCGGGCACATCGTGAGCGGCCACATCGACGGCTGCGGGCGCATCGCCTCCCGCACCGCCGACCAGAACGCCGTGCGCGTGCGCGTCTGCTGCCCCGCGCACATAGCCGGGCTCGTGGTGGAGAAGGGCTCCATCGCCATCGACGGCATAAGCCTCACCGTCTCGCGCCTGTTCGACGACGGCTTCGAGGTCAGCGTCATCCCGCACACCGGTGGGCAGACGACGCTTCTGGACAAGCGGGTCGGCGACGTGGTCAACCTCGAGAACGACGTCGTGGGCAAGTATGTCTGGCGCCTCCACGGCGCGACGGCCGCACGCGACGGCGCGCCCCTCATGACGGGTCGCGAGGCGCCCGACGTGGCCGACCGCACCTCCGGTCCGCCGGGAGGGATCACCCTCGACTACCTGAGGAGCCGCGGCTTCTAGCCTTCGCGGCGAATCTCCCGAAACATCTCTCCATAGCCCCATCCCAAGGACCGGGCCCACGCGGCTGCGGTGGGGGCCGTCTGTGCCTGCGCCGGGGTGCGCGGCGGGACGGCGACAGAGATAAGGCGAGCAATGCGGAAGAGCCGAGGGGAGCGCGGCAGGGGCAGGGCGAGGGAACGATCGTGCAGGTCAGGCAGGCAAGGCGTCAGTCGGCATCAGTCGGCATCAGCCGGCGTCAGTTGGCGCCAATCGGTACAAACCCATGTCAGTCAGTGGGTCCACCTCTAACCGAAAGGGGCAATTCAGATGAGCGAGCAGTGCAGCAGGTGCGGTAACGCTGGCGTCCACGCCGGCCAGGGCGCGAGCCCGACGGCCGTCCCCGACGCCTCCCAGCGCGTCAGGACGAACACCGTCGAGGAGGCCATCGCCGAACTCCAGATGGGTCGCTGCATCATGGTGGTCGACGACCCGGATCGCGAGAACGAGGGCGACCTCATCTGCGCGGCCGAGTACGCCACCCAGGCCAACGTCAACTTCATGGCGAGCCGCGCGAAGGGCCTCATCTGCATGCCCATGAGCGCGCAGATCGCCCGGCAGCTGGGCCTTGACCCCATGGTGACGAACAACACCGACAACCACGAGACCGCCTTCACCGTCTCGATCGACCACGTGAGCACAACCACGGGCATTAGCGCCGCCGAGCGCAGCGTCACCGCCATGAAGGCGGTCGAGGACGACGCCCGTCCCGAGGACTTCCGCAGGCCCGGCCACATGTTCCCGCTCATCGCCCGTCCCGGCGGCGTGCTCGAGCGTAACGGCCACACCGAGGCCACGGTCGACCTGCTGCGCCACGCGGGCATGAGGCAGTGCGGCCTGTGCTGCGAGATCATGCGCGAGGACGGAACGATGATGCGCACCACCGAGCTCGCCCAGATGGCCGAGCGCTACGGCCTCGCGTTCATCAGCATCAAGCAGATCCAGGACTGGTGCCGTGTCCACGACAACCACATGCGCGAGATGGCCGTGGCGCAGCTGCCCACCGAGCATGGCGACTTCGTCATCCACGGCTTCGTAAACGACATCACGGGCGAGGAGCACGTGGCCCTCGTGAAGGGGGAGATCGGCGACGGGCGCGACGTGCTCGTGCGCGTGCACTCCGAGTGCCTCACCGGCGACGTGTTTGGCTCGCGGCGCTGCGACTGCGGCGAGCAGCTGCACCGCGCAATGGACATGATCGAGCGCGAGGGTCGCGGCGTGGTGCTGTACATGCGCCAGGAGGGGCGCGGCATCGGCCTCATCAACAAGCTGCGCGCCTACGGCCTGCAGGAGCAGGGGATGGACACCGTCGAGGCCAACGAGGCGCTGGGCTTCGGGGCCGACCTGCGCGAGTACTGGAGCGGGGCGCAGATCCTGCGCAACCTGGGGTGCCGCAGTATTCGGCTGCTCACCAACAACCCGAGCAAGGTCTACGGCCTCAAGGACTTTGGCCTGACCATCTCCGAGAGGGTGCCCATCGAGGTGCCCGCCCAGGAGTGCGACCGCCGCTATCTCGAGGTGAAGGCCGAGAAGATGGGGCACATCTTCGAGACCGCGCTGGCCGCGCGATAGGCGCGCAGGGCACAGCGGCGCGCCGTCAGGAACGAACGCAATGCAGGGAAGAACGCAATTGGCTGAGAGGATGGAACACGCAATGGCAATCAACGTCATAGAGGGCAATGTCGTCAACAGTGGCATCAAGGTGGGCATCGTGGTGAGCAGGTTCAACGAGTTCATCACCAACAAGCTGCTCGACGGGGCGCTCGACGGCCTGCGCCGCCACGGCGTTCCGGACGAGGACGTGACGGCGGCATGGGTCCCCGGCGCGTTCGAGATCCCGCTCGTGGCGCAGAGGATGGCGCAGAGCGGCAGGTACGACGCGGTCATCGCGCTGGGCTGCGTCATCCGCGGCGCGACCTCGCACTACGAGCTGGTCTGCAGCGAGGTGGCCAAGGGCGTTGCCCAGACCTCGCTGCGCAGCGGCGTGCCGGTGATGTTCGGCATCATCACGACCGAGAACCTCGAGCAGGCCATCGACCGTGCCGGCGCCAAGGTGGGCAACAAGGGCTACGAGTGCGCGCTAGGCGCCATCGAGCTCGTGAACCTCATGCGGCAGATCTAGGACCCATGCGCGCTTAGGCCGTCGACCTGGCAAAAAAGGCCGAGGTTGCATGATCTTTCGCGGGCACTAGGGACATCACGCTGGCAAAGTGCGCTTCAGGATGGCATGGCTATGCCTGTTACCTGCGATAACGTTGGCATGGGCTGGTGCGACGCCTTTGGCGTGGGGCCGGGCGGCTCTTCCGGATCGTGCAACCTAAGGCCTTTTTGCCAGCCAGGCCCCAAAAACGCGCAACGCGCGCGCCCTGGCCATCCCGGCGGCCGGAGCACCCAGACTGCCCCGCCTGCGCACGCCCACGACCGCCCCCAATCGCCCGCGTCCGACCGGTCTGCCGCGGTGCGCCGCGCCGCCGGCGGGCGCACTGCCTACGCGAGCCGCAGCTTCCTGCCGACCGTCAGGTCGTCGGCGAGCTCGTAGGCGACCGGGCAGGCGGTGGGGATCTCCATGCGCGCGGTCTGCTCGCGATCGAGCCCCTCCAGGCGGCTGATCAGGACGCGCAGGATGTTGCTGTGCGCGATGACGAGGACGCGCTTTCCGGCGAGCACCTGTGGGGCGATGACCGACTCGAAGTACGGCCAGGCGCGCCTGGCCGTGTCCTGGAGACTCTCGCCCATGGGGATCTCGTCCGGCGCGACGTCACGGTAGGCGGCCTGGAGGTGCGGGTCGCGCTCGTCGCCGGGGGAGAGCAGCGGCGGGCGCACGTCAAAGCCGCGCCGCCACGCCATGACCTGCTCCGTGCCGTAGCGCTCGGCGGTCTGGGCCTTGTTGAGGCCCTGGAGCGCCCCGTAGTGGCGCTCGTTGAGCCGCCAGCTGCGCATGACGGGAAGCCAGCTGCGGTCCATCTGGTCGAGGATGATCTCGAGGGTGTGGATGCTGCGCTTGAGATACGAGGTGAAGCAGAGGTCGAAGTCAAACCCCGCGTCGGCCAGGGCGCGCCCGGCATGTGCCGCCTGGCGTCGGCCCTCGTCGGTAAGGTCGACGTCCGTCCAGCCGGTGAAGAGGTCGAGCCTGTTCCACTCGCTCTGCCCGTGGCGAACGAGCACGAGCGTATAGGGGCTACTGTCCATGTAGTGATCCTCCAAAAGATGCAAGCCTGAGATCCGGCTGTCACGACGGGGCCAAGATGGCGGCTGGCACTCGATGGTGGTCGCCCTCGGTCACTAGGGGTGTTCGCGTGCGATTGCTATCATACAGGCGCGGCCATTGCCCGGATGCTTGTCTGTCCAAAGAATCGACTTACGGCGCAGCCTTTTCGATACCCTGCAAATGCTTTCCACCTTTTCTAATCATGACTTGTTGACGGGATGGTGCTTGATGATGCCTACATTCGCAAAGGCGTGTGTGAGAAGGATTGGTCGTCTAGGTTACAGACAAAAGATGGTGAGTGGCCGTTGGCGGTGGGGTGGGGTTTACTGGCATTTGGGCAAAGTGGATGCTAGACTCAACTCATCTGGTCTATGTGCGATGATGCGGTGGATCCGAGGGGGTTAATCATGGGGTCAGATGCCAAGGGGCAGACTCCCGGTCTTGAAAACAAGGGCATATCCGCTTTGACTGAGATGCGTTATACGCTAGGCATAAGCCTCTGCGTTGTGTGGATGGTTGCGTTTCTGAAGAATCAGCCATATGGGATCGATCTGACAAGTGCGTTTGGCTTCCCGAAATATCTCGTTTACTACGCTTTGCTGCTTGTTTGCTATGTTATCGCCTTTGTTGTGTTTCGGAGAAAAGACAGTATATCTCGACGTATGCAGCTTGCGGGCGCTTTTGTGACAACAGCGACTCTCGAGGCTTTGAGCTTAGTATACATTTTGGCTCCCGGGGTGTTTGCCTCCCCGTTTATGACGTTGTTCGTGTTGATTGTTCTGTGCCTAGGACAAATATCATGCGTGCTGCTCCACTTTCTTGCATTGGTTTCACTGCCAAGCGCCAGGGAGGTGGTGATCGTCTCTGCATTTGGCTCTGTGTTGTGTATTCTGATGGCCTATGCGCTCTTGGCAATGGGCAGCTTAGTGCCTCTCACGGCTCTTCTTCCTCTTTTTGCATATGCTTGTTTATACGATCTTTATCCTCAGAGGGGAAGCGCGTGCATAGAGCCGGTCCACCGCGGAACTGGAGTGGCACGCATGGTGATTTTCATCGCATTGCTCGCCGCCCTCCCCGGGTTTGTCACACTATTCGAAATTGATGCCTTCTTTGATGTTGACAGAGGGTTGGCAATTTTCGTGCACACGGCAGCCATGATGTTGCCCGTGTTGATCCTTGCCCTTGTGGGCAGGACTCATGTTATCTCGCAACTGAGTTGCATTTTGATCATGCACATCTGCACCAAACTCATCAACCTTATCTATTACACGGCGTCGTATTTCTTCGTCATTGAGTATAAGGATCAGGTTCTTTTTGCCCTTTTGACGGTGACGGTTTTTCTGCTGGTCGGTTTGCTTTGTTTCAGCCATTTTTTCGACGTGGTCAAGTATTCCATTATGTCTTCCATACATGGGGGTGAGGAGCACTTGCGTGTGGGTGACATCGTTGAACGTTATGGTCTGACACCCCGGGAAGTAGAGGTGTTCCAGCTTCTGGCAGAGGGCAGAAGTCTTCCGTACATTCAAGAGAAACTATCTATATCTGGTGGCACCGCGCGGACACATGCGAGCAGTATCTACCGAAAGCTTGGCATCCATTCTCGTCAGGAACTCATAGACCTTGCTCGTTCTTTGCTAAAGAACTACTGAGGAACGGATTGTTTGCGCAGTTTAGGGGCTCCTCATACGTTTGTTCTGATGTGCCGCCATTTTGCTAAAACCCAAAACCAGAAGATTCTGATTATTCTCATTTACTTGCGTTTTGCCCATTCTTGTCGATGTGAAGCGGCGGTTAGGGACGTAATCACGACATGCCGCATAGGTGTTCACGTCCGGACTTATAAGGTGTTGGGATTGAGAAGATGCGAGGGCGTGAAAAACAACGAAAGGATGGGAATATGAGTGGGATTACGCGTAGAAGCTTGCTTGCGGGCGCGATGGCGAGCGCATTCGCTGGCACCACACTCGGTGCGGCTATTGCAGGGGCGGAGGAGACGCCCGGGGATGGAACGTCGCTAGTATCGTATCGAGGCCAGGCTGAGGGCCTCAAAAGCATTGTCAAGGTGGCTGTGAGTCTGTCTAACTCTGGTGATATTGAGCGAGTTGATGTTCTTGAGTGCGGGGACTCCCCGTTCATTTCTGATGCTGCCGCCGAGATCGTGACTGGGCAGATCGTCGAGCGACAGTCGATCGACGTAGATGTGGCTAGTGGTGCGACGTGGACGAGTATGGGCATCATGGAGGCCGTGCGCGACGCCCTCGAGTCGAACGGGGTGGATGCCTCAGCCTACAAGAGTGCTGCTCCAGAAATGATGACGGGCAATGACGTTGACTGCGATGTACTAGTCATTGGCGGTGGCGCTGCCGGATTGTCTGCGGCCATTGCTGCACGCACTGACGCCTCCATGTCACCGGGGGCAGACAGTGGTTTGAGCGTGATTGTCGTTGAGCAGCTTGCTTATACTGGTGGTTGCATTCGCGTCTCTGACTGCATGCTGCTCACTATAAACGGCACACGCTACAACGCGGCTGTGGGCTCGGAGTCTCCCACCGATGATCTTATTGCGTATACCAAGGATAACGACACCAAGGGTTACCTCAATGAGCCCTTATTCCGTAACGTACTTGACAGCGCCCCAACGGCATTGCAGGCGTTACTGGATCGCGGATTGTATATGCCTGTGAGCGATGCCCAGCCTGTGATCGAGGGCGTGTGCGGTTTGCCGGCTGCTTCATGGAGCGTTCATGATCCAGTGACAGGCGAAAACTCCTCAAGTAAGCCTGACGAGCACGGGTGGACGTATGGGTCGAACTGCGGTGGACCTTATCTCGCACAGTCACTCCTGTATGCGGCAAAGGAGGCTGGTGTCGATGTGCGAACGAGCACCAAGGTTGTTGAGTTGATCGTCGAGGGCTCTGCAGTGACGGGTGTGCGTGTTCAGGACAAGATCGGACATACGGAGTACGTCATCCATCCCAAGCGGATTATCCTCGCCTCGGGCTGCTTGGGCGCCGATTCTGAGCGTATGGAAAAGTGGGCACCGTCCGCGGCGGGTGCTGTGCACTTCGGCTGCGCTGGTACTACGGGCGATGGCATTGCCTGGATCGAAGAAGCGGGCGGCGTTGTCCTCGATGGCAAAGTGCACTACCAGCCCGGCCCTGATGGGCGTGTTGGCCACTATGGTTTAACGGCGATCCTTGAGAATTACGCGCCTTGCATCATGGTGAACATCGATGGCAAACGCTTCTTTAACGAGAAGACACGCTCTCGCGCCGTGGCGAACACCACCTATATCGCGCAGCCCGACAACAAGGTGTTTGGCATCGTGAGTGGCACCGCTATCGAGGAGTTTCAGGAGTGCCTGGATTACGCTGTCGAGCGTCATGTGGGTTGGAAGGCTGATGATCTGAACTCGCTTGCCGAGCAGGCTGGCATTGATCCCTCTGGTCTTGCCGAAACTGTGGAGCAGTATCGTAGTGCCTACGATGCGGGCGAGGGGACTGAGTTTGAAACTGACCATGACAGCATGATCGAGCTCGCCCAGTCTGGTCCCTACTACGCGTTTCTCATGCGAACGCTGTACAACTTGGCTGATATTGGAATCAAGGTGAACGAGGACTTTGTTCCAGTGACGCAAGACGGAACCGTGATCTACGACAACATGTGCGCTGCCGGCTCCATCATCGTGTCAAACTATAGCTTCATGACGGGCGGCTTTTCGCACATGATGGCGCTCACCTCGGGCGTTGTAGTGGGCAATGTGGTTCGAGACGAGCTTTCTGCTGTCGCATAGGGACATGGAACAAGGTAAATGCGCAGGGATCTATTGAGGGATTTGTCACCCGAATTACTTCTTGGTGCTGCATTCAGAACCTTGCAAAAGTAGGAACTACTTGGTGGGGTTTCTCGATGGTCCTACCAACAGACGGGGCCGGAAACGGTCGGGCTTTTCCCTGACTGCTTCCGGCCCACATACTCAGTTTTGTGTTCAGTCTGAGGTCTTGTGGATTCGAGGTGCTTTTGCGCCAGATCTACAGCCCCAGCTTCGCCGCCAGCACCCGCTCCACCGACGCGTCGATGCGCTCCTGGGTGATGCGCCCGTCGGACACGGCGGCGAGCACGCCGTCGTATGCCGCCTGCATGTCGACCGGCGTGAGGAGCATGTCCACGCCGGCCTGCAGTGCCAGCACCGCCGCGTCGGCCGAGGTGTAGAAGTCGCTGACGGCCGCCATGGTCAGGGAGTCGGTGATGACGATGCCCGCATAGCCAAGCTGCTCGCGCAGGATGCCGGTGACGACCTGCGGCTCCAGGCACGAGGGCGTCTCGGTCCCCGTGACGGTGGGCAGGCTGATGTGGCCCACCATCACCATGGGCACGCCCGCCTCGATGGCGCGGACGAAGGG
Source organism: Coriobacteriia bacterium (assembly GCA_963930185.1). Taxonomy (GTDB): domain Bacteria; phylum Actinomycetota; class Coriobacteriia; order Coriobacteriales; family UMGS124; genus JAGZEG01. Next base: position 297 of record CAWVLT010000071.1, on the reverse strand, counting down.
GACCAGCTCCACGGCGGCGAGCTCGTCGAGCGTGCTGTAGCTGGTGATGCCCACCACGTGGCTGTCGCCCACGGCGGCGCCGATGCCGGGGAAGTGCTTGGCCGAGCAGAGCATCCCCGTCTCGGCGAACCCCTCCACCTGCGCGACGACCATGCTCGCGACGAGCTCGGGGTCCGCACCGAAGCTGCGCAGCGCCATCTCGCTGGAATCGGGGTTGTTCGCCACGTCGCACACCGGGGCGAAGTCGACGTTGAACCCGAGGTCGTGCAGGTACGTGCCGATGTAGGTCGCCACGTC
>CAWVLT010000070.1:0-26062 GCA_963930185.1 Coriobacteriia bacterium | reverse complement strand
CTTGGTGCAGCCGATCGCCTCGTAGCAGCGGGCGAACATCTCGGTCCAGTCGTCGATGTCCTTCTGGGTGTAGGGGATGATGACGGGTGTGCCGGTGGTGCCGCTCGAGGAGTGGATGCGCACGATCTGCTCGTCAGGCACCGCCTGGATGCCCAGCGGGTACGCCTCGCGCAGATCGGCCTTCTCGGAGAAGGGAAGGCGCTCGAAGCTCTCCTGGTCGGTGATCTGGGTGACGTCGACGTCGGCGAACTTCCTCGCGTAGAACGGGCTGCGCTGCTTGATGGTGGCGAGCTCCTTCAGGATCGCGTCGAGCTGGAACGGCTTCATCTTCATGGCGGGCCCTTTCTTTCGCGTTTGGTGTGCGTCTGTTGCGCATAGGTGCCACTATACGCCTTGTCCGCGCGACGCGCGAGTCCGTGGGCACGTCAATCCCGCCGGATCGTCCAATCCCGGCGCGTACGCGCCCATCAGATCTGTATATCCTGATTTTGGATATATGGGCGCACGGGATACCGTGGCGGGCATGAATATCGAGACCAACATATCAATCGGCAGATGCCTCGCGCAGCTACGCGACCAGTCTCATCTGAAGCAGGTCGAAGTGGCGGAGAGGCTGGGCAAGCCGCAGTCGTTCGTGTCGAAGGTCGAGAACGGCGAGCGTAGCCTGCACGCCTGCGAGCTCGTCGATTACAGCGAGGCGCTCGGCATCCCCACGAGCCAGCTCATGTCGGCAGTGGAGAGCGCCATCAGAAGCACGCCGAAGGTCACGTCGGAAAGCCCCGAGGCAAAGGGCTCGCCCAAGTCCCCCACAGCACCGAAGCGCCCGGCCACCCCGAAGGCGCCGAAGCCACCGCGCAAGCCCTGATTCTTCTGGCCGGCTCCTTCTGGCTGGCTCCTGCCTCATCCTAACTCATTTTGACTCATCCTAGCGTCCATTCCATCTGGCGGCCCCTGTTTGGTGAGACGCCGCGCCTGCCGTATAATGCAGGCACATCCGCAGCGGACGCGCTTGCAGTCCGGCCTCGGCAGGCCGGGGCCCAAGCTGCGCCCTCGCGCAGCAACGGGAAGGGCACGCCCATGGACAAGACCATCGACCTCGCCGCGCTCGGCGAGCTGCTCATAGACTTCACGCAGGTCAGCACCGCGAACAACGAAGTCGCGGCCACCGCGGCAGACCCCAGCACAAGCGCGGCCACCGGCGAGGCAGCAACTCTGTTTAGGCGCAACGCCGGCGGCGCACCAGCCAACGTGCTGGCCATGGCCGCGCATCTGGGCCTTACGACGCAGTTCATCGGCAAGATCGGCGCCGACGCCCAGGGGGCGTTTTTGCGCGCGGCGCTCGAGCGCGAGGGCGTGGGCACCTCCGGGCTCGTCGAGGACGCCCGTGCGTTCACCACGCTGGCCTTCGTGGAGGTCGATCCCGCAACCGGCGAGCGCACCTTCTCGTTTGCCCGCAAGCCCGGCGCCGACACGCTGCTGCGCCCCGAGGAGATCCATCTGGAGACGCTGCGTTCCTGCCGCGTGCTCCACGTGGGCTCGGTCTCGCTCAGCGACGACCCCGCGCGCTCGGCCACGCTCTTCGCCGTGGACGAGGCGGCCGACGCCGGCGCGCTCATCAGCTACGACCCCAACTACCGGGCCGACCTATGGCCAAGCGTGCAAGCAGCGCTCGACGAGATGTCGGGCATCATGGGGTCAGCGGATCTGGTGAAGATGAACCTGGAGGAGGCCGCCCTCATCTGCGGCGCCACCACCGCCGAGGACGCCGCGCAGGCGATCCTGGCGCGCGGGGCGAGCCTGGCCGCGGTCACGCTCGGCAACGAGGGAGCGCTGCTCGCGACGCGCGCCTGCTCGGTGCGCACTGCGGCCTGCCCGTGCCGCGCAAGCGACACCACCGGCGCAGGCGACGCGTTTTGGGGGGCAGCCCTGGCCTGGCTGCTGCACGAGCGCAACGTGCGTACACACGAGGACCTCGACGAGCTCACGGCCGATGAGCTGGCGGAATGCGGCGCCGTGGCGTGCGCTGCCGCCGCCTGCTGCGTGGAGCGCCCCGGCGGCATCCCCTCGATGCCCAGCGCGAGCGAGGTGCGCGAGAGGATGGCCTCGGTCGCCGCAGGCGCGTAGCGTCACGGCGCCAGTGCAGCAAGGGGTACCACCAGCACCCCATCATCTCGGCGATAAGCAGTCGCCGTAGCGGTCAGCACCATGAGAAAGGAAGGGGCGCCTTCGTGATCTTGGTCTACGCGCTCAGCAAGTTTCCTGAGATGCGCAGAGGCTTCGTCGATGTGCTTTGCACCCATCTACTTGGCAAGTTGGACGGTTTTGGCTTGGCAAGTTGGACGGCCCCTTGCTAGGTCGCAAGGGGCCGTCCAACATCACCCGAGATGAGACACAAGCCCCCGCCCCAGCTCCAGCGCCCGTTCGTTCATCTCGATGAGCTTAGGCCTCATGACCGTGCGCATGGCCCCGCGCAGCTCGTCGGCACCAAACGGAAGCGCCCCCAGGCCAACGGCGGCGCCCAGGAGCAGGACGTTCAGGCACTTGGGCGAAAGGCCCTCCCGCTCGAGCACGTCGACATCAACGCAGGCCAGGCGATCCGCGCCGACATGCTCGCCAAGCCAGGCGAGCTGGGCCGAGCCATCGTAGCCGCTCGTCGCGGCAGCGCTGGGCACCACGGGGCGCGCCGCACACACCAGGGCCGCCCCGGGTGCCAAGTACTCGTAGGAGCGCACGGCCTCGCCCGGCTCGAAGGCGAGCACGAGGTCCGCGCCGCGCCGCGATATCAGGCTGTTAGGCAGCTCCCCCGCGTCGGCGGCCACGCGCACGTGGCTGGCGACGGTGCCGCCCCGCTGTGCCATGCCGATGGTCTCGGCCGTGCGCACGAACTGCCCGCGCGCCATGCAGGCCGCGGCGACAAGGCGGCTGGCAAGCACCACGCCCTGGCCACCGACGCCGACGACCAGGCAGTTGAAGCGGTCGGGGTGACCGAGGTCGCCCATCACGCCGGGATTCTCCGCAGCCATCCCGGTGGCCTTCGACTCGTTAGCCACGGCTGGCCTCCCTTCTCAGCAAGTCGCGCTCGACAGGCCCCACGCCCTCGCGCGGCGTCTTGATCGCCCCGAAGGCGCAGAAGTTCTCGCACAGATCGCAGCCGTTGCACAGCGAGGCGTCGACCTGGGCCCTGGGGCGCGCCGTGCGCCCCGTTGCCCCGTCGGGACCATCCACGGCAACGGGCGCGCCCATCGACAGGGCCGGGCACCCAGTCTTGCGCACGCAGGCGCCGCAGCCCGTGCAGGCCTGTGCGTCCACGCTCACCGCCGGCAGCGCCCGGAACAGCTGCACGCAGGGACTCTTGAGTATCACGACCGACACGCCCGGGCAGTCTAGCGCCTCGCGTAGCGCCGCCTTCGCCGTCTCGAAGTCAAGCGGGTCGGCCTCGAGCACCACTTGGCAACCCAGCGCCCGGCACACCTCGGGAATCGAGATGGGCTCCGAGCGCGTGCCCATGAGGGTGAGGCCGGTGCCGGGGTGTGGCTGGTTGCCCGTCATGGCCGTGGTGGCGTTGTCGAGCACCACAAGGCACATGCGGTGCTGGTTGTACACGGCGTTGGCAATCCCGGTCATGGCGCTGGCAAAGAAGGTGGAGTCGCCCACGAAGCCCACATGCAGGGTCTCGTCGTCACCGGCGAGATGCGCCGCCGTGGCCAGTCCCTGCGCGACCGTGACGCCCGCGCCCATGCACAGGCAGGTGTCCGTGGTGTCGAGCGGGTGGTTGCAGCCCAAGGTATAGCACCCGATGTCACCGGCATACACGGCGCGGCGCCTGCCGGCGGCGGCCTTGACCGCCAGGAAGGACGCGCGGTGCGGACACCCCGCGCACAGCACCGGCGGCCGTGGCGGGATGAGGTCGGCCGCGGGCTCGTCCCCGCCACGCGACGCCACGTCGGCGGGCAGGCCCTGGTCGGTCGGCTCGGCGAGACCTTCCACGCCCAGGAGGTCGGCGAGGACGGGCAGCAACCGGTCAACCGAGTACTCCCCCGCCACGGGCGTCGTCCCGTCGAGCCGCCCGTGGACCACCGCAGGACAGCACAGTATCGCGGCGTCGGCGGCCAGCGGCCCGGTCATCTGCAGCAGGCTGCGCTCGATGACGGGCTCGAGCTCCTCCACCACCAGGACGTCCGCCAGCCCCCTGAGAAAGCTCTCGCCCACGCCCTCGGGGAACGGGAAGGGCGTGCCGACCTCGAGCAGGCGATACGAGGGAAGCACCGCGCCCCGCGCAGCCGCGTGCTCGGCCAGGCGTGCCAGGGCCTCGCGCACATACCCGCGTGAGTCCCCGCCGCAGGCGATGCCCAGGTAGAGCTCGCAGTCCTCGGCGAGGCGATCCTCCATGCGATTGAACGGGCTCTCGTCGAACTCGCGCCCGATAGCCGGCAGGTCAGCCGCCATGCGCTCGTGCGCGCGGCGGGACAGCGGCGGAAAGATGACGAAGCGCGGGTCCTTCGCAAAGCCCGCGATCGCGTGGCGCGGGATGGAGGCCAGCGCCTCGGCCGTGGGGACCTCGATGGAGGCGCACCCGTGGTCGACGCGCGTGGTGGGCCGCAGGATCACCGGGCATCCGTGCGCCTCGGACAGCTCGAAGGCGTAGGGCACCATGGCCCAGGCCTCCTCGGGCGTGGCGGGGTCGAGCACCGGGACATGGGCGAACTGCGCGAACTGCCGCGTGTCCTGCTCGGTCTGGCTCGATATGGGGCCGGGGTCGTCGGCCACGACGATGACCAGGCCGCCCACGCAGCCAACGTAGGCCAAGCTCATGAGCGGGTCGCTCGCCACGTTCATGCCCACCTGCTTGCATGTCATGATGACGCGGGCACCCGAGTAGCTGGCCCCCGCCGCCAGCTCCAGCGCCGCTTTCTCGTTGGTGGACCACTCCACGTGGATGGCGCGCGTGGGGTCGTCGGGATAGGCGCGCGCCGGGTTGTTGCGCGCGATGGTCTCCACGATCTCGGTCGAGGGCGTGCCCGGATAGCCGCAGGCAACGTTGACGCCAGCTGCGATGGCCGCAAGGCCGATGGCCTCGTTGCCGGCAAGCAGACGCCGCTCGGTGGGCAGACCCGCCAACCGGGGCGTGCCACGTCCGGACACAGCAGCCGACTCGGGCGCAAGGTCGGGCACAGACGTACGCCCCTCTTCGGATTGGGCAGTCATGGGCAGCCTCCCATTCTCTTCTACTGAGACTGAGCTCATCTTAATGCCATACGGCGCACGCCCGCACTTGCGGTGGCCGCCAATCCCGCCGGAGGCGCCCTTCTTCACGCAAGAACCCCAATGCCTCCGGCAGCGGACGGCCCGAATCGACAGACCCCGGTGGCCAACGGGCAACCCCGCCTGCATCCATGTAGTCGCATTGACCGCCACATATCGCCTGACAACAATCGCATCTCCCAGTCCCGGCATGACCGGCAATCGCCAATCTACGCATAGCGCATCTGGCATATAATTCCGCCTGAAAGCATCTCGAACGGACGTCTACGTTCCCCATGAGGCTGGAGGCTTAGCATGAGCCACGACGAGCACACGACCACGACATCCCTCGACAAGCAGACGACCCGGCGGGCATTCGTCGCAGCCGGCGGCGCGGCCCTTGCCTGCGCGGGCATAGGGGCCCTCGCGCCCAAGGCCGCGCGGGCGGACGGCCTGGCGGGCATTCTCGAGAACCTCGACAGCCTGGCACGCGGCGACTTCAGCAATCTCGGCGGCTCAGACGCGCAGGCCCCCGCCGACCCCGCGCCTGCCGTCACCCCCACCTCCACGCAGCGGCCCTCGCTGCTGCAGGGCATCGCCGCCACCGAGCCGGCCGGCACGCCGACCGCGCCGCAGTACCCCGTGGCAGAGGACCTGAGCAACGTCATCAACGTGGGCGACGCCTACCTGGGCGACCAGCAGCTCGCGCTCATCAAGACCTACGGGTTCTTCGAGATGCTCGGCTACAGCGGCGAGTTCTTCGAGATCTACGAGTCCAACCGCTACAACCTGTTCCCCAACTTCGTGACGGTTGACTCCATGATGCACACCTACCACATCTACTTTGCCCACCTCATGAAGAACGTGGAGCGCGACCATCTGGCCCCCGTGCTCACGCAGCTCAGCGCCGCGATGCTCGCCGAGACGACCGCCCAGATGGGAGCGCTTGCGGGAACGGCGTGGGAGAGCGCCTCGCGAACCGCCTGCGCGTTCTTCGCCGTTGGCGCCTCGCTGCTCGACCCGGCCACGGCCGTACCCGCCGAGGTAGCCGACATCGCAAGCGCCGAGCTCGCGCTCATCACGGAGGCGGCCGGCGTCTCGACCTCCCCGCTCACGGGCACCGAAGCCGACTACAGCCAATACATCGTGCGCGGCTACTACGAGGGCGACCCCACCCTCGAGACGTACTTCCGCGCGATGATGTGGTACGGCGGCGTCAACTTCCAGCAAAAGAGCGAGGATCTGGACCGCGCGGCCCTGCTCGTGACCATCGCCCTCGCCCAGGCGGACGGGGGCCAGGCCGCCTCGACGTGGCAGTCGATCTACATGGTGACCTCGTTCTTCGCCGGCGCCAGCGACGACAGCGGCTACTTCGAGTACCGCCCGCTCGTCGAGCAGGCGTACGGGGCCATCCCGGCTGCGACCGACCTCCCCGCGGGAGACGAGGCGTGGGCAACCTTCCACCAGCTCACCGCCGAGCAGCCCGCGCCCGCCATCAACTCCATCCCCGTGATGGACACCGGCGAGTCGGGCGCCGAGCGCACCGAGGAGATCGGCGAAGAGACCAAGGGCTTCCGCTTCATGGGCCAGCGCTTCACGATCGACGCGGCGATCCTGCAGAAGCTCATCTACAGCGCCGTGGGCGACAACTCCGCCGGCGAGCAGCGCATGCTGCCCGACGTGCTCGACGTGCCGGCCGCGCTGGGGTCCGACGCGGCCTACGCCCTGCTCGAGGCACAGGGCGCGACCGACTTCGCCGGCTACGCGGAGAACATGACGGCGCTGCGGGCGGGCATCGAGCAGGCGCCCGACACGCTGTGGACGGCGAGCCTCGCCAGCCAGTGGCTCGCCACGTTGCGCCCGCTGCTGACGCCCAAGGACGCCAGCTGGCCCCTGTTCATGCAGGGCGACGCCTGGTCGCGCAGGGTTCTGCAAACCTTTGCGGGCAGCTACGCCGAGCTCAAGCACGACACCGTACTCTACGCCAAGCAGGCGATGGCCGAGATGGGCGGCGGCCCCATCGAGGAGCGCGACGACCGCGGTTACGTGGAGCCCGAGCCCGAGGTGTTCGGCCGGCTCGCGGCGCTGGTGGGTGCCACCTCGAGCGGCCTTGCCTCACTGGGCCTGCTCGGCGACGCCGACGCCAGCAACCTCTCGATCCTGCAGGACCTCGCCACGCGCCTGGAGACCATCGCCCGCAAGGAGCTTTCCGGCGAGCTGCCCACCGACGAGGAGTTCGAGCTCATCCGCTCCTTCGGCGCGCAGATAGAGCACTTCTGGCAGGAGGCGTACAAGGACGAGACCGAGGACGACCTCTTCACCACGCGCGACTTCCCGGCGGCAGTCATCACCGACATCGCAACCGACCCTAACGGCAGCGTGCTGCAGATCGGCACGGGACAGGTCTCCCAGATCTACGTCATCGTGCCGGTGGACGGGGTGCTTCGCATCGCGTCGGGCGCCACGTACAGCTTCTACCAGTTCGTCCAGCCCATCGACCAGCGCCTGACCGACAGCACCTGGCGTCAGATGCTGGGCATCGCGGCTCACGACGACGGCTCATACGCCTCGGTGGACGAGCAGCCGACGCCCGTGTCGTGGGTCGATGACTTCACGCTGAGCTGGGCCGATCTGTACTAGGATCTGTACTAGACAGACAACGCGCGAGCCCACGTGCAGGGCATGGCGCGCGACGAGCGGAGGGGTACGGGCATGGCAGACGGCACCGACAGGGACGACGCTCCCCGCGAGGGAGGGCCGTCGGACGCAGGCAAGTCGGCCCCCGACGCCGTGCCCGGGTGGGTCACCTGGAACGAGAAGGCCATGGCCTGCGACCTCGACGGCACAGGCACCGCGGAGACGCTTGACCTCGGCGCCCGCCGCCTCACCATCACCGACGAGGCGGCGGGCGTCACCTACGAGTCTCCCGAGGACTGGCAGGTCTCGGACGTTCTCGTCGCAGACCTGAACCTCGACGGAAAACCCGAGGTCATTTCCCTTGTCTGGAAGCGCGGAAGCTACGGAAGCGTGCGGCCGTTCTGGGTCACCGAGGACGATGACACCCTCTCCCAGCACCTCTTCATCCACCAGTGGGTCGACGGTGGGCTCAAGCCCCTGTGGATGTCATCGAAGATGCCCGTCGAGGCAGTCGCGGTCGAGCTGACCGCATTGACAGCAGGCAGCGGCACCGATGACCTGCAAGGCGCGGGCAGCAGCATCGACAGGCCCGCGCTGCGCATCCTAGACACCAAGAATCGCCAGACCACCTGGGCGTGGCTGAGCTGGGGGCTCAAGCTGGTAGACGGCCCCACGCCCGCAAGTGGCATGCACGCCGACAGGGATGGCGCGGACGACGAACCCGTCACGCTCACCCTTCTCGTCGCCGGCGACAACATCGCCCACGCCAACGTGTACGAGAGCGCCTACGACAGGGAGTCGCGCGCGTTCGACTTCTCGCCCATCTACGAGCACGTGCGCGACTTCGTGGGCGGCCACGACGTAGCGGCCGTCGTCCAGGAGACGCCCCTTGTGGCCAATCCGGCGCGGCGAAGGTCGTATCCGCTGTTCGCCACGCCCCAGTCCATGGGCGACGCACTGACGGAGGCGGGTTTCGACGTGATTCTCGCCGCGACCAACCACGCGTGCGACGCCGGCCTGACCGGCCTGCGCGACACGTGCGCGTTCTGGGCAGAGCGGCATCCCGAAGTCACGCTCCTGGGGCTGCGTCGCACATCGTCCGGCGTGCCCGCCAGCATCGACTGCATCGAGAAAGACGGGATCCGTCTCGCGCTGTTTGACTACACCTATGGGCTGAACGGGCAGGTGCTCCCCGCCGGCTCGGGGTTCCAGGTCGACGTCCTCGACGAGGCCGGCACCACGAGGCTGCTCGCCGACGTCAAGGCCGCCGCCGGCCAGAGCGACGCCGTGATCTGCTTTCTGCACATCGGCGAAGAGTACCAGACAGCCCCGACCGACGAGCAGCGCTGCCTTGTCGAGCGGCTCGTCGACGCCGGAGCGGACGCCGTGATCTGCTCGCACACCCACGTGCTCGGTCCCCATGAGGCGCTGCGTACCGCCGCCGGCAACGAAGGCGTGGTGTTCTGGGGGCTGGGCAACTTCATGACCGGTCAGTGGGACCGCGCGGAGACCGTGCTGGGCGGCATGGCACGGCTGACGATCGAGAAGCAGACCTCCACGGCAAGCGCGACGTGCGCAGGCGGCGCAGCGAGAACGGATGACAGCAAAAAGGCCCGCATCGCCTCCTTCGAGATGACTCCGGTCGTCTGCCACACCGACATCGACGGCAGCGTGGCAGTGTACCTGCTCGACGACTACACCGAGGAGCTGGCGGAAAGACACGTCATCAACAGGGAGTGCCCAGGAACGCTCACGCTCGTCAGGCTCAGGGAGCTCGCAGGAAGATAGCCCCGTCAATCGGGCGTCAACAGGGCCCGGCAAGCCCAGCACACAGGGGCAGGCCTATCGGGGCGCACGGGAGAGTATTCGGCGCATCCCCGAGACGTCAGACGCCTCCTCGAGCACATCAATGAGATCGTCCGCCTGATAGAACGCGCCCCTTCGCCGGTTGCCAATCGGACGCAGGATGCCATACTCGCAGGCTCGCTCCACCAGATTGCCCACGGCCCTCGTGGTTATGCCCAGCCGGTCGGCAAGGTAGCTCGTCGAAACCACGGGCTGCTCGACCAGGACGGCAGGCAGACGGTAGATGGCCGAACCGGCGCGCTCCCTCATGCGTTCGCGCCATCGGGCAAGAACACCGTCAAACGCTCGCGCCATGACAGAGCCAAGGTAGCACGCAAGCTCAAGCGCCTCGATGACATTCTCGATCACCGGGACGGGATCTCCCTGCTGATAGGCAGCGATGGAATCCAAATATGCGTCTATGTTGTGCAGCAGACCGGCCGAGACCGGCAGCGTCACGTGCGAGAGAACCCCCTCGCCGCGCAGCACCTTGTGCAAAAGCGTGCGACCCGTGCGGCCGTTGCCGTCGATGAAGGGATGCACCGTCTCGAACTGCGCATGGACGATTGCCGCCTTGACGATGGGATCGACGTCCTCGCGGCGGGCAAACCGCACGATGTCATCGAGGCACCCAGGGACGCGCGATGCCTGGGGAGCGACGTATAGGGCACCGTGCGGGCTGTACGCCGTACCGCCGACCCATACCTGTTCATCGCGCAACGTACCCGCAAATGACGCACCCGCCCGCTTCATAAGAGAGGCGTGAACCATGAGGATGCCCTCTACGCTCAGTGCGTCAGGCAACGCAAGGGCAGTCCGCATCGCATCGATGTTCCCGGCAATGAGCAGCGCGTTGTGAGGTGCGTTATCAGAAACCTCTGCCAGTGCGACATTGCGGACGCTTGACGTCAGGTTCTCTATCTGGGAGCTCGCCGAGGACTCGCTCCTCAGCAGAAGTGCCGGAAGGTCATAATTCCGAGCAACCTGGGCGGCATCGAAGCGGGCAAGCTCCACGAGCAGCGCGGAGATGCGCGCGCGGATGTCGGGCGGCAGCTCGACCTGCTGACCCTCAATGCGGGCCGGGACCGCCGCTTGGTATGTCGCGGCGATCTTGCGCCGGCGGGACTTAGGGACAAACGCGAGCATGTCGGGATCGACGTGCCGGGGCAGCTCTTCGTATGTAACCGATGGCCACATTCCCACAACAACCTGCCTTTCCGTTCGCTTGCCCTAGGCATTACGCCGCCATGCGGCACTCCCGAGAGTGCACTTACTTCCCAAAGTATACCAGCAATGGAAGCGAAATATTCTTCGCTTCCATTAGTATTATCACTATGGAAGTGAGTGATATTTCACTTCCGTCAGTGTTGCCGATCTGGAAGTGAGACGCCAATCCTAGGCACAAGCCCTGGTTCCATGGGCAAGGTGTCAGGCGCTGACCTGGCCAGGCACCTTCCTGCTATTCGGTAGAAAAGTTCTGGTTAGCGCGACGACAAAAACACTTTTCCGTCTCTCGACCCGCTAGCTAGTCAAAAAACGGGATCCGATCGCACGCGACCAGATCCCGTTCGTGTTGTCCGATTGTGAAAAAGCCTTACAATTCTTCGCCGTTTGCCAGCGCTTGCCCGAGTATGCGCCCGAAAGTCACGCAGCGCCCGTGGCTGATACCAGGAACAAGAATTGGGTAGCTATCCGTGAAGAAATTACCCTGGACATTGCCGATCGCATACAGACCGGCAATAGGCTGATCCTTTTCGTCGCACACCTGAGAATGTGCATTGCAGTTCAAGCCATAAATCGTGACAAGCATTCCGCACCGGATCCGGCTTGCATAGAACGGCGGCTCTGTAACCGTAGTGAGATGCGACGCATCCTTCCCGTAATCTGCGTCATTACCTTCATCACACAGCTCGTTATATCGATCGATCGTCGCACTCAACACGGCCGGATCGATGCCCATCTTTTCGGCAAGTTCTTCGACAGTCTCACCGACATAGAGCAGATCAGCCTTTTCGCACGACTCAAACTCTTCTGCAAGCGCATCGTTCACGTAGGGCTGTTTCGACCTGTTAAGGCCATCTTCCACATGCTTGTAAACGTCGTCTGCATACTTCCCATCAAACACCGAGTAAGCCATGCCGCCAGGCTGCTTAGCGATAGCAAAGCTCTGCATCGCGCCGCTCACGTCCTCGCGATAGAAACGCTCGCCATTCGTGTTGATCGTAAGCCAAGCAAGGTTTCCATCATTAAACAAGGGGCCTCCCATAGCCGCACTCGTGGGAAGGAACATGGCAGCGGCATTGGTCTTCTGGTGTCCCGCCCCGACCCACATTCCCAGACAAATGCCATCACCCGTATTGAGCCCATACGGAATGTAGGTCTTGAAGGGACTGTCGTACGAAGACGGCGCCCACATCTTGAGCATGTCATCATTGCCACCTATATCGCCAGTGGCCAGCACGATACCCTTGGGACCATTAAACTGAATGTAGGCACCGTCGACTGTCTTCCCAATAACGCCGCTAACGCGGTCACCGTCCTTCACGAGACGCACAGCTCGCGTGTTATAGCGGATGTCAACCCCTTCTTCACGAGCCCATTCCTCTACATGTCGGACAAAAATGTGCATCAGGTACTCGCCATTTTCGTCTTTTTGCCCAACGCCAAACGAGTGAGTGGTCGGGAACTCTCGCAAGCATGGATTCTCTGAAGTTGCCGATGCACCAAGCGTTCCAGGGAAACACTCAATCCCTGCTTCGGCCATTTTTGCGATGTAATAGTCCATGACCTCACCGGAGCGGGACAACCACAGGTTGAACAAGCCAAGGTTCGTCTTGTTCATCGTGATTTCCGACCACGCATTCAGGAGCTCAAGAGGATCGATCTCGATGCCGTTTTCTGCCAACAGCTGAGATCCCACACCGCCAATGTCATGGCCACGAGAGCTGTAAGTCTCGCCGCGCTCAACCAAAACGACCTTGGCGCCGGCCTCAGCCGCCGAATGGGCGGCGACAACGCCCGCCGCACCGGCGCCAACGATCACGATATCTGCGTCGACCACCTCGCTGATGAGGTCTTGCGGCACGTCCTCCGGAACCATCTCCCACGCATGACCAGTTTGAGGCGAAAAAGCCGCTTCGGCATCAAAGGACTTCGCGGATGAGCTCCCCTCCGAAGCAAGGGCGACATTGACGCTTAACCCTGCAGAAGCGGCAATGCTCGCCAGTGCAGTGCCCTGAATAAAAGAGCGTCGATTCATTTTGCTCTCCCCTCTGTTGCACAAACGTCGTCATTCTGAGTGCCGCAGGCACACATTGGCCTCAATGTAGTTGAAACAAGTCCCCTCTTCATACCGCATAATTGCCGAATCTAACAGTCTAGGAAACGGGTGATAGGGGGCCTACGTCGAGCTGCGGAAACGGGCGTCAGTCATGAGCAGATGGCGGACAACCCTTGCGATCTTGGGCCATTTATCGTCATCCCGCTTCACCCTGAACAGGTAGACGTACAGGTTCAGGTAGGACTGCAGGCTCTTCGGATCCATCCCCGTGAACCGCCAGAGGCAGCGCTTTATCCAGGAGCACAGGTTGTTGGCGAGCGCCATCGCCTCTAGGTGCTCGGGGTCGCGGACGTCCGCCTTGTGGCTCTCGTCCTCGAGCGAATTCTCCCTGACCAGCACGTTGTGCGCCCGCTCCCTGTCGTGCACGAGGGTCGCGCCCTCGGCGACGTGCGACTTCATCGCCTTCCTGATGCGCGCCGAGGAGGGCTTGCCGTGCCCGCAGGCCACGGCGACCGGCTCCTTGCGCGCGCCGGTGCCGACGGCGACGCAGGTCTTCTGCCCCGAGAGGCCGCGCTTGCGCGCCTGCCCGTAGCCGTGGGAGAGGTCGGTGTCGTTGACGTAGGTCTCGTCGACCCAGACGCGCCCCCTGAGCACGATGCGGTCCTGGTAGCCGTCCACCGCCGCGAAGAGCCGGTGCCGCCACTCCCAAGCGGTCTGGCGCGTTATCCGACACATCTCCGCGCAGGCGTCGAGCGGCACGGCGAAGAGCGCGAGGCGGATGAAGTCGACCCAGGTAGAAAGCGGCTTCTTGCAGCGCTCGAGGACGGTTCCCGCGAGGGAGGCAAACCTGGCGCCGCACCGGGGGCGGCGCCACCTGCGCACCCCGGCGTCGGTGGCCCCGTCCCTCCACGGGGATTCGTTCCCGCACGAGGGGCAGGCGGGCGCCGGCCGGTACAGCTCGGCGGCCTCGGCGAGGGTGCCGAAGCCGCACTCCTCCCTGAGCCTCCTCTCCGCGACGGCGGCGGACAGCAGGTCGAGCTCGCCGACGGACAGGCCGTCGGCGAGCCCCGAGTAGGGGTTCGCGCGCTTCATGGCGGTCTCTTCCCATCCGCCCGAGCGCCCATCCGGAGGGAATGTCGCCAAACATAGATCCGGGTGGGCGCTCGGGCAAATTCTACGTTTGGCTGGGAAGAGGATACCACGAGCCACGAGCCGGGTCGAGCGGCCTTCATCCGTCACCCGTTTCCTAGACTGTTAGATATTCATTATCGCGACCAGGCGTTTTGTCCTCAAACCGCTCCGTCTTTCAGAAAGTAGACACCTGTCAGTCCGCACAGCCGTCGGGCCGCGCAGCCGTCGGCCACCCCGCAGCCACGCAGCCGTCGGTCATTCAGTGCCCGCGCCATTCGCGTCGCTTCCTTTCCCGCCAGCCCCCTATCCGTGTAACAACGGCGCACATCTCGTTGCTCGATTGGGTGCATCTGCTTCTTAATCAGGTGACATATTGACAAGTAAACCAAATCTTACTTATATGAATCCGTCAACAGCATTCGGCCCGACGGGTCGACGTCATTGAAAGGAACCACCATGCAACTGACGCGCCGCACGTTCGTTTCGACAAGCTTTGCCGCCCTCGTAGCCGCCGGCGGAATCTCCGCAACGCTGTTCGCTTCGAAAGCCCACGGAGACGAAAAAGCTCCCCGGGAAGACGGAGCTTCGGAAGATGCCGCCGAAACAGAGGGGGCGGACAGCCTCCAGACCGAGTTCCCCATCACAATCGAGCACGCCTTTGGGACGACCACCATTGAGAGCAGGCCCGAGCGCGTGGTGTGCCTGCAGTGGAACAACATGGAGCCGCCGCTCGCCCTGGGGGTTGCCCCGGTTGGCTATTCCCAACCCAACTACGGCGCGCTCGATGAAAATGGCACATGGACATGGGTGAGCGAGGCATACGAGGAACTCGGGGCCGAGCAGCCCGTGCTGTTCGACGACACCGACGGTTTTGACCTCGAGGCCATCAACGACTGCAAACCCGACATCATCCTGTGCGCCTATTCCGGCATCACACAGGAGGACTACGACGCCCTGACCGCGATTGCCCCGGTCGTTCCCCATCTCGGCATCGCCTGGCAGACGTTTTGGCGCGAGCAGACCATGGTCGAAGGCACAGCTCTGGGCATGGCCGTCGAGGCCCAGCAGCTCGTCGATGAGACCGATCGGCTCATAGCCGACAAGATCGAGGAGTATGGGACGTCCGGCCACAAGGGCGCCGTTATCATGACCGGCGCCGACGACCCGAGCACCTTCTACATCTACCTGCCCACCGACCCGCGCGGCGCCTACCTCATCGACCTGGGAATCGAGTTGCCCGACAGCGTCAAGGCGCTCGCCGAGTCAGAACCCGCAGACAGCATCGCCCTCACCCTCTCCTCGGAGCAGGCCGACCAGTTCGCCGACCTCGAGATCGCGGTCATGTACGGCGACGAGGCCCTGCTCGAGCAGCTTCAGGCCGACCCGCTGCTGAGCGCCATCCCCGCCATCGCCAAGGGAGCCTGCGTGATGCTGCCCCTCGACTCGATGCTGGGGGCAGCCTGCAACCCTTCGGTCCTGGCCATCCAGGCAACCATCGACGAGTACATGGGCCTCATCGCCGAAGCCATTGAGAAGGCCGAGGCATAAGACACAGGAAAGCGAGAGAGGGGCCCTACAGTGAGGCGCGGCAAGCAAGGCATCGTCTACATAGCACTCGCGGCACTTGTCGCGCTCACCGCGGGGCTCTCCCTCGCCATCGGCTCGCGCTCCATCCCGCTGCCCGAGGTCTTTGGCTCGCTGCTCTTCCCGAGCGAGGAGACGTCGTTTACGGCACGAGTGGTGCAGGCGCGCGTGCCCCGCACGGTATTCGGCCTGCTCGCCGGCGCCGCCCTCGGCATCTCCGGCCTTCTCATGCAAAAGGTCACGCGCAACCCCATCGCCGACCCGAGCATCCTGGGAGTGAACTCGGGGGCGGCCCTTTTTGTGGTGTCGGGTCTGGCCTTTTTCGGCATCACCACATCGGGGCAGTACATATGGTGCGCCATTGCGGGGGCAGCAGTCACCGCCGTGGTGGTGTACGGCGTCGGATCGAGCGGGGCGGGAGGGGCGTCGCCGCTCAAGCTCGCCCTGGCGGGAACCGCCGTGAGCACGGCGCTCTCCTCGCTCGTGAGCATCATTATCATGCCGCGTGAAAACGTGATGAACACGTTTCGGTTTTGGCAGGTCGGAAGCGTAGGCGGTGCCGACTGGGACGCGCTGCAAACCTTTGCGCCCTTTTTCGTCGCAGGTGTCGCGATCGCCCTCGTCATGGCCCCCGCCCTCGAAATACTCTCCCTGGGCGACGAGGCGGCCGTGGGGCTGGGTGCCCGTCCCGGACTCGTACGGCTCGCATGCTCGTTTGCCGCCGTGGTGCTTTGCGGCGCGACCACGGCCATAGCCGGCCCCATCGCTTTCGTCGGGCTCATGGTGCCCCACGTGGTGGGGCTGCTCTATCGGGGAAGCCTGCGCGGCACCATGGTGCTCTCGGCCCTTTCGGGGGCGCTCCTGCTCACCGTGGCCGACATCGTCGGGCGCGTGGTCATGAGCCCGGGAGAACTCGAGGTGGGCGTTGTGACCGCCGTTATCGGAGCGCCCGTGTTCATCGCCGTGGCCGTTCGCTCGGCGCGACGCGGACGCATGGGGGAGGTGGCGTAGATGGGCCCGACGTATGCAGCCCAAGGGGACGCCGGCGCGGCGCCCGCCGGCCGCACCGCACCCGCCGCGGCAAGGGAACCGCACCGCATCGCGACCGCCGACCTGAGGCGCAGCCTCCTCGCTCGCCGCCGACGCTGGGCCCGCGCGGTCGCCGCCCTGCTCGCCCTCGTGCTCGGCCTGTGCTGCGTCGAAATCATGATGGGCAACACCGTATATTCTCCCGGCACGATTGCGGCTGCCTTGGCCGGGGCGGACATCGAAGGGGCGACGTATGCCGTATGGGAGGTGCGACTGCCACGCCTGCTCGCCGGGGCGCTCGTGGGGTTTGCCTTTGGCGTGGCCGGCAACACGTTCCAAACGATGCTGCGCAACCCCTTGGCCAGCCCCGACGTCATAGGCATCACGTCGGGGGCGAGCGTGACCGCGGTGTTTTGCATCCTCATCGTCGGCATGGGCGCGTCGCAGGCGGCACCGTGGGCGATTGCCGGAGGCGTTTTCACCGCAGCCCTCATCTTTGCCCTGTCGTCGATCGGCGGGTTCTCTATCGGAAAGTTTGTACTCGTGGGCCTGGGGGTCCAGGCCTTTATGAAGGCCGCAACCTCATACGTGCTTCTCCAAGGGGCGGAGTTCGACGTTCCCACGGCCCTGCGCTGGCTCAACGGAAGCCTGAGCGGCACCACCATGGAGGAGGTCGCCGGGTTGCTCGCCATCGTCCCCCTCTGCGCGCTCGCGGTGCTCCTTGCACGGCAGCTGCGCGTGCTCGAGCTCGGCGACACCTCCGCCGTCATGCTCGGCGCGCGTCCCGCGCTCGTCCGCGGCGCCCTCGTCCTCTGCACCGTCGCGACGATTGCATGCGGGACGGCGGTCACAGGTCCCATCGCTTGCGTCACCCTCCTCGCCGGCCCCATAGCCGCGCGTCTCGTGGGGCAGAGCAGCTCGGCCACCGTCCCTGCCGGTCTCGTGGGCGCGGCCCTGGTGCTCGCCGCCGACCTCGTGGGCCAGCACGTGCTCGGCACGCGGTTCCCCGTGGGCGTGGTTACCGGCATCCTCGGAACGCCCTACCTTCTTTACCTGCTGGTCCACATGAACAAAAAAGGAGCGCTGTGATGTCTGCCACACATACCGCCGACCTCGGAGGCACCGGTTCGCTCCGCGCATGCAACCTCTCGTCGGGCTACAGCGGAACGCCCATCATCCAAGGGCTCGACTTCGACGTTCCCCGCGGCAAGGTAAGCGTCATCATCGGCGCCAACGGCTGCGGCAAGTCAACGCTGCTCAAGACGCTCGCCCGTCTCATCCGACCGCAGGGAGGCTCCGTGCTGTTCGACGGGCGCGACATCCACGAGCTCCCCACCAAAAAGCTCGCCCAGAAGCTCGGGCTGCTCCCCCAAAGCTCGCTTGTGCCCGACGGTATTCGCGTGGGCGACCTGGTGGCACGCGGACGATACCCCTATCAGTCGTTCCTCATGGGGATGCGAGCGGAAGACTACGACGCGGTCAGGGAGGCCCTCGAGCTCATGGGCATCGCCGGGCTCATAGACCGGGCGGTCGACGAACTTTCCGGCGGACAGCGCCAGCGCGTGTGGATCGCCATGGCGCTCGCCCAGCAGACCGACGTCCTGCTGCTCGACGAGCCCACGACCTACCTCGACGTCGCCTATCAGATCGAGATCCTCGACATGCTGCGCGACCTCAACCGGCAACGCGGGACCACCGTGGTCATGGTGCTGCACGACATCAACCTGTCCTCGCGCTATGCCGACCACCTGTTCGCGCTCAAAAAGGGCAAGCTCATACGCCAGGGCACACCTCGGGAGGTTGTGACCGAGCAGACCATCCGCGAGGTGTTCGAACTCGACTGCGCAGTAATCGATGACCCGGTGTCGGGCACGCCCCTCATCGTACCCAAGGGCCGCTACGGGAGCGGAGCGATTGCACGGTAGCGGCTCGGGCTCAGTCCGCTCCACTTGGCAAATATCGCGATGAACGCCGACTGGCTCCGATAGCCCACCTCTCCCGCAACCGCGCCCACGGTGGCCGACGTGCCGCGCAGCAGCTCGGCGGCGCGCGCCATGCGCACCGCATTGGCATACTCCCAAACCGTCTGGCCGTACCGGTGCTTAAAGCCCGCCTTGAGCTTCTGCTCGCTTATGCCAAGCTCGCGCGCCAGCATCGCGATTCCTGGAAAGTTAGCAGCGTCATGCTCGATGTAGCGATGGGCCGCCTCGATTGCGCGGAAATCCTCTTTGTCGATGACCGTCGCACGTCCACCGATTTCGATACGCACGGCATGCGTCTCCTCCTTTACGAGGCCATGCCGCACATCATCCTGAACCAGCTGGGCAACGAACTCGCCGCACAGCGCCATGAGCAGTTCGCGGGTCATCGCCCGACCGCTCATGAGAACCTCCACTCTTTTGATGACCGCCTTCAGAGAGTCGGCGAGCCTGGTATGTCGGAGGTTTACTCCGAGAAAATCGAGGCGGGATGCGTCGACGCCCAAAAACGGCAAGATGCATCGCTCCAAAAACGGGACGCATATGGAGACCTCCGTCCCCCGCGCCTGCTGCCCCGTCTTCCATCGGTTCGCACCGACAGGCGATTGCTCCACTATCACGAAGGACGACGGGGCGGGCCCTGCAAGTTCTTGTCCATCCACCATCGTATAGGTGACTCCCCGATAGATGGTGCCGAAATGGAGATACGAGAACTCGTAGTCGTACTGCACCGTCAGATCGACGGGGATGGTATAGCTGCCGATGCCGCAATGGACGCTCTCCATGTCCCCGAAACCATGGACAAATCCGACATCGGGGTTCTCCCACGCTTCGCCGCCTTCGCAGAACGGCACGCGCTTCAGCCCGATATGCTCATAAAACTGCTGCTGATAGTTTTGAGGCGACGTGACCACCAGGTGTTCCATCGATGTCATCCCTCCTCGACCGATAGCCCGCCCCCGACAACCGACCCTTTGGGCGCATCGCCCTACTCGGTCCGAACTGTGCCGCAAATATTAGAATAGTCTAACTTTTCCTGTTTGCAAGCCTTGTCTTCCTTCTTCGAGATTCGCCACGGGGGATGCGGGGCGCCCGTGCGGGGCCGCGCGCGCCTGTGCGGGCTGACAGGTGTTAAGTTTCTGAAAGTCTTTCTATATTCATGGTCGCGACCAGGCGTTTTGTCCTCAAACCGCTCCGTCTTTCAGAAAGTAGACACCTGTCAGCCCGCACAGCCATCGACCCGCAGCCGCACAGCCGTCCGCCACCTCGCGGCCAACCAAGCCGGCGGCAACTTTTTCTTGAAGTCCGGTCTGGCGCAGCAGCCTGCTTGACGTAATTCATTCGGTACCATACATTAGGTATCGAACGTTTGATACCGAACAATATATCCCGGCCTCGTCCGGCCCACACCAGGAGGTTCCATGTCCCCCACTATGTCCCCCACCACACACCCCACCGCACGTCACAGCGGTGTCGGCGGCACCGCCGACACCGCCGACACCCTCGAGCTGCTGCGGCTCTTCCGCCGCTGCGCCCATCTCCAGCGCCCGGTCGAGCGAACCGGGCAGAACCGCATCCTCATCACCCTCCGAGAGCACGGCGGGATGACGCAGCGCAAGCTCGCCGTGGCGACGCAGCGCTCCGCCGCCACGCTCAGTCAGCAGCTCGAGACGATGGAGCAGGAAGACCTCGTCGTGCGCCGCCCCAACGCGGAAGACCGCCGCACCGTCGACGTCGCGCTCACCCCGCAGGGGGAGGCGGCCGCCCAAGGCGCGCTCGACGAGCGCCGCCGCACGGCAGACGAGCTGTTCGGGGGGCTGCCCGCATCCGACCGGGCCGCGCTCGCACGCATCTTGGGCACCTTGGAGCGTGTGCGGCGCGACCGCACGGACGCCCGGTGCTTCGAGGCTCCGCGTGCAGCAGGCGCCCGGCGGGCCGAGGCCCCGCACGCAGCGCTCGCCCCGGACGGCACCGCCACCGCAAGAGGCACCTCCCTCGCAGGCGCCACCGGCACTGCGGGCGCTACCGGCACCGCCCTCGCAGGCGCCATCGGCACCGCGGGCGACGCCGGTACGGCCGCCGCCAACGAAGGGGACCGCCTATGAGGCTCATCTTCTCCTACATCCGCCGCCATGCGCTGCTCTACGCGGTCGGCATCGCGTTCCTCACCGTCGAGGCGCTCGCCGACCTGCTGCAGCCCACGCTCATGTCCTATATCGTCAACGACGGCGTGCAGCAGAAGGACCTGGGGCAGATCCTCGTCTATGGCGCCATCATGCTCGGCATCGCCCTGCTCGGAGCCGTCGCGGCGATCGTGCGCAACAACCTGTCATGCCGTGCCTCTCAGGCCATCGGCGCCGAGCTGCGCAGCGACATGTACCGCAAGGTGCAGGACCTGTCGTTCGAGAACATCGACCGCCTCCGGCCCGCCTCAATCGTCACGCGGCTCACCAACGACGTGACCGTCGTGACGAACTTCTCCGCCTCGCTCATGCGCATCGCCGTGAAGGTCCCCATCACGGCCGTCGGCGCCTTCGTGCTCCTCGTGATCCAGGCGCCCCGGCAGCTGCCGGTCATCCTCGTCATCGTCGTGGTCGTGGGCTGGCTCATCTCCCTCACCATGCGGCTGAGCCGCCCGCGCTTCATGCGCATGCAGCAAGCGATGGACCGGCTCAACGGCGTGAGCCGCGAATGGCTCTCGGCCGTGCGCGTGGTCAAGGCGTTCGGCGCCGAGCTGCACGAGCGCGCCCGCTTCGACGCGGCAACCGAAGACGTCGCCGAGAGCACCATCGCGGCCAGCCGCGTCCCGGCGACGTTCGTGCCGCTTATCAACCTGGTGGCCAACCTGGGCATCGTCGTTTTGCTGTGGCGCTCGCAGACGCACGACGCAGCCGCAATCGGCAACCTCATGGCCGCGGTCAACTACATGACCCAGCTCGTCATGTCGCTCGGCATGATCAACATGGTGCTCAACGAGGCGGTGCGCGCCGTCACCTCGGCATCGCGCATCGGCGAGGTGCTCGACGAGCGGCCCGCCCAGACCGCCGCCGCGGACCCGCAGGGATTCGGCGCGCAGGGGCCGCGGGGCGCGGTCCGCTTCGAGAACGTGGAGTTCTCCTACGCGGGGTCGCCGCGCCCGGCGCTCGACGGCATCTCCTTCGACGCCCGGCCCGGCGAGACCGTCGGCATCATCGGGCCGACCGGCTCGGGAAAGTCGAGCCTGGTGAACCTCGTGCCGCGCTTCTACGACGCCACGCGCGGGGCGGTCCTCCTCGACGGCCGCGACGTGACCGCGCTCGACGAGCGGGAGCTCCGCCGCGCCGTGGCCGTGGTGCCGCAGCGGCCCCTGCTCTTCTCGGGCAGCATCGCCGACAACCTGCGCTGGGGCGACGAGGACGCCACCGACGACGACCTGCGCGAGGCGGCGCGCGTCGCCTGCGCCGACGAATTCATCGACCGGCTCCCCGACGGCTACGCCACGCAGCTCGGGCAGGGCGGCGTGAACCTGTCGGGCGGGCAGAAGCAGCGCCTGTGCATCGCGCGCGCCCTGCTGCGCAAGCCCCGCGTGCTCGTGCTCGACGACTGCACGAGCGCCCTCGACGGCGCGACCGAGGTCGCCATCCTCCGCGGCCTGCGCGAGCTTGCCGGCGGCATCACGCTGCTGCTCATCAGCCAGCGCATCTCGACCGTGCGCCGGGCTGACGCGATCGTGTGCCTGGAGAACGGCCGCATGCAGGGGTTCGGCACCCACGACGACCTGATGCGCACCTCGCCCACCTACCGCGCCATCTACGACTCCCAAACTGGAGGCGCCCATGCCTAACCCATCCCGGGGAACCGCCGACGGCCTGCCGCCCGCCCGCCCCATGCGCGGGTCGCGCTTCGCCCCGCACGCCAAGCCCAAGGACATGCGCGGGACGCTCGCACGCCTGTGGGGCCTCACGCGTGGACACCGCAGGGGCCCGCTCGCCGTGTTCGCCCTCTCGGGGCTGGTGGCCCTGTCGCCGGTCCTGTCGCCCCTGCTCATCGGCCGCATCATCGACGGGATCGACCTGCACGAGCCCGTGGCGATCCTCATCGGCCTGCTTCTGGCCCTCTATGCGGGCAACTGGCTCGCGCGCTTCGGCCAGCAGTTCGTCATGAACGGCGTGGGCGGGCGCATCGTCCGCGACATCCGGCGCGTGCTGTTCGGCGTCATGCAGGGGCTGCCCCTGGCGTTCTTCGACCGCCGCCAGCACGGCGAGCTCATGAGCCGCATCACCAACGACGTCGACAACATCTCGTCGACCCTGTCCAACTCGCTCGCCCAGCTCATGGTGTACGCCTTCACCATCTGCGGCGTGCTCGCCTCGATGCTCTCGCTCAACGTGCTGCTCACGGCGGTGGCCCTCCTGGCCGTGGCGTTCATCTTCGCCGTCACCCGGCTCATCACCAACCGCACCCGCCCGCTCTACCTCGAGCAGCAGGCCATCTTGGGACAGCTCAACGGCCACATCGAGGAGAGCATATCGGGCCTCGCGATGGTCAAGGCGTTCAACCGTGAGCAGGCCTCCGTCGAGCAGTTCGAGCGGCACAACGAGGCGTTCCGCACCACGGCGACCCGCGCGCTCGTCCGGTCGGGCTACCTCATGCCCGTCACTAACGTGATCAACAACGTCTCGTTCGTGAACGTCGCGGTGGTCAGCGGCCTTCTGGCGGCGCAGGGAATCGTGGGCGTGGGCGTCATCTCGAGCTTTCTGCTCTACGCGCGCCAGTTCACGCGGCCCTTCGTCGACATCGCGAACATCTACAACAACTTCCAGAGCGCCGTGGCGGGAGCCGAGCGCATCTTCCAGATCATGGACGAGACGCCCGAACCCGCGGACAGGCCGGACGCCCTGCCCGTCGACGACCCGCGCGGGGACATCCGCATCCGCCACGTCACCTTCGGCTACGACCCGGGACGCCCCGTCATCAAAGACCTGAGCCTGAACGTGCCGACCGGCACGCGCGTCGCCGTGGTGGGCGCCACCGGGTCGGGCAAGACCACGCTCATCAACCTGCTCACGCGCTTCTACGACGTGGACGCGGGCTCGATCGAGCTCGACAGCCACGACCTGCGCGACTACCGGCTCCACGGGCCCCGCGGCCTGCGCCGGGCGTTCGGCGTGGTGCTGCAGGACCCGTCGCTGTTCAGCGTCAGCGTTGCCGACAACATCGCCTACGGGCGCGGCAGGGACGCCTGCACGCCCGAGGAGATCCGCGCGGCGGCGAGGACAGCGGGCGCCGATGCCTTCATCGAGCGCCTGCCCGAAGGGTACGACACCGTGCTCGAGCAGGGCGGCGCCATGCTCTCGCAGGGCGAGCGACAGCTGCTCACCATCGCCCGTGCCGTGCTCGCCGACGCCCCGATCGTCATCCTGGACGAGGCGACCAGCTCGGTGGACACCGTCACCGAGCGGCGCATCCGCGAGGCGATGCTCGCCGCGACCCGGGGGCGCACCTCGTTCGTGATCGCGCACCGCCTCTCGACCGTGCGCGACTCCGACCTCATCGTGGTGCTCGACGGCGGGCGCATCGTCGAGCAGGGCACCCACGACGAGCTGCTGGCGCGCGGCGGGAGGTACGCGGCCATGTGGCGCGCGCAGAGCGGTGAGGGGGCGTAGCGGGCGGCACGGTTTTTCCACCCGGTTCACTTCGGTTTTTCCACCATGTTCACTTCGGATTTTCCACCATTCTGGTATGGCGCGCGAATCCTAGCGAATCCTAGCGCACGTCCAGCAGCAGTCCCATAAGCTCCTGGCGGTCGCCCACGCCGAGCTTGGCGTAGATGTGCTGCGTGTGGGTCTTGACCGTGCTCGCCGCGATGCCCAGCTCCTCCTGGATGGAGCTCCCGCTCTTTCCCTGCGCCATCAGGCAGAGCACGTCCCGCTCGCGCGGAGACAGGCCGTGCTCGCGCGCGACGGCGGCGCAGCGCGCCTTGATCGCGGAGGCGACGGCCTCCCCCGAATCGCCCTCCGTGCCGGCGTCCGAAAGCGCGGCTCCCGTGTCCGACGGTACCGAATCCACCCGCTCGGCGACTTCCGGGGCGACCTCGGCGACGGCCCCCACGACCGGCGCGGCCCCAGAGGCCGCAGCGGTGACCCGTCCGGCATCCCCCGGCCCCTCCTTCAGCTGCAGCACGACGATGGAGAGCGCGAGCAGCACGTAGACCGCGGTCAACACGAAGGTGCTGCTCACGGCGTTGACATCGTTGATCAGAAACACCCAGACAATCGACGCGGCGGCGTAGAGCGCGCCGGCGAAGCCGATGACGCGGTTCGGACGGACCGAGAGGCGCTGCACGGCGACGGCGACCGTGGACCAGAAGAACACCAGGGCGAACGGGTCGTTCGTGTTGACGAACACGTCGAGCGCCATCGAGGGGGTGGGGTCGAGCGCGGGGCGCAGCGCCGCGACCAGCAGCCCCGTCATGACGACGAGCACGCCGACGAGGAAGCGCGGGACGTCGCCCAGCCGCGCCGCGCGGATCACGCCGAGGTACACGAGGCCGAACACGAGCGCGGCGTAGAGCACCACGAGCGGGACGGCGACCGAGGGCTCCAGCCCCGCGGTGTGGTCGTTGCCCCAGGTACCCGAGATGCTGCAGGCGCGCGCCACCGACAGCAGGAGCGCGACCGCGGCCAGGATGACGATGAGGTAGCGGCCGGAGCGGGCGTCGATGTGGCGCTCCTTGGGCAAGGTGCGGATCCCCCACAGCATGTTCGACGACCTGTCGGCAGCATCCGGCGCGCTCCGGGCGTCCGCCCGGCGCCCCAGAAGGCACGCCGCGTCAAGGCAGGCGATCGCCGACAGGGGCAGTGCGATGGCGACCATCACTTGGTGGTTGATGGGAATGAGCGCGTCCATGGCGATGAGGAGCACCTGGCGCAGCACGAACGCGCAGCTGAACGCCCACGCCAGGCAGGCGATGCCCTGCGTGAACGCCAGCAGCAGCACGAAGCGCGATATGAACCAGAAGTAGCCGAAGCCCGACACGACCAGGCCGAGCATGGCGAGCATCCGCTGGTCGAAGATGTCCTGGTAGAAGGCGAGCGCGAAGCTCATCGCGCCGGCGACCGCGATCATGGGGAACACGAAGCGCTGCGTGGCGTCAGCGGAGCGCAGGGCGCGGGGAAGCGCGAAGCACGCGACCGCCGCTAAGAGGATGCCGACGAGCCAGAACACGCGCGCGTTCGCCCAGGCTCCCAGCCCGGCGAGGGGCACGAAGTCGTCCTGGCCGACCGCGCCTACGACACCGACGCCTGCCTGGGGGCCGTCGCCGCCCTGGGGGCCGAGGCGGTGATACCGCCGAAGC
>CAWVLT010000069.1:0-59648 GCA_963930185.1 Coriobacteriia bacterium | reverse complement strand
AGCGTCCAGCCCTCGGGGGTGTTCTCCTCGGTGAAGACGTCCTCGTGGCACTGGGCGCAGACGATGGTCTGCGTGTCGTGGCAGTCGGCGCAGGTGATGACGCCGCCGTCAGAGCCGGCGGTCTCGTGCATCTTCGACAGCTGGACGTAGGTGTCGCCCGCGTGCGGATCGTAGATGCCGTAGGTCTCGGCGGTAGCCGCCTGGGCCTCGCTCTCGGCGGGGATGACCCAACCCTCGGGCACGTTGCCGCTCTCCTCGTTGAAGTAGTCGGAGTGGCACTCGGCGCACATCAGGGTCGAGGCCTTGTGGGCCTTGTGGCAATCGGAGCAAACGATCGCGCCGCCGTCAGCGCCGGCGGTCTGGTGCATCGTCACATCCTCGGGGATGTTGTGCGGATCGTACTCCCAGCCCTCGGTGACGGACTCCTTGGTGGGGGCGGTCACGCCATCGTGGCACTTGCCGCAGAACTCTTCGCTTGCGATCCCCGTCTCATCGGGCAGCGGGTCGGTAAACCCGTCGGACACCCACATGACAACCTCGTGCACGAGGTCCATCATCTTGGCCTGCGGCCAGTGGCACCCAAGGCAGGTCACGCCGTTCTCCTCGTGAACTGCCGCCTCGAGGCCCATGTCGCCGCTGTAGTAGCCCTCGACATAGCGATCCATCGGCTGGTGGCAGAACAGGTTGCAGAACGTCGGCTCCTCGTGCCAGTGCAGAACCGCAACCAGCACCGCGACGGCGAGCACCGCGAACACCGAGATCACGATCGGCCACTTCTTTGGCTTACGGATCACGGCGGCGTCGCCTGCAGGTACCGGGGCCTCTGGGGCGCCCGTGCCTGTCGCGTTCACCTTCTCCTCGTCTGACATTTCCCACTCCTCCTCTACGTGGCGCGCGAGTACGCGCCCTTACAACACACAGACACGCTTAGTACATAATACTAGTTGCTGCGGGAATGGACAACGAGATGATCAATGTCCAAAAAAGCGCAGAGGTCACATGTACTCCACAGACGGCACGGCCGGGCGCGCCTTTTCCCGCCCTCCATCCATCGGCGCCCCATAAAGACGCGTCGACGGCGCCGCCTAGTCCTCGTCGCCCTGAGTCTCAGCCTTTTGCTTCGGCTGAGGCTTGGCCGCGGCCTTGGTCTCGCCGCCGTCCTTCGCGGTGCGCCTTGCCTGCTGCTCCTCTTCCTCGATGTCGGCCTCGCGCTCCAGGAACTCCAGCGCCTTCTTGCCGAGCTCCTTGCTCTTCTGGCGCATCTCCTCGCGCTGCTGCTGCTCCTTCTCCTTCTCGGCGATCTTCTTCTGCGCCTCGGGGTCGTCCACGATGAGGCGCTGACCATCGAACTCCTCGAAGTCGATGACCTCCTCCTCGGGGCAGACGTCGAGGCACAGGCTGCAGGTCACGCAGTGCGTCGAGACGATGGTGGCCTTGCCGTCCACGATGTCGATCGCGCTGGTGGGGCACATCTCGGCGCATTCGCCGCACCCCGTGCAGCCGTCGCCTATGACCGGCAGGTCAAACAGGATGTTGGAGGCCGTCTCGGGGTGGTTGGCCAGTGCGACGAGCATGAGCTGGCGCGAGGGGGTGAGCACGCGCTTCTTCTCCACGCTGCTCTTGCCGCCGCAGAGCCTATCGAGCGACTTCTGCAGCTCGGTGATCTGCTTGGAGTGCGCGGAGATCTTCTCGGCCGCGCGGGCGAGCTTCGCGGTGATGGGATTGACCTTCGATGCGGTCATACCCAGGGATTTCATCGAGTTACTGACGAATTGCTTACGTTCAACTTGATGGTCAACTTCAAGGATGAGGTCCTTCTCGCGCGTCTCGAGGTCCACCGACTCGCCCGACCACGACTCGCCGCAGCTGATCTGCTCGGTGTAGAAGTCCTCTCCCCCGCGGGTCTTGCACTTCTCGCAGATATGGCGCGGCAGGTACACCCCCACGTTGCCGTACTCGCACAGGACGGCGTACCAGATCTCGGCAGAAAGAGCGCCCACGCAGGGCAGGACGATCTGCGCGTCGTGGGGCACGTGCCCGAGGGCGCGCGTGCAGGTGACGTAGACCATCTCGTTGGCCTCGGCGGCCTTGCAGATCTTGTCGTAGATCGTCCTCGGGCCGTAGAGGCTCGACAGGAGCGCGTCGGTGGGGCAGACGGCCACGCACAGGCCGCACTTGCGGCAGTCGTTGGTGATCTCGATGTCGCCGTCATCGGTGAAGCGAATAGCATCGGTGGGGCACACCTGCTCGCAGAGGTCGCAGCTGGCGTCCTCGAACTTGCAGCGCACGCACATGGCGGCATTGGCCTTGGGCACCACCTTGTAGTCGCCGGGCGCCCACACGGGGCCGCCGCCGGTGACCGTGGCCCCGCGCAGGTCGGCCGTCTCCGCCTCGATGTCTGCGGTGATGGCCTTGAACTCCTTCTGCAGGCCGATGAGTTCGTCAAGGAAGTCCGCCATGGCGGGCCCCTCCTCTCTTGCGTGTATGGCTCGCGTTACGTTGCCCGCGACCGGACCCTACTCGTCCGCCTCGGGGCGCATGTGCGGGAACAGGAGCACGTCGCGGATGGACGCCTGGTCGCAAAGCAGCATGACCAGGCGGTCGATGCCGATGCCGATGCCACCGGCCGGCGGCATGCCGTACTCCAGGGCGCGCACGTAGTCCTTGTC
This sequence comes from Coriobacteriia bacterium, assembly GCA_963930185.1. Lineage (GTDB taxonomy): Bacteria > Actinomycetota > Coriobacteriia > Coriobacteriales > UMGS124 > JAGZEG01. The sequence goes on along the minus strand of CAWVLT010000069.1, from coordinate 56,979 downwards.
GTAACCCATGGCCTCGTCATCGCCGGCGGCCTTGGCACGTGCCTGCTCCAGGAAGCGAGCCTCCTGGTCAACCGGGTCGTTAAGCTCGGTGAAGGCGTTGGCGTACTCGCAGCCGTCGATGACGAGCTCGAAGCGCTCGGTCAGCCGGGGGTCGTCGGGGCGCTTCTTGGCCAGCGGGCTCACCTCTACGGGATAGTCGCACACGAAGGTCGGGTTCACGATGGTGCGCTCCACCAGCTCGTCGTACAGCTCGAACACCAGCTTGCCCACGCCCCAGGAGTCCTGCGGCTCGATGCCGTTCTCACGGCAGATGGCGCGCAGCTCCTCCACCGGCGTGTCCATGGTGACCTCATGGCCGACGACCTCGCTCACCAGCTCGGTCATGGGGCGGCTCGGCCAGGTGCCGCTCATGTCCACCTCGTGGCCGTCGTGCATGATGACGTGCGAGGGGTTCACCGCGGCGTTGGCGGCCTGGAACAGGCCCTGGGCGAGCTCCTTCATGCCGTCGAGGTTGGTGTAGGCCTGGTACGCCTCGATGGTGGTGAACTCGGGGTTGTGCTTGAGGTCCATGCCCTCGTTGCGGAAGCTGCGGTTCATCTCGAACACGCGCTCGAAGCCGCCCACCAGCAGGCGCTTGAGGTGCAGCTCGGGGGCGATGCGCAGGAAGCAGTCGCGGTCGAGGGCGTTGTAGTGCGTCACGAACGGCTTGGCGTTGGCGCCCGAGGCGATGGGATGCAGGATGGGCGTCTCCACCTCGAGGAAGCCGCGGCTCTCCATGAAGTGGCGGATGGCCGAGACGATGCGGAAGCGCTTCTCGAACACCGCCTTGGACTCGGGGTTCACGATGAGGTCGACGTAGCGCTGGCGATAGCGCGTCTCCTTGTCGGAGAGGCCGTGGAACTTCTCGGGCAGCGGTCGGCAGGACTTGGAGAGGAGGACCAGGGTGCTGGGCATGACCGAGAGCTCGCCGCGGCGCGTGCGCGAGACGGTGCCCGTCACGCCCACGATGTCGCCCACGTCAAGCCCCTTGACGTGCTCCCAGGTGCCCTCGTCCAGCGCGTTCACGCGACAGAAGATCTGGATGTCACCCGAGCCGTCGCGCAGCACCAGGAAGCAGACCTTGCCCTGGTCGCGGATGGCCATGACGCGGCCGGCCACGGAGACCTCGTCGGAGGTGTTCTCCCCCGCCTCCAGCCCCGCGTAGCGCTCGGCCAGCTCGGCGGCGTGCGCCGTCTGGTCGAAGCGGCGCTTGTAGGCCTCCTCGCCCGAGTCGATGATGGCCTGGCGCTTGGCGAGGCGCAGGGCCCGCTCGTCGGAGGCGTTGGGCGTTTCTTCGGTCTGGATGCTGTCGTCGTCGGCCATGTCCGCGACCCTCCCGTTGTCATCGATGCCCCTTGGCATCGCCCTTCGTGATTGCCGAACGATATTCTACGCCTCGATGTTGGTGATCGTGTACTTGAGCGTCTTGCCGGTGGGCGACAAGAACGAGACGGTCTCGCCCTTCTTGTGGCCGAAGAGCGCCTTGCCCATCGGGGACTCGTTGGAGATCTTGCCCTGCTTGGGGTCCGCCTCGGCGGTGCCGACCAGCGTGAAGGCGCGCTCGCGCCCCTGGGCGTCCTCGACCGTCACCTTGTGGCCGAACGTGATGACGCTGCTGCGGCGCGGCGTCTCGAGGATCGTGCAGTTGGCGAGCTGCTGGCGCAGGACGCTGATGCGCGCCTCGTTGGCTGCCTGGTCGTCCTTGGCGTCGTCATACTCGGAGTTCTCCGAGAGGTCGCCGAAGTCGCGCGCGACCTTGATGGCCTCGGTGATGCGGGCGCGTTCCTCGCCCTCGCGCCACTTCAGCTCGTCCTCGAGCTTCTGCTTGCCCTCTGCGGTCAGAACGATGCCCTTGGTCTCCATGTTGGATACCCCCCGTTTCTGCATTGCTGCGTGTTTTGCATTGCTGCGTGGTGTCATCTGGGACTAGATACGTGAAGGCGCCCGGCTAGGGGCGCCCTGAAGAGCAGCGTTCGTACTCAATCGCGGCGCATGTCCCACAGGGGGCACGCGCCGCGATGATACTGCTCGTCTGTAAGCGAGGCGCTACTCGGCGTCTGCGTCCTCGTCGGTGCTCTTCTTGGTGGTGCGCTTGCGCGACGTGGTAGTCGTGGTGCGCTTGCGAGCGGGGGCCTTCTTCTTGGGAGCCTCCTCCTCGGCCTCCTCTTCCTCCACGACGTCCTCTTCCTCTTCCTCGACGACGTCTGCATCCTCGGCGTCAACGACCTCGACATCCTCGATCTTCTTGGGGTTGTCCTCGTCGCCCATGCCCTTGCGGATGTTCTTCACGGTCTTGCCCAGGGAGGCGCCGAGCTTGGGAAGGTTCTTCGGGCCAAAGATGAGCAGGACCACAACTAGGATGATGAGAAGCTCAGGAACGCCAATGCCACCGATGATACCCATGCAAATCCTCCAAATATCTTCGGCGGACACAGGCGTCGCTGTTACGCCGCCCGCCGGTTTTTAGGACGGTTGTATGGTACCCCGCCCCCCGTCAGCTATACACACCTTTGCGACTTTTCAGACCCGTTTTTCTTGCATGCAATCGCAAGGTGCACCAGAAGGGCGTACAGAAAAAATGTGGGCCGCCTTACGGCGACCCACAGCTGTTTGCCCCTGGTCGGGTTGGCGGGATTTGAACCCACGGCCTCTGCGTCCCGAACGCAGCGCTCTACCAAGCTGAGCCACAACCCGGCGACCGCAAATATTAGCCTACTCTCGCAAAGAATGCAAGACGTGTCTTGAGAACATGAGGAGAACACGTGAGCGACAAACTACACGTGGGACTTGCGGCCGCGTCGGGCCGCCGCACCCTCACGTCTCCCGCAGCGCCGGCCTCTCCGCGGCCACGCGCGTGGCACAGGCCCACCAGCCGCGTGCGCGTGCCAGCTCGCACACGCGCGCGGCCTGCTCGTCATCCCCCACGAACAGCGCGCACGCCGAACCACTGCCGCAGAGAAGCGGGCGCGCGGCGCCGCCGTCAAACGACGAGAGCAGCGCGAGCGCCTCCCCCACGAGCGGCTGCACGCGGCAGGCCGCTGGCTGCAGGTTGTTCTCGAGCAGGGCAAGCGCCCCGGGGATGTCACGCTCCCTCAGACGCCCCATGAGGGCCCCCACGCTCGGCGTCGCCGTCTTGTCCTCGTCAAAAGCGCGGTAGGCGGCTGGCGTGGAGACGCCCGCGGGCGGACGCACCACGGCGAGCGGCAGGGCGGGAACCTCGACGCGCTCGGAGAACTCGTCGCCGCAGCCCAGCATCAGGCACGCGCCGCCATACAGGAAGAAGGGAACGTCGGCCCCGAGGGAGCGCGCCACGCCCACGACGCGCGCGTCGGTGGCGTCGACGCCCCACAGGCTCGCCAGGCAGCGCAGCACCGCCGCCGCGTCGGAAGAGCCCCCGCCCAGCCCCGCCTGCGAGGGAATGCGCTTGGCGATGCGTATGGACACGTCGGGGACCCGCCCCAGCGCCTCGCCAAGACGCACGGCGGCCTTGTAGGCCAGGTTGTCGCGCGCCTCGCCGACCGGGTCCGGCTCGCATGCGAGGTCGACGCCCGCACCGGCGCGAGGCTTGACCTCGACGTCATCGGAGAGCTCGAGCGGGCACATGAGCGACGTCACGAGATGGTAGCCGCGCTCGTCACGCTCGTCGGAGACGCCCAGAAACAGGTTGATCTTGGCAGGGGCGCAGGTCCGCATGGCCATACCTCCAAAAAACGCGTTCGGGGCACCACGCGGCGCCCCGAACGATAATCATGCCCAAACTGTCGCTGGCTTTTGCACGCGAGGGCCGTGCCTAGTTCTCCTCCGGCTCGAACAGCAACTCGCCCGTCTCGGGGTCAGACAGGATGACGGCCCCGGTGAGAACGTCGACGTACTGGTACGACTGGCGCGCCTTGCGGCCACGACGCTCGTCGACCTCGACGATGAACAGCGAGTCGTGCGTGCCGAGCACCGTTCCCTCGCGCTCGACGATGCGAGAGCGACCCATGTTGGCGCGCACCCTCACGCGCGAGCCCGCCATGGAGACGAGCTTGTCGTGAATGATCGCGACCTTGTTTATGGGCTCTTCCTCTTCCACAAAGACCTCCTGACACAACATGTACACCAGCCCGCGCTTGTTTTGCGTGAGCAAGGTGAAGACTTTAGCAAAACAATGCGAAGAACTGATGAAATGCCAGGTATGTTGGTTGAACGAAACTTCATCTGACCAAGAACTGACACAAAACGGCCCGCCAGACGCCTCGTTTGAGACGCCAGCGGGCCAGAAGGGCCAGCATGACAGGCGCGAGCAGACGCGCGTCGGCACGCACCGGCCTTGCGCGCGCCCTAGTCGCCCCGGCGGTCGAACACGATCTTGCCCTCGCGCACCTTGCGCAGGTGCTCTCCGTAGGGGCTCTTCCCGTAGCGTTCCGCGGCCAAGCCGAGCTGCTCGGCGGAGATCCAGCCGTTGTAGTACGCGATCTCCTCCAGGGCCGCGATGGCAAGCCCCTGCGAGCGCTCGACCGCGCGCACGAACTCGCCCGCCTCGTAGAGCGACTCCATGGTGCCCGTGTCAAGCCACGCGTAGCCGCGGCCCAGCGTCACCACGTCAAGCGAGCCGTCCTCCAGGTACATGCGGTTGAGGTCGGTGATCTCCAGCTCGCCGCGCGGCGAGGGCCTGACCTCGCGGGCGAAGTCGCAGGCCCGCTCGTCATAGAAGTACAGGCCCGTCACCGCGTAGTTGCTCTTGGGGTGCTCCGGCTTCTCCTCCAGGCTCACGGCGCGGCCCGTCACGTCGAACTCCACCACGCCAAAGCGCTGCGGGTCGTCCACGTGGTAGCCAAAGACCGTCGCGCCGTGCGTGCGCTGCGCCGCCTTGGTGACATGGCTGCCCAGGCCGTTGCCGTAGAAGATGTTGTCGCCCAGGATGAGGGCGCAGGGCTCGTGGTTCACGAAGCGCTCGCCGATGATGAACGCCTGGGCGAGCCCCTCGGGGCGGGGCTGCACCTCGTAGGAGAAGCTCACGCCGAAGCGCGACCCGTCCTCGAGCAGGCGCTCGAAGTTGGGCAGGTCATGCGGCGTCGATATGATGAGGATGTCGCGGATCCCCGCCAGCATGAGCGTGGACAGCGGGTAGTAAATCATCGGCTTGTCGTAGACCGGCAGCAGCTGCTTCGAGGTCACCTGGGTCAGCGGGTACAGCCGCGTTCCCGAGCCGCCTGCCAGAACGATTCCCTTCATGCTCGTCTCCTTGGGTCGTGTCGCGTCTTGCGTTTCGCACGGGCCGACAAGCCGGTCGCTACCGCCCGCAGCCGGCATACCCGTCGGGGTTGGAGGACTGCCAGCGCCAGGAGTCCTCGCACATGCGGTCGACGTCGTAGCGGGCGACCCAGCCCATCTCCTCGGCCGCCCTGGAGGCGTCGCAGAAGATCTCGGCGATGTCGCCGTCGCGGCGCGGGCACATCTCGTAGGGGATCTCGTGGCCGCACGCGCGCTCGAACGCATGGATGACGTCCAGGACGCTGTAGCCGTGCCCCGTACCCAGGTTGAACACGTGCACGCCCGTCTTGCCGCGCATGTAGTCCAGCGCGCACACGTGGCCGCGCGCGAGGTCGACCACGTGGATGTAGTCGCGCACGCCCGTGCCGTCGTGGGTGGGGTAGTCTCCGCCGAAGACGTTGACGTGGTCGAGCCTGCCGGCCGCGACCTTGGCCACGTAGGGCACCAGGTTGTTGGGGATGCCCTTGGGGTCCTCGCCGATGAGGCCGGAGGGGTGCGCGCCGATGGGGTTGAAGTAGCGCAGGAGCATGACGTTCCAGCTCTCGTCCGCCACGTGCAGGTCGCGCAGCATCTGCTCGTTCATCGACTTGGTGCGGCCGTAGGGGTTCGTGGCCGGCTTGAGGGGCGAGTCCTCGGTCACCGGCACGTGGTCGGGCTGGCCGTAGACCGTGGCCGAGGACGAGAACACGATGTCGCGCACGCCGTGGTCGCGCATGGCGCGGGCCACCGCCAGCGTGCCGCCTAGGTTGTTCTGGTAGTACTCGATGGGCTTGTGCACCGACTCGCCCACCGCCTTGTAGGCGGCGAAGTGGATGACGCCGTCGATGCGATGCTCCTCGAAGATGCGGTCGAGCAGGGCGGCGTCGCAGACGTCCCCCTGATAGAAGGCGCAGATCTTCTTGCCCGTGATGCGCTCGACGCGGCGCAGGGCCTCCTCGCTGGAGTTGGAGAGGTCGTCGATCACTACGACCTCGTAGCCCGCCTCGAGCAGCTCGACGCAGGTGTGGCTGCCGATGAAGCCGGCGCCGCCGGTCACCAGGATGCGGCCCTTGCCCGTGGGGCAAGCGCCCGCCTCGGTGCCGGGCTCGCAGGAACACGTGTCAGATGCCATAGCGTCCTCCCGTTCGTGTCTCGGGCGACAACGGGCACCAGGAACATGCCCGAAGCGCTGAAGTCATCAGGCATAGTACCGCAAGCGGCAACGCGTGGGAACACGAGGCGCGACGCGCGGCGACAAAAGCGCAGCAAAAGCCCAGACGGACGATGCGGGCGGCGTCGATGCAGCGACGCGAGGGCGCCGGCCCGTCAGCGCGCAAGACGCGCGACCGCCCACCTTGCAAGCGCCGCCATGCCAAAGCCCGCGCACAGCGCCATGGCCGGGCCGAAGCAGAACAGGTAGCGCGCACGGCACTCGAAGAGCAGCAGGTAGACGAACAGGACGAGCACGCTCGCCATGGCGACAAGGACGACGGGGGCGACGCGCGCCCCGCGGCGCGCGGCCGAAACGCCCGCCCATCCTCCCGCCGCCGCCAGTACCAGGACGGCGCACCACAGGATCTGGGCCAGCGTGCAGAACGTCGAGCGGTCGGCGCCCTGCTGCCAGGCCTCCCGGTAATACAGGAACCTCAGCGCGTGGGAGAGCGGCGTCCACTGCGGCAGCACCTCCTCGAAAAACGAGTCCCCCGCCTCGCCCGCCCAGGAGAACGTGCCGTCCGCGAAGCTGTAGAGCAGCTTCTCGCCGTAGAACACGGCGTTGCCCCACAGGCCTCGCTCCGCGACGCGCCGCAGGGCCTGCGCCACGTTGGCGGCGCTGCGCTGGGCGGGGTCGGTGATCGAGCGCGAGAAGTCCACGTCGGACTGCAGGTAGCTACCGGTGGTCTGGTCGTTTTGCCCCATCATGAGGTAGTGCGTGACGCCCAGCGACGAGCTGCCGCCCGCGTCCACCCCCATGGCGGCGCGCACGAGCGGCGAGAACATCCCCAGTACGACGATCGCGGCCACGAGCAGCCCCGCGGCCGCCGTGGCGCAGGCGGCTGGCAGGCCAGGCCGCCCGTTGCGGCGCGCTCCCCCGGGCATCCCCTGCCCGGCTCCCGCATCCCCGCTCCGACGGCCCGCAAGGCCGCGAGCAACCGCGACGACGACCGTGGCGGCCAGCACCAGCACGACCATCGGCTTTATCAGGTACCCGACCAGGCACACGACGCCGAGCGAAAGCCACCGAAGACCGCGCCTCGGCAGGTCGCCCGTGACGGGCGCGCCCCCCGCGACGCCCGCGCCAAGATAGAGCGCCCATGCCACGAACAGCGTGGCATACGTGTCCGAATAGGGAACGCTCACCCAGGGCGACAGGGAGAAGAGCAGCGTGTAGAGACCCCAGCTCGCAAACGCCACCGCGTTCGAGCCGCACACGCGGCGCACGAGCGCGCACGCAAGCGCCCCTCCCGCGTTCACGCACAGGGCACCGAGAAGGGCGGCCAGGAGCACGCCGTCAGTGCCAAGCGGCCCCGCGAGCAGATAGCAGCCCGTGAACACAAGCGTGAGCAGGGAGTTGTTCGGGTACAGGTCCAGGTACCCCGTCACCCACTCGTTGATCTCCCCTCCGTAGAAGGAGCTCGCATCCTGGCCCGACGCCTTCCAGCGCGCGTACTCCAGCATGGTGCCCGAATCCCATCCCGGGACGCCGTAGACGCAGCGCACGAGCACGACCTGCGCGGCGAACGCCAGAAACGAGAGCGCCAGGCACGTCACCAGAAAGTCGACGCGCCCAAGCGGCACGCCGCGGCGGGAGATGCCGTGCCAGGCGCACGCGAGGCTGGCCGCCACGGCCACCACGGATCCGATCAGGACGCTCAGCGCGGACGGGAGCGGAAAGGACGAGGAGGTCTGCGACGGGTCGGCGCCATAGGACAGCGCGTCGTTCACGCAGGCCATGAGCATGACGACCAGCGCCATGAGGGCAAAGAACGCACCGCAGACCAGCACGCCCAGCCTCTGGGCGTCGCCGCGGTGGCCGGCGCCCCGCCGCCCGAGAGGCCGCCTAGCCATCGCCACGCGCCCCCTCGCCGTCGGCGACGCGTCCCCCGGCCGCGGTCTCAGGGCCCGCACCCTCCGCCGCCAGCCGGACAGCCCGATACGCCTCGACCAGGCGCTCGAGGCCCCACGAGGCGTTGGCCGGGCTCGTGGACGGAAGGCAAATGACGGGCAGGCCCGTAGCGGGCTCGCAGAGGCGTCGGTAGAGTCGGGCTGCCGTGGCCCCGGTGGCGAAGACGGCCCCGATGGGGGCCTCGTCGAGCACGACACGCATGTCATTGGGCACCGGGCTGGCGATCGAGGCGTCCGACGCCCCGCGGATCTCGCAGCGCGCCAGCACGTCCCACAGCGCGAGGCCGTGCGTGAGGATGAGCTCGGCGCGCTCCTCGTTGGTCTGCGGCACCCGCTCGCCGAACACCCGCGCCATCACCGGCCAGAAGCGGTTGCGCGGATGGCCGTAGTAAAAGCCCGCCTCACGCGATGCCGGGGAAGGCATGGTACCCAGTATCAGCACCCGCGACGAGGGGCAGACGATGGGCGCAAGCGGATGGACGACCACGCCCGCGCCGTCAGGCGCGCCGCGCCCCTCATCGCCCATCGCCGGGCCTCCGCCCCGCTCGACCGCCATGCCGCCGACCCCGCACGCCCCACGTCACCGGGCGCAGGCGAGAGCGCAGGCGGATCCTGCGTATGAGGCGCGAGCGCCTGTCGTGTCCGCGCCCCACCACCACGAGCTGGCCGGGGCGGCGGTCGCAGGCACGACGCACCGGACGAGCACGGCGCACCTCGTAGACGACCTCGGACATCGTGCGGCGTGCCCGCTTCTTCTTGAGGCTACACTCCCACACGACCACCACCGTCCAGCCTGCGTCGACCAGCGTCTTGGCGTTGCGCCGGTCTCGCTGCTGGTTGCGATCGAACTTGGCCTGCCAGAAGTCGACGTTGGTCTTGGGGTTGCTCGGGTGGCAGTACGGGCAGCGGTGCCAGAAGCACCCCTGAACGAAGATCGCCACGCGCCTGCCGGGAAACGCCACGTCGGGCCGGCCCGCAGCGCGCTTGTACTGCACGCGATACCCAACCAGCCCGTGACCGCGCAGGCTGGCGCGAACCAGAAGCTCGGGCTTGGTGTTCTTGCTCTTGTTTGCCTGCATCACGTGCCGGACGGCCTCGCTCACGCAGGGACGATCGGCCCCCTCTTTCGGGAGGTCAGGCGTCGTGTCGCCCATATGCGGGTCAATGCCCTCTAGGCGGCCGTGGCAACGGCGACGTCGGCGACGGCGTCACCCTCCGTTGCGACGTCGGTCGCGGTGCCATCGACTGTGGCCTCGCCGTCAACGCCGCCGGCGTCCGTCACCTCACCGGCAGCCCCGGCGTCGGCCGACGTGCCGGTGGACGCGTCCGCCGCGGCGGAATCCTCGGCACTCGTCAGCAGCGAGGACAGCGTGGAGGTGTCGAGGCCTCCGAGCAGGGCCTTCTGGAGATCGTCCAGGTCCCCTGCCACCCACGTGCCGTCCTGCAGCTGGTAGGTGACGTCGACCTTCGTCGTCACCATGGGGAGCGAGGAGTCGCTTGCCATCTGGTTGAATACGTCGCTCAGATACGCGGTGAACGCGTTGTCGTCGCCAACGAACGAGGAGATCTCAGAGCGCCCCTCCGAAGAGGCGAGGGTGTCCGTCAGCGTGTCCTGATAGTTCTGGAACGCCTGGGTCAGGTCCTTGTTCGTAATCGTGAGGTGGGCGACCGCCGTGCCCGCGTCCATGTCGACGTCGATGCCGTCGATGGTGTACGAAAGCGACGAGAAGAGCGGGCCGTAGATCTCCAGCGGGTCCACGCCTGCGCTCGTGAGCTGCGCCGTGAAGTCAGAGGAGAAGATCTGCGAGGTCGTGGTCGAGTCCAGCGTCATGAGCGACTGCATGTCGGACTCGATGCCCTCGCGAATGGAGGTCTGCGCGTCCTTGGCCGACTGGCCGCAGCCACTGAGGAAAAGCGCGCACACGCAGGCGCACACCACGAGGGCCGCCAGAGCAAGCGACCTCTTCGTTGCCAGGACATGGTTGTTCATCGACGACGCTCCTTTCGCGGCGGCCCTTCCGACCGTCTCGATCGACCTTCCCGAAAAGGATACCCGACTCCAACCCCTCACGCCACCGGGATCACGGCCGCCCGCAGAGTCACCCGATAACGTGCACTATCCGGGTCCCACGCACGGGGGGCAACGTGCGCAGGCAACACGAAGGGGCAACGTGTGAAGGTAACGCGAGAAGACAGCGTAAGAGGGCGATGCGAGAGGGTGACATGAGAGCAATTGAGCACCAAATGTGGACCTGAATGGAAAGTTTTGGCGGTTTGGTACGAGTTGGAGATGCCACCACCCCGTCACCTAGTCATTGATCCTAATGCTTACGAATATGAATTTTCACATATCGTAAGTAATGCATTACGTATATCAAAGAAACTAATCCTGCCGGTCTAGCAGACTCGTTCCAAAGTCCGATTACTTTCCAAATCGGGGTGCGTTTGGTATCAAGAACACCTCGGAACGCTCGGCGCAAGGGAGGCGAGAGCGGACTCGACCGCCTCGACGATGTCAAGGGGAGACTCCGTGCCGCAGCGCACGTAGAGCACCGGTTCGCCTTCGTCTTCCGACGTCGGTGCTCCCGAGAGGCTGCAGGCTCGGCCGATGACGCTGCGCGTACCGCACGGCTCGCCCGGCTGGGCAAGCCACCCTCGCTGCGCTGCGGCGGCAAGCACCCGGTTCGTCCCCTCGACACCGCAGTCCCCGGCAAGACGAAAGATCACCAGGGCCCCGAACCCGTGCTCCAGGCACCGGCGCGCCGCGTCGTTTGCCCGATCTTGCGGCAGGCCCGGGTAGGAGACCCACTCGACCAGCGGGTGCACGTCCAGAAAGTGCGCAAGGGTGAGTGCGGCGTCGCAGCGCCTCTGGGCCAGCAGCGACGTCGTCGCCAGGCGCTCGGACGCACGCCCCAGCCCCGTCGCGTCCAGGTCGGCCCCGCACAGCCCGGCCGCAAGGCGCAGCTGGCGGTCGCTGCGAGCAGCCAGCGCATAGGCGTCGATGCCGAGCCAGTTGCACAGATCCTCGACCACGACGTCGAAACCCATCTGCAGGGGCCGGCAGAGCCACGGGCCGGCAAGCGTGTTGTCAGCGACCCACAGGTCAAAGGCATCGCCGTCTCCGCGCCCTTTTGCCAACGCCCGCAGGTCATACGCGTGAACGCGCAGGTCGTCACCCACAGACAGCGAAGGGGCAAACGCCACGCCATCGCCCGTCGCGAGCCCCCCTGCCTTGGCGGGCAGCGATCGCAGCATGCCCAGGAGCCCCTCGCCGGCTTCCCGCGACACCAAGGCGCAAGCAGCGCCGCCGCACAGCGCCGCGACGACCTCGGCGAGCTCCCGCTGGGACGCGACGATGCCGCCGCGACTGGCGATTGTGTCGAAGTGCCTGTCCGGCCGAAGCGTATGCACCGCCTGCTCGCCCATCTCTCCCCTTCCGTCGCCGCGCGTCCTTGCGTGTCGTGTCTTCACCGCGCGTCCTTGCATGTCTTTGCCAGTCTTTGTGCAACCAGTCTACAAACATCTCCGCAATCCGCGCGTTTCATGGCATAATGCTCCCACAATCCGCATGGGGGAGTAGCTTGCGCGCCGCACGTGGGCGCGATTCGTCTGTCAACACATTGGCCGTGCCGCCCGTCGCGCGATGGCGGGACGCGGACCTGGCGGCGACCTTTCGAAGCGAGACTCATGCATAGCGAGGCCGTGCCCAGCGGGCATGTCGCCATGGCTATGCATGTGCCTCGCTTTTTTGTTTCGGAGCAGCGCGCGTCGAAGGCTCGGTTGCGCCGGGGCTTTATGCAGCGGCCCCGGGACTTTGGGAGCAAAGACTCTGGGAGTAGAGGGAGAAGAGAGCGCATGGGAATTGTCGAGATCGTTTTGCTGGGCCTTGCCCTGAGCATGGACGCGTTTGCCGTCACCATATCAAACTCGTTCTGTTACCGGCACGAGCCAAGGCGGCGCCTGTTCCTGATGCCTGTCTTCTTCGGCGTCTTCCAGGGCCTGATGCCCGTGCTCGGATACCTGCTCGGCTCGCTGGCCGCCGACCTCGTGGAGCGCTTCGCTGGCATCATCTCGCTGCTCATCTTGGGCTACATCGGCGCAAGCATGGTCTGGGAGGGCGTCAAGGCCCTGCGCGGCGGCGAGGAAGGTGACGAGGAGCAGCAGGGCAAGCACCTGACCGTCCCCGTCTTGCTCATGCAGGCGGTCGCGACATCGATCGATGCGTTCGCCGTAGGCATCAGCCTGCTCGCCGCCGGGGCGAACATCGGCCTTGCCGGCGGGGTCATCGCCCTCACGACGTTTCTCTGCTGCGTGGTCGCGCTGCTGGTTGGCAAGCGCTTCGGCAATCTGCTGGGCGATCGCGCCCAGATCGTGGGCGGCATCGTCCTGATCGCCATCGGCATCAAGGCGCTGTTCTCGTAGCGGCCGCGGCGGGTTCGCAGCGAGGCCCGAGCTAGTCCACGGCGAGATCATGACGCCATGGCATGCGGAACAACGGTCAAATGCCGTCGAGTGCAACTATTCGGACATTTTTTGGCGCTCAGATGGCCCAAAGTGTCCGGATAGTTGCACTCGGCAGCTCTTCCGTCGCCTGGCTGTCCCCTTGGCTGCGCGTCTTTTGCAGAAAGGCTCGCCGCCCCGCGATGGGACGGCGAGCCTTTGCGAAAACATCGGGATCCATGGCCTCAAGGCCAAAGTCCGAAGATCCAGATCCTCAGAAGGCCGGGTCTGCCTGTCTTGTAAAGCCCTCCGGCGACCTGACCCCTGGCGAGAACGTAGAGAACTCAGAGAACTTAGTCCAGATCGTCCATCGAGGTCGCCTCGACCTGCGCGCCATAGGGCGTGGCGGCCTGGGCGGGCGTCGAGGACATCGTGCGAGGGATGACCGTGGAGGTCGTTGCCTCCGAGCCGGAAGGGGTGGACGTCAGCATGGAGCCCGGGAAGTTGGTCTGGGCCGCGTCCATAAACTTCTGGATGAGGCTCATATACTCGCCACGGAACTGCTCGCGCGACTTCTTGAGGCGCTCGATCTCGTCAAGCTCGGCCTGCTTCTCATCGAGGGCCTGGCGAATGACCTTGCGCGCCTGGGTCTCCGCGTCGGAGCGGATGCGCTCGGCGTTGGTCTTGGCGTCGTTGACGATGCGCTCGGCCGTCTGCTGGGCGGCGATGAGGGCGGCGGACAGCTGCTCCTCGGTCGCGGCGTAGGTGCTCGACTTGCCCGTGGGCGCCGGCGTCGTGGGGATGGCGGCAGCGGCAGCGGCAGCCTGGGACTGGGCCTTGGCGGCGGCAGCCTTGGCGGCCTCGAGCTGGTTGGTGAGCTCGGCGTTCTTGCTCTCGGCGGTGCTCAGGCGATTGTGAAGATCGGCAATCTTGCGCAGCATCGCCTCGATGTCGGTGGAGATCTCCTCCAGGAACTCGTCGACCTTCGCCGGGTCGTAGCCACGACGAGCCTCGGGGAACGTCTTCTGCTGGATGTCAGCGGGAGTAATGGGCATGGCACAAACCTTCCTTGTTATCCTGGCGCCCGACTTGGGGTGCGCCGACACAAGCGCCGCCATCTGCTCTGGCAGCACCCTCATACACTAAAGTATAACTCCAATGACCACCTTCAACAGCTGAAGCACAAGAATCGCGACAATCGGCGAGAAATCGATCATAGCTATCGGTGGGATGAACCGCCGAAACAGGCCGAGATACGGCTCGCACAGCGACGCGAGCACCCCGCGGATGTCCTCGATAAGGCCCGAGGCGCCCATGGGGATCCAGCTCATCAGGCAGTAGATGAGCACGATGGCCGCATAGAAGTCGATCAGGGCAAAGATGACGTTGAGGATCATGCACTAGCCTCTCAGTATGCCCTGGCGCTTCAGGGCGGCGATGTCGGGCTCACCGATCGTGACGCCCCTGGGTATCACGGCGTATACCCTGTCGCCGAGCTGCTCCATACGCGCGCCGGTCCCGCAGCACAGACCAAACGAGAAGTCCATGACCCTGCGGGCCACCTCGGCAGACGTCCCGTTCAGGACGAGCACGGCAGGCTGGTGCTTGGTAACGACCCCCGCGGCGATCTCCCTCACGTCATCGTACAGGCGCGGGCGAATCACCACCGGGGAGGTGGGCAGCAGAAGCGGCGTCACCGCGCCCTCGCGACGCTCCCCGCGCCCCTCGGGCTCGCGGCGGGGCTGAGGGCCGCGGCGCTCCTCCTGCTCGCGGCGCGCAGGGGCGCCCTCGCGGCCGCCGTCGTGGTACGAGACCCTGGGGGCCCTCTCCTCGCCCGCTGCGTGCGGGCGCTGGGCAGGCCTCTCGGACGAGGGCTCGTCGTAGGGGCGGGCGGGACGCACGGGCCCGGAGGCGCGCACGACTTTGTCCTGGTCGACGGCCACGCGCGAGCGGCCCAGGCCCTCGTCGGTCTGCCCGGAGACGTTGGCGGCGGCGACGCGGGCGCGCAGCCGGTCGGCGAACGGCTCGGGCTTCACCGGCTCGCTCGCGCGCGAGGGACGGCTGGCGTCGCGCTCGTACACCTGCACGCCCTCATCAAAGTCAGAGCCGCGGGGCGGCATGGGAGCCCTGCCCTGGGCACCCGGCATGGGAACGACGTTGTCCGCAGGCGCGGCCACCCCGTCAAAGGAGGGACGCCTGACGTCCTGGCGCACGCCGGCGCGATCGTCCCGCTGCTGGGCGGGCTGCGTCGAGGGCTCGCGGGTGAGGGGCGCCGGCGCATACGGCTCGGGCATGACGGGCAGGGGCGGCTCCTCCCGGACGACGTCGCCCGCGAGGAAGTGGCCGGTGTTGCTCAGGGGCTCGAAGTCATCGACCCCCTCCGGGAAGCGCCCCTCTCGAAACGCCCGCTCGAACTCCTCCTCGTCATTGTTCCTGAAGCGCGACTTAACCGAATCTAGTATGCTCACGTCACTCACTACTCCCGCCAGTGTGTCTATGCTGCGTGTGTCGGGCGTTGTCTATTTTAGGGGAAATGAGGGGTCAAACGCCACCCGTCCCAACCGGATAATGGTAGCACCCTGGGCGATTGCCTCCTCGAAGTCCTCGCTCATGCCCATCGAAAGCTCAGAGGGCGCGACGGCACCGTCGCAGGTGGCGCACAGCTCGTCGCGCAGCTCGCGCAGGCCCGCAAACGTCCGCCGCGCCAGCTGGGGGTCGCCCTGCGGCGCCATGGTCATGAAGCCACGAACCTCCACGCCGTCGAGCCCCATGATCTCCCGAAGCGACGCCCGCGCCTCGTCGCAGGTCATGCCGGACTTGCTCTCCTCCCCCGAGACGTTCACCTCGAGCAGGATGGGCTGCACCATCGAGCGCGCCGCGGCGCGGCTCGCCACGGCACGGGCGAGTTCGAGCGAGGCGATCGAGTGGATGAGGGCGGGCCGGCACGACAGGACGTGGTTGATCTTGTTGGTCTGCAGGTTGCCGATCATGTGGAACTCGACGTCGCCGAACGCGGGGTCCTGCGCGAGCAGGGCGAGCTTGCGCTCCAGCTCCTGCGGGCGGTTCTCCGCAAACGCGTCGTAGCCCGCCGCCCGCGCGGCGGCAACCTGCTCGACGTCGACGGTCTTGCTCACCGCGACCACGCGGACCTCCCGCGGGTCACGCCCCGCGTCGCGCGCGGCGCGCTCCACCCGACGCATGATCTCGTCGCGGCGGCGCCTCAGCGCCTCCCCATACGCCAGGTCATAGCTTGTCGTTGCCAAGGTGATCTGCCTCCCCTTCCCCAACCGATGGCGCGGCCTTCGCCCGAGCGAAGTCCCGCGAGGGCGCCTGCGCGCCGCCCTGCCGCACGCCGCGTATGAAGGCCAGCGCCCCGTGCCGCCCCGTGTTCCCGTGCTCGGCGCGATGCGAGAAGAAGCGGTCGGTGAGCGTGGCCGTGCACAGGTTGCAGTCGACGATGCGTCGCTGGGGCACGCCGAGCGACCCGAGCGAGAGTGCGATGGCCCTCGAGAGGCTCAGGTGGCGCGGGTAGGGCACGACCTGCGAGCCAAACCTGTCGGAGAAGCGCTGGGCGAGCTCCTCGGAGACCTCGTAGGCCTGGGCGCTGATGTGCGGGCCGATGTAGGCGCTCACCTCGTCGGCGGTGCAGTGCGCCTCCTCCATGAGAGCGAGCGCCGCCGTGCGCGCTATCTGGGCGTAGGTGCTGCGCCAGCCCGAGTGCACCACGGCAAAGCCACCGGGCGCGACGAGCACCACCGGCACGCAGTCGGCAAAGACGAGCAGGGGCACCACGTTCGGCACCGTGCACACGACGCCGTCGCACGAGCGTCCCACCCACTCGGGTATGGGCGAGGCGGGGTCGGTGATGCGCGCCACGGCGTCGCCGTGCACCTGGCCGGGGCGCACGATGGACCCAAGCAGGTCCTCGGCGCCGAGCGCGGCCAGCAGGCGACGGCGGTTCTCCTGGACGTTCGCGGGGTCGTCCTCGGTCGACCCGCCCATGTTGAGGGAGGCGTACGGGCCGCGGGACACGCCACCGAGGCGCTCCGAGAAACAGAACGTGACCCCGGTGCCCGCCGCGCTGCGGTCGGTCTCCAGGGCCACGCCGTCATGCACGAGGCGCTCCGGTGTCTTGGGAAGGACCTTTGACACGGGCGGCTCCTTATTCTCTGAGGGACTCCTCTTGCGCAGCGCGCGTTAGAACCTGCTGCGCTTCAGGAAGTCGGGGATGTCGAACGAGTCGGCCGGCGCGCTGGCGGGCTTGCCGGCGGCAGGGGCGGCCTGCTTGCCGGTGGAGCTGACGAAGCCGCCGAACGAGCGCTGGGCCGAGCCGCCCTCGAGATCGAGCTTGGGCTGGTCGCCCGAGTCGCCGAAGCCCGTGGCGATGACGGTGATGCGCACCGTGTCGCCCAGGTTCTCGTCGATGACCGTGCCGAAGATCAGGTTCACGTCGGGCGAGACGGCGTTGGTCACGATGCTCGCCGCGTCGGACACCTCGTGCAGGCCCAGGTCGGGACCGCCGGCGATGGAGAGCAGCACGCGGTCGGCGCCGTCGATCGGGTACTCGAGCAGGCGCGAGGAGATGGCCTCGTTGGCCGCGTCGATGGCGCGGTTGTCACCGGTGCCGGTGCCGATGCCCATCATTGCGGTGCCGGCCTTGCTCATGATGGTGCGCACGTCGGCGAAGTCGAGGTTGATCAGGCCGGGCACAGTGATGAGGTCCGTGATGCCCTGGATACCCTGACGAAGCACCTCGTCGGCCATCGAGAAGGCGTCGAGGAAGGAGACCTTCTTGTCGGCGACGTCGAGCAGGCGGTCGTTGGGGATGGTGATGAGGGTGTCGACGTTCTGGGTGAGCTTCTTGATGCCCTCCTGGGCGTTGCGACGGCGCACGGCACCCTCGAACACGAAGGGCTTGGTGACGACGCCCACCGTCAGCGCACCCACGTCGTTCATGGCGATGTCGGCGACGATCGGGGCGGCGCCCGTGCCGGTGCCGCCACCCTCGCCGGCCGTCACGAACACCATGTCGGCACCCTCGAGGGCGGCCTTGATCTGGTCGCGGGACTCCTCAGCCGCGGACTGGCCCACCTCGGGCTTGGCGCCCGCGCCCAGGCCCTTGGTGAGGTCGGTGCCGATGTGCACCGTGGTGTCGGCGTCGGAGACCAGCAGCGCCTGCGCGTCGGTATTGATGGCGACGAACTCGACGCCCTGGACGCCGGCCTCGATCATGCGGTTCACGGCGTTGCCACCGCCACCGCCAACGCCCACGACCTTGATGACCGCCATGTAGTTGGAGCCGTCGTCCTGCACGTCGTACATCTTGTTGACCTCCGTAGCTGCTGCGTTCGTGCCCACGGGCACCTGGCTCAATCCCTGCTCAAGGCTTTTCAGCCTGTGCGTTACTCTAACCCTATACTTCACATTTATGCAAATGGTTAAACACCTTATGGTTACATACAGGGTAATGGTTGTCAATGAATCTGCAGGTATCTACCGCCAACCTCACAGGTTCACCGCAGGCAGCTTCCTCCTGCGCAATCACAGGCCGCGCCACGAGGGAGAGGAGGGCACGCGCACGTTGATGTAGGTTATCTGGCCCGTGTACTGCCCCAACAGCGCGCCTATGACCTGTTCCTTTGCCTGGATGTCCTCCGGTGCGCCCACCGCGACCTCCACGCCGCTTGCAAGAACAAACGACAGGCCCGGCACGCTGGAGGCCTTCGCGGTGAGGATCTGGTCAACCATGGATTGAGAGAATCCCGACAGGTAATCGAGGACGGCGAGGATGGCCTCGTCGTCGCATGCCATGCCCGCCTGCGGCTTGGTGGCGACGTTCACGTCGGTCACGAAGACCATGCCCTCGGTCAGCGCCATCGCGCGGGCCTGGTCGGAGGGCGAGGCGATACCGTTGTCGGCCGTTGCCTCCTGCAGCGGCAGCTGCTCGAGCCAGAAGCCGTCGCTGGAGACCCACCACGCCTCCAGGCCGCTGCTCAGAAGGACGGCGGCAGCGGGCTGGCGCTCCTCGACGTCGATGACCAGGCGGTTGGGGAAGCTGCGTGACACGCTCACCGACTTCACCCAGGGGTTGGTGCTGATCTGCTCCACGATCTTCTGCTCGTTGACGTTGAACAGCGTGGACCCCTCGGGCACGGCCGCCAGCGATGAGATGGTCTCGCTGGTGATGTGCTCCGTCGGGGTGGCGACGATGCTCTTGATGGCGAACAGGCCCGAGTACACGAGCACCAGGTAGATCACGAAGGCGGTGGCAACCAGCACCACGAAGGTGATGAGCCTGCGCACGGTGCGGTAGTAGCGCGCCTTGCGTGGGTCGGGCTCGCGTCGGGCGCGGCGCGCCTGGGCGCTCGGCCGCCCGTAGGGATCCCCCCATGGGTCGTCATCCGCGCGCTGGCGCGAGGGCCCGCCCCTGCGGGCGGACGGGCGGTCATACGGGTCGGTGACGGATGCCTGCCCGCTAGGACGGGAACCCGAGGAACTTGATCTCTGGCCTGAGTTCGATGCCATACCGCTGCCTTACCTTTGAGAGAGCCGTGACAATAAGCTTGGTGACCTCGGCGGATGTCGCGCCGCCCAGGTTCACGACGTAGTTGGCGTTGCGTGCGAAGAGCTGCGCGCCTCCCTGCCTGAGACCGGCCAGGCCGCAGCCCTCGATCGCCTTCGTCGCGTCGGGCGCCCCTTCCTCGGTGGGGTCGGAGAAGATCGCCCCCGAGGCGACCTTCCCGATGGGCTGGACCTGGTGACGCGTTGCCAGCGTCGCCTCCATGGCACGCTTGACCTGCGCCTCCTTTCCCGGCACCAGGCACAGGGTCGCCTCGAGGATGATCTCGCGGGCGGGGATGTCCGAGCAGCGGTGGTACCAGTTCACGTCATGGGTGCCATAGCGCACCAGACCCGTGCCCGGCCGAAACGTCATCACCTCGTCGACGATCGCGCCCAGGTGGCTCGACCCCTGCGAGGCGTTCATCGACAGGGCCCCTCCCACCGTGCCGGGGATGCCCGCGGCGAACTCGAGCCCCGACAGGTCGCGGGAGAACGCCTCCTGGACGACGCGCTGCAGCACCGTGCCGGCGCCCACGTGCAGAAGGCCGTCCTCGTCGAACCTGAAGCGGCGAAAGTCCCTGCCCAGCGTGATCACGGCGCCATGGTAGCCCTCGTCCGCCGTGAGCACGCTGCACCCACGCCCCATGATCACCCACGGCACGCCCTCCTGCTCGAGGACCTCACACACGACGCGCAGGGCGGTGTAGGTGTCGCACGTCACGAACAGGGCCGCGGGCCCGCCGCACCTCAGCGAGGTGTGGCGGGCCATGCGCTCGTTGGCGAGAACCTCGCCCTCGATGTTGCCCGACAGGCGTATGTAGGCGTCGAAGGCGCTCATGCGCCCCGCCTCGCGGCGACGAGACGCCAACGCATTAGGCCTCTCCCGACGCGTCGTCGCGCTGGCGCAGGGCCTCCAGGTATGACGGGCCCACCATCGTGACGTCGCCCGCGCCCATGGTCATGAGCAGCTCGCCGGGCGCCACCGACTCAAGCAGGTGATCGACCAGCTCGCGGCGGTTCGGGATGAACAACACCTGGGCAGAGGGGTTCGCCTCCGCGACGCTCGCGGCGACCGTCTTGCCGCTCACGCCCGGGATCGGCATCTCGCCCGCGGAGAACACGTCCATGACCACGACCTCGTCCACACCCGCGAACGCCGGGCCGAACTGATCGGCCAGGGCCTGAGTGCGCGAGTAGCGATGGGGCTGGAACACGACGTGCACCTTGGGATACCCAAGCTGCAGGGCAGCCTTGAGCGTCGCGGCGATCTCGGTGGGGTGATGGCCGTAGTCATCGATCACCCTGATGCCGGCGCACTCCCCCACCGTCTCGAAGCGGCGATGGACTCCCGCAAACCCCGACAGGGCCTGGGCGCACTTCTGGGCGTCGAGCCCCAGGAGATGGCCCAGCGCCATGACCGCGCTGGCGTTGAGAACGTTGTGGTTGCCCGGGTTGTGGTCCAGGTGCAGCTCGACGCGCTGTCCGTCGGGCAGGGTGACCGAGAAGCGGCTCGTGCCCGGCTCACCCTGCTCCAGGGCGCACACGACGTCGTTGTCCTCAGAGAAGCCATACGTCACGACCCTGCGGCCGCAGCCGCGCGCAAGCTCGGGCAGACGGGGGTCCTCGCCACAGGCGATGACCGCGCCCTCGGGGGGCACCGAGGCCATGAGCTTGCAGAACGCCTCCTCGATCGCCTCGAGTGAGCCGTAGTGGTCGAGATGGTCGGCCTCGATGTTGGTAACGATCACGTAGGTCGGGTTGAGCAGCAGAAACGAGCCGTCGCTCTCGTCTGCCTCGGCGACGAAGTAGGGCCCCGTCCCGTTGTTGCCGTTCACCTCGTAGCCGTCGATGATGCCGCCGATGAGGAAGGTCGGCGACGCGTCCAGCTTGTCGAGCATCGTCGCGGCGAGCGAGGAGGTGGTCGTCTTGCCATGCGTGCCGGCGACGGCAATGGTCACCGCCCCGCGCGAGAGGTACGACAGCATCCTGGCGCGCGGCCACACGTCAATGCCCAGCTCGCGGGCACGAACCAGCTCGGGGTTGTCCTGGGGGATGGCGCTGGATATGACCACCACGTCGGGCTCGACCCTGTCGATGGTGGCGGCCTCATGGCCGATCGTGATGTCGAGGCCGTCGCGCACGAGCGGACGGGTGTAGCGCGAGGACTTAAGATCGGAGCCCGTCACCACGTAGCCGCGCTGGTGCAGCACCAGCGCGATGCCGCTCATGCCGGCGCCGCCGATGCCGATAAAGTGCACGCGCTTGAATTCTGCATCCTGACAAGAAGCAGGAGTGGCGTTTTCGCTCACCATGTGGCAACCTCCATCACCAAGGTACGTCTTTCCTATCCTATCTTAGCCCGAGTCATGCGGCAATGCGGCCAGCCTAGGCTGATGCCATTGCCTCCTCCACAGCATCTGCCAGACGTCGCGCCGCCTCGGCGGAGCCCAGGCCCTCGAGCGCGGTGCGCATCTGCGCACGCCGGGGGGCGTCACCGAGCAGCCCCAGTAGGGTCTCGGGAAACGTCGGATCATCGAGGCGGTCGTCCTCGACCAGGACGGCGCCTCCCGCGTCGACCAGGTAGCGCGCGTTCACCGCCTGGTGGTTGGCCGTCGCCAGAGGGTAGGGAACGAGCAGCGACGGGACGTTGCGCGCGGCGATCTCCGCGATGGAGCTGGCCCCCGCGCGGGAGAGCACCAGGTCCGCGGCGGCAAGCGCGCTGCCCATGTCATCGATGTACTTAAGCACGCGCCAGCGCTTGGCCTGTTCGGCGGTCAGCGAGAGCAGCCCGAGCTCCTCCTCGTAGTCGCGCGCGCCCGTGCCATGCACCACGTAGAGGTCCTCGCACCCCAGGATCCGGTCCTTGAGGGCGGCGACGACCTGGTTGATGTGCAGGGCGCCCAGGCTGCCGCCGAACACGA
Source organism: Coriobacteriia bacterium (assembly GCA_963930185.1). Lineage (GTDB taxonomy): Bacteria > Actinomycetota > Coriobacteriia > Coriobacteriales > UMGS124 > JAGZEG01. Next base: position 34,660 of record CAWVLT010000069.1, on the reverse strand, counting down.
GCAGAACCGTCGCGTCCAGGGGTATCCCCAGCTTCGAGCGCGCCTCCTCGCGCGTGGGAGCGAGGATCTGCCGCCGCACGGGGTTGCCCGTCTGGCACACCCGCGTCTGAGCGCCGAGGCGCCCCTCGAACGCCTGCCGCGCAACCGGATAGGTGAGCGCGAGGGTGTGCGCGTGGCGCGCGAGCATCTTGTTGGCCAGGCCGGGCACCGAGTTCTGCTCGTGAAGCACCAGCGGTATGCCGAGCTTGGCCGCCGCACGCCCCAGGGGCACCTCAACGTAGGCGCCGAAGCCCACGGCGACCGCAGGCCTGTCCTCCTGGGTGAACTCGCCCACGAGGCGCCTGGTGTTGCGGACGATCCCCAGAGCCGAGGTCAGCAGGGTCCAGGGCCGGCTCCTGTTGAACCCCACGACGTCGAGTCCCTCGAACGGGTAGCCCTGCTGCGGCACGAGCTTGGACTCGAGGCGCCCGGGCGTCCCGTAGAACCGCACCTCATGCCCCCGGTCCCTCAGCTCCTCTGCAAGGGCGAGCGCCGGGTTGATGTGTCCCGCCGTGCCACCGGCGGCTATGGCGACAACGCTCATCGCTGACCTCCCTCGTCGGATGTTCTCGGGCTGCGCTGGCGGGATCGGTCGCGCGCGCCGCGCTGATCGCGCTCGTCCTTTCGCTCTCCCGCCGGCCTTCCCCCTCGGCCGTCGCGGCCGCTCGTGACTGTGTCCGCAGGTAGGCGGCCGTCCGTGCGCGAACGCGCGCCCGCCGGGCGCCCTCCGGCCCGCGTCCCTGCCGCCGCCCCGGAGCGGCCGGCGCCGCCCTCGATGACGCGCAGGTTGCGCCGTGACGACGCCGTGCGCGACCCCTCGCTGCGCTCGCAGCCCGTGGTGCGCGCGACCGATATGATGAGCCCCACCATCATGAAGGTGGCGACCATGGACGAGCCGCCTGCGGAGATGAACGGCAGGGGCCGGCCCGTCAGCGGCAGGATGCGCAGCACACCGCACATGTTGACGAGCGCCTGCACCAGGATGCAGCACACCAGGCCGCCCGCCAGCAGCTTGCCGGCGCCGTTGGATGCCTGGCGCGCGATGCGCAGGCCCGACCATCCCAGCAGGACGAACAGCAGCACGACGAACATGGTGCCGAGCAGCCCCAGCTCCTCGCCGATGATCGCGAAGATGAAGTCGTTCTCGGCCTCGGGCAGATACGAGTACTTCTGGCGGGAGTTACCCAGGCCCACGCCGAAAAAGCCCCCCGAGGCAAAGGCGTACAGGCTGTGGCGGATCTGCAGGGTGTCGCCGTAATAGACGTCTGGGTTTGACGTGTCGAGCGGGTCGGCGAGCCATGCGGTGAAGCGGCTCGAGCGATAGCTTGCGATGAAGACCAGGCCGATCGCCGCGACCGCCACCAGCACGACGACGATCGCGATCCAGCGCAAGGGGTACTCGGCGAGCATCATCATGCAGATGAGCGTCGCGGCCAGGATGATGAGCGTGCCCAGGTCGTTCTGCGACAGGATGAGCCCGAAGGGCAGCAGGACGCCGAAGCCAAACAGCAGGGCGAAGCGCTTCCAGCCCATCCCTCCTTCGACGTGCTCGGCCATGATGCGCGCCCCCACCATGATGATGGTGATCTTCGCGAACTCCGAGGGCTGCAGGCCCACGCCGCCCAGGCTGAGCCAGCGCGTGGCGCCGTGGGAGTCGGTGCCTGCCGCCAAGACGGCGACAAGCAGCAGCAGCGTGGCGCCCCACAGCACGTAGATCGCCTTGTCCAGCCAGAAGCGATAGGGGACGCGCGCCAGCACGATCGCCGCGATCAGGCCAATCCCCACGAAGATCAGCTGGCTGACCAGCTCGGTGTAGGGGTTCTGTTCGTCGTCGGCCAGCTCGATGATCGAGGCGGAGAACACCATGACGATGCCCATCATCGTGAGCAGGGTGACCGCCACGATCAGAAGCGTCATGGGCGAGGTGAGCGTGGAGAGGCGCATGCGCTTGCCGCGGATGCGTCCCTTGCGCGCCGACGCCTCCTGGGCCGTCGTGGCCTCGCGGCTCATCGGCACCCCTCCGTCGCCATGCGGTCAGCGACCAGCTCCTTGAACACACGTCCACGCTCCACGTATCCGCTGAACTCGTCAAACGACGAGCAGGCCGGCGAGAGGAGCACCACGTCGCCTGGGCGGGCGAGCTCCAGCGCCCGGTCAAACGCCTCGCGCATGTGGGGCTCGCGCACGACGGCGCGATCCGTCGCAGGGGCGCCCATGCGCTCGGCGGCCTGAAGAAGGGCCCGCTCGAAGCGCTCCCCCGCGTCGCCGTAGGTGACGACGGCCCGCGAGACGCGCAGGCAGTGCTCGGCGAAGCTCGACAGGTCGGTGCCCTTGTCGTGGCCGCCGAGGAGCAGGACGATCGTGCCGGGCTCGAAGGAGTCGAGCGCCTTGAGCGCCGCGTCGACGTTGGTTGCCTTTGAGTCGTCGACGAACCGCACGCCACCGACCTCGCCGCACGGCTCCACGCGGTGCGCGAGCGGCGCGAACGCGATGAGCCCGGCGCGAACCGCCTCGGCGGAGGCGCCCATCTCAAGGGCGCACGCGCTGGCGGCCAGGGCGTTGAGCACGTTGTGGGGGCCGGGGATCCTGAGCTCGTCGGTGCGGCAGAGCTCGTGGGTGCAGCCGGCAAGCCGCACGCAGAGCCGCCCCTCGCCGTTGACCCACGCGCCCTCGCTCGCGCAAGGCACGGGCTCATCGCCGAGGATCGCGACGCGGATGCCGCGCTCCAACAGGCCGCGCGCCGCCGCGCGGCACGTGTCGTCGGGGCCCAGCAGGGCCAGGTCGCCCTCGCCCATGCGCGCGAACAGCTTGAGCTTGGCCTGCGCGTACGCCTCGAGGGAGCCATGCCACTCCACGTGGTCGGGCGTCACGTTCAGAAGCACGCCCACGTGGGGCGCGAACAGCCTGGTGGTCTCGAGCTGAAAGCTCGACAGCTCGGCGACGAACACCTCGCCCCGTGCGCGGTCGCGCACGCAGGCGATGGGGGGCAGGCCGATGTTGCCCACCGCGCGGGCGGCCATGCCGGCCCCGCAGATGAGCTCGGCCGCAAGCGTGGTGGTGGTCGTCTTGCCGTTGGTCCCGGTGATACCCACCCAGTCGCGCGGGCTCTCGCGCCAAGCGAGTTCGGGCTCGCTCAGCAGCTCGCGGCAGTGTGCCCGGGCGCTGAGGTAGAACTCCCCTATCGCCGGGACCCCCGGGCTCACGACGCCCAGGTCGTAGTCGCGCTCGACCACGTCGCCCTCGACGAGGCGCATGCCGCGGGCCACAGGCGGCTCGGCGGCCTGCAGGACGCCCTCGGATGCCTGCTCGCCCACGTACGCGGTGAGGCTGCGCGCCTGCGGCGCGCCGTCCGCGAGCAGATACTCGGCGACGGCGCGGGTGCTCGCGCCCAGGCCTATCAGGGCGACGTCGCCCAGATTGGCGCCCCCATGCTGCGCACCTTCTTCAATCGGCATCGTCTTGCCTCCTTACGCCGCCTAGATCTGGGCCATCTGGAAGTACAGGGCAAAGCCGATCGCCGCGAGCGCGGCCGCGATGATCCAGAAGCGCGTGACGACCGTGGTCTCCGCCCAGCCCTTCTTCTCGAAGTGGTGGTGCAACGGCGCCATGAGGAACACGCGCTTGCCTGTGCACTTGAAGCTCACCACCTGGATCATGACGGAGAGCACCTCGATGATGAAGATGCCGCCGATGACCAGCGACACGACCTCGGTCTTGGTGAGCACGGCGAGCGCCGCGAAGCCCGTGCCGAGCGCGAGCGAACCGGTGTCTCCCATGAAGATCTTAGCCGGGTAGCAGTTGAACCACAGAAAGCCGATGCACGCGCCCACGCACGCGCAGGCGAACACCGTGAGGGGCAGGTCGTCAACGCTGAACGCAACCATGCCCATGACGCCCAGCGTCACGGCCGAGCACCCGCCGCACAGCCCGTCGAGGCCGTCGTTTAGGTTCACGGCATTGGACAGACCTGCCATGAGCAGGAACACGAACACCACGTAGAGCCACGGGATGCTCACCGTCATGCCGCCGACCGCGAGCGTGGTGGTGAGCACTCCCAGGTCGATGACGAAGCCGCCCGGCAGCGTCACCTTAGGCGAGATCCCGAGCATGTTGACCGCCAGCAGGCAGAACGCGACGCTGATGAGCGCCTGGCCGATGAGCTTGGCGTGCGGGGTGAGCCCCAGCGAGCGGCGGTGCGCCACCGACTCGAAGTCGTCCAGAAAGCCCAGAAGGGCCGTGAGCACCGTCGCGAACAGGCATAGCGCGAGCGACACGCTCCAGCGCGCGAACAGCGCGCAGGTCAGCACGATGGCGATCAGGATGATGACGCCGCCCATCGTGGGGGTGCCCTGCTTCTTGAGATGGCGCTGCGGGCCGTCGGCGCGGATCTGCTGGCCTATGTTGCGGTACTTGAGCAGGCGTATCCATGCGGGCATGCCGGCCATCGTGATGGCGGCCGCCACGAATACGGCGATGAACGCGACGTAGCTCGGGTATGTGGTGAAGCCGGCGAGCACTAGCCCATCACCCCCTCGACGACGGCGTCAAGCCCCGTGGAGCGCGACGCCTTGACGAGCAGGACGTCGTCGCGGCGCACGAGGTCGCGCACGACGGGCGTGGCCGCCTGGGCGTCGGGCACCTCGATGACGCGCTCGGGCGCCATGCCCATGAGGCGGGCGGCCTCGGCGGTGGCGCGGGACAGCTCGCCCACGCACACCAGCACGTCGACCCCCTTGGCCGCGGCATAGGCGCCCACGATGGCGTGCAGCAGCTCCTCCTTCTCGCCCAGCTCGCCCATGTCGCCGACGCACGCCAGGTGGCGCTCGCCCGGAAGCGAGCACAAGACGTCGATCGCCAGGCGCATGGAGTCGGGGTTGGCGTTATAGGAGTCGTCGATCACGGTGTAGCCGCCGGGGGCCTGCAGCACCTGCTGGTGCATCTTGATGGGGGCGACACCCTCCAGCGCCTGCACGATGTCCGCGACGTCAACGCCCAGCGCGTCGCCCAGGGCGGCAGCGGCCAGCGCGTTGCGCACGTTATGGGTGCCGGGGATCGCGAGGTGCACGTCACAGGCTGCCCCGGATGGCAGCGTGAGGTGGGCGCTGGCGCACCCCTCGCCGTCCACCGTCACGCCGTCGGCGCGCGCCGCGTCGCAGTCTTGGGCGCCATACCTCACCACGCGCACGCCGCACGGGGTGGCGACGTTGTCGTCGAGCCAGTCGGTGAAGTCGTCCTCGCCCCACAGCAGGACGAAGGAGGGCACCTCGTCGCCCGCATTCGTCGCCGGCAGCTTCTCGATGAGCTCGCCCTTGGCGCGCGCGATGTTCTCGCGGCTGCCCAGCATGCCGATGTGGGCGACGCCCACGTTGGTGATGAGACCCACGTGAGGGCGGACGATGCCCGCCAGCGTGGCGATCTCCCCGGCGTGGTCCATGCCCATCTCGACCACCAGCGCCTGTGCGTCACGCGGGCAGGACAGCACCGTGAGCGGCACGCCGATGAGGTTGTTGTAGTTGGCCTCGTTTTGGTGGGTGCGGTACTTCTTGGACAGGACGGCGGCACACATCGTGCGGGTCGTCGTCTTGCCGCTGCTTCCGGTGACGCCCACGACGATGGCGTCGAGCTGGTCGCGCCACCAGGCGGCCAGGGACTGGATGAAGGCCTCGGCGTCGTCGATGCGTACCACGGGCACGCCATGCTGCTCGGCGAGGGCGCGAACCTCCTCGTCGGGATCGCGCGTCATGGCGACGGCGCCCGCCCCGGACCTGATGGCGGCCGCGGCGTAGTCGTTGCCGTCGGTGCGCTCGCCCTTGAACGCGACGAAGAGGGCTCCCGGCGCTATGTCACGCGAGTCTATGGTGACGCCGCATATCTCGCCCTGCGCGACGCCGCACGCAAGCTGCGCGCCCGTTATCCGCACCATGTCGCTGGCAGTGACCCGAATCATCGTCAGTCCGTTCCTCCTTGGGGCCTTGCGCCGCATCGGCGTGGCCCATGTCCTATATAGCCTGCCCTTGCGGGCCGCGCCGGCAAGCCCCGACGCAAAAAGCCCCGCCGCACCGCGCCTGCGCGTCAGTACGACGGGGGTATCTCGAGCTTGGTGAGCGCCGCCTGCATGACGGCCGCCCACGGGCCGCCCACCGTCGTTCCCTCGTGGGCGGCGTCCACGTTGTCGATGAGCACGTACGTGAGGACCTTGGGGTCCTCGGTGGGGCCGAAGCCCATGAACGAGACCGTGTAGTGGTCGAGCGAGTACGTGCCCGTGTTGGGGTCGACGCGCTCGGCCGTGCCCGTCTTGGCGGACAGGTTGTAGCCGGGGATGGCGCCGGTGTAGGCGTACCCGTAGTCCACGACGTTCTTCATCATGTACGCCACCTGCTCGGCCGTCGCCGTGTCGATGGCACGCTCCCCCTGCTCGTAGGCGACCTCCTCGCCGTTCTTGGAGATGAGGAAGTGCGGCTGGGGCAGTATGCCCTCGTTGGCGATCGCTCCGATGGCCTTGACCATCTGGATGGGCGGCACTGAGACGCCCTGGCCAAACGCCATGGACATCCACGCGCCCGTGTAGTCCTCGAGCTGCGGGACGATGCCCATCGACTCGCCCGGGTAGTCCACCCCGGTGAGCGAGCCTATCTGGTAGCGGTCGAAGTACTCGCTGAACGCCTGTGGCCCCACGCTCTCGGCGCACAGCACCGCGCCGACGTTGGAGGAGCGCTCGAGCATGTTGGTGAGCGACATCTCCATCTCGTAGTTGCGCTCGTCGGCGTCACCGACCCAGTCCGTTCCCACCTGGATGTTCGCCGGTGCCCAGTAGGTCGTGTCGGGCGTGGCTATCCCCAGGTCGATCGCCATGGAGGCCGTGATGGGCTTGACGGTCGAGCCGGGCTCGTAGGAATCGCAGATGCCGCGCAGCTTGAGCGCCTCAGTGGTGGCCAGATCGAGCCGCGACGGGTCGACGAAAGGCGTGGAGGCGCAGGCCAGAAGCTCGCCGGTCTCCGGCTGCATCACGATGATGAGCCCGTCGCCGCTGCCCCACTCCTCCTTGATCGTGGCCAGCTGCTCCTGGGCTGCGCGCTGGATGTCCACGTCGATGGAGACGACGATGTTCTGGCCGTCGATGGGGTCGACGCGCTCGTACTGGCCGTCCACGATCGGGTCGCCGTCGATGCCGCGCTCGGCCACGAGCTTGCCGTCGACGCCCGTCAGGATGTCGTCGTAGTACAGCTCCAGCCCGAAGAGCCCCTTGCCCTCCTCGCCTATGGCACCCACGACGTTGCCGGCCAGCTCGCCCATGGGATAGACGCGCTTGGAGTCCTCCAGGTAGAAGATGCCGGTGAGCCCCAGCTCCGCCAGCCGCGCCTTGAGGCGGTCGGCGACCTCGACCTCCGCGCGCTTCTTGACGTAGACGAACGTCGACTCGTGGTTGCTGATGAGCTGCGCGTAGTCGTTCGCGGCGCCGCCGAGCACCTCAGCGAGCGTGTTGGCCATGAGGTTCACCGACGTGACCGGGATGAGCGAGGGGTTGGCATAGATGGTCTTGGCGTCCACGCTCTGCGCGAGCACGATGCCGTTCCTGTCGTAGATGGCGCCGCGGCGATGGTAGAGCGTCTCGTTGGCCGTGCGCTCGATCTTTGCCAGGGACCCGTACTCGCCCGACTTGAGGGTCTGGAGGATGCCCAGGCGCACGGCAACGACGCCGAAGGCGCTACCCAAGGCAAGCTCAAGAAGGTGACGGCGGCAGAGCTCCTTGGCACGTTTTGCATTCTCGCTGGTAATCAGCTTGTTTGATGATGTGCCAGACGTCGAGTCTGAATCTTTATCTTCAGGTTTACTTGAAGGTGATGGTTGAGGTTTAGCCTTGTCTGCAACAGACGCCTTTGTACGCTCGGCCGGCTTGCGCGGCGAACGACGAGCGCTGGGGCGATTCTGAATATCGGCAAACTGTCCGCGCGTCTCATCCGGACGCTCTGAGCCACGGCGCTCAGACATGGCCTACTCCGATACGGTCTGGGTGGCCTGAGAAGCGTCATCCTGAAGGGTCTGGGCATCCAGGGAAACGACCTGGCCGGCAGGGACCATGCCGTACATGTCGGTCGCGATGGACCTCACGCGCTCCGAGTTGGCAACGACCGACTGCTGAACCTCGAGCTCGCTGCCAAGAGAGCGAGCCTCCTCGAGCTGGCTCGTGAGGTTGGAGTTCTGCGACATGACGGCGTACGTCGAGGAGATGATCGCCACGCGTGCGATGCACACCGCGACGATGCCGACGACGAGCGCGGCGACCGCCTTGACGACGGTCATCTGAAGGGGTGAGAGGTACGGGTCTGCCTGCTGGCGCGACTGAGTGCGCGTGCCGTTCACGACGTTAAGCTGCGGACGAGCATCCTGCTGCTCGACCGGCTGAACCTGCGGCTCGAAATCAAGCTGCTCTGCAAGGTTGCCGTGTACGTATGCCATGCCCATCACCTCCCCTTCTGTGTCGACCGCGTTTTTGCGGGCTCTCTATTATGCCTCGACTCTGCGGGCCCAGCGTAGCTTGGCGCTGCGAGCTCGCGGATTCTTCTCAAGCTCCTCATCACTTGGGGTGCGCGGCTTGCGCTCCTCAAGTTCCAATACCGGCACACACCCGCACACGCAGACAGGCAGATCGGGCGGACACGTGCACTTCTGCGACCTCTCCTTGAACAGCGTCTTTACGATGCGGTCCTCCAGAGAATGGTAGCTTATGACGCAGATGCGCCCGCCGGGATTCAGCCAACGAATCGCGGCATCGAGACCCTCCCGTAGGACATCCATCTCGTGGTTCACCTCGATGCGCAGGGCCTGGAACGTCCTGCGTGCGGGATGATGACCACCCTGGCGTCGCTGTGACGCCGGGATGGCGCTCTTGATGATGTCCACGAGTTCGAGCGTGGTCTCGATCGGCGCGTGCTTGCGGCGCTCCGCCACGAACTTGGCGATGCGCGCCGCCCACTTCTCCTCCCCATACGTGCGAAAGATCCGGGTGAGGTCGGCTTCGTTATAGGTGTTGATGACCTCGGCTGCGGTTAGGGTTTGTGTGCCCGGATCCATTCGCATGTCTAGCGGGGCGTCCTCGTGATACGAGAAGCCCCTTGTGGGGATGTCAAGTTGCGGGGAGCTCACGCCCAGGTCGAACAAAAAGCAGTCGACACCGGGGACCTCGGCTTGCTGAAGCAGCTCGTCGAGGCGTGAGAAGTTCCCCTTGAGCTGGAGAGACGCGACTTCGGGTATGTTTGTCCGGATACGCTCGGCAGCGGTTGCCAGGGCAAGGTCGTCCTGGTCGATGCCTATGAGCAGCCCGGACGGGCTGCAGCGTCTTCCCAGCTCAAGGGAGTGGCCGGCGCCGCCAAGCGTGCAGTCGCACACGACGTCGCCGTCACTTGGGGACAGGGTCTCCAGAACCTCCTCGAGCATGACGGGGATGTGCCGGTATTCTGGTGTCAAGGGGCCCTCGCTCTCTGCCATTCTTGGCCTAGCCAAAGAACTTGCTGGCTGCGGCCATCTTCTCAGCGTACACCTCGCGACTCATCATCTCGATGTGATCGCCGACGCCCACGATGGACACCTCCTTGTCGAGGTGTGCCGACGCGCGCAGCTTCGAGCTGATGCTGATTCGACCGGCCGAGTCGATTTCGGTGTCCTCAGCAGTGGCAGTGAGGTAGAACATCATGCTCTTGTCCACGTCGTCGCGCAGGTTCATGCCGTTGGGGAAGTAGTTCTTGACGTACTGGTCGTACCCCTCCCTCGTGAAGAGGAGCACTGACTTCCCCATCGGAAGCACCTTGAGCTCAACAGGAAGGCTGCGACGGAACTTGGCGGGCAACGAGACACGACCCTTGGCATCTAGTGTATGATCGTAGGTGCCAGTGAAGAACGTCTCGGTGACGCCGTCCTGCTCCATCTCCTCCTCCCCTCGCGACCATCGTAGACACTTCGCTCAAAGCACGTACATATAGTACCGCATTTCATCCCATTTCATGACGAGATCTCCCACTTCATGGACTTTTATCCCCCAGCGGAACACTCCGTAAGGTGTCCGGAGCAACGTCCAGGCTAGGGAGGGCACAACATCTTGTGTGCCTTGCTGCGCAAACCCATATGTAATGTGTTCCTGCTTGGGTGGGATGGTGGTGCCTGGCGAGTGAAGAATGTGTGCCACGCAGCGCACGGACAATGTGCGCAGGCAATGTCAACGCTTCGAAGAACTTATGAACTAAGCTGTTTACCTGCAGTTTTTTCCAAAACCTAAAACTTCAAGGCAAAGTTGAGGCATTGCGATCCACGCCAGGGGGCAGGCCTGTGGGACGTCGTGGCATGACGCGGTGGGTGACGGTGGGATGGCATGTGGTGTCATGGCATGCCATGCGGCACGCGCCTGAGACATGAAGTGGGAGAAGGTGTCATCCCAAACCAGTACGCCCCCACGATCCGGCGCTCCGGGGAGACCGGGCGACGAGGCGTGGGGGCGTGGGTGGGAGACGGTGGGACGACGATGCTGGGAGCGGGCGTGCGCCTACGCGACGTCGGCCGATACGGGCGCCGACGACCGCGCGGCATGACGGACGCGGTGGCGCCGAAGGAGCACGCACGTCACCACCGTCGCGACGACGCCGACCGCCGTGAGGGCGATCCCCTCGCGGAGGTAGGGCGTCTCGTAGGTCAGCCGCACCTCGTGGGTGCCCGCCGGCAGGTCCACCGACATGAAGCCGAGGTCCGCCCTGTGGATGGCCGCCGGCTCGCCGTCGACCGTGGCAGACCAGCCCTCGGAGTAGGCCACGCTCAGGAACAGCTGCGCGTCGCCCTGGGAGCTCGCCGTGCAGGAGATCTCGTTGGTGCCGATCTCGATGTCGGTTGCGCCCGCGGCGGCCAGGGCGCCGATCTGCTCGCCGACGCCCTCCATCGGCTGGGCCTTCACGCCCATCTCGTCATAGGTGTACACGCCCTGCTTGCCAAAGCTCAGGGTGATCTCCACCGGGCCGTCGTCCTCGACATAGCCCAGGTTGCACAGCCAGTCGTGCTTGTTGCCGTACATGTGGTCCTTCTCGTTCATCTGGAAGATCGAGCCGCACAGGGCCCCGTCGCGATAGACCAAGATGGGCCCGTTCGTGTCGTCGGTCCTGAAGACCTCGGCGATCTTGTTCTTGAGGCGGCCGATGAAGCCCAGTCCCTCCCACTCCGCGTCAGTGTAGCGGTCGCGATACGAGATGTCGTGATACGCAAGGCCACTCAGGCTCAGGTACGCCTCGGCGTCGGAGGCCGAGGAGAACCTCAGGCACAGCATGGCGCCCGGCCGGCGCACGACGATTTGGTTGCCGTCCATCTCGCAGCCGTCCGCGCAGGTTACCTCGAAGCTGACGTCGGTGGAGTTGAGCGTGAGGTCGTCGGCGACGTTGGTGAGCCCCTCGGTCCCCTCCCCCTCGTCAAGGACGACGCCCTGCAGCAGCGCGTGCTGGCGGTCGATCATCTCCAGGTCGTAGTACTGCTCGGTCGTGATGTAGCGGTCGGTCACGAACGCCAGCGGGGCCACCTCGTCCGTCTCGTAGAGGTAGTAGTAGTCGGCGCGGCCCTCCCCTTGCGCGACGACCGTGCCATCCCGGAACGTCTCGGGCAGCATGACGGCGTTGGCGGCGTCGAGGTAGAAGTAGCGCACGCCCAGAAGGCCCAGCAGCATGCTACGCGAGTCGAGGCTGCCGTAGCGGAAGTTGGTGCCCTCGGTGTCAATGAGCCCCAGGCTCGTGTTGAAGTCGTCGATCCCCTGGTTGTAGATGCTGTTGTAGTAGTCGGGGCTCATGTGGCCGGTGATGAGGTTGGAGTTGTGCACGCCCGACCCCACCGCGCTCGTGCGGTCGTAGCGATACGTCTCGTCGTAGCCGCCCGTCTGCGCCGCCTGGTCTATGAACTTGTCGGCCGCGTTGCTCGCATGGAACTGCCAGTTCTTGCCGACGCCCATGAGGGAGGTGGCCCACGAGTTGAAGTAGGGCGACAGGTAGCAGGTGAACGTCACCACGCCCGAGAGCACCACGCAGCAGGCAAGCGCGGCCATCAGGCGCGGACGCGGCCAGGTGGACGCACCCACCACCAGCGCGAGCATGCCGACCAGCACGGCAAACGCCATCGCGAACGTGATGGTGCGGCCCGGAAGGGGCAACGCCAGCACGACAGCCCCGTAGGCGATAACCGTCCACGCCACGATGCGCCGCTCGCGCAGCGTCATGGACAGGATCTCGGGCAGAAGGCGGGCGATGATGTAGGCTACGCACAGGTTGTACGCCCACGCCCAGCGGTTCGCCGGGTACTGCAGCCCGTTCATGAGGCTGCCGAACACCGGCAGCAGGATCATGACGGTCAGCACGACGAAGGCCACGAGCAGCGGCCGGTGTGAGCGGCGGCGCAGCACTAGCAGCACCAGCGCGATGGGCGCCAGGGCGTTGAAGCCGGTGAACGAGTCGCTGCCCATGCACGCCCAGCTGATGAAGCCCGTGAGGAGGTGCTCGTAGTACGACAGGTCGTACAGCGCGTTCACCACGCGCTCGACGCCCAGGCGATCCGCGCCCGCAAGAGACATGACCTGCGGCAGGAACAGCGCGCACGACAGGAGCAGGGCAAGGACCACGTACCCCACGAACACGCCGACCCACCCGAGCAGGCGCACGGCCCTGCCCTTGCGGGGCCGCCCCGCCTCCACGCCCCAGAAGAACTGCACCAGGCAGTACATCACCAGAAGTATGCACGCCATGTAGGCGTCGTAGAACGAGCTGAGAAACGTCCAAGCAAGGACGCACACGAACAGAAGCGGGCCCCTGCGCGCGAACACCCTGTCGACGCCCATGAGCAGCAGCGGGAACACGAGCAGCATGACGATGAAGCTGGGCTGGCTGAACAGGACCACGACGTTGCCGGCGAACACGTAGGCGATCGCGCCCACCAGCGCGCTGCTCCGCGACACGCCGCGGCCCACGCACCACGCCGAGAAGGCGAGCCCGGCGCACCACACGCCGAGCAGGATCACGAACTCGAAGGCGAACTCGGCATACCGCTCGGGAACCAGGGCCGAGACCCAGTAGAACGGGTTGACGAGCGTGCTCGCGAAGGACTGGATGACGTCGGTGCCGTACCCCGAGTCCATGGTCCACAGCGGAACCTCGAACGTGTGGGTGACAAAAACGTTAGAGAGCAGCTCGCGTATCCACTGCCCGGTGTACACGAACCAGGCGTACTGCTGCGACAGGCCGTCGATCTGCCAGAAGAACGACTTGCCCGAGCTCAGCAGCGTGAGCAAAACCGGGATCCAGGCGATCACGAACAGCAGGCCGAACACCAGCGCAAACCCCGCGTTGGAGCGTATCTTGCGCTGCGCCCAGGCCAGGATCCGATCGAGGCGGGAGCCCTGCGGGCAACCCGGGCGCGAAGGCGCCGCCTCGACCGCGACGGCGCTTCCCTCTGACTGCATACGTCCACCTCACTCGTGCGTTCCACTCATAATCGCCCATAGCCTATCAGAGCATGACGTACCATTACAATGGAGAATGCTCCAACGGCATCAAATGCCGGTATCATACCTGACAATATATACTTTGCTCGTAGACGTCGAGGCGCCCCGTGCGCATCCGCGCGCGACAGACGGCGCGCACGGAGCTGAAGGCAGCAAAGAAGAAAGGTCTCGCGATGGTCGACTTCAACGTGCCCCCCTACGTGGGGACCGAACCCACCTACATCCAGCAGGCCATCGACAACCGAAAGATATGTGGCGACGGCCCGTTCACCAAGAAGTGCTCGGCGTGGATCGAGCAGCGGACCGGCACGCGACGCTGCCTGCTCACGACGAGCGGCACCACGGCCCTGGAGATGGCCGCGCGCCTCTGCGGCATCGAGCCGGGCGACGAGGTGATCCTGCCCAGCTACACGTTCTCCTCGTCCGCCACGGCGTTCGTGCAGGTGGGGGCACGCCTGGTGTTCGTGGACATCCGCCCGGACACCATGAACATCGACGAGAGCAAGATCGAGCGCGCCATCACCGACAAGACGCGCGCCATCCTGGTGATGCACAACGCCGGCGTTGCCTGCGAGATGGACACGATCATGGGCATCGCCCGCACGCACGGCCTCAAGGTGGTCGAGGACGCCGCACACGCGCCCCTTGCCACCTACAAGGGTCGCGCGCTGGGCTCGATCGGCGACTTTGGCTGCTTCTCGTTCCACGAGACCAAGAACTACTCCATGGGCGAAGGCGGCGCGCTGCTCATCAACGTTGACGATCAACACGTGGTTGAGCAGGCCGAGATCATGCGCGAGAAGGGCACCGACCGCTCCAAGTTCATGCGCGGCCAGGTGGACAAGTACACGTGGGTCGACTACGGCTCGAGCTACCTGCCCAGCGACCTGCTCGCCGCCTACCTGTGGGCGCAGCTCGAGCGCGCCGACGACATCAACGCAGACCGCCTGGCAAGCTGGCACGACTACTACCAGGCCCTCGAGCCGCTGGCACAGGCCGGCAAGATCGATCTGCCCCACGTTCCCCGGGGCTGCGAGCACAACGCCCACATGTTCTGGATGAAGTGCGCGGACATCGAGGAGCGCACACACCTCATCTCCTACCTGCGCGAGCGCAACGTGTACGCCGTGTTCCACTACATCCCGCTGCACTCGGCGCCGGCGGGCCTTCGCTTCGGCCGCTTTGACGGGCTCGACGAGCACACCACGCGCGAGAGCGAGCGACTCGTGCGCCTCCCCATGTACTATGGCCTGACGAAGCAGGACCGCGCGCAGGTCATCGACGCCGTGCGCTCGTTCTACGCCGACGAGCGCGCCTGATGCGCCGAGAGGGGCACGCCGGGCCTTGAAGAGACAGACCGAAGGAGACACGCACGTGACCACAGCTGACCAGACGCGACCCCAGGCCGAGCCGCACCGCCTGCTCGTCCTGGGGTCGATGGACGAGTTCGTGGGCCTGGTTGACATGGCTCGCAAGCGGGGCTACGAGACGTTCGTCGCCGACGGGTACCCCGACGGGCCGGCCAAGCCCCATGCGAGCAAAGCCTTTGACGTTGACGTGCGCGACATCGACGCCCTCGCCCGCCTCGCCGGCGAGCTCGAGGTCGACGGGGCAGTCGCGTCGTTTTCCGACGTGCTGTTCGAGAGCCTGTGCCGCCTCACCCACGCGGCGCACCTGTACTCCTACTGTCCCCTGGCGGGCATGGAGCACCTGCGCGACAAGCGTCTGATGGGCGAGATGTTCCGCGAGCTGGGCGTGCCGACCCCCGCCACGCGCCTCGTGCGTCGCGAGCACCTTGAGGCCGACCTCGCCGGCCTGCAGTTCCCCTGCGTCATGAAGCCGGTGAACGGCTACGGCAGCTACGGCATCTTCGTGGTGCGCGACGCGCAGGACGTGCGCGCCCACTTCGACCAGACGGCGGAGGTGGGCAAGGACCCCGACGTCGTGATCGTGGAGGAGTACGACGAGGGCCCGGAGATCAACATGATCGCCTGGGTGGCCGGTGGGATCGTGCATCCCATCAGCCTGGCCGACCGCGAGAAGTGCCCGCTGGTGGAGGGCGGCGTGCCCGACGTGGTGCGCATCGTCTACCCCAGCCGCTACGCCGCCGAGGCCGCCGGGCAGGCCACGCGCATCCTGCAGGGCGTGGCCGACCACGTGGGCATGGTCGACGGCCCCCTCTCGATGCAGTTCTTCTGGCACCCGCAGGACAAGACCCTGTCGGTGTGCGAGGTCGCCGGGCGCGTGCTGGGCTACGAGCACGAGCTCGTGGAGATCGGCTCGGGCCTCTCCATCGAGGAGCTGCTGCTCGACCTCACCTATGACCGCCCGGCGATGCGCACGCTGGTGCAGGGGCACGCGCTCGACGACTTTGCGGGCGTGAGCTTCGTCCTGAACTTCCACGCGCTGCCCGGCTGCGCGGGCGTGGTGACCGACACCTCCGAGGCGCAGGCGATCCTCGCCAGGCCTGACGTCCTGCCCCCCTCCATGCTGCACTATCGCGCGGGGGAGACGATCGGGCACGGCAAGGGCGCCCGGCCCTACGTCGCCCGCGTGTTCTGCCACGTCGACGCCCGCGAGCAGGCCGACGCGCTGACCACCGAGCTGTTCGAGGCGTTCTCCGTGCGCGACGAGAAGGGCCGCGAGCTCGTCTGCCGCGAACGCCTGCCCTTCATGGACGAGGGCGGCGCAAACGACGCGACGCGCGCTGCCGAGGGCTCGGAGGCGCGGGCATGACGACCACCGGCACCAGCAAGTCCCTGCGCGTCTCGGTGGTCATCCCCTGCTACCGCAGCGAGCTCACCATCGCCAAGGTGGTGCGGCTCACGCGCGAGGAGCTCGTCCGCGCGGGCTACGACTACGAGTTCGTCCTGGTCAACGACGGCTCGCCCGACGCCACCTTCTCCCAGATCCGCCTGCTATGCGACGAGGACCCCAAGGTCAAGGGCATCGACCTCATCCGCAACTTCGGCCAGCACGGCGCCATCATGGCGGGGCTGCACCAGACCACCGGCCAGCTCATCCTGCTCATGGACGACGACATGCAGACGCACCCCTCCCAGGTGAACAAGCTGCTCGACAAGGTGTTCGAGGGCTGGGACGTGGTGTTTGCCGACTACGGAGACGAGGGCATGCGCGAGAGCTGGTTCCGCCGCGCGGGATCGCGCTTCGCCGAGTGGACCTCGCACGTGCTCACCGGCTCGCCCAAGGACGTCTACGCCACAAGCTTCTTCGTCATGCGCGACTACGTGCGTGACAACATGGTGCGCTACGGCGGGCCCTACCCCTACATCGAGGGCCTGGTGTTCCGCGCGACGCGCAGCGTCACCTCCACGCCCGTCCAGCACTTCGAGCGCGAGGTCGGCACCTCGGGCTACACGCTCAAGGCGCTGATCCGCCTGTGGTCCTCGATCCTAGGTCTGTCGGTGGTGCCCCTGCGCCTGGCCGCGGTGGCGGGGGCGATCTCGGGCGCCGCCGGCATCATCTGGGCCATCGTCATCATCATCGAGCGGCTGTGCGGGTGGGTCACCGAGGCGGGCTGGAGCTCACTGATGGCCACGCTGCTCGTCTGCTTTGGCGTGGTCCTCATGTTCATGGGGCTGATCGGCGAGTACCTCGGGCGCCTGTCGCTCTCGGTGGGCGGCGCCCCGCAGTTCGAGGTGCGCTCGGCGCTCAACTGCCCGGGCGGCGTCGACCAGGACACGCGGTTCGTGAAGCCGACGCCCGCCGACAAACCCGACGACCTCACGGAAGGCATGCGATGACCGATCCCATCCCGCTGCTCGCCACCAACTGGGCAGAGCTCGGCACCCCGTGCTACGTGTTCGACGAGCCGGAGCTGCGCGCGAACTTCGACGACTTCACGGCCGCCCTGCGCGGCGCGTGGTCGCCGCTGGCACGCGTGGCCTACTCGGTGAAGACCAACCACCTGCCCTGGATCCTGCAGGTGGCCCGCGAGCAGGGCTGCATGGCCGAGGTCGTCTCGGGCGACGAGTTCGACCTGGCGCTGGCGTGCGGCTTCTCCCCCGCCGACGTCATCTTCAACGGGCCCATCAAGACGCGCGACTGGCTGGACTTCGCGCTGGCGGGTGGCTCGGTCATCAACCTGGACTCGGCGGGCGACGTTGCCTGGGCCTGCGAGCGGGCGCGGGCAGGCGCGCAGGTGAACGTGGGTGTGCGCGTCAACGTTGACGTGGAGCGCTTCTGCCCCGGCGAGACGGTGACCGGCGAGACTGGGGGGCGCTTCGGCTTCTGCCGCGAGAACGGCGAGCTGGACCGTGTCATCGACGACCTCGTGGCGGCAGGCGTGCGCGTCGCAGGCCTGCACATGCACGTCACCACGCGCAGCCGCAGCCAGCGCGTCTACAAGGTGCTCGCCTCCCAGGCGGCGCAGGTCGTGCGCGAGCACGGCCTCGAGCCCGACTTCATCGACATCGGCGGCGGCTTCTACGGCGGCGGCAAGCGAAACGAGGGTGCCTACGAGGCCTACGCCGCCACCATCGCCCGCGAGCTGCGCGAGGTGGTGAACCCCACGCGCTGCGCGCTGTACGTCGAGCCCGGCGGCGCGGTGGTCTGCACGCCCGGCCGCTACGCAGGCAAGGTGGTGGACCGCAAGGACACCAACCACGGCCGCTTCGTGACCTGCGAGCTGTCGCGCATCAACATCGACCACGAGATGAAGAAGACGTCCTACCCGCTGCACCTGCTCAGCGCGAACGGCACGCACGAGCTGACCGTGTGCCCGGACGGCTCGGCGGCGGAGCGCCCCTCGTCAGCGCGTCCCGCGCTCGACCGGCAGATCCTGTGCGGCTACACGTGCATGGAGAGCGACCGCCTCTGCGTGCTCGAGGGCGCGCCGGAACTCGCCGTGGGCGACGTGGTGGTCATCGACTTCGCGGGGGCATACTCCATGTGTTTCACCCCCGAGATGTTCATCGAGTACCCGCCCGCCGTCTACGCCCGCAATGAGGACGGCTCCTGCCGGCTGGTGCGCCCCGCGCAGCGCCGCCGCCCACCCGCGACGCCGGCCTTTGGTGCGGGCGCCGCCACAACGGCCCGAGACGGGCGCGCGTAGCATGGGCACCAACGTCCGCTCCCTGCTGGGACTGCACCTGTTGCTGGCGCTGTACTCGGTGTCGAACATCTTCTCCAAACTCGCCAGCGAGCATGACTTTTTGAGCTGGCAGTTCGTGGTGTTCTACGGCCTTGTGCTGCTCATCCTGGCCATCTACGCCATCGGCTGGCAGCAGGCCATCAAGCGCATGCCGCTCACCACCGCCTACGCCAACAAGGCCATCACCGTGGTGTGGGGCATCGTCTTTGGCGTGCTGCTGTTCGGCGAGGGAATCACCGTCCCCAAGATCATCGGCGCTGTCCTCATCGTGGCGGGCGTGGTGTGGTTCGGCGTCGAGGACGGCCGCTGCCAGCGCGAGCTGGAGGAGCGGATGAACGCCGAGCTCTCCGGTGCGGCGACCGCGACCGGCCGCAGCGGAGACGTCGCCGACACCCTGGACGTACCAAGCAGCGAGGCGGGTGACGCGCGATGACCCCCACCGTGCTTGCCTACTCCGGCGTGCTGCTGCTCTCGGTGCTCATCAGCGCCATCTCGCAGGTCATGCTCAAGAAGAGCGCCCTGAAGACCTACGACTCCCCCGTCCAGGAGTACCTGAACCCCCTGGTGATCTTTGCGTACGTGCTGTTCGTGGGAACCACGCTGCTCTCGGTGATTGCCTACCGGGGCATCCCCCTGTCGCTGGGGCCGGTGCTCGAGTCCACCGCCTACGTGTACGTCACCATCTTCGGCGTGCTCATCTTCAAGGAACGCATGACCCGCGGCAAGCTCTGCGCCCTTGCGCTCATCATCGCCGGAATCGTCGTGTACTCGTTTGGGGTGTAAAGGCGCCATGCGTTCAGCGGCACACCGTGCCGTATTCCAGAAAACCATATGTCATACATGCGGGATGTTTATTTGTCCTCGTAATGTCCCCTACAGGAAACCACGCGAACGACGTCGCCGTCCACCGAGAACACCAACCTATTCTTTGCGTCTATTCTCGCACTGCGAAGTCCCTGCAGGCGACCCTTCAGGAGCTCGGTTTTCCCAATTCCAACGCCACCCGTCCTTGAAATATCCTTCAGGAGGCTGTTGATCTTTTTGAGCGTCTTCTTATCCTGCTCCATCCAATACAGGTAATCAGACCATGCCTCATCATCCCAAAGATACGGCATGGCCTACACCTCTATAAGGTCATGCTCTGTCTCATGGCCAGCAAGCATTCGCTCGTAGCGAGCCTCCATCTCTGCGGTGAACTCTTCCTTTGAAGGCGTCGTCTTGCGAACGTCAAACGGAAAGCCCCCCTCCGCGACAAAGCGCTTCATGAATACCGTGAGCGCCGCGGTCGGGGTCAGCCCGAGATCTGCCGCGGTTTCATCAAACTTACTCTTGAGAGCGGCATTGACACGATTGCCGAGAGGCACTGTTGCGGATGTCGTTGACATACTACTAACCTCCCATCAAATGATGTCTATATCATAACACGTAGTATTGTTTTGAAATCATTTGTAACTGATTGTTGGAAAGCACACGAATAAAGGACGGCGTTTCGCTACATAGCAAGGCCAAGCAGAGGGATCGAAGAAGCGAGCCGGCGCGTTTTGCGTTTAAACGGCGCAATCGGGTCCACGGTGCAGCGACGGCGGCTGGGCGCGCATCGGCTCGTGCTAAGATTCGTCCTCGCGGAGTGGGCCAGACGGCCGCGCTAGGGATGCAGCGATGCATCCCGGTGAGGAAAGTCCGGGCTCCACAGGGCAAGATGCCGGCTAACGGCCGGGCGGGGTAACCCGACGGATAGCGCCACAGAAAAGAAGACTCCCCCGGCATGCGGCCTCGCGCCGCGGCACGGGAGAAAAGCTGAAACGGTGCGGTAAGAGCGCACCAGCGCGTCGGCAACGGCGCGGCTTGGCAAGCCCCATCTGGAGAAAGGGCAAATAGGAGCGCACTGGGCTGGCCCGGCCCGCGCTCGGGTTGCCTGAGAAGAGGCCGGCGGCGACGCTCGGTCCAAGATAAATGGCCGTCCCACGACAGAACCCGGCTTATCGGCCCACTCCGCATCTTCACCGTAGCCGCAACGCAACCAGCCAGCCAACGCACTCGCGTCTAGCCGCGCAGGTACTTTCTGCCGCGCCCCGTACCAACGGCAACCGCCAAGCCACGATCGACAAGCTCCCCAATGATTCCCCTGAGCTTTTACCCGCTGAACTTCACACCCTCTAGGATCTCCCCAGCGGCTTTTGCACGCGTTGGGCTGAGCGGCTCATACACATGTTCGTGACATCCCGCTTGAATTCGAGTGATCTGGATTCTCTCACGCAATCCTACCGCCCTGCCTACTTTAAACACGTTTGTGCGCAACGACTGCGCGCAAATCGAAAAGTTCCGCATGCTCACTTTGTCGATCGATGACACCTGGTCTGCATTCCATCCATACGTGCACAGCTCCGCACGTCCCTTCGCGCCAGATTCGCACGCGGCCCTAACAAGCAAACCCCCACGCCATGTGACATGACGCGGGGGCATTCGGCAAAAGTCACCTGACAGCAGGTGGCTTTATGCGTAGTTGGCAAGAAACGCCGTCTCCTCGTCACAGGTGATGGTGCACAGTTCGGGATCGGCCGTCCAGTTGGGGCACTCGGTGTCGAAGTAGGTGTCCACATAGGTGGGGTGAAACGGCGTGAACATATAGATGCCCGTGAACGTGTCGACCGAGTCGAAGTCCTGCTCCCAGATGTGTGCCCAGTCCTTGGAGCCGCTCGACTCCACGATGTCGGCCACGCGCCAGTTGAGCATGCCAGGCACGTAGTTGTGGAACTGCGCGCACAGCTCGTTGAGGCGCTGCACGTCCTCGGGCTTGGCGCGTTCCTGGTCGGCAAACATCAGCACACGGTGCACGCAGTTGGTAGCGTCGGGTGCGTCGACGCCGTAAACGCCCTCGCCGTAGGCGCCGAACTCAACACCAGAGACGATCTGGGGGTCATCAAGAATAGCATGCAGGGCAGCCCAGCCCTCCCCTGCCTTGGCGACCTCGTACTCGTCCTGATCAGCAAATCCCAGTTTGCAGATGAGGTCGCCACCACCAGCATTAGTCGCCTCGTGCGGCACGGCTACCAGGTTCACCGGCGAGACGGCACCGGCAGCCTCCCCGATGGCCTGGATCTGATCCTGCCTGTCGGCGTCGGAAAGCCCTTCGTTAAACGTGATGAAATGCATAGCGCTAAACATGTTGTCCTCCATTTGGCTAGGCGGGTAATGGGCACCGTGGCGTGCGCACATGGGTCCTGACGTTCAGGACGGATCACGCACGCGCCACCTGAGTTCTTCGCTCCCGCTACGCCCCGAGCCGCGCAAGCGTGGTGAGCGACTCGACGTCCGTGTCGGGCGCGGAGAGGGTGCGCGTGCGCGAGAGCACTCGGTCGTCAACGCCGCGCCAGAACTCGATGATCGAATCGCGAACCGCAGGGTCGCCGTTGCGCGACATCCCCACCATCGTGGCCCAACCCATCATGCCTGGAACCGACCACACGAACTCGAGCGTGTTGTTCGACACCTCGTCGGTCAGCCAGATCGGCGGGTTCACGCTGGCGTTGACCAGGGTCATGCCGCGCTCCTGGGCGCCTGGGACATAGTCGCCCATGTAGTGGTCGTACATGTCCTTGCCGTCACCGGGCTTGCAGTGGATAACGTCGACGATGTAGATGGTGTCAGTCGTCGAGGCCTGCGCATCCGGCGTGCCAGCCGCATCCTGGGTGTCGGACGCTTCAGCGCCCTCGTCAGCAAGCGCCGCACCGGCAGACATGGCGCCCAGCGCGACCGCCGAGGCGCCGGCGGCGCCCAGCTTGACGAAGCTCCTGCGCGACACGTTCTCGGTGTTCCTGCTCATTCGTGTCCTCCTTGTCCTTATTCTTATCTCGCTTGATAGCGCCCAATCGTTTGGTCATGGCCCATTCGCGGGACGCAGCCTCGCATGCAGGGCCACGCCCCACGCGGCCGCATATGATGTCCCGGCCGTCCCCCCGGTGGCCTTACGCCTCCCAGGGCTCTAGGGCGCCCACTCGCTCGGCAGCGCGGCGCGCCGACCAGGCAGTGATGCCCATGTGGTCGCCGCAGGCGTTGGCGTACAGGGTGCACGTGCCCGCAACCAGGCCGGCGCCGCAGGCGTAGAGGCGCTCGATCGGCTCGCCGTCTGGGTTGAGGACGCTCATGTCCGTGTTGACCATAAGGTTGGGGCCCTCGGCGCACACCCAGCGGGGATTGGACATCTTGAGCGCGTAGAATGGGCCTTCCTCGATGCCCACCATCTCGCCAAACTGCATGGCGTCGGTCATCATGCGGCCAAACGCCTCGTCCACGCCCGCGGTGACCGACGCATTCCACGTCTCCACCTGCGCGGTCAGGCCCGCCGCGTCGATACCGCACGCCTGCGCCAGCTCCTCGAGCGAAGCCGCCTCGGTGGCGATCCCGTTGGCCAGGTAGTCATCGAGGTACGCGGGCCCCACGCCCGAGATGAGGCCGATCTCAACGCACTCGCCAGCCGTCACGCGCCCGTAGATCTCGGAGGTGGGGCAGTCGGGACGCATGGAGATGGCGGCTACACGCGAGTCGAACACGAGCCAACCGGCGGTGTCGGGCTGACTGGCAAGGGCGAAGGCCGTCCCGCCGTAGTCATCCTCGTTGGCAAAGCGTGCGCCCGTCTCGTTGACGATGATGGCGCCCTTGAACACTTGGAAGGTGTCCATGACCGTGCCGGTTGGCTCGTAGGAGAGGCTGGGGCCAACCGAGGTGAGCTGGGCAAATGACGTATCGGCGCCTGCGGCCAGAGCCGCGTAGAGGCCGTCGCCTGTGTTAAAGGGATCCCATGCGGGGATTGATCCGTAGGCACGCTGGAAGCGCGACTTGATGACGTCGTTGCCCGAGACGTCGCCCGTCGCCAGAACGACTCCCCTGCGCGCCTTGATGGCGATGTCACCGGACTTGACGCCCAAGACCTGGCCCGCCGCGTCGGTGACGATGTCGGTGAGGGGCGTCTCCAGCATGATCTGCACGCCACGCTGCTCGGCGGCCGCCCCAAGCACGCTCGCCCAGGCGGAGGCGTCGGGCTGGATGATGTGCGCACGAGGAACCGTACTGTAGAAGATTGTGTCCTGGGCCAGAATGTACTCGCAGCCCAGCTCGACGAGGCGCTCGTAGGATGCTCCGGAGTTGGCGCAATAGTCGTTGAGCAGCTCTTGATCGATGTTGTCCATGTTGGCAGCCTGGTTTATGGCGTAGTCGGCTGCCTGCGTCTCCGGGGAGTCCTCGATACCCTCAGCAGCCTGCAGCATGGTGCCCGAGGCATTCATCCAGCCCTCGTTCATGCAGCTCTCACCGCCGAGTACGGGGGCCTTCTCGATGAGGATTACCTCGTTGCCGGCATCAGCGGCGTCGCATGCGGCGAGCAGCCCGCCACCGCCGCCGCAGATGATGACGTCGCACTCGTGATCCCACGTTGCCACTGATGGATCGACCACAGCAGCCGCCCGTGCCGGGCTGGCTGCAACCGTCATCCCACCAGCTGCCGCGGCGGCGATCGCCCCTGCCGCCCCAACCACGCCCATGCTCGAAACGAAATCCCTTCGTGAAAGATTGCCTGCTGCCATGCGTTCCTCCTCATTGTCAGATGCTAAGATGGGAAGTGTCTGTCACGAGCACGAAACGAGACGCACCTGCCCCGTAGGTGCCAGGGTGCGCGCCCCGCTCCCGCCCGTCGACGGTCACAAATCTACGACACGCCCGGGATCGGCGCGTCTCCTGCGATGGGTATCTTCAGCGCCAAGACGCTCATCCAAAAGGTATGATGAGCCTCTGAGCTGGGAGGATGTTGATGGCACAGGCAAAAGGCGGGCTGCTTGTCAGCTCTGACATAAACTGGGGGCAGGCGCTTGCAACGGGCCTTGCCGACGCCGTGATCTGGGTGTGGTTTCTCGCCACGGCGTATACGAGTCGATTCACCGGGATCGTCTCTGACGTCAGTTGCTTTCAGCTCGAGAACTTCTCGTATCACACCGCCGTCTGCATCGTCGTCAGCGTCCTGCTGATATCGTCACGCTGGAATGTGGTGCCTCGCTGCTCTTCACCGCCTTCTACTACAGCAGCCAGGTCCTGCGCGTCGAAACGCTCTCCCGCTGCGACAGCGTGCGCACGCTGCTCATGGCGGCCATGGTTTCGTTCGTTGCGTACTACCTCATATCGGCGGCGCTGCTCGCCGTGCCAAGCTGGCTGTACCTCACATGCGTTGTGCTGGCGCCCCTGGCGTTTCTTTACGGTGTCCGCCCAAAACAGGGCATGACGGCGGGCGTCGGCACGGCAGCAGGCGCCGCGCACGAGGGCTCCGCGCAGGTGTATTCCGGCCCAAGTGACATGAGCCCTGGGCCGAGCTGGCGCGCATGGCTCACGCCGGCGGCGCTGCTCATGCTGCTCTTCGGCATTACCGGTGGCCTCATCACCGCGAGCGGAGACGCAGTTCCCGCAAGCACGCTCGACGAGCTGCTTTCCATGCCATCACCCGTCTACTTGGCAATGGTCCTTGTCTATCTTGTGCTCGGGATCCTCGTGGTACGCGGCAGACGGCTGCAGGCAGTCGCATTCTACGTCATGATGAGCGTCGCCTGGATGCTCGGCACGTTTGCGGGCGGCGCGATTCTCGCGATGCTCCCCGGGCTTCCGCCCGTGGCGTTCGTCATCTTTGCCTCCACGATAGCATTGCTTATCGCCGCGTCCTTCGTGGCCTTTCGCAATCTTTGGATTAGCGTTCCCGATTCCCTGGGAAGCGACCGAGTCAGCCGCATTGAGGAGCTTTCGAACCAAGCGGGACTCACCAAGCGGGAAAGCGAGGTGTTCCGATTGCTGGCCGAGGGGCGTAGCCTGCCCTACGTCCAGGAGAAGCTGTTCATCTCCGAGGGGACAGCGCGCACGCACATCAAGCACATCTACACGAAGCTCGACGTTCACTCAAAGCAGGAGATGCTCGACAAGATCGAGTTTTGACTTGTCGGATTAAAAAGGCGCTAGCTGGCAGACACGGCGGGAGCAATCACAAATCGTAAGCCCAGGCCATTGAGGACTCGGCAAACGGTTTGGAAATACGGGTTTCCTGATAAGCTGAGAGAGCGGTAGAGGCTCTCCCTGCTCATGCCCACCTCGTCAGCAAGCTTGCCCATGCTGCGCGCACGGGCCACGTCACCAAGTGCCTTCTGTAACAAGGTGGGATCATCGAGCTCGAGCACGGCATTGAGGTATGCCACGACATCTTCCTCGCTACCGAGATGCTCTGCGACATCCCAAGAACTCGTCTCAACGCTCATTAGACTCACGATCCTTCAGACGCTTGAACCATCGCTCGTATTGCTCCGTTTGCCTAACGCTGATCATTTTGCCTCCAATTGTAGCTTATAAGCTACAGATCTCAAGCAGCATTATGCAAGTATTGGTATGTCTATCTATATGTAAACGAACAAGTGTTCGGTATCAGTATAACACGTATATTCTATTTTTGAATATAGAATGACTAGTCGCCGCTTTCCTCAGCCGTGCCTACCGGCTCTCTTTGTGATCCTAATGCTAGAACAGAGAAGCAAGCCCCCGGATGTCACGCTTTTTGTATGCGTGACATCCGGGGGCTTCACAATGAGCAACCGTGTACATATGGGCTATGAAAACAACAATGCCTCACTGGATGCAAGGCCCAAAAGCCACCCGACGCATGTTTCAAGACGCGACGAGCAACGATACACTGCCCCGTCCGACGCCGGTTGGAATTGCTTCGAACCTCAGATGGCACACCCGCCAGTCGTCAGCTTCAACTGGTGCGCGCACCGTTAGGCATCTCTTACGATCGCAGCGGCGATCACAGCGCCTCGAGCGCGCCGACGAGCGCGTCGACGTGCTCGCGCTCGATGATGAGCGGCGGCAGGAAGCGCAGCACCGTGTCGCTGCAGGCGTTGGCCACGATGAGATGCTGCGTGAGCAGCTGGGCCACCACGTCGTGAGCGTCCCTGCCCTCGATGGTGGCGCCCACCATGAGGCCCTTGCCGCGCACCTCGGTGACGTAGGGCACCTCGACCAGGCGTTCCATGAGGTAGGCGCCCACCTCGGCCGCGTGCTCGTCCAAGCGCAGCTCCGCCAGGCGCGCCAGGGTCGCCTGAGCCGCCGCCATGGCGAGGGGGCCGCCGCCGAAGGTCGAGCCCTGCTGGCCGGGCCTGAGGGTGTCAGCCGCCTCGCCGCGCGCCAGGCACACGCCGCAGGGCACGCCGCTGGCGATCCCCTTGGCCAGCGTGAAGATGTCAGGCACAACGCCGTTGGTGTCCAAACCGTTGGTGGCCGCGCCGTCGACGTCGGCCGCGCCAGCCGCCTCGCCTACTCCCACCGTCTGGAAGCAGAACGGCCTGCCGCAGCGGTACAGGCCCGTCTGCACCTCGTCAAAGATCACGAGGCAGCCCCACTCGTCAGCGACCTTGCGCACGTGGGTCAAAAACTCGTCGGTGAGCGGCCACACGCCGCTCTCGCCCTGGACGGGCTCCATCATGATGGCGCACACGTCGGGCCCCATGGCGGCGTCCAGGGCAGCGCAGTCGTTGCGCGGGATGCTGCGAAAGCCTCCCGGCAGCGGCTTGAAGGGATCCTGCAGCCAGTCCTGCGCCGTGGCAGCCAGCGTCTCCATGGTGCGGCCGTGGAAGGATCCCTGCAGGGTGACGATGGTCTGGCAGTCGGGGCCCCTGTGCCCCACGCCCCAGCGCCTGGCCACCTTCATGGCGCACTCGTTTGCCTCGGCGCCCGAGTTGCCAAAGAACGCCTTCCAGCCCCAGGCGTCACCGCCGGCAAGGCGTGCCAGCTCGGCCGCGACCTCGCCACGATGCTCGCCGTAGAAGTAGTTGGACGTCTGGAGCAGCTTGCCCGCCTGCTCCTGGATGGCAGCCGTCACCGCCGGGTCGGCATGCCCCAGCGGGCAGACGGCGATGCCGGCGAGGAAGTCCAGGTACTCGGCGCCCTCGTCATCATAGAGATGCACGCCCCGCCCGCGCACCAGCTCGACCGGCGAGCGGCCGTAGGTGTGCATGACGTAGGCGTCCTCGAGCTGGCACTGCGTGTTGTAGGCCTCTCCCATGTGCGTCGTTCCTTTCGCGTGGGCGCGCCGCCAGCCGGCAGCGCGCCCGTGGTCTTGTCGGTCTGCGCAACCAGGCGCCCAGCTCGCTAGCTCACGGCCTGGCGCGAGATGCGCGCCGCCACGTCATGCTTGAACAGGTCGTCGACCGAGCCGGTGATCATGGTGCCGATTCCGGAGTCGGTGAACAGCTCCAGGATGATGCTGTGCGGGTAGGTGCCGTTCAGGATGTGGGCGCGCTGCACGCCGCCGTCCAGCGCGTCGATGGCCGCGCGCAGCTTGGGGATCATGCCCTTGGACAGCTTGCCCGAGTCGATGAGGCCCCGGGCGTCGGCGCAGGTCATGCGGCCGATGAGCGTGGACTTGTCCGAGAAGTCCTCGTAGAGGCCGTCCACGTCGGTGAGGAAGATGATCTTGGACGCCTTGCAGGTCTGCGCCACGGCGCTGGCAAACGTGTCGGCGTTGACGTTGACCGCCTGGCCGTCGGGGCCCACGCCGATGCTGGCGATGACGGGGATGTACCCCGAGCCCTGCAGCGTGGCGATGAGGTCGGTGTCCACCATGGCGACCTTGCCCACGCGGCCTAGGTCGGGGTTGGGGATCTCGCAGTGCGCCATGGAGCCGCCCACGCCCGAGATGCCCACCGCCAGCGGCCCGTGCGCGTTGAGGGCGAGCACCAGTTCCTCGTTGACCTTGCCGGCCAGCACCATCGACACGACGCGCATGACCTCGGGCGTGGTCACCCGCAGGCCGTCCTTGAACTCGACGGGCAGGCCGAGCTTCTCGACCAGCGACGATATGTCCTTGCCGCCGCCATGCACGATGATGGGGTTCACGCCCACCAGGCGCAGCAGCATGACGTCCTCCATGACCTGCGCGCGCAGCGCCGGGTCCACCATGGCGGCGCCGCCGTACTTGATGACGACCGTGGTTCCCGCCATGGCCTTGATCCACGGCAGCGCCTGGGTGAGGACGCGCGCACGCTCCTCGGCGCTCGCCAGGTCGTTGTCGAGCATGTCCCTGGTAACTCCGTCCATGGGTGATGACTCCTCGGTTCGGTGGCCTGTCCTTGCGGCGGCCTAGCTCCTGTAGTCGGCGTTGATCGAGACGTAGCCGTGCGTGAGGTCGCAGGTCCACATCGAGAAGCTCCCTTGCCCCGCGCCCAGGTCGCACACGATGTCGACCCGCGGGTCCTCGAAGCGACGCAGCGCCTCCTCCTCGTCGAACCCAATGGGCAGGCCGCCTCGCAGCACGGGCAGGCCCAGGATGTCGATGCTGACGTTCTCCTGGGCGAAGGCAGCGCCGCTGCGGCCGAGCGCGGCCGCGATGCGGCCCCAGTTGGCGTCATGGCCCGCGATGGCGGTCTTGACCAGCGGCGAGTTCGCCACGGTGCGCGCCGCAAGCTCGGCGTCGGCCTGGGTCGCCGCGCCCGTCACGCTCACCCGCACCAGACGGGTGGCGCCCTCGCCGTCGGCGGCGATCTGGCGGGCGAGCTCGTCGCACACCCACGTCAGCGCCGCGAGGAACGCCTCGTAGCGCGGGCCCGCGGCCTGCCCGATCTCCTCGCCGCCGGCGGCGCCGGAGGCGAGCAGGAAGCACGAGTCGTTGGTCGAGGTGTCCCCGTCCACGGTGACGCGGTTGAAGCTCGCGTCGGCGGCGACGTGCAGGGCGGCGTCGAGGACGGCCGGGGCCACGGGGGCGTCGGTCGTGACGACCGCCAGCATGGTGGCCATGTTCGGGGCGATCATGCCCGAGCCCTTGCACATGCCCCCCACCGTGTAGGTGATGCCCGAGGCGTCCGCGTAGCGCATCGCGGCGCGCTTGGGCTTGGTGTCCGTCGTCATGATCGCGCGGGCGGCGTCCAGGTCGTGCCCCTCGTCTGACCCGAGGGCCGCGATCACCCGGGGCATGCCGGCTGCCATGACCTCCATGGGCAGCTGCGTGCCGATCACGCCCGTCGACGCCACGAGGACCTCGCTGCACTCGCACCCCAAAAGCCCGGCGAGCTGGGTGGCCGTGGAGCGGGCGTTGTCAAGGCCGGGCCCGCCGGTCGCGGCGTTGGCGACGGCCGAGTTGAGGATGATCGCGCGCGTGCGTCCGCCGCTTGCCGACAGGTGCTCGCGGTCGACCTGGACCGGCGCCGCGCAGAAGCGGTTCGTCGTGAACACGCCCGCGCTCGCCACCGGGGCCTCGGCGCACACCAGGGCGAGGTCGCTGCGCTCGGGGTTCCTGCGAAAGCCCGCGTGCAGCCCGGCCGTGGCGAATCCGCGCGCCGCGCAGACGCCGCCCTCGACGGGCTCGCCCGGGCATGCACCTTGGCAGTCTGCGACAAGCGGTTTGTATGACATAGGGCATCCTTACGCTCGTTTTTGCATATAACGCCAGAAATATACAACTAAATGAAGTGTGATGGTGCCTCAAGACCCATTTCTTCGGGAAGGCCGCACAGAAGGTTCGCATTCTGCAGCGCCTGGCCCGCCGCCCCGCGCACGAGGTTGTCGATGGCGCAGGTGGCGATCGCCACGTTCGTGCGCTCGTCAAGCACGACGGAGAGCTGGGCGTGTTCGGAGCCCGCGACGCTGGAGGTCGCCGGCTGCTGGCCGGCGGGCAGCACGTGGACGAAGCGCTCGCCGGCGTAGCAGGCCTCGTAGAGCGCCTGGAGCTCCCCCGCATCCCCCTGCCCGGCAAGCGGCAGGTACACCGTGGCAAGGATGCCGCGCTTGAGCGGGGCGAGGTGCGGCGTGAAGATCACCTTGACCGCAGACCCGGCAAGCCGCGAGAGGTTCTGCGTGATCTCGGGCAGGTGGCGATGCCCGCCGACCCCGTAGGCCTGGACCGACTCGTCCGCCGAGCAGAAGTGCGTGCGCGCCGTCGCCGACTTGCCCGCCCCGGTGACGCCCGAGATGGCGTCGACGATGACCGTGGCGCCGTCCGCGAGCATGCCGGCGCGCAGGATCGGCGTGGCCGCGAGCGTGGTGGCCGTGGGATAGCAGCCGGGGTTGGCCACCAGGCGGGGCTCGCCGGCAGACAGCGACGCCAGGGCGGACACCTCGTCGCGGTTGAGCTCGGGGATCCCGTACACCGCGTGCGCGAGCAGGTCGCGGGAGGTGTGGGGCGTCTGGTACCACTGCTCGTAGACGGCCGCGTCGGCGAGGCGATAGTCGGCCGAGAGGTCGACCACGGCGGCACCGCCGGCAACCAGCTGGGGCGTCATCGAAAGCGACGCCTTGTGCGGCACGGCGAGGAACACGACGTCGCAGGCATCTGCCAGATCCGCCGCGTCGGGCGCGACGAGCCCCACGTCGCAGGCCCCGACGAGGCCGGGGTAGATCTCGCAGATGCGGCTGCCCGCCTCCTTGTTCGAGGTCAGGCGCGCGATCTCCATCTGGGGGTGCCCGCTCAGTAGGCGGACCAGCTCCGCGCCCGCGTATCCCGTTGCCCCAACCACTCCAGCGCGAATCATCGTCGTTCTCCTCTCTCGGGACACGCACGCTCCGGCACGTCCCGGCCCTCGTCGTCAGTCTGGGAAATGATACTCCGCATCGACGTGTTCGCAGGCGAGGACGAGGAGTAAGGCGGCACGGGCCGGCGAATGCGAGCGAAAGCCGCCAGACGGACGGTAGCGGGCGACAGCGCGACAGCAGCGCGAAAGCAGGGAAAGCGGTGGGGAACATAGAGGAAACAGAGCGAGCAGGGAGAGTAGGGGACGCGGGTGATGCGGGTGGTCAAGAACGGGACTTCTGTGTCGCGCTGGTCAGGATGAGGAGATCTGTGTTACCCTACTGTTGTAGTATGTTTTACTGAAACCTCACTACCTGCGGTGATACAAACATGTTGTTTCATGCTACCCCCAAAAGAGCCTCTTTTGACCAAAAGTCGCCACAGAACTCCCCATCTTGTCCAGTCCAGCGTCATCGCATCGCACAGAACTCCCCGTTTGGTCCACACCGGCCATCGAGAGGGCAAAAGTACGCCTGAGCCCGCAGGGCCGGTCCGGCGTCGGAACGCCGACGCTGCGCCGGTCCAGCGTCGGCAGAGGCCAGGTCAGCAGGGGCCAGGTCGGCATCGACGGAGCGCTGAGCCAATGCAAGCGCGCGTCAGTACCGAGTGCCATGGAATCGAACCACCCTCGTCCGGGTATACGAACCCAGGCATACATGAGTACATGAAACAGGCAACCCCACCTCACCGCGCCGCCGGCAAACATCGAGAGCAAACGCCGCAGGCAAGCGCCGAAAGGAAGAAAGCACATGGCCCAGGACAAGAGCGTGACCAAGGACCCCGGCAGCGGCAGCGGCAGCGCCGGCCCCACCGAGGCACCGGGCGTGCCCGTATCGCCAGAGTCGGCCTCATGCCGTGGGGAGGGCGGCCGGACGGACGACATGCAGAGCAGAAAGCTCGCCTATCAGAACAGGCGCGACAAGAAGCGGGAGGAGGGACGGCGCAACTTCGGCAAGCACCTGCTGGGCTACACGCGCCTGATGGCGTTCATCCCCAGCGTCGGCCTGTTCATCGCCGCCGTGGCGCTGACCATCGCCACGCTCGTGTCGACCGTGCGCGTCACGATCGAGGTCGCCCAGGCAAACGTCGGCATGCAGGACATGCTAGTGGAGTACATCGAGTACGCCGACTTCTTCCTGCTGTCCATCGTGCTCTACATCATGTCGATCGGCCTGTACTCGCTGTTCATCGATGACGAGATCGAGCTGCCGTCCTGGCTTGCCATCCACACGCTCGACGACCTCAAGGAGAAGCTTGTGAGCGTCATCGTGGTGGTGATGGGGGTGTTCTTCCTGGGACGGCTCATTCACGGGGCGACCGCGTCCGACCTTCTGTGCATGGGCATCGGGATCGGCGCCGTGACGTTGGCGCTGGCATACTTCGTGCGCCATGTGATGGTCGCCCACAAGGGCGCCACCCACGCCTCGCCGGACGAGCCGGCCGAAGAGGACGAGTGATCGGGGAAGTACGTCAAGGCGGCGGTGCGGAAACGCCGGCGAACGCCCGTAGCCAGGCGCTCGCATACAGACGCCCGTGGTCGCACGTCCGCGTTCAGGTGGAAAGCGTTCAGGCGGAAGATAGGTTTTTCCTCACGCGAGACAACGTTTTTCGAAAATCTGGCCTCATGGCGACATGCCTTCGAGTATGATGTTCGCTACATTGCCCGAGTGGCGGAATGGCAGACGCGGAGGTCTCAAAAACCTTTGGGGCAACCCGTGTGAGTTCGAGTCTCACCTCGGGCACCAGCGCAATGTCAGGCGGGGCGGACGGCGAATCGATGCGTCGTCCGCCCCGTTTTCGTTTACTCGCCGCGCTCGATCGCCCGCTGCTCGGCGAACACGAAGTCGAGCATGCGCGCCGGGTCGCACGCCAGCTCCCCTGCGATCTGCGAGACGGCGAGCCACACCACGCCGCGCGAGCGCATCCATGCGCGCATGGCGGCATCGCGTTCGGGATCGTAGGTGACCGATGTGCCCTCCCCCTCAAACGCGCACGGCTGGTCGGGAAACCGGTTCATCCACCAGCTGCCGACGTGGAACAGCGGGCTCCTCGCGGCGATCAGAAAGCCGTAGGCGTACGGGTCGACGAGCGCACCGAACGGCTTGAGCTCGATCTCGCAGCAGATCGACGGTGCTGTCGCACCCTCGCCAAAGCGCGCGATCGCCCAGGAGAGGCAGACGCGGTAGCCGCTGCGCTCGAGCAGCTGCACGATGGCAAGTAGGGCGCAGCCGGCCCGCACGCGAACCGCCGTGGGGGTTGACCAGGCACAACTGAGCGAGTAGGAGATGCGGACGGTCCGCTCGCGGCGTGGCTCCACGCGCCTTCCTATGGCCCTGGGGTAGCCGGCCAGGGCGCGCGGCACGCTGGCCGACGTCCCCACGACGTCCCATGCCCGGCGGGCACGGCCCAGCTCCTCGCGCGCCTCCAGGTCGAGGAGCGCAGGCAAGAGCCGCGCGTACGCCTCGCGGAAGCGCCCGTCGAACAGATGGGTGCCCCCGAGCACGAGTTCGTGAGTCTGCCGCAGGTCGGCGACGTGCTCCTCGTCCGTGTCGAACTCGCCGCAGATCTCTGAGTCCCCCAGCTCGCGATAGGCCGCGTTGAAGGGACGCTGCCGCTGGATGCCGAAGAACTCGCCAACCGAGGTATAGTGCTCGCCCACGATCGAGCGATCGGCGTTGGCCAGCGCCCACATCTAGGCACGCCCCCCGTCGACACGTCCGGGGTCGCACCACTCGCCAGCACGACCGGGGCCGCGGCGCCCGCCGTCGCCGTCGCACGCCACGCCGGCCCACCCCATGCCGGCCGCCTCCAGACCGCGCCGCTCGATTCTTGCCAGGGCGTCGACCCAGCGATTCGAGCCTCCGGACGCAAGCCTGCGGATCGGCAGGCTCGACGTGACGCGGTGGATCTCGTCGGCCCCCAGGCCGCGCAGCAAACACGAGCGCAGCGCCTCCTCGTCGCCCATGACCGGCTGCATGGCCTTGATCTGCCGCTCGCTGCGATAGGAGGCCACCACGGGCATGCCCATCTCGGCAAAGGCGGCGCGGTACGCCTCGAAGAAGGCGACGAGCTCCCGGTCGCCGCCGGCGCACAGCAAGTCGATGCGTCGGTCGTAGCCCACCTCGATGACGACGAAGCGATCGAGCGAGGCGGCATCCAGGCGCGTGCGCCCCGTGTAGAGGGCGCTGCCGTTGGTGCCGAGCGTGTTGCCCGCGGCAAGGACGCGAAAATCGGGATGCGCCTCCTCGTAGCCCGTAGGGAACGCGAAGTAGCGGTTGGAGATGGCGGCGTTGAGGCACACGAGCACCTCGGGCGCGCTGGCGTCGAGCTCGTCGAGGAAGAACAGGCCGCCCTGCGTGAACGCGCGGTAGAACTCGCTTTGGTGATAGGTGCCGCCGGCGTCGATGAACCCGGT
>CAWVLT010000068.1:0-44984 GCA_963930185.1 Coriobacteriia bacterium | reverse complement strand
GGGCCGCCGATCCGCCCGCAGGGGCCTTGACCGTGGCGTTGGCTTTCTCGCGCGTGCCCGTCGCGTGCTTTTCCGTGGCGTCCATGGCGTGCGTCCTTTCCGTGGTGGCCCATGCTCGGCCGCCTCTCCGCGCGCCTGAGCTCGTCCGTGCCCCTTGTGCCTACTTGAACTGGCTCGGGTGCTTCTTGAAGAAGTCCGTGCGCGGCGGAAGCTCCCGCACCAGGTGATCGCCGGGGACCTCTCCCAGCTTGGCCGTAAGCTCGTCGAGCGTGAGCAGGGCGTTGTCCCAGGAGAAGAACGCCTGCGGCTCGAAGCCGAAGTACTCGCAGATCATCTCGCAGCCCTCGGGCACGGCGGGGTGCATGAGCAGGGTGGCGGCACGCAGCGAGTGGAATGCGTCGCGCAGGGCGTCCACGTAGGCGGCGTCATCCTCGGCGTTCTTGGCAGCCTTGCTCGCGTCGCTCCAGCGCTTGTTCGCCGAGCGGATGAGCTCCTCGGCCGTGCGCATGGCGCCGGGGAAGTCCAGCACGTACATGCGGCGTTCGAACTCCAGGATGGCCGCCCTCGCCTCGTCGACGACCTCCCGGGCGGGCGCACCTGCGGGGATGCGCAGCTCGCAGGTCTTGGCCGCGCCGTAGAAGCACGAGCGGGCCAGGCGGTTGAACACGTTGGTCAAAAGGGCCGACTCCTTGAGCGCCGGGTCGGGCACGCTGGGGTTGTCCTTGGTCTTGGGGTCCAGCGGCTTGGGCGAGAAGCTCGCGGGCTTCTCCGCCAGGCCCAGCGACAGCCAGTGGGCGCGCAGCTGCTCGGGGGTGTACCAGTCCAGCAGGTCGCGCGCCATGGGCGGCTTGATGGCACCTGAGCTCGACGCCTTCTTGCCCATGAACAGGATGTGGTAGTTGGCCACCGGCACGCTCTGGTCCAGGCCCCACCCCAGGGCCTCCCACAGGGCGGGCTGGGCCACGCAGTAGAAGTAGATGTTGTCCTGGCCGATGAACTGGAACTGCGCGGCGTCCGCGTCGCACCACCAGTCACGCCAGTCGTCGGAGTCGTAGCGCTGCGCGCCGCCGGCCTCGACCTGGAGCGCGTCGGCCGCAAGCGCCGTCTGGGTGAAGGAGATGGGCGCCCACAGCGACTCCGGCCAGCACCAGGTGGTCAGGCCCTCCTGGTCGTCGATGACTGGGGCGGCCACGCCCCAGCCGATGTTGCCGGTGATGCGGAAGGGCAGAAGCGTCTTGCCCGTGCGCAGGCGGATGCCCGCCTGGGAGAGCGTCTCATGTGCCTCGTCACGCGCCTGCCAGTCGGCGAAGGTCAGCGAGAAGGACTCCTTGCCCTCGACGGGCGCCGCCGTGTGGGGCGGAAGCTGGGCGGCCACGGCCTCGTAGCTCTCGCGCAGGTCGTTCTTCACGTAAATGACCGGCGGCATGAGCCACTCGGCCACGGTGCCGCTCACCACGGGGCGCACGCGCGGGTCGGCCTGCTCGCGGGCGACCTCGCCGGCAATGAAGTCCCGGTAGGCGGGCAGGTCAAAGTACCAGTTGCTCACCGGGCGAAGCTCGGGGGTGCAGCCGCTGAGCTGCGACACCGGCTTGATGAGCTCCTCGGGCTCGAACTGGTGGCCCAGGTCGCACTCGTCGGCGTAGGCCTTCTCGCTCTTGCAGCCCTCCACCGGGCAGTGCCCGATGACCTGGCGGCCGTTGAGGAAGCTGCCCACCTGCGGGTCGTAGAACTGCTTGGTGGCGCGCAGCGACAGGACCCCCTGCTCGTGCAGGCGGCGGATCACCTTGTCGGTGAGCCGTGCGTGGAACTCGCGCGCCGGGTCCAGGGCGCTGCCGGCGAACAGGTCGAGCGAGATGTCGTAGGAGCGCAGCGCCTCGGCCTGACGCTCGTGGTTGGCCTCCACGTAGTCGACGATGGTGCCCGTATAGCCCTCGCCCTCCACCTTCTTGCGGAAGCCCTCCATGATGGGGGAGCCGTAGCAGTCAGTGCCCGAGACGAACAGGACGTTGGACGCCCCGATGCGGTCGCGCAGGAAGCGGGCGTAGTAGTCGGCGGGGACGAACACGCCGCTGATGTGGCCGAAGTGCAGGTCCTTGTTGCCGTAGGGCATGCCGGCGGTCACGATGGCGCGCCGGGGGAACAACGGCCGCCCCTGTCCCTGCGCCTGCTCCTGCGAGGACGCTGGCGTCGTCGACGTGCTCTCGGCTTCGGTGACTTCGGTGGGCGTGAGTGACATGGGTGCTCCCTTATGTGATGCGCATGGCAATCTGGTCTATGCTGGTCTGTGATTATCGCACAACGCCTGCGGGCCGGCGAAAGCCCGGGGCGGGGGAGCGCCGGCTCTCACCAATTCACAACACAACTGAGCGTTGCCTGAGCGGCCGGCGGCGCTGCGTTGCCGCGGGACGGCGCTGCGTAGTACCATGGGCGGATCGATCGCTTTGGCCGCGCTGGTCGCGCGGGCCTTACGGGCTGCGCGGGCCGCATCGGCCGTGCTGGCCGCACTTCGAGGGAAAGGACGCCTCCGTGCGCATCGTGCACGACATAGACCTGCTGGGCGACGGGGGTGCCCAACAGGCGTTCGTCAACGCCTCACTCGTCGTGGCGGCGGTCGGGCTTGTCGGCCTTGTCGCGCTGGCGGCGCTGGGCCTTGGGCCCGCGACGTGGCGCGGCTGGCTGTGGCTGGCCGCAGGGTCGCTTGCGGCGTACGCGGCGAGCCTGTCCGTGCACGAGCTCATACACGCCGCCCTGTTCAAGATGCTTGGGCCGGCGGGGACGAAGGTCCGCTTCGGGTACGAGAGGGGCATGCTCTACGCGGGCTGCCCGGGCGTGGAGCTTCCCCGCGGCAGGTTCATTGCCGTGCTGCTCGCTCCGCTGGTCGTGGTAAGCCTGGCGTGCCTCGTCGCCGGCGTCGCGCTCGGCGCCCCGGCGTGTCTGGGGGCCTGGGCGGTGTTCGCCCTGCATGCCTCGGGCTGCACGGGCGACCTGTACTGCGTGCTGCAGTTCCTGCGCCACCCGCAGGCCAGCTGGGGGCGCGACACCGAGCGAGGCATCACGCTGCTGGCTGGCGATGGCGGGGAGTAGGCAAGGCCCATGCCGGCCTATTCCACCGTGCCGTAGCGCGATCCCCAGCCGTGTGCCGTGATGATGGAGTTGAGCTGGTCGCACAGCTGCGGGCGCGTGTAGGTGCCCGAGGGCAGCAGGTTCACGACCTCCATGGAGTCGGGGTGCACGTCGTTGATCTCGGCAAGCGACACGAGCTGCAGGCTGTCGACGGTCGCGCCGGAGGCGAACAGGCTGTCCACCAGGCTCTGGATCTCGCCGAAGCCCTCCTCGCTTGGCACGTTGATGGGGCCGCCAAAGTAGGTGCTGTCATAGTCGGTGCTGGTCATGCTGCTCCTTCGCGCCTGCGGGCCTGGGATCTCGGCCCTCGATGTGCTGACTGCTCGCAGCGTCTCAGTTTACCCCAAAGGGACGCCACTCTGCCCGTCGCCCGAACGAAGGAGGGCTTTTCCGAGGGGCTGGCTAGTGGCCATCATCCCCGAGTCGCTGCCCATATGCGCGCTGTCCACATGCCCGCGCGCGAAAAAGTTGTCGCGATGGACAGATATGACGGTTGTGAGGGACTTGCGCATGTTGGTGACGCGGGGTGATCGATCGACTGCAAGCCAGCTCCTATGTTTACCTGCACCTTTAGCGTCTCTCTCGAAGCACGCGCCCACGAAGTGTGCCGAAGAGGGGAAGGAGAGGTGCCACAACTCCCTCACAACCGCAAAGTTTGTCCATCCAAAAGAAATTTTGGCGCACGCGCCCTTTTGGCGAGCGTGCTGGCGCCTGCGCGTCCGGCGAATGCAACAGGTATGTGTGCGCCTTGCGCCCGTGAGGCCGCGTGCGGGGGTCTCGGCCGCCACCGGGCCGCTCATCGTTCATACTATATAGACAAGAGTGTTGTCGAGAACCAGAGGCGATAGAGTGGTCTGCGACAATAGGATGATCTGCGACGGGCACGCGGCGGCGCGGCTCGGCGCTGACAGCAAGGGAGGGCATGCCATGCCGTCGTATTACGAGACGCTCGAAGCAGCCGAGCTTGACGCGCAGATTGCGCAGCTCGAGGAGGAGGTCGGCCAGATCAAGGCCCGCGGCCTTGCACTCAACATGGCTCGCGGAAAGCCGTCCTCCGAGCAGCTTGACCTGTCGCTTCCCATGCTCGACGTCGTGGGCTCGGCCTCCGACTTGCATGCTGCCGATGGCACCGACTGCCGCAACTACGGCGTGCTCATGGGCATCCCCGAGGCGCGCGAGCTGTTCGGGCAGATCATGGGCGCCCCGGCCGAGCAGGTCTTCATCGGCGGTGAGAGCAGCCTCACCCTCATGTACGACGTGGTGTCGCACGCCATGACGCACGGCGTGATGGGCGGCGAGCCGTGGATGCTGCAGATGGCGCGCGCCAAGGAGCAGGGTGGCTCGCTCAAGTGGATCTGCCTGGTGCCCGGCTACGATCGCCACTTCGCCATCACCGAGGCGTTCGGCTTCGAGCTCGTCGCCGTGCCGCTGCGCCAGGACGGGCCCGACATGGACCGCGTCGAGCAGCTCGTGGCCGACCCCACGGTCAAGGGCATGTGGTGCGTCCCCAAGTACTCCAACCCGTCGGGCGTGACGTACTCCGACGAGGTCGTCTCCCGCATCGCCGCGCTGCGCCCCTCCGCCCCCGACTTCCGCGTGTTCTGGGACAACGCCTACTGCGAGCATCACCTCTACGAGGAGCATGACGAGCTGGCCGACATCCTGGCGGCGTGCGAGGCCGCGGGCAACCCCGATCTGGTCTACGAGTTCTGCTCCACCTCCAAGATGACCCTTCCCGGCTCGGGCGTGTCCGCCCTGGCGACCTCGAGGGACAACCTCGCCGACCTCAAGGCCACGCTCACGGTGCAGATGATCGGCCACGACAAGATCAACCAGCTGCGCCACGTGCGCTTCTTCGGCGACGTCGAGGGCCTGCGCGCCCACATGCAGGCCCACGCCCGCATCCTGCGCCCGCGCTTCGAGCTGGTGGAGCGCCGCCTGACCGAGGGCCTGGGCGAGCTGGGCGTGGCGAGCTGGAGCCACCCGCGCGGCGGCTACTTCGTCTCCTTCGACGGGCCCGAGGGCTCGGCGAAGGCCATCGTGAGGCTGGCCGACGAGTGCGGCGTCAAGCTCACCGCCGCCGGGTCGACCTGGCCGCACGGCCAGGACCCGCACGACTCCAACATCCGCATCGCGCCGAGCTTCCCCTCCCTCGAGGAGCTCGACCAGGCGCTGGCGGCGTTCGTGACGTGCGTCAGGCTCGTGAGCGCCCGCCTTGCGCGCCAGCAGCGCGGGCGAGGCGAGGAGAGCGCCCGATGAGCGCCGCCTCCTCCAACGCGGGCACCGGCGCCGCGGTCGAGACGAAGGCCGCCGCGCAGGCCGGCCTCGACGAGCAGGGCGAGCGCGTGCGCGGCATCTTCTCCAAGATCGCGCGGCGCTACGAACTGTTCAACGCCCTGTCGAGCCTGGGCATCTACCGCCACTGGCTGAACGTCGTGGCGCGCCACGCCGCGTGCTCGCCCACCGACCGCGTGCTCGACGTCGCGGGCGGGGCGGGTGACGTCGCCTTCACGCTGGCGCGGCGCTGCCCGCCGGCCTCCATCGAGCTGACCGACTTCTGCCAGGAGATGCTCGACGTCGCGCAGACGCGCATCGAGGCGGGGGAGGGCCGCGGCGTCCCGGTGCGCACGTCAATCGCCGACGCCATGGATCTTCCCTATGACGACGCCTCGTTCGACGTGCTGACGGTTGCCTATGGCCTGCGCAACTTCTCGGATCGCGTTCGCTCCATGCGCGAGGCCCTGCGCGTGCTGAGGCCCGGCGGCACCTACGTCGCCCTGGAGTTCTCCACGCCGGGCAACCCCGCGTGGCGGGCGCTCTACGACTTCTACCTGGGCCACGTCATCCCGCTGGTGGGCGGCGCGCTCACCCATGACAGGCCTGGCTTCGACTATCTGGTGAGCTCGATTCGTGAGTTCCCTCCGCAGCATGTCATCGTGGGGGAGTTGGAGTCGGTCGGATTCGCCGACGTCGGGTATCATGGCTGCACGGGCGGCGTCGCCACCGTCTACTGGGCGACGCGCCCCTGTGCGCAACCGGCAGCGCATCCGGCAGGCTGACCCTTTCCGGCCGGGCCCCGCTTCGTCGGCCCGCGCCGTCGTTTTGGCTGTCGTCCGTCTGCTCGTCGACCCCTTAGGAGGTGCGTTCCTTTGCTTCTGATGGCCCGCTACGTGCTCCCCGTATCGAGCACCCATATAGAGAACGGCGCCGTTTTGGTGCGCGACGACCGCATCGTCGAGGTGGGGCACGCCATCGAGCTGCGTCGCCGCTATCCCACCGAGGAAATCCGCGATTTTGGCCTGGCCGCCCTCATGCCGGGGTTCGTCGACTGCCACTCGCACCTGGAGTACTCCCTGATGCGCGGCATCCTCAACGACGTGCCCTACGCCGCCTGGAAGGCCTACGTCATGGAGAAGGAGGCCCTGCTCACCCCGCAGGACTGGGAGGACTCCGCCATCATGGGCGCCTACGAGGCCATCTCCACCGGCATCACCACGGTGGCCGACGTCACGCTCACGGGCGCGAGCCTGAGGGCCGCCTCGCGCCTGGGCCTGCGCGGCATCATCTACCGCGAGGTGGGCGCCGCCTCTCGCGAGCAGATCACCCCCACCATGGAGCGGGCGGTGGCCGACATCGAGTCGTGGCGCGCCTCCGACGCCACGGGGCGCTTCCGCTTCGGCCTGGGGCCCGAGAGCCTCTACGTGTGCCACCCCGAGATCCTGGGCGAGGTGGCCCGCTACGCGCGCCAGACCGGCACGCCGGTGGCCATCCACGTGGCCGGCTCGGCGGAGGAGTGCGACTTCATCCGCTACGGCTCGTCGCCCTTCGCCGTTGACAACGACGAGTTCGTCGCCATCGAGCGCCACCAGTCCACAGCGCTGCTGCCCACGGGTTGCTCGCCGGTGCGCTACGCGCTCAACTGGGACATCCTGGACGTGCCCGAGGTGCTGGCCGTGCACTGCGTCAAGGTGGACGAGGCCGATATCGCCGCCCTGGCCGAGCGCGACGTGCGCGTGTGCGTGTGCGCCCGCGCAAACGCCAAGCTCGGCATGGGCGTCGCCCCCATCGCCGCGATGCGCAAGGCCGGCATCAAAGTCGGCCTGGGCACCGACTCACCCGCCGCTGCCGACAGCATCGACCCCATCGAGGAAATGCGCTTCACCATGCTCGTGCAGCGTGCCATCAACGGCAAGGACGGCTTCATCACCGGCCCGGACATGGTACGCATGGCGACGCTGGACTCGGCGGCGGCCCTGGGCATGGACGACCAGGTGGGCTCGCTTGAGGCGGGCAAGCTCGCCGACATCATCGCCATCGACCTGTCCAACTCCCGCCAGGTGCCCACGCACTACCCCTACTCGGCGGTGGTGCACACGGCCGACCGCGACAACGTGCTCATGACCATGGTGGGCGGCCAGGTTGTCTACGATAGGCAGGATCCGTTCTCCCGGGTCCTGACCGCCGACGTCCAGGCCATGCGCGGCATCCTGGGCAACATAGAGAAGATCCGCTCACGCCTGCGCTCATAAGGCCGGGTTCGAGCATGACCCTCATGTCGATGTTGAGGGTCATGCCTCATCGCGTTCAAGGTGCGTTCAAGGTATATGTCAAGGTGTACGTCAGCTATGCAAAAAGGAGAGACACGACCGATGAGTTCAGGTTCTGACCAGTTCTTCGAGGAAGAGGACGAGCTCCTCGCCGAGCAGGCGCAGCGCCCGCAGGCAAAGACGCAGCAGCGCCCCTCGGGCGCGACCCCCTCGGGCAGGCCCGCTCCGCGCGGCTCCGCGCAGCAGGGCACGCCCCGCAGGGGACGCAAGCCCCCGTCGTTTGCGATGGCGGTCGCCATTGCCGTGGTCGCCCTGATCCTGGGATTTGCCCTGGGGTACTTCGTGGCGCTCAACACCATGGGCGAGCGCATCGCCAACGACTACGGCGAGATGCTCGAGTACGCCTCGAGCGGCAGCTCCACGACGTCGCAGTCCTCCGCCGGCACGACCGACGCATCTGACGAGGGATCGCTCAACGAACAGACCGGCCTGCCCGAGGGACATCCCGACCTGTCGCAGTTCATAAACGAGGACGGCACGTACAACGAAGAGGCGATCGAGGCGTATCGCGAGCAGATGGCGGCCGCCCAGGCCTCCTCGTCGAGCGATGCGCAGTAGCGGGAGGGTGTCTTACACATGGCTTTTGACAAGAACAACACCACGACGTTCCAGAAGGTCGTCATCATCGTCTTCGCCGTGATCCTCGTGGTCTCGCTGTGCCTGCCGTTCTTCAGCAGCTGCAGCACCGGCGGCCAGTCCACGTCGGACACCAGCGAGCAGGACGAAAGCTCCACCACCCAGACGGTGGCCGACGTCGACGCGGACTACCAGACGCTGATCGACTCGCTCGACGAGCGCCTGGCCTCCGCCTCGAGCGGCGCGAGCCTGGCCGCGGTGGCCAACCTGGGCAACGCGTACATGGACTGGGGCGTGGACCTGCAGCAGGCCAGCGACGTCTCCGACAACGAGGACCACGTCAAGGAGGTCTTCGCCCAGGCCGTCGAGTACTATGACCAGTACCTCGAGCAGGACCCCACCTCCAACGCCGTGAGCGTCGACCGCGCGATCTGCCTGTACTACTCCGGTGACGAGCAGGGCGCCATCTCCGAGCTCGAGTCCTTCGTTCTGACCAACCCCGACTTCTCGCCCGCCTGGGCCAACCTGGGCATCTTCTACGAGGACCAGGGCATGAACGACGAGGCGCGCAACGCCTACAACCAGGCCATCGCGGCCGACGAGGTGGAGTCGTACAACGTCTCCACCTACGCGCAGCTGCGCCTAGCCATCATGGACGCCATCGAGGCCGCCAACAGCGCCTCGAGCAGCCTGGACGCCGCGAGCTCCAGCTCGGCTGCAACCGACGCGTCCTCGGCGGCTGACACCTCGGCTGCGGCCGAGGCCTCGTCGCTGGGCGCCGACGGGTCGGCCACCTCCGTGAGCGCGGCCCTTGACGGGTCGGACGGCGCGGCCGATGGCCTGAGCGCCGACGAGGACGGGGTGGTGAGCTCGGCGAGCGGCCAGTAGCGCATCGCCCGCAAAACGCGACGGCGCGCTTTTGCCGGCACGCGTGAGGTGCGGGTTTGTCGCTCGGGGCGAAAAAGGTGTAACATATCTGCCCTGCGCCGCACGGGCGCATAGAGAAGGGTCTGAGAATGAATCTGAACATACAATCGGCCGTGGAGGGCGATCTGGGAAAGCTCGGCGTGGAGGGCGAGGTCGACGTGAGCAACGCCGACTCCCTGCGCGAGGGCATCGCGGGGCTGCTCGAGGACGAGCAGGTCAAGACGATCGAGGTCGACCTGGGCGAGGTGCCCTACATCGACTCGACGGGCATCGGCGTGCTCGTCGGTGCCGCCCATCGCGCCGACGAGGCGGGCAAGGCCCTGCGCGTGGTTCGCGCGCAGGACAACGTGTCGCGCATCTTCGGCATGCTGGGCGTGGACGAAATTATCGGCTAGAGCGTTGTCGAAGGCCTCTTTGACGCACCGACCGACACATGCGCTGAAAATGTGGGAAGAAACTTCCCGTTGGTATGCCTATGTTCGCGTCGTGCTGGGTAAGAGGGATACCGTCTGCACGCGACGAGTTAGAAGGGCCTGACCGTGCTTGGAATTGGTGGAACCGAGCTTGTCATCATCCTTGTGTTTGGCTTCTTGATCTTTGGTCCGGACAAGCTGCCCTCGATGGGCCGCACGATCGGGCGCGCCCTGCGGCAGTTCCGTCAGGCGCAGGACCAGATGAACAAGATGGTCAAGACCGAGATCTATGACCCGCTCAACGAAGCTGCAAAGGCTCCCGAGAAGAAGCAGAGCCCCAAGAAGAAGACGACGGCCGCCACATCGGCCAAGCCCGAGACCTTCGCCGAGAAGAAGGCTCGCCTTGCCGCCGAGGCTTCAGCGCAGGCCGAGCGCCGTCTGGCTCCCGCGACGCAGGAGGAGCAGCCTGAGATCGTGGTTCCCGAGAAGCCGGTCGGCCGCTCGGAGACCTTCGCCGAGAAGAAGGCTCGCCTGGAGGCGGAGAAGCAGCTCGCCGCCGCCAAGGAGCAGGCTGCCAAGTCCGCGCCCAAGAGCACGGTCAAGACGC
The DNA here is from genome assembly GCA_963930185.1 of Coriobacteriia bacterium. Taxonomy (GTDB): domain Bacteria; phylum Actinomycetota; class Coriobacteriia; order Coriobacteriales; family UMGS124; genus JAGZEG01. Next base: position 34,731 of record CAWVLT010000068.1, on the reverse strand, counting down.
GCAGCACCACGACCAAGAAGAAGAGCGGCTCCAAGTCGGCCAAGCTCTACAGCCTCGACGCCGCACCTGCCGCCACGCCGGCGGCCGATGCCAAGGTCACGGCTGCCTCAACGGACACGACCAGCGGGAAGGGGGATCAGGCGGACGCCTAGCAAAAAGCGGGTGCGCACAGCACCGCCCGTGTCGCTACGCCTGTACTAACGCATGCCTATCGGACCAGCACGTATGCCACTGATGGATCACCTCGGCGAGCTTCGCCGCAGGCTGACCATCATCGTGGTCTCCCTCTTCTCCACCGCCATCGTCCTGTACTTCGCCACCCCGCAGCTCATCAACTTCCTGCTGGCGCCGGTGCAGGAGTACCTCCCCACGACCCTGTCGTCGATGCTGGGTGACCCCCACGCCACGGGTCTGGTCATCAGCTCGCCGCTGGGCGGCTTCGCCATCCGCTTCAAGGTGGCCATCTTCTGCGCCCTGTGCGTGTGCTCGCCTTTGGTGCTGTGGGAGGTGCTGGCGTTCTTCCTGCCGGCCCTCAAGCCCAACGAGCGCCGCTGGGTCGTCCCCACCCTGGCTGTGGGCGTGTTCCTGTTCATCTTCGGCATCATCTTCTGCTACAACTTCACGCTGGGCGCCGCCTTTGGTTGGATGACCGGCGAGTCCGAGCAGATCGGCTCGGTGCTGCCCGAGGCCTCCTACTACATCAACGCCGTGATCGGCCTGCTTCTGGCGTTCGGCCTGGCCTTCGAGCTGCCGCTGGTGGTGTTCTACCTCACGGTGTTCAACCTGGTGCCGTACAAGACGTTCCGCTCCAACTGGCGCACCGTCTACGTGGTGCTGCTCGTGATCTGCGCCATGGTGACGCCCGACGCCAGCCCCGTCACGATGGCGTTCATGTTCGCCGCCCTGGTCTCGCTCTACGAGATCTCGCTGTTCTGCTCGCAGTTCGTGATCAAGAAGCGCATCGCCAAGCAGAAGGCCGAGGGCACCTACTTCGAGGATGACGACGAAGAGGACGATGACGAGGACGACGAGGACGAGGAGCGCGAGCGCGACTAGCCCGTCCTGCACCGCTTGGCATCGCCTTGCCTGACAGCACGAAAAGTCACGGCCGCCGGAGCCCCCGTGGTTCCGGCGGCTTTCGTTACGGCCTCGCACGAGGCGAGGGAAGGGACGCGAGATGCACGAGTATTCCATCGTCGCCGGGGTGCTCGACACGATCATCCCACTGGCGCGCAAGGCCGGTGCCACGAAGATCGCCACCGTTCGCCTGCGGGTGGGTGTGATGACCGAGGTCGTGCGCGAGTCGCTCGACTTCATGTGGGACGTCGTGTGCGAGGAGCGGGGCGACATCACCCGCGGTGCCACCCTGGAGGTCGAGACGGTGCAGCCGCACTCGCTGTGCATGGCCTGCGGGGAGGAGTTCGACCACGACCGCCTGCACGCGCGCTGCCCCAAGTGCGGATCGGCTTCCACGATGGTAGTGCGTGGCCGCGAGCTGGACATCATCTCGTTCGACATCGACACGCCCGACGACGAGTCGGGAGAGCGGCCCGCGTGACGGGCGCCCCAGTCTCTATATTCTTTCTCGAGGGGTATGCCGTGCCGGAGTTTTGCGCTAGGATGCAACCATTGCGCCGGCTCGCGTCCGGCTACGACCCCTTGCGTCGCATACCAGGGAGGTAGGATGTCTGAGAAGACCATAGAGGTGGCCAAGCCCATCCTCGACAAGAACGACCGTCTGGCCGACGAGCTGCGCCAGCTGTACGCCGAGCACGGCGTGTTCGTGGTGAACCTGCTGTCGGGCCCCGGCTCGGGCAAGACGTCGACCATCCTGGCCACGATCGCCGAGCTGTCCGGGCGCTACAACGTCGCGGTCATCGAGGGCGACATCGCCAGCGACGTGGACGCCCAGAAGGTCAAGGCCCACGGTGCCGCCGCCGTGCAGATCAACACGGGCGGCCTGTGCCATCTGGAGGGCGCGATGATCAAGCGCGCGCTGGGGGTCCTCGACCTGGACGCCATCGACATGATCATCATCGAGAACGTGGGCAACCTGGTCTGCACGGTCGACTTCGACCTGGGCGAGAGCCTGCGCGCCATGATCCTGTCGGTGCCCGAGGGTCACGACAAGCCGCTCAAGTACCCGGGCATCTTCCAGAGCTGCGAGGCCGTCATCGTCAACAAGATCGACACCCTGCCGGTGTTCGACTTCGACGAGGCTGCGTTTGCCCAGGAGATGGACCAGCTCAACCCGGGCGCCCATGTGTTCAAGATCTCGGCCACCAAGGGCCAGGGCGTGCATGAGTGGTGTGAGTTCCTGTCCGAGCGCATCGAGGCCGCACGGGCCCAGAAGACGGAGTAGCCCCACATGAGGTTGGTAATCGCCGAGAAGAGCAACGCCGCCGAGAACATCGCCAAGGAGCTCGGCCACGGCGTCAAGAAGGACAAGGTCTACAACACCCCCGTATGCCGCTTCACGCGTGACGGCGAGGAGTGGGTCGCCATGGGCCTGCGCGGCCACATCCTGGCGGTCGACTTCCCGCGCGAGCTGCGCTGGACGGCGGGTCAGGGATGGTTCGGCGTCGACGAGAACGGCGAGATGACGCCCGCCGCCCTGCCCGACTCGCTGCCCAAGCCCCCTTACGACAAACCGCGCAAGCCGTTCACCAAGGACGGCGTGGACATCAAGGGATGGAAGGTGCCGAGCCTGCCCTACCTGGTGTGGGCGCCCGTGGAGAAGGTGCCCGCCGAGAAGGAGATCATCCGCACGCTCAAGAACCTCGCCAAGAAGGCGGACTCGATCATCATCGCCACCGACTTCGACCGCGAGGGCGAGCTCATCGGTAGCGACGCGGTGGACATGGTGCGCGAGGTGAACCCCGACGCGCCCATCGCGCGCGCCCGCTACTCCTCGTTCACCAAGGCCGAGCTCGAACACGCCTTCGCGCCCGAGAACCTCGTCGAGGTCGACAACGACCTTGCCGCGGCCGGCGAGTCGCGCCAGTTCATCGACCTGATCTGGGGCGCGGTGCTCACGCGCTACCTCACGATGGCCAAGTTCGGCGGGCTGGGCAACGTACGCAGCGCGGGCCGCGTGCAGACGCCGACGCTCGCCCTGGTGGCCCAGCGCGAGAAGGAGCGCCAGGCGTTCGTCCCCGAGGACTACTGGGTCATTCACGCCCAGATGGCCACCGCCTCCGGCGAGGAGTTCAAGGCCACCCACGCCACCGCGCGCTTCAAGGAGCAACCCGCCGCGCAGCGGGCCTTCGAGGCAGCACGCGCCGCCGGCACGGGCAGGGTGACCGACGTCACCAAGAAGTCGCGCCGCGGCGTGATCCAGACGCCGTTCAACACCACGAGCCTGCAGGCAGCCGCCGCGGCCGAGGGCCTGTCGCCGGCGCGCACCATGCGCATCGCCGAGTCGCTGTACATGAGCGGCCTCATCTCCTACCCGCGCGTCGACAACACCGTCTACCCCGCCACGCTCGATCTGGCCGACACGGTCAAGACCCTTGCGGCTGTGCCCCAGTACGAGCCGTACTGCCGCAAGCTGCTGGCCGCCGGCCCGCTCAAGGCCACGCGCGGCAAGCAGGAGACCACCGACCACCCGCCCATCTACCCCACGGGCGCGGGCAACCCCGACAAGCTCAAGCCCGAGGAGTGGAAGCTCTACAACCTCATCGCGCGGCGCTTTCTGGCCACGCTCTCCGAGCAGCCGGTCATCGAAGGCACCAAGGTGACCATCGAGGTGGGTGGCGAGCCGTTCGTGGCCAGCGGCGACGTGCTGGTGAAGGCCGGCTACCGTGAGATCTACCCCTATGGCTCCAAGAAGGACGAGGAGCTGCCGGCGCTTGCGGTGGGCGACGTGGTGGACGTGCGCGGCGTTGACCTGGAGGCCAAGCAGACCGAGCCGCCCGCCCGCTACAGCCAGGGCAAGCTCGTCCAGGAGATGGAGCGGCTGGGCCTGGGCACCAAGTCCACCCGCGCGAGCATCATCGAGCGCCTCTACGAGGTCAAGTACCTCAAGAACGACCCCATCGAGCCCAGCCAGCTGGGCATCGCCATCATCGACGCGCTGCACCAGTACGCAGAGCACATCACCACGCCCGACATGACCAGCGAGCTCGAGGGCGACATGACCAGCGTGAGCGAGGGCAAGAAGTCCCAGGACGAGGTCGTGACCCACTCCCGTGAGCTGCTCGCCGGGCTCCTCGAGGGGCTCATCGAGCACAAGGACGACCTGGGCGAGGCCATCAGTGACGCGGTGACCGCCGACGCGAAGATCGGCGTGTGCCCCAAGTGCGGTGCCGACCTTTTGGTCAAGCAGTCGGCCAAGACGCGCTCGAGCTTCATCGGCTGCTCGGCGTGGCCCGAGTGCGACGTGACCTACCCGCTGCCCAAGGGCAAGATCGAGCCGGTCGAGGAGCCCTGCCCCACCTGCGGCTGCCCGCAGATCAAGGTGAAGCCCTTCCGCTCCAAGCCCTACACGGTGTGCGTGGACCCGGCCTGTCCCACCAACGCCGAGCCCGACGTGGACGTGGGGGAGTGCCCCGCCTGCAGCGCTCAGGGGCGGCAGGGCCGGCTCGTGGCGCACCGCAGCGACCGCACGCTCAAGCGCTTCATCCGCTGCACCAACTACGACGAGTGCGGCACGAGCTACCCGCTTCCGCAGCGTGGCAAGCTCAAGGCCACGGGCGAGACGTGCCCCGACTGCGGGGCGCCTGTGGTGGAGATCACCACCAGCCGCGGCCCCTGGCGCATCTGCGTGAACATGGACTGCCCGGGCAAGGCCAGGGCCGAGGAGGAGAAGGCCGCCAAGGCCGCCTCGCGCGGCAAGGGGCGCGCGGCCTCCAGCACCGACGCCGCGGCCAAGGCGGGGGGATCCAAGGGGGCCGGGACAAAGCGGGCGGGCGCGAAGAAGGCCCCCTCCCCGAAGAAGGCGGCCGCCGGCGAAGCTGCTGGCTAGCGAGCTGACGGGTTCTTGACGAAACGCGCAAGGCATGCACACACGCCACTGCTAGACTGAAGCGGCGCACGCCAGACAAGCGGCGCCGCTTCGGCGTTATGACGAGCACGGCCGCCCCGGGCCGTGCGCACGGGAGAAAGGTGCGTCACACTATGACGAACGTCCGCAGTGCGTCCCATGCTCGAGCCGGCCTCACCAGGCGCGCCGCGATCGGGCTGGGCGTCGCCGTACTGTCGACCCTGCAGGCCGGCGTGCAGCATGTCGGCCGCGCCTGTGCCGACGAGGCGGCCGACGGCCCGGAGCTGCGCATGGCCATCGAGGTCGACCCCGACGGCCTGGACCCCCAGCGCACCACGGCCGCAAGCACCTTCCAGGTCACGAGCAACATCTACGACACCCTGCTCGAGGTGAACGCCTCCGGCGAGGTCCAGCCCGGGCTCGCCGAGTCGTGGGAGGTCTCCGACGACGGCCTCACCATAACCTTCAAGCTGCGCGAGAACGTGAGCTTCTCGAACGGCAACCCGTGCGACGCCGCCGCCGTCATCGCCTCGTTCGACCGTCTGAAGGCCGACAAGAGCCCGCGTGCGGCCGACTACGCCGGCATCACCCTGGAGGCGCCCGACGCCACGACGGTCGTCGCCCACACCGAGGAGCTCAACGTCGCCGCCCTCACGAGCTTCGCCTACCCCTGGGCCGCGGTCGTCGACGTCACGGTCGCCGACACACTGCGCAACCAGCCGGTGGGCACGGGCGCCTACGTGCTGCGGGAGTGGCTACCCCAGCAGTCGCTCGTCCTGCAGGCCAACCCCTCGTTCTGGGGGGAGGCGCCCCACGTGTCAGCGGTGAGCCTGCGCGTCCTGCCCGACGCCACCTCGCGGGTCACGTCGATGCGCGCGGGCGAGATCGACATGGCGCTGCTCTCGGCCGACCAGGTCGCAACCTTCGAGGGCGACTCGAACTTCATCCTTGTGCAGCAGCCTCAGAATGGCGTGCAGCTCATGGCGATGAACCTGGCGAACGAGGCCCTGGCTGACGCGCGTGTCCGCCAGGCGATCAACCACGCCGTCGACAAGCAGCTGCTCATCGACACCGTGTGGTGGGGCTACGGCGAGAAGATCGGCTCGCACTACCCCACGATACTCCCCGAGTACGTGGACACCAACGACCTCTACCCCTATGACCCCGACGCCGCCCGACAGCTGCTTGCCGACGCCGGCCACGCGCAGGGCCTCACCCTCAGGATGAGGCTTCCGGAGAGCTACCCGTCCTACGTCGACGCCGGCCAGCTCATCGCCGACTCCCTCTCGCAGGTGGGCATCACCTGCGACATCGAGATCGTCGAGTGGGCAACCTGGCTCGAGGACGTCTACACCGCCCGCAACTACGACCTGACCGTCGTGGGGCACACCGGGCGCCTCGACCCCTACGTGCTGCTGGCCCGCTATGACTCCTCGAGCGCGGAGAACTACTTCAACTATAGCAACCCCGAGGTCGACGACCTGCTCTCGGGCTATCTGGGCGAGCAGGACGCCGACAGGCGCACGGAGCTGGTGCGGGACATCCAGGAGATCCTGGCCAAGGACGTGCCGGCCCTGTACATCCAGGACCCGCTCACGACGTTCGTGACGACGCCGGCCGTCTCGGGCTTCACAGTCTACCCGATCGACATCTACAGGTTCAGGGACGTCACGCTGTCCGCGTAGGGCCGCGCTGGCGTCGGTGAGGTAGCGCGCATGGTTCGTGTCATTGCAAAGAGGCTGGGAGGGGCGCTCGCGGTGCTGCTCGTGGTGTCGCTCCTGACGTTCACGGCGCTGCACGTCATCCCCGGGGATGCGGCGACGCTGGCTCTGGGCACCGACGCCACGCCTGAGCGTCTTGCCGAGATGCGCGCCGCCATGGGGACGGACCGCCCGCTTCCCGAGCAGTACCTGTCCTGGATCGGCGGGGTGCTCGCGGGCGAGTGGGGCACCTCGTCGATGTACGGGGCCGACGTGTGGCAGGTCATCGCCCCCACCCTGCCCCTCACCGTGACGCTCGCGGCATACTCGATGGCGATCGCGCTGGTCGTCTCGCTTCCCCTTGGCGTCGCAGCGGCGCTGCGCCCCGGCTCGGCGGTGGACGTGATCGCCCGCACGGTGGTGCAGCTGGGCAGCGCCATGCCGGCATTCTGGCTGGGCATCCTGCTCATGCTGGCCTTCGCCGCGCACCTGGGGTGGTTCCCCGTGAGCGGCTATGTCCCACTCTCTGGGGGACTGGGCCAGTCGCTGCGCAGCCTCACCCTGCCGGCCATCGCGCTGGCGGCGGGGGAGTGCGGCGTGCTTACGCGCATCGTGCGCTCCTCGGTGCTCTCGTCGCTGTCGCGCGACTACATGCTCTCCACGCAGGTCAAGGGCCTGCCGCGGGCGCGCGCCGTGTTCGGCTACGCGCTGCGCGGCGCCCTGGTCGCCCCGCTCACGGTGAGCGGCATGCAGCTGGCCAAGCTGCTGGGCGGCACCGCAGTCATCGAGAGCGTCTTTGCCCTGTCGGGCCTGGGGCGCCTTCTGCTCACCGCCGTCGAGCAGCGCGACGTGATGCTCGTGCAGGGCATCGTGCTGTTCGTCACCGCTGCCGTGGTGCTCGTGACGTTTATCACCGACGTTCTGGTGATGCTGGCAGACCCCGCCATCAGGCGCGAGAACGTGGGAGGTGAGTCATGAGCAGGCCACCTCTTGGCGTGGACGGGGAGCTCCGAGGCGGCATTGAGGCCGTCGTCGTCACTTCGGACGGCCGCCCGGACGCTGGCGCGCCCGCGTCGGCACGGCGCGACAGGCCCGGGGTTCTCCTGGTGCTCGGGGCCGTCCTGTGCGCGCTGACCCTCGCCGTGTGCGTGGTGTCGCTGTTCTGGACGCCCTGCGACCCCGACGCCATGGCGCCCCGGGAGCGCTTCGCCGCCCCGAGCGCGGCGCACCTGCTGGGAACCGACCAGTTTGGCCGTGACATCCTGTCGCGCACCATGGTGGCAAGTCAGGTGGCGCTGCTCGTGGGCCTGGGATCGGTCGCCGCCGGTGCGCTCGTGGGCACCGTTGTGGGCGCCGTCGCGGCGATGGGCAACCGCGTGGTGCGCGGCGTGGTCATGCGCGTGGTCGACGGCCTCATGGCGTTTCCCGGCATACTGCTCGCGCTCATGCTCGTCCTCGTCATGGGGCGGGGCCTTGCGAGCGCCCTGGTGGCCATCGCGGTGTTCACCGTGCCCACGTTTGCGCGTCTCGTGCAGTCCCTGGTCCTGGAGGCGCGCTCGTCGCTCTACGTCAAGGCGGCGCGCAGCTACGGGTGCTCGGCTGGCGGGATCGTCGCCAGGCAGATCCTGCCCAACGTCATGCCCCGCCTGGCGACGCAGTTCACCTCGAGCGTGGCGGGCGCCATGCTGCTCGAGGCGTCGCTGAGCTTTTTGGGCCTGGGCGTGCAGCCCCCCGCGACCAGCTGGGGCCTGATGCTCAACGAGGCGCTGCAGTACGTGCTGACCTACCCCTGCCTGGCCGTCGCGCCCGGGGCGGCGCTGCTCGTGGCGGCCCTGGGGTTCAGCCTGCTGGGGGACGGCCTGAACGACCGCCTGATATGGCGAGGTGCACGATGACGGGGGCGGGGGCCGCGGCTGCCGGCCGTCCGGAGCGCGTGCTGAGCGCTCGCGACCTCACGATCCGCGATGCGCTCGGTCGCGTGCTCGTGTGGCGCGCGGATCTTGCCGTACGCCCCGGCGAGGTCGTGGGCGTGGTGGGCGAGTCGGGCTCGGGCAAGACGCTCACCATGCGCGCATGCCTGGGCCTGCTGCCAAGGGGTCTGGCCTGGGACGCCCGGGAGCTCACGCTGGCGGGGCGGCCGCTGGCCGGCGTGTCCGCCAGGCAACGCGCCCGGCTGCTCGGCACGAGCGTGGGGTTCGTTGCCCAGAACACCGTGGAGTACCTGCACCCCCTCATGCGCGTGCGCGACCAGATGGTCGACGGCTATCTCGCCCACCGCCCCGACCGCAGCCGTCGGGAGGCGCTTGCGCGCGCCTGCGAGCTGCTGGGGCGGATCGGCATCGCCGACCCCGGGCGCGTGCTCGGGAGCTATCCGTCGCAGCTCTCCGGGGGCATGCGCCAGCGCGTGAACATCGCCATGGCGCTGATGGGCGAGCCCGCCCTGGTCGTCGCGGACGAGCCGACCGCCGCGCTGGACTGCGTGGTGGCGCGCCAGGTCGTCGACCTGCTCGTGGGCATGGCCCGCGAGCGCGGCGTCGCCCTGGTCGTGGTCTCCCACGGGCTGTCGATGCTGCGCTCGTGCTGCGACGAGGTCGTCGTGATGTACGCGGGGCGCGTCGTGGAGCGCGGACGCGCGGGCGAGGTGTTCGAGCGTCCCGGGCATCCCTACACCCGCGCCCTGATCGAGGCGGTCCCGCGCGTGGGCCATGCGCGCGACGAGCGCCTCCCCGACATCTGCGGGGTGATGCCCGAGGCCGGCCGCGACGCGCAGGGGTGCCTGTTCGCGCCGCGCTGCCCGCTCGCCGAGGCGCGCTGCTCGGGGCAGGTCCCGCTGGTGGGCGACGAGGGGCACCAGGTGGCCTGCGTCCACGCATGGGAGGGGGTGGGGGGCGATGGCCCTTCTCGAGGCGCGTGACATACGGCACGTGTTCGGCTCGGGCTCGCCGCGCGGGGCGGGCGGCGTGGTTGTCGTCGACGGCGTGAGCCTGTCTTTGGAGGCGGGTCGCACCCTGGGCGTGGTGGGCGAGTCGGGCTCGGGAAAGTCGACCCTGGGCGAGATCGTAGGCGGGCTGCTGAGGCCGACCTCGGGCGCCGTCCTGTATCGCGGAAGCGAGGTGGGCGGGCTCGACCGTCGCCGCCGACGCGCGTATCGCCGGGCCGTGCAGTTCGTGTTCCAGGACCCGGCGGCGTCGATCAACCCAAGCTTCACCGTCCGCAGGGCGCTCGCCGACCCGCAGCGCATGCTGCGTCGCGACCTCGGCCGCGACGATATCGCGCGGCGCAGCGAGGCCATGCTCGAGCGCGTGGGGCTGCCGCGCGCGGTCCTTGACAGGCGGGCCCACGAGCTTTCGGGGGGGCAGTGCCAGCGCGTGGCCATCGCCCGCGCGCTTCTGGTGGAGCCCGAGGTGGTGATCTGCGACGAGTGCACGTCGGCCCTCGACGTGTCGGTCCAGGCCCAGATCCTCAACCTGCTGCGCGACCTGCAGGCCGAGCTGGGGACGGCGCTTTTGTTCATCTCGCACGACATCGGCGTCGTGGGGTACATGGCCGATGACATCCTGGTGATGCACGGCGGCCGCCAGGTCGAGGTGGGGCCTGCCGACGAGCTTCTCGCCCGTCCGCGGCAGGAGTACACCCGTCGGCTGATCGCGGCGGCATACGACTGACGACGGGCGTGGGCGTCCGCCGGCGCGGCCGGCTGGCGTGAGGTTACATCAGAAAGCGAAGTGGTGCCTGTGAAGGTGACGATAGCCGGATGCTGGGGAGGTTCCCCGCGCGCGGCGGGCGCATGCTCGGGATACCTGGTGGAGCACGATGGCGCGCGCGTCTTGCTCGACTGCGGGTCGGGTGTCGCCGGGTCGGTCCAGCGTGCCTGCCCCCTGGGGGCGATCGACCACGTGTTCGTGAGCCACTACCACTACGACCATGTGAGCGACGCCGGTGCGCTCATGTTCGCCCGCCTCGTGCAGCGCAAGGTGGGCGAGGACCTGGGCGACGTCACGTTCTACGCCCTGGGCGGCTCGGAGCGGTTCGAGCCTGACTTCTCGCGTCTGTCCATGGAGGGGGCCTCGCGCGCCGTGGCGGTGGACGAGGGCTCGCGCGTGGAGGTGGGCGGCCTTGCCCTGGAGTTCATGCGCACTAGCCACCCCGTGCCCTGCCTCGCCGCGCGCGTGAGCGCCGCGGACGGCGCGACGCTGGTCTACACGGCCGACGGCGCGCTGACCGAGGGCCTCGTGGACTTCTGCCGCGGCGCCGACGCCCTGGTCTGCGAATGCAGCCTCTACGAAGGGTACGACGGCTCGGCCATGGGGCACATGAGCTGCGAGGACGTGGCCACGCTGGCGAACGCGGCCCGTCCGGGCACGCTCGTGCTGAGCCACCTGCCCATCTACGGCGACGTGGGGCGGCTGAGGCGCTGGGTGATCGACCGCCTGGACGCGGGCGCGGTCGGCGAGGTGCTGCTCGCGAGCGACGCTCCGCAGGGCGGCGGACTGCCGTCGTTTGAGGTGCGCCCGCGTGAGGGGGCCTGCCATGGCCGGGCTTAGGATGGTGCTGCTGCGCCACGCCTTCTCCATGGGCAACGCCCGCCGCGAGTTCAGCGGCACGGCCGACGTGCCGCTCGCCCCGCAGGGCGAGCAGATGGTGCGCGACTACCGCGCCCGGGGCGTCTACGAGGCGTGTGCGATCTCGGAGCGCTACTTCAGCTCGCCGCTCACGCGCTGCCTGCAGACCTTCCACCTCGCCCTCGACGGCCTTGCGACCCTCGACGGCACCATCGACGAGTTCCATGAGGTGGAGTTCGGCGAGATGGAAGGGCGCGTGCTGGAGCGGCAGCAGGCGCGGGCGTTCTTCGACGCCTGGGTTGACGGTCGCGCCATGGCCGAGTTCCCGCACCTGGAGAGCTACGCCCACCTGCGGGATCGCGGCTGCCGTGCCGTGCGCCGCCTTGCGCGCGACATGGCGGCCCAGGGGGTGGGCAGCGTGACGGTGGTGACCCACTCGGCCATCTCGCGCGCCCTTCTGGCGGGTATGGCTGGCCTGCCGGACCGCGCCTGGCTCGACATCGACGTGCCCAACGCCCTGGGCTACACCCTCGAGCTTGCGGTGGACGGCGACGAGGTGCGCATGGAGCGAGCCGTGCCCTGGGGCCCCGATGCCGCCGAGCGCCCCGTCATCGTGCCGGCCAGGTAGGGGCCGAGGGGATTGAGACCATCAGGGCGATGGGCTCCTGCTGGGAGTGGACGCCGAGCTTGCGGTGGATGTGACGCATGTGGCTTTTGACGGTGTTGTGCGAGACAGGCAGCGCGTGGACGCCCCCTGACTGGCGGGCGGCGATGAGGATGACGCAGGCGTAGCCAAGCACGGCGTACGGGGACTGCAACGGGTCAGCGGATGCCCGCAGGGCGCACAGCTCCGGCAGGGCGCTGCCGTAGGGAACCTCACGTGCATGTAGCTCGTCGCTAGGGCTAGGATGGCCAGCGAGATTCAGGTCGCGTGCGACGGTTCCAGCGTATGTAAGGGGCAGCTGCCAGGGTGGCGCTGTGTGTTGGGTGGGGGTGCCTGCCATCGTGACCTTCTCTTCAACGACCTTCGGGGCGATCCAGAATCCACTTGCACGGTGAGGGACACACAGGGCAGGCTGTCTCATACAATGTCATCCTCAAAAGGAGATTGTCGAGTTCGTGGCCGACGAGCAGGGCGTTGTCATTGGCGTAAAGTGCCTGGATGGCACCTGCTGCTACAAGGCGGAGAAAGGCGTTATCTGGTGCACGTGCGGCATCGACCACAACGAGGTTGTGGCCAAGCACGTGAGCCTCTGCCACTACTGGTAGCACAAGAACAGCGTTATCAAGTCGGTCAAGGCCAACATCGGCAAGGACGCCGCCCCGCCGACCGAAGCCATGGCGCACTTGCCTAGACCGCCCGGGACACGCTCGACTGCTGGCAAAGGTCCTGCGATGACGGCGTCGCCCTGGAGTTCGGCCGCGACTCGGTCATGGACGGCATCAAGGCGCCGTACTACGCCTATAAGATTATCCAGGGTACCACGGACGCCTTCGGCGGCATGATCATCGACCAGCGTGTCACGCTATCGACTACAGGGCAGCCCTATCCCACATCTATTCGCGGCCGACAACTGCCCGACGGGCTGGCTCGGCGACTTCTACTACGGCCCGGGCGCCTGCCTAATGGCCTGCGCGGCACCGGGCATGATCTTGGCCGAGAACGCCGTGGGTGACGTGTACGACACCGGTCCCGCTCTGCCTGCCTCTAACAGCCAGACCACCGAGGACGGCGCGGTGGCCGACTCTGCGGTATTCGAGGCGGCCACCGACACCTCGGCCGTCACCGGCGGCACCTACGAGGGCGCCGGCATGGGCATGGTGGCGGCGCGCCCATGACGGTTGAGGGCGCAAGATCACGGGTGTGGTGGAGGTCGGCGACAACGCTGAGACCCAAGGCATCGACGCCGTCGCCGGGCCAGTATGACCTTCCAGGCCATCCGTGAACGAGGCCCTCTCCAGCGTGAAGTAGGGTTTCCTGTCTAGGCGATATGTGACCTGTCGCTAGGGACGGGCATCCTGCGAGATGATGCCCGCGGAGTGCCCGTCCGTTCTCGTGCCTAAGACGATTTTTCTGCGTGATGCCACAGGTTGCTTGGCTGTTTTTCGCGGATGACGTCTGCTGCTCGCGTGGCCTGCGGGCCTGTCATTCCGTGTGCATCAACGGCACCTACCCTTGCGAAACGAAAGGTGCCGTTGATGTGAGTAAAACGCGAGGCTTATCTATCGCATGGCGCTTCAGCTGTTGGCTATGCTGCGTGCGGCGATACGCCCAAAGACGGCGGCGGAGCTATTGGGCCCGCCTACGATATGCGTGCGAGCATCGCCATGGAGCTGGGCGAACGCCATCTCACCTGCCGCATACAGTCCGGGAATTGGATTACCCTTGGTGTCGATTACCTGAGCATTGGTGTCGATTTTCGCCCCGCCTTTTGATATTCCAAGGTTGATGTTTGTAATCGCTGCGTAGTACGGGGGTGTTTCGATCTTTGCCGGGAAGATGCTCCGCCCAAACTCGTCGACCTCGCCGGAGTCAACATGCTCGTTGTAGTCTTCGATCGTGCTGATTAGGGTGTCTGCGGGCAGGCCGCATGCTTTAGCGAGTTCCTCAAGCGTGTTGGCTTGCTGAACGGAGTCGCAACCGGCGCCCATGACCGTATCCACCATTGGTGCCAGATACGTTTGCCCGCTCTCTGTTTGCATGCTGGCAGAGTCAAAAACAAAAACAGAGATCATTTTGGGCTGCTTTTGCACAAGCTTCTTATTGTAGTTATCCTCGAAGCTGGTCTCGTCGTTGAAGCGCTTGCCGTCCAGATTGACTTCGATGAGGCCTGAATCATGTGCCACGATGAACGTCAGACATCCAGAATAGGAGTCGCCCTCATCGTTCAGGCGAGGCGTGTGTCCCTGCGTGGGCGGAGAGTTAAACAGATAGCCGTCGATGTCTCGGATCATCTGGTATCCGATGCCGAGGCAGTTGACTGAACAGGAGAAGAGCACCCCCTCGGCATCTTCGACAACGCTGCGCATTGAGGGGGTGTACTCCTTGTGCGCGTCAAGGTTGCGGCCGAGTCCGCCCACAGTCATGATGACGCCCTTTGTGGCGCGGATGTCCTGGGCGAATGAGTCGTCCATCGCCTCGATGTGCGCGCCGACGACGGTACCTGCCGCATCGCGGTACAGCTTCGTTGCCTTGGTGTCGTAGAGAACATCGATCCCGCGCTCGGAGATGGCGTTATCCATTCCCTGCATCCATCCAAGTCCGCTACCTTCTGGGTAGGTGACATAGTCTCTTGCAACGGAGTGAGACTCGGAGCCGGCGGTTACCCGCGCGTCGTATGTTGTTTCAACGACATCGCAGCCCAGGTCTTGGAGCCAGTCAATGGTTTCACCGCTCAGCTCACCCCAGACGCGAATGAGATCAGGATCGCCGGCGTCACCGCCATCCATACGAATGTCGTCCACGAACGTCTCGATGTCATCCTCGATTCCGTCGGCCTTCTGGATGCGTGCGCCGACGCCGCAGAACCACCCCCCGCTTCTCGTGCACGAACAGTCGATGACAGAGCTCGCCGCGTTCACGCCGAGGACGTTGAGTCCCAGATCGAACGCCTCGACAAGTGCGCACGAGCCGGCGATCCCAAGACCGAGCACAAGCGCCTCGACCTCGCGGTCCCACTCCTGTGGCAATGTTGCATCCCAGGCAGGGGGCGCGGTCTGTTGGGATTCTTCTGCACTTGCCATGGCTGTTAAGCCTCCCGTGGCGGCCGCACTCGCCGCGATGCCGGCGCTCTTTAGAAAGTCCCTTCTGTTCACTGTCTCGGTCATTTTGTTCATTCCCCTTCTTTGCCAGGTGGTTAAATGGCCCCTTGTCCTACGGGCTTAGGGCATGTCCAGCTTAAGACGGTCGTGGGGAATAGGTGAAATTCTGATCTGGCTCAGACTATTCCATTCTTGAATCAATATGCTACTTCCCATATACGGGTGGCGAACGCGAAAAGCCGGGTGGGTGAGACATTCGCGGTGCGTTGGAGTGGCTTGGCCTACGGGGGTGGAGAATGCGCATCGAAGTGCTGAGGGAATTCGTTTCTCTTGCCAAATGCCTGAACTTCACGAAGGCCGCCGCGGAACTGCATCTCACCCAGTCCACATTGAGTAAGCATATGGCATCTCTCGAGCGCGAGCTTGGGACGAAGCTCGCATTGCGCGACCGGCCTTTGCGTCTTACGAATGCTGGTGTCCATTTGCTCGAGTCAGCCCAAGAGATCCTGGCTGTTTTTGATAGGGAGATGTCGAAATGGCGGGAGGCTTGTCGGGACCAACCCGTTCGCCTTCTGGGTTTTGAGTTCTCTTCCTGCCTCTCCGATCTCATGGCCACAATAGATGACATTCCCCATACGTTTTGTCTTTCGGTGGGCGAGGAGAGCTACTTCTCCGAACTCGTCAAAGATAAGGTGGACATTAACCTGACGTTTGACATTTCGTCTGTACCGGTGCTTAGAGACAAGGCGGTATCACTTGGTCTAGAAGTGATGGGTGTCGGATCGGTGGACGGGGCGTTGCTTGTTCGGAAGGGGAGCAGACTTTCCCGTGGCAGACAGTTTCTTTCTCGCAGGGATCTTGTGGGCCAGGAAATCATAGTTATCGGTCGCGGCCCATTTGATGATCTGAGCGCATGCGCCTCCCATTTGCTTGGTGACGATCTGCATCTGAGATTCAAATTGAAGTCCATCGATGGGAACTTTCGTAATCTCTATACGATGGACTTTGGCGAAGGTATCTTCTTCATGACAAAGCACCTGATCGACGAGGTGGAGTCTCGTCGCGATGATCTGACTAGCTATGAGACGCTGGATGGAAGCCCCATAGCCATTCCCCTCGCTTTGATTTTTCGTCGCGTGACAAGTAATCCCAATGTTGGGCGTTTGGTTCAGAGGATAAGCCAGCTACTCTCAAGTTGACATGTCGTGCGCTGGAGACTGTGTCAAGGCTGCGTGGGGAATCTCTCAATGCCGTAATGTTTGTGCTCTGAGCGGTGACGAACGGGCCTGCAGCCTCTATCCTTACGACACGAGAGGTCGTTTCTGTTGGAGAAGGGGCTTTGCGGCATGGCGGCGGGCGAAGTGAGCACGGCTGACAGGAGGTTGGCGCGCCTGCGCGTCGTGGATGCACCCCTCAACGGGGACGATGCTGCCGACCAGGTGTTCTTCGAGAGGCTGCGCGACGTCTACGACACGAGCCCGCTTGCCGAGGAGGCCCTGTTCGTGCAGCACGGCACCACGTCGGTGCTGCTCCACAGCATCGCTGTCGCGCACCTGGCGTGCCGCATGGCCCGCCATCTGGGCTGGACCGATCACCTCGAGGAGCTCGAGCGCGCCGCCCTGCTCCACGACCTGTTCCTCTATGACTGGCACGTCCCGGGGCCCGGCCAGCAGTGGCACGCCTTCCTGCATCCCGTCCGGGCTCTGCAGAACGCCTGTGCCGCCTATCCCGACCTCACCGAACGAGAGGCGAACGCGATCCTCAGGCACATGTTCCCGCTCACGCCGGTGCCCCCGCGCCATCGGGAGGGGTGGGTCCTCACGCTCGCCGACAAGTGGTGCGCGAGCTACGAGACCTACGCGCGCGCGGGCATGGCGTACCCCAACCTCCAGGCGCTGTGCGCCCGCTACGCTCCCGACGTCGTGCTGTCCCTTCCTGGCGTGTCCGGCGATCCCGCGCGCCTTGACGAGCCGGCGGCGCCTCGCGTCGCGCCGCTGCGTCGGCTGCGCGCGCTGCTGGGCGCGTCTGCCGACGGCCGCTGCTAGGCGCATCGAGGCGAGCACCCATGCCCGAGATCCTCACCCAGATAAGCCTCTACGTCATCTGGTTCTTCCTCTATTCGTTTGCCGGCTGGCTCTACGAGGTCATCTACTCGTTTGTCAGGCATCATCGCTTCGTGAACCGCGGCTTCTTCTTTGGCCCGCTCTGCCCCATCTACGGCGTCGGGGCGCTCATGGCCATCCTGCTGATCGGGCCCATCCCCAATCTCGTCGTCGCCTTCCTCGCCGGTGCCGTGGGGGCGGGCGTCGTGGAGTTCGTCACGTCGTGGGTGCTCGAGCGCGTGTTCCACGCCCGCTGGTGGGACTACACGGGCTGGGTGCTCAACATCCAGGGAAGGGTGTGCCTGGCGAGCGTGGTGACCTTCGGCGTGATGATGCTGCTGGTCTCCCGCGTCATCCACCCCTACGTGGCCCGCTTCGGCGAGGCCATGCCGCCCCTTGCCGCCGAGACGCTGGCGGCCGTCCTGGTGATCGTGTTCGTCACCGACCTCGTCCTGAGCGTGCTCAACATCCGCGGCATCATGAGGCGGGTCACGCTGCTCCAGGAGCACATGACCGCCCTTGCCGCCAGCGCCTCGTCGAAGGTGGGCGAGGTCGTCGCCGACATCACGGCGGCCGCCAGCGAGTTCGCCGACGAGGTGGCGTCGCGGGCCAACGAGGTCGCCGGCGAGGCCCTCGACAGGATCGAGGACGCCTCCGAGGCCGCGCGCACCCAGGTCGGCCGCCTGCAGCGCAACGCCCGGCAGGCCTGGGCGAGCCTCCATCCCCCGGCGAGCATGGCGGAGCTGGCCGAGTCGCTGCACGACCTGATCCCCCAGTTCGGGCGCGCCGCCCGCCGTGAGGCGCGCGACCCGTTCTTCACGCCGACGAACGCCCGCGAGGCGTGGGAGCTTGTCAGGGGGATGCTGCACCAGCAGGCGGGCGCGAGGGCGCGGCGGGCTGGCCGCGGCGCCTCCGACGGTGAAACGGCGGGCCCCGAGGACGGCCGTCAGGCGCAATCCGCACGCACGCACGAAGAAGATGCCGACTAGTCGGCACACAATGCGCATATCTTTTCCCTCCCAGTGCAATATCATGGTGACCGTATGGCGCGGGCCGCGCGACGTGACGCCTGCGGGCCAAAGGTGATGGGAGAGTTCCACGTGGAGATCAACATCGACGATCTGATCAAGGTCATCCGGCCCTCGGCGGCGCAGGACGGCTCGCACACGATCATGCTTCCCGTGTACAACACGCAGGTTTCCGTCAAGGTCTACCCCGGCTTGAACAACCTCACGGCCGAGCAGCTCGACGCGGCCCTCGTCGCCCTGCGCGACCTCGCCATAGAGTTCGAGATGGCCCTGTCGCGCACGCGCCCCACCTCGGAGGTCTCCCGTCTCAACGACGCGCACGGGCAGGCGGTGGCCCTCTCCGGGCGCACACTCGACCTCATCGACAAGTCCCGCGCCTACTGCGAGGAGTCGGGGGGCGTGTTCGACGTCACGATGGGCTCGGTCACGCCGCTGTGGGACTTCCACACCGGCGTCGTGCCCGCACGCGAGCAGCTCGACGAGGCCCTGAGGCACGTCGACTGGCGCATGATCGAGGTCGACCGGCAGGCGGGCACGGCGCGTCTCGCCGACCCTGAAGCGCGCATCGACCTGGGCGGCATCGCCAAAGGCTACATCGCCGACGCGCTGGCCCAGTGCCTGGTCGACGCCGGGTGCGACTGCGCCTTCGTGAACCTGGGCGGCAACGTGCTCACCGTGGGCTCGCGGCCCGACGGGACCCCCTGGCGCATAGGCGTGCGCGACCCGAAGAACCCCGAGGTGCTGCGCGCCGTCGTCCCGGTCACGGGAAAGTCGGTGGTGACCAGCGGCCTGTACGAGCGCAACTTCACCAAGGACGGCGTGTTCTACCACCACATTCTCAGCACCAAGGACGGCATGCCCGTCAAGACCGACGTGGGCGGCGCCACGATCGTCTCGACGCGCTCCCTTGACGGGGACGGCTTCTCCACCACGCTGTTCGCCCTGGGGGTCAAGGGGGCCCTGGAGTTCGTCGAGGCTCACCCGCAGCTCGAGGGCATCATCATCGACACCGACGACAACGTCTTCGTGTCGAGCGGCCTGCGCGACTCGGTGCGCCTGGTCGAGCCCCGGTAGGTCGGCGACATGTGGCCGCGCCTGCGGGCGGAGGACATACGGGCGATCCTCCACTACCTGGGGACGATGCTTCTGGTCATCGGCCTGATGATGGTGGCCCCGCTGGCGGTGGCCCTGATTGCCCACGAGTGGAACCCGGCGCTGGACTTTCTGCTCTCCATCGGCATCACGATGTGCGCGGGCGGCCTGATGCGCCTGGCGCGTCCCCTGAGCCCGGGGCTCACCTACATGCAGGCGCTGGTCATCACCGGCCTCGCGTGGATCGCGGCCGGTCTGGCGGCCTCTCTGCCCTTCGTGTTCTCCGGTAGGTTCGAGAGCTACTTCGACGCGCTGTTCGAGGCGACCTCGTACTTCACGGGCACGGGCATGAGCCTGATGTCCGACGTGGGCAAGCTGCCCGTGTCCTTTGGCCTGTGGCGCTCCATCGCCGTCATCATCGGTGCGCAGGGCATCGTGGTGGTGGCGCTGGGGCTGGGCACGATCTCGCGCTTCTCGGGGGCGGGCATGCTCCTGGAGGCCGAGGCGCACAGCGACAAGATCATGCCGCACATGATCAGCACGGCGCGCTTCATCGTGGTGTTCATGAGCGTGCTCGTGGCCCTAGGCACCGTGCTGTGCACGCTCATCCTCACTCTGACCTGCGGCCTTGCGCCCCTCAACGCCCTGTACCACGGCTTTAGCCTCGCCGCCTCGTCGGTGGGCACGGCGGGCATCTGCGTCATGCCGGCGGGGATCACCTACTACCACTCGCCCCTGCTCAACGTCGCGATCATGATCATGTGCCTGGTGGGGTGCTTCAGCTTCGCGCTCTACTACTACATGGCGCGCAAGGGGCCGCGCGAGTTCTTCCGTGACATAGAGACGCGCACCATGCTGGTGTGGATCTGCGTGGCCCTGGTGGTGCTGGCCATCGCCTTCGCCCACGACGAGTACTTCGCCGACATGGGGCTGTTCCTCGACAAGGGCGTGTTCAACCTCATATCGGCCGCCACTAACACCGGCTTCAGCACGCTCACCTCGTCGCAGCTGAGCGCGGTCGCCTCCTCGGCCCTGGTGTTCGCGCTCATCCTGGGCATGTCCATGGGCGGCTCCACCTCGTCGACCGCCGGCGGCTTCAAGGCCATCCGCCTCGCCCTGCTGCTGCGCACGATCCTCTCCGAGATCCGCCACGCGCTGCTGCCCAAGCGGGCGCGCGAGGTCATCAGGTTCCGTCACCTGGGCGACCGCGTCCTCACCCCGGACCTCTCGCGCAACGTGATGCTCGTCATGCTGCTGTACTGCGCGTCGTTTGCCGTCGGCTCGATCATGGGCGTGGTGTACGGCTACGACCCCATCGCCGCTGTGCTCGAGTCGGTGTCGTGCACCGCCAACTGCGGGATCTCGTCGGGCATCATCAGCGCGTCGCTGCCGCTGGGCCTCAAGATCTGCTACTTCGTGCAGATGCTGGCCGGGCGCCTGGAGTTCCTCACGCTGCTCGCGACGTTCGCGGGCATCGGCAGCTCCATCGTGCGCGGGGTGGTAGAGTCGCGCGCGGCGCGCTCGCTGGTGGCCGCTATGCCCTCGAGCATACGCCGCGCGTGGCGCGGAAAGAGCGGGAGGGTCGACAGATGACAAGACGGCGCAACCAGACGCGCAGGGGCGCCTCGTCGGGAGGCATCGACAGCACGCGCCTGACGCGCGTGCTGCGCACGGGGTTCACCCTTCTCGGGTACGTCGCCTCCCTCGTCGCCCTGTTCTACCTCATATCCTTCGTTGCGTTTGCGGTGGCGTCATGAGGGCGCGGCCTGCATTGCGACGCGGGGGCCTGCGCGGTCGCTTGCACGGCCTGCCATGCCAATTGCTCGCCGCCCTGGCCGCGATGGTCTGCGCGGCCGCGCTCTGCCTCGGCCCGGCGCCCGCGCTCGCGGCGGGTGCGCGTGCTGCGTCGTCCTCGCAGGCGGACGTGGCTGCCTCTTCGTCAGCGGACGATGCGGCCTCCTCGGCCGTGGAGCGGGTCTACGACCCCGACCTGGGCGAGGCGCTGGGCTTTCTGCCCTCGGAGGTCGACATGCGCGACGCCCGGAGCACCACCATCAGCCGGCTCGCCTCGGCCGATCTTGCGCTCGACGGCCAGCTCGTGACCTTCGTCGGCGAGGTGCTCGGCGAGCCGGTGAGGATAGCGTCGGGCATGATGTGGGTGCAGATGCAGTCCTCATCCGGCTCGGCGTACATCATGGTCGTCATGACCCCCGAGCAGGTGAGTCTCATCGAGAACTACGGTGCCTACCAGGTCAAGGGCACGACGCTGCGCGTGACGGGCGTCTATCGTGTTGCCGACGAGGCCAACCTGGGAGACATCGACGTGACCGCCTACGCGGTGGAGGTCGTGGACACCGGCGGCGTGCAGGTGGAGCCGGTCACAAAGAACAGGCTGTGGGTGGGCCTGGCGTGCGTGGCGCTGGGCGCTGTCGTGCTCGGGCTGGGCGCATTTCTCAAGAGGAGGTCTTCGTGAGCGCAAAGACAGGCGGCGGGCGGCGGTCCTCGGGCCGCGGGAGGGCGTCCGGCTCGAGCTCGGGCCGCCGGCAGGCCAGGCCACGCGTCGGGCGGGACATCGACTCGCAGGCGCCCGAGCTCTCCGAGGCGGACCGCCTGTTCGAGCCCACGTTCGCCGACCTCTCGGCATCGATGCCCGCCGAGGCCTCAGAGCGGCTGCGCGTCCTGGCCGAGGGCGAGGGGGCGTCCGTCGAGGCGGGCTGCGTCATACGGCTCGACCGGGGATATCCGCTCGTGTGCTCCGCCTCGGGCACCTATCGCGCCGAGCACGCCATCTCCCTGGTGAAGGGCGGCGACCAGCGGGCCTGCGTGGGCGACTGGGTCGTGCTGCGCCTGCCCGACGGGCACGACAAGGCGCGCATCGAGGAGGTGCTTCCCCGCAGGGGGGTCCTCTCTCGCTGGGACGGCCGCAGCCGCGGGGAGCGGCAGGTGCTCGCCTCCCACCTCGACCTCGTGCTCGTCGTCCAACCGCTCTCCGCGCGAAGCGTCACGGCCGACAGGGCCGCCCGCTCCGCGGTGCTCGCCTGCCAGGGGGGCTGCCGGGTGGCGGTGGTGCTCACCAAGGCAGACAGGGCGCGCGGCGCCGGCAGCGTCGAGGCGGCCTGCACGGCGATACGGGAGTGCCTGGGCGACGGGGTGCCCGTCGTCGCCACCTGCGCCCCGGAGGGCGAGGGCGTCGAGGACGTCCGCGCCCTCGTCGGCGAGGGGACCTGCGCGCTTCTGCTCGGCGAATCGGGTGCCGGCAAGTCGACGCTCGTGAACGCGCTGCTGGGCTCGGAGGTCCTCGGCACGGCCGAGGTGAGGGACCGCGACGACCAGGGCAGGCACACGACCGTCGCCCGCAGGATGCTCAAGGTGCCCGGCGGCGGCGTGCTGGTGGACGCGCCGGGGCTGCGCTCGCTTCCGCTGCTCGACGAGGAGCGGGGCCTGTCCCTGGCGTTCCCGGACATCGCGGGGCTGGTTGGCGGGTGCAGGTTCCGCGACTGCACGCACGGCAGCGAGCCGGGGTGCGCCGTGCGCCAGGCGGTCGAGAGCGGCGAGTTGCCACCCGCGCGGTTGGAGGAGTACCGCGCGCTGTGGGCGGAGACGCGCGCGAACCGTCGCTCGCTGGACCCCTCCGCCAGCTCTTCTATCACAAATTAGACAGGCCGCAAAGGCGGGTCTGTCGACAGGCCCACCAGCCTTCCCCGTGCGCGGCCCTCGTATCGAGCGATATCCATGAGCTGCGATGATGGCAGCTGGTCACCGAGAGGGGCGGGCGTGTGCCCTGTCGGTGAGGCGCCTTCGGGCACCTGGGTGCGCCCTTGCGTGCCCCGATTCGCCTGACAAACCGCGCTGCCAGATGCGGCGTGCGTCTGACAGCGTGTCTGTCGGGTGACAGACCACTTTGAACTCCACATCATCTTCATAGGGATTCGGCTCCCACCGGGCGAATAATCGAGGCGACCCCCTCACCCGAGACCCCGTCCGAGCTCACGTGCTCGGCCGGGCTTCCTGGAAGGGGGAGCCATGTCGCTTCGTGCTCGCATCATCGTGGCCGCTGCGTGCGCCGTGCTCGCGGTTGCCCTCATGGCCGGCTACGCGGCCAGCGTGCGCAGCCAGGCCTCGGCGCAGCGCGCGGGGGCCCTCGAGCGATACGGCGGGGAGACGGCGCAGGTCTGCGTGACCACGCGCGCCGTTGCCCGGGGCGAGACGTTCACCGAGCGCAACGTGTCCACCATGGAGTGGCTCGTCGACCTGCTGCCTGAGGGGGCCTTGGCGGATCCGAGCCAGCTCATGGGAAAGACCGCCGCCTCGGCGCTTGCGGCGAACACCCCGGTCAGCGGCGTGGACGTGGACACGCAGGCCGATCCTCTCGACGTGCCGGCCGGCAAGACCGCCATCTCCGTGCCCTGCTCGGCGGAGAGCGCCGTCGGAGGCGCCCTGACGCCGGGGGCGCTGGTCGACATGTACCTGGTGTCGGACGGCACCGCCCGCCTGCTCAGCGCCTCCGTGCAGGTCCTGCAGACGAGCGCGGGGTCATCGGGCGCCGGCCTCTCCTGGGCCACGGTGGCCGTCGACCCCGCGCGTGTCGAGGCGATCATCGCCGCGTCGAGCCTGCAGCGCCTCTACTTCGCCATTCCCTCCGACGAGCCTGCGCAGCGCGCGCCGATGCAGGACGGGCTGGACGGCGCCCAGGCGCAGTCGCAGGGCACGGCTGGGCAGGAGGCGCCGGGGGGCGAGGCGGACATGCAGGCGGACGGTGGGTCCACCGCCGCCGCACAGGGGGAGGCGGGCCAGGCGGCGGCCGAACAGCTTGCCGGCGAGCAGGCGGCAGAAGGGCAGCCTGCCGAAGAACAGGCCGCTGACGGACAGGCGGCCGAGGATCAGGGACAGACGACGGACGAACAGCAGCCCGGAGAGGACGGTGCGTGACATGGACGCTTCGCAGGCGAGGGGAGCGCGGGACGGGCTCGCGCGCTGGCTGCTTTGCTGCGGCGCGAGCCAGTTTCTCGAGATAGCGACGCAGCTCGTCAGCCGCGGGTGCGCCGGGGGTATCGACTGGGAGCCCGTGCCCGGCCGCGCGATGGTGCGCCTGTCGCGGGCGGCCGATCGCAGCCTCAACGTCGTGGTCGGCGAGGGGTGTTTGGGAGAGTCGGTGCTCGACGTGGCCGCGATGGCCGCCTCGAGCCGGGCGGTGGCGTTCAGCGTCCTGTGCGTGAGGGACGCCCCGGACCGGGCCGCCTCGGCGCAGGCCCGCGGCGTCGACGCCACCGTGACGCCCGAGGGTTTCGGGCACCTGCTCCAGACCATCTTCGGCAGGGACGTCGCGCGCGAGGAGCTGTTCGACGATACCCTGTTCGAGCTCGAGGAGCCCCTTGAGGCAGGGGGCCTCCCCGTCCCGTCCGTGAGGCCCGCGGGCTGGCCGGGACGCGTGGAGCCGGACGGCTATGCGGGTGCGGCGATCGGCGCACCCGTCGGCGGCGCCCCCGGCATGGCGGCGGTGCCGCGGAGCCGCGGCGGGTCGCTCGACGAGCGGCTGCCGGGCGTGGGGGACGGGGAGCCGCCGATCGACGTCCCTTTTGACGAGGGCGAGGCTCGGGGGCGCGACGCCGACACGCCGCAGGACGACGGCCAGGTCCCGACGCTGTGTCTGGCCTCCGCCCGCGGCGGGGTCGGCAAGAGCACGCTCGCCGTCCTGATGGCGCTGTCGCTTGCCAGCGAGGGTCTGCGTGTCGCCCTCATCGACCTCGACTACCAGTTTGGCACCTGCCTTGGGTTTTTGGGCCTTGCGGAGACCGACGGCCTCCCCGAGGCCTGGGGCTCGAAGGGCGAGCCGGCACTTGACGCGCGCCTGCTCGCCCGCTGCCGGGCCCAGACGGACCGGGGCCTTCTCGCCTACGAGTTCTGCCGCCTGCCCGAGCGTGGCGAGCTGCTCGTCCCCCTGTCGGGGCGCATCGTCCGCGCCGCCCGCGCGGGGGCGGACCTGGCGATCGTCGACCTGCCGGCCGGCATGACCGAGGGGGTCGCCCAGGTGCTGGAAGCCGCCGACCGCTGCCTGATCGTGGGCGACCAGCAGGCGCTGTCGCTGGAGTCCATGGCGGCGGCCGTCGCGCTGACCACGCGCCTGGGGATCCCCCGCACCAAGATCGTGGCGGTTCTCAATCGCTGCGACCCGCGCCATCGTGACGAGAACTTCCTGTCGCGGGCTCGCTTCGAGCTGCAGGCGCCCCAGATCATGCGCGTCGTCGACGGCGGCCCGGAGGTGACGCGGATGCTCGAGATGGGCTGCGCCTCCGAACTGATGGCCATGCGCAACCGCTGTGCGCTGTCGGCAGCCGACCTGGCGAGCGCCCTGCGCGGTGAGCTCGGCTGCCATGTGGAGGAGCTGGCCGTCCCGCCCGCCTTCGAGGAACGCCCGGCCCAGCCGAGGCAGCCGAAGGCCCGGAGGGCCTCTCGCAAGGAGGTCGTGCCATGTCCCTGATGAACCGCGTGCGCGCCAACGCCGGCGAGACGAACCTCGACGCGCGCCGCTGGTCGCGCCTGCGCGACGCCCTGCGCGACGCTCTGGTCGTTCGCCTGGGCTATCGCGAGATCGCCCGCATCGCCACCTCCGACGACGTCGACCGCGCGCGTCTCGAGCTCGACGTCACCCTGTCGGCGATACTCAACGAGGGGGAGTTCGCGCCCCTGTCGCTCGAGGAGAGGCGCCAGCTCGCCTGTGAGGTGGCCGACGACGTGGTCGGGCTGGGGCCGCTCGAGGCGTTCATGAACGATGACGCCGTCACGGAGGTCATGGTCAACGGCGCGGGCTCCCTGTACTACGAGCGCGACGGCAGACTCCATCGTGCCGAACGCGTCTTCGAGAGCGACGAGCAGATCCGCACGGTCATCGAGCGCATCATCGCCCCGCTCGGCAGGCGCATCGACGAGCAGAGCCCCATCGTCAACGCCCGCCTCAAGAGCGGCTATCGCGTGAACGCCGTCATCCCGCCCATCGCCATCGACGGGCCCGCCCTCACCATCCGCAAGTTCTCGAACCGCATCGTGTCGCTCGACGAGCTCGTGCGCCTGGGCTCGGTGCCGCAGTGGTACGCATGGCTGCTGCGCCTCGCCGTGAGGAGCCGCCAGGACATAGCGGTGGTCGGCGGCACGGGCTCGGGCAAGACGACCCTGCTCAACGCATTGTCGACCGAGATAGATCCCGACGAGCGCATCGTCACCATCGAGGACTCGGCGGAGCTCAAGTTCACGAGTCACCCCCACGTGGTGCGCCTGGAGGCGCGCGAGGCGTCCATCGAGGGCAAGGGCGCCGTCACGATCCGCGACCTGGTGATCAACTCGCTGCGCATGCGCCCCGACCGAATCGTGGTGGGCGAGGTGCGCGGAGGGGAGGCCATCGACATGCTCCAGGCCATGAACACTGGCCACGACGGGTCGCTCACCACCCTGCACGCCGGAAGCGCCGAGGAGGCGATCCTGCGCCTGGTGCTCATGGCGCGCTTCGGGATAGACCTGCCCGCCTCGATCATCAAGGGACAGATCGCCATGGCGCTCGACCTGATCGCGGTGACCGGGCGCTCCCTGGACGGCTCGCGCGTCGTGGGCCCGCTGGTCGGCGTCTCGCGCGCCGACGATGACGAGGTCGCGCTTGACGAGATCGTTTCCTACGAGGCGGAGGCGCGCCGCTGGCACCTCGTGGAGGAGCCGCCGTTCGTCGAGGCGGCCGTCTCCCAGGGAGTCGCCACGCGGGAGGAGGTGGACGCATGGAGGCGGTCCTTGTGATGCTCGCCTGCGCCTGTGCCGCGGTCTCCGTCGTGCTGACGATCGTGGCGATCGCCCCCGAGCTTGTGCGCGCCGGCTCGGTGCGCGCCCGCGCGCGCACCACGCGCCGCGCCCGGGAGCTCGCCGTTTCCGCCTGCGAGCTGCTGGGGCACTGGGCGCCGTTCGTGCGACTGTGCAACAGGCCTTGGGCGCGCAGGCTCGGTGCGCGGCTCGTGCCGGTCTGCTCGCGCGTGGGGCTCTCCCTCACCACGTACGGCGGTCTCGCCGCGCTGGTGCTGGCATGCCTTGCGAGCTGCGTTGGGTGCGCGCTGCTGAGTGGCTCTCTCCTTGGCGTGCCCGTCGGCCTGGCCGCCTGCGGCGTGGGGGCTGCCGCCCTTCTCGGCGGCCACGAGCGCGCGCAGCGCGGCGCCGCCACCGCCCAGATGCCCGAGGTGCTCCGCTGCCTGTCGGCGGCGCTCGGCGCGGGCAAGTCGCTGCCCCAGGCGATCGCCTACGTCGGCACGAGCCTCGGCGAGCCCATGGGGTCGGAGTTTCTGCGCGCGTCCTTCGAGATCGAGGGCGGCAGGCGCGTGGAGGACGCCGTGAGGTCGCTGTGCGAGCGCGTGAGGGCACCCGGCATCGAGCTTTTGGGCACGGCGCTGCAGGTGTCCCAGCGCACGGGCAGCCCGCTGAACGATCTGTTCGTGCGCACGGCGCGCATGGTGTCCTCCTCGGTGGCGCTGCGCCGCGAGCTCATGGTCAAGACGTCCCAGGCGAGGCTCTCGTCCAAGGTGGTGGTGCTCATGCCCGCGCTGCTCGTGGGCATCCTCACGCTCATCTCGCCCGACTACCGGGCGGGGCTCACCACCTCGGCCGGCGGGGCGTGCCTGTGCGTGGCCGCGCTCCTGGACCTTGTGGCGCTGACGTGCGTGCGGGTGCTCATGCGGCGGAGCCTGCGATGAGCGGGTGCGGCCCATGAGCGCAGCGCCGCTGCTCGCCCTATGCCTGGCGCTGTCGGGCGCGGCCGTCGCGCAGCTTCTCCTGCTGGCGACCAACGCCGCCGTCCGTGCGCGCGTGCGCGCGGCGCTGCGCCGACTGTCCCGAGGGGCGCGGCTCGGCGGGGCCACCGCGGGCCTTGCCAGCGCCGGCCGGCGCGCGTGGCGCCTGGTGGAGCGGCGCGGGCGGGAGCGCGAGCGCCGCATCGAGCGGGGCAGATGCCTCGACGAGCTGCCCGAGCTCATCGACGTGGTGGCGCTGGGGCTCTCGGCCGGCATGTCGTTCGACGCGGCGCTGGAGGTCTACTGCGAGCACTACCGCACCTCGCTCTCCGCCCACATGGGCGAGGCGATGCGCTCCTGGCAGCTCGGCGTCAAAAGCCGCCAGGAGGCCCTGAGGCAGCTTGCCGCGCAGATACAGGTGGACGCCTTCAGCGCGTTCGTGGGGACGGTCACCGAGTCGCTCGCGTTCGGCGCGCCGCTGGTGGAGACGCTCGTCGAGCAGGCCGAGGCGGTTCGCGAGGCGAGGCGCGCCGACCAGGAGGAGGCAATCGAGAAGACGCCGGTGAAGATGCTCATCCCAACGGGCGTCCTCACGCTGCCGGCGATGCTCATCGCCATCCTGGGACCACTGTTCGCCTCGTTTCTCTCGTCGGGGTGAGGGGGCGGCGCCGGGGTGCCGGGCATGGCGTGCGGTGGCGTTCGCCGACGGCGAGGCCGGGCGTGCGGGGGGAGGACGTGTCCACGGAGGGTTCGAGACAAAGGGGGTAGTTCGATGGACGTTCGCGGTTTGTTGGGCGCAGGGCGAGGCCGCAGGTCGAGGCCGGGCGTGGGGCCGGGGGCCATCAGGGGGCCACGATCCCTGGCGAGGAGGCTGCGCATGCGCCTGGCGCGGGCGGTGGGCTGGCTGGCCGTGAGGACCGGCGAGGCGGGGAGGCGTGCGCGCGGCGTGCTCGCCGAGCAGCGCGGGCAGGGAACCACCGAGTACGCGATCCTCGTGGGCGTGCTCGTCGTCATCGCCATCGTCGCGATCATCGCGTTTCGCGGCAGGATCCAGGAGCTGTGGGACTCCATCAGCAGCTCGATAAACGACCTGTGAGCGAGCTGCCTGCACCAGGGGCGCCACACGGCGGGCACGCCCGTCGCGCGACGCTCGTGGCGCTTGGGCTCGCGGCCCTCTGCGCGGCGGCGGTCACGGTCGCCCTCACGTGCGCGCCCTCTCTGCCTGACTCGGACGTGACGGGCGAGGTGGGTTGCCCGTCAGGGCAGGGAGGCGCGCCGGGGGTCGGCGACGCGCCCGTCGACGCTTCGGGCGACGAAGACCGCGAGGGGGAGCCTCCGGGCTCCGCCGCCGGCACCCCGCCCGATCCCGGCGTGGTGGAGGAGGTCGGGGAGCCGCAGGTGTGCCGCGAGGCCGGCAGCCTGGTGTCGACCGCGCGCAACGGCATGGGCGCCAAGGCGAGCTGGAAGGTGGGGCTGGGGCTGCAGCAGGCGGCGACGCGGATCCTCGAGGAGATGGAGGACACGGGTGCCCTGACGCTGCACAGGGCGGAGTACCTCGACCTATTCCAGGAGGTGTGGGCCTGTGTGGCGACGTCTGGGCAGGGATGGGCGCAGGTCGTCATCGTCGACGAAAGGGGAGGCGGTGAGGGGGAATGCACCGTCACGGTCGTTCGGATCGGACAGGACGCCGTCGAGGCGGCGCCCGCGTCTGCGGGTGCCGACGCACGGGCGCGCTCGACGGACGGGAGGGCATGACGGCGAGCGGGGCCAGTCCACGCTGGAGTACCTGCTGGTTGCGCTGGCCCTCATTGCCGTCGTGGTCGCGCTCGGCGCGCTGGTCAGGTATGCGGCGAGCGGGCTGCTCGTCTACCGCGCGTCGGACTCGGCGTCGCATGCCGTCGGGACGTCGCGACCAGGCGAGGCGCTGCTCGACATCTTCATGTACTAGGGGCGCCGGCGCCGCTTCGCGCCCTCGCGCGGACGGCGGCCAGGCGACGATCGAGGCCGCCCTGCTCCTGCCCGCGCTCATGCTGCTCATCGCCCTGCTCGTGCAGCCGGCCTGCCTTCTGTACACGCGCTGCGTCATGCAGGCAGCGGCGGCGGAGGGGTGCCGGCTCATGGCGACGGCCCAGGATGCCGGCGGCACGGCCGAGGCGGCCCAGCGCGCCTACGTCATGAGGCGCCTGCGCGCCGTCCCTACCGCGCCCATCTTCCACGAGGGTGGCGACGAGGGCTGGACCATCGAGGTCAGGGGCTCCACCTCGCAGCATAGGGCGAGCGTGCGCATCGCCACCACGGCGCGGCCCCTGCCGATCGTCGGCGTGCTGAGCGGGCTGCTCGGACAGACGGACGGATCGGGCTCGGTCGTGCTCGAGGTGCAGGTGAGCGTGACGACGAGGCCGGAGTGGCTGGAGGGCGGATATGATGAGTGGTCGTCGATCTGGGGGTAGGCCGGCATGCCCGGCACCCGGAAGGCCGCCGCGGCGCACGGCACCGCCGCGCGCGGGGCGGCGCGGGAGTCGCACGTGCGCCGGCGCTGGGCCGTGGGCGCCCGACGTGGGCGTCGACGCCTTCATCGACGAACAGCGCGGGTCCACGACCCTCGCCGCCGCGGTGGCCATCCTCGTGTCGCTTGCCCTGGTGTTCGGCCTGGCTAACGTCACCTGGGTCGCGAGCCGCTCGGCAGACGTACAGGCCGTGGCGGACGCCGGCGCGCTTGCCTGCATGAACGTCCTTTCGAGCTACGCGACCGCCGCGCAGATACTCGACGCGCTCGTGCTCAGCCTGGGGCTCGTTGGCATGCTCGTGATGGCAATCGGCCTTGTGCTCAGCGCGATCCCGGGCCTGAACGGCGCCGGGCCACCGGTGGTATCGGCCGCGGTAAAGGTGTTTGACGCGCGGGCAAAGCTGTCCCGCAGCGCCGCGGCGGGCCTGCAGAAGGTCGAGAAGGTCCTGCCGTACCTCATGGCGGCAAACTCCCTGCTCGCCGTGCGGGCCAACGCCTCGGACGAGGGCGGCTACGTGGGCATAGCCATTCCCTATCCCCTGGACTCGGCCTCTGACTTCGGCCTGCTGTCGACGGACTCCGTGGCGGACAAGGCCGCGGGCTCCATCGAGTCCAGCGAGATCCTAGAGGAGCTCACCGCGCAGGCCCAGCAGGCAAAGGAGACGGCCGACGAGGCGCTCGAGCGCGGGTGGATGGCCGACTGCGGGGCCGAGCCGAACTGCATGCGCGAGCGCGCCGGGCAGCTCGCCGGCCTGTCGGGGGCGCTCAACCCCGACTACCCAACGACGACGGGCTGGGACTTCTCCGTCCCCATCGCACGGGCGCGGGCCTACTACCAGGCGCGCATCAGCCAGGAAGCCCCCGAGGGCGGCGGCGCCCTCGAGCTGAGCCGCTCGTGCGCGCGTGCGGCGTTCTACGACTACGCGCTCGAGCAGGTGAGCCAGAGCTCCTTCACGCGCAACGAGGATGGCACGGTCAGCTGCGATCTGCGCTCGCTTCCCAGGAACACCGACGAGGTGCGCCAGACCCGCCTGTACACCGACGTCGTGTGGCCGTGCACCGACGAGCCGGACGGCCGCACCATCCACTGCTCGCTGTCCTGTCCCGGCGCGAGCGGCGCCCCGTCAGGCATGGCGAGCCTTGCCGACGAGGAGTCTGGCGCCGTGAGGGAGTGCCCCACCTGCCAGTTCACGGTAACTGACGTGGGCCGCGCCCCGGCCGCGTCGACCAACATCGAGAACGGCTTCGAGCACCACTGGCGCGACGTGGTCGAGGCGAGCGAGGACTACGAGGCCAGCAGAAACGAGCAGGCCCAGCGCGAGGCTGCGGCCCGGCAGGAGGCCGAGAAGTCGCGCGACCTGTTCTCCGAGGCCCTCGAGGCCCTCAAGGTCACGCGCGTCGAGCTCAGCCCGCCCGGTCGCTACGGCTGCGTGTGCGTGGTTGCCGACCCCTCGACCCACCTCGCGCCGTCTCAGCTTGCCACGCTCGTGGGGTCAGGCGCGCGCCTGCCCGCGCGCGTCGCCGTGTCGGCGGCGGTGCTCGCTAAGGATCCCGCCGCGGGCGGCAACAACGTCCTGGGAAACTTCTTCGACTCGCTGGTCGCGCAAGGGGGCTTCGTCGGCGGGGCGGGCGGGGTGCTCGACGCGGTCATGTCGGCCTGGGGCGGCCTGCTCGTCTCCTACGACAGCGGCTACAACGCGTTCATGGGCGCCGCGACGTCCTCGTTCCAGACGCTCGCGCAGCTTGGGCTCGGCGGCGTCTCGACGTGGCTGAAAGACGCCCTGGACTCGGTGATCGAGCTCACGGGCATGCAGCCGGCGGACATGTCGGCGAAGAAGCCCGTGCTCGCCAACTCCGGCGACGTCATGGCGCGCGCCGGCAACGACTGGTACTCGGCGGTGCAGGCGCTCGTGGTTGCCGCGCCCAGCCTGGCGGGCGCGGACAGCCCCCAGGCGATGCTCGCCGCGCTCGGCGTGTTCGTGGAGTCGCTGACCGGGAGCAGCACGATAACGCTTGCCGAGGTGGGCATCCCCGGGTCGGAGGCGACGATCCCGCTGGAGGTGGATCTCGGCGAGCTCGCCCAGGCGGCGGGCGGCCCGTAACGCCGCAGGTCCGTGCGGCTCGCGCCGACGTCACCGGCGCGATGGGGCAGCGTGGGGATTCGACAAGGCGAAGGAGTGGTTGCCGTGATGTGGCCGTTTGGGTCGAGACGCCGCGCGGCGCGATCCGCCGGGCGGCACGGGCGCGCGGATAGGTCGACGCCCGCGCCCGGCTTCATGCGCGGTGAGCGCGGGCAGATGGTGGTCGAGCTCGCCGTGGTCACCCCCGTGATGCTGGCCATAGGGATCGTCGTGCTCAACCTGCTGTTCTTTCTCGAGGCGTGCGCGCGGTTCGACCGGGTCGTCCCCGACGTCGTCATGGCCATGGCCGTCTCGCCTTCGGGGGAGACGGCGGAGGCCGGTGGGCAGGCCCATCGCGTGAGCGAAGGGCTCAGGGCGGCCATGGATGGGCTGCGCGGCGTGGAGGTGAGCGTGACGGAGCAGGCGGCGTGGGAGACGGGCGAGGGCTCGGGCTTCGGGTTCTCGTTCGCGCCGCACCTCACGCGCTACGTGTGCACGATGAGCTACGCCCCGTGGCCCTCCTCGTTCACGGTCGCGGGCGTGGACGCGGGCATTCCCCTGCGACTGGAGCACGTGCGCTCGTTCACGGTCGACCGCTATCGCTCGGGCGTGCTGTTCTAGGGAGAGGAAGGCCGATACACGTGCGGGGAGAATCGTTGCCGAAGACGCAGCGTTCGGATGAGGAGCGATGCGGCTGGTACGACTACTGGTACGACCGCATGGCGCGCGCGACCATGCGGCTTGCGGACGGGCATGAGGTGGACTGTCTCTGTGCCCTGCGATTCCTCGAGCGCCTGCGCGGTCTTCTGTGGGCTGATGACGCGAACCTCCCCGCGGAGGCTCTCGCTTTCCCCCGCTGCCGGTCGATCCACACGTTTGGCATGGCCTACCCCATTGACGTGGCGATGGTCGACCCCCGGGGGAGGGTCGTCCTGAGCGTCCGTGGCCTCGGGCCCGGCAGGGTGGTGCGGGAGCCCCGCGCGTCGCTCGCCGTCGAGCGGAGGGCCAGCGGCCGTCCATGGCCGCTGGAGGGCGAGGCGGTCACGTTCGAGCCTTACGCCTAGGATTTCCCTTCGGGCACTCGGGATTCGCTTGGATTTATCCAATGCGCTTGTACGTGTAGGGGTGTTGTGATACCTATAATTAGTATATATACTAAGGAGTGTCCTATTGAATCACGAAGAGTACAGCCTTCTGCGCTGGGAGGGCTCTGTCTGTACGGACATATTCTATCTTGCACGTAGGGATGGCGACAGAGATACAGCCATAGGAAAATGGGAGCGAAAGAAATCGTTCAGGGAGGCGGCGAGAAAGCTCCAGATCGCATTGAGGCAGCTGTCCGTTGTCGGTGTCGAGATGTTTGAACAGGATCCTGGAAAGTGTCGGCGGATAGACGAGCGGATCATAGAGGTGAAGGTCGAGAGAAGCGTGGTTCGAGCCCTTTGCTACAACAGGCGCGGGAGGGATCTACTTGTCGTCTTGGAGGTGTTCATGGGCCGGCAGGGCAGCGGCAACATCCAGCGGGAGATCGACTCTTGCCGAAGGCTGATCCCCGTCGTGGAGCGCCTGCTCGGGGACTGTGACCTACAAGAGCGAGCCAAAGGATGAGGTGGAGGAATGTGCGAGCAAGTCGATGTCGAAAAGATAATGGAAGCGGACTGCCCGGAAACTGCCGAGACCATGGGGTTTAGGTTGTCAACGGAGTATGCCACTCAGGTGATGCTCGAAGTTAAACGGCGCGGAATGAAGCTTAAGGACCTCGCCAGCCTAATGGGGGTATCTCAGGCCACCCTCAGCAGAATGTTGAGCTCTACGTCGAACATGACCATGAAGACCGTCGCAAGGCTGGCTGTTGCGCTCGGGTGTGACGCGGAGGCTCCACGTTTGTTGCCTACGACAGATGATGCGGCTAGCAACGTCGTTCGTTTTGTTGCGGGATCCGGAAGGGGACGTGCCGGCCTTGTGAACGAGAAGGCACCCGAGCTCTGATGTACTGAATATGAGGAAGACGTGAAGAGATGTGGACGCATCGGCACAAAGGGACGCATTTGAAAATTGGTGCTTGACCTTCTCGTCGAGTCTGCTATATTTATCGAGCGCTTTGGCTGGATAGCTCAGT
>CAWVLT010000067.1:0-18367 GCA_963930185.1 Coriobacteriia bacterium | reverse complement strand
TCCACGTCCCCTCTCACCATCTCGTCGATCGTGGTGCCAAAGAGGTTCGCGAGCAGGAGCATGCTCTGGACGTCGGGCAGGGTCTTGCTGGTCTCCCAGTGGCTCACCGTGATACGGCTCACGTAGAGCCTTTGCGCGAGCTCATCCTGAGAGAGGCCAAGCCTCTGCCTGCGCTCCCTGATTTGGTTACCGATGTCCATGCGCTTCCCTGTCTCCCGCGGCCTCTCGTACACCCTCAACATAGCCGAAGGGTGGGAGACGCGCAGTAAAACGTGATTTACAGGTCCGATGAACTGCTACTTTAATCTTTTTGAGAGTCCCATCCGTCTCCCACACCGCCGTAGGCACATCGCCATGTGCCCAGAAATACGAAATGTTTAGGGGCCATTTTGCCCGAAAATGCAAAATGCTTCTAACAAGATAGACCCACCGAACATGCCGTTCTTTACGATCACTGGCATATCTGCTATATAATGTAAAGACAATATCTTTAAGGAGGGCCCATGCCAGCGACCACGCTCGTCAACTTCCGACTTGACCAGGACACCAAGCGCTCCATGGAAGGCGTGTGCCGCGACCTCGGCATGAGCATGACCACGGCGTTCACGCTGTTCGCTAAGAAGGTCGACCGCGAGCGGCGCATCCCGTTCGACGTTTCGCTCGACAGCACGCCCACATCACGCGGCCCGCAGTCCCCGGCCTTGGGGACGAACCACGCCGACCCTGCCGTCATCGTCGAGGACCTCGTGCGCGTCTACGGGGAGGGGCCCGCGCAGCGGCGCGCCCTCGACGGCGCCTCGCTCACCGTCCGCCGGGGCGAGTTCGTCGCCGTCATGGGCGCCTCGGGCTCCGGCAAGTCGACACTGCTGCACATCCTCGGCGGCGTGGAGGCCCCCACCTCAGGGCGCGTCGTCGTCGACGGCATGGACCTCTCGACACTGGGCCCCGACGCCCTGGCCCTCTTCCGCAGGCACACCGTGGGGCTCGTCTATCAGTTCCACAACCTCGTGCCGTTCCTCTCGGCGCGCGACAACATAGAGCTCCCGGTGCGATTTGACGGCTCCAGGCCGGACGAGGCGGCGCTGACCGAGCTGCTCGAGCTGCTCGACATCGCGGGCTGCGAGCAAAGCATGCCCTCCGAGCTCTCCGGAGGGCAGCAGCAGCGCGTGGCCATCGCGCGCGCCCTCATCTCGAGGCCGGCCGTCGTCCTTGCCGACGAGCCCACGGGAAGCCTCGACCGCGAGAACGGCGTGCGAGTCGTGAGCCTGCTGGGAACGGTGCGGGAGCGCCTGGGAACCACCATCGTCCTCGTCACCCACGACGAGGGAGTGGCCGCGGCCGCCGATCGCACCATCCGCATCTCCGACGGCCGCGTCATCTCCGAGGAGGCATAGCCATGCTGCGCGACTACCTTGTGAGCTACGTTCGCCATAACAGGGCCTCGGTCATCACCCTCGCCGCCCTCTCCTTCGTCGCATCCGCCCTGCTCGGGCTCGTGATCGGCGTCTCCCACATGCTCGTGACCGACTACCTCGCGCGCATGGACTACCTCGGGGAGGCCCCGAGCGTAACCGGCTCGACCGTCGCCTTCGCCGTGGTGACGACAATGAGCGCGCTCTCCCTCGTCCTCATGCTCAAGAGCGCTTTCGGCGTCTCGATGAGCGCGCGCATCCGGCAGCTCGGCATCCTCAAATCCATCGGCGCCAGCGATGCCCAGGTCAGGCGCCTGCTGCTCGCGGAAGGGTGCGCCCTCTCCCTGCCGGCCGCCTGTCTGGGCGTCCTCGTGGGCATGGCGCTCTCGCTTGCGCTCGTCTCGGTGATCCTCGCCCTCACGGCCGAGGGCCGCGTCTACG
Source organism: Coriobacteriia bacterium (assembly GCA_963930185.1). Lineage (GTDB taxonomy): Bacteria > Actinomycetota > Coriobacteriia > Coriobacteriales > UMGS124 > JAGZEG01. Next base: position 16,514 of record CAWVLT010000067.1, on the reverse strand, counting down.
AGCCCGTGATCGAGCTCCCGCCGTCCGCGGTTCTCCTCGGCCTGCTCGTCGCGGCCGCAACGATAGCGCTCTCCGCCCTGCTCCCCGCCCGGCGCATCGGAAGGATCAGCGTAGCCAGGGCAATCTCCCAGGGCGATGACGAGCTCGGCTCGGACCGAAGGCCCGGGCCGATCTTTCGCGCCCTCGTCAGGAGGCTGGGGGTCGAGGCGTCGCTCGCCGCCCAGTCGCTGCGGGCGCGCAGGCGAACCATGCGCACCGCCAACGCCTCCATCGCCCTTGCGATCCTAGCGTTCGTGACGCTCGTCAACTTCGAAACCCTGTCGCACCTCTCCACGCAGGCCACCTACTTCGAGCGCTACGACGGCGTCTGGGACGTCCGCGTGACCGTGGAGGGCGGCGCGGCGGCGGGGGCCGACGAGGCGCTGGCAGACGAGCTGCGCTCCATGGACGGCGTCACCTCGGTCACGCTCGGCGACGAGTACAAGGCCGACAGTGGCGATCTCTTCTACAATGTTCTCGTAAGCTCGCCGACAGCGGAGGCACAGGTCGCGCAGACGCTGAAGAGCCAATTCGCCGACGATGACGGCGTCGAGGTGCTGAGTCTCTCCGAGGAGGCCGAGCGCGATGCACGGGCACGCGCCGGGCTCAGGCTCTTCGTCGACGTGTTTGCCACCATCCTTGCCTGCATCGGGGTCTCCGACGTGTTCTCGAGCGTCCTGGGCAGGATTCCCGAGCGTCGACGCGAGGTCTCCCAACTGCTCGCGGCCGGGATCACCCGCAGGCAGGTGAGAAAGATGCTCGCCAGCGAGGCGACGCTCATCGTGGCAAGGCCGCTCGCATGGGCAGCGGCGCTGAACGTCGTCATCGTCGTGCTCGCGGTGCAGGCGAGCCCCGTCAGCTGGCAGGCGTTTCTCGCCGACATGCCCGTCGCCCATGTCGCTGTGTTCACGCTCGCCTGCTGGCTGCTCGTGCGGCTCGCCTATCGCCTAGGCGAGCGCTCGATCCTGCGCGACGGCCCCGCGCTGGCCGTGGACATGACGTAGGGCCGCGGCGCAAGAGAAGCCCGGCGGCGCCCTTTTCCTCGCGGTGCCCCCAAGGCACGCGGCGAGCAACGCCCCCGAAGCCCACAGCCTAGTGCTTGAAGCGCTTGATGTAGATGGTGAGCTGGGACACGTTGAAGAGCGCGCCGTCGGACAGGCGGCGCTGCTCGATGCGCCACACCTGCGTGCGGCCGCCGCCGTGCAGCATGGTGGCGTGCGTCTCGATGACATCGTCCGGCTCAACGGGCAGCATGTGCGTGGACTCCAGATTCAGACCCACCGGATGTGCCTCGTCGGGCGAATAGCCGGTCATGGCCGCCCTGTTGGCGCAGTTCTCCGCCAGCCAGGCGCTGATGCCGCCGTGGAGGATGCCGTTGGGCTGCAGCATCACGTCGCACACCTTCGTGCGGGTGATGCCCTCGTCGGGCACGAGCTTGACGTACTCCACCTGCAGGATGTCGCTCAAAGTCATGAGAGTCCCCCATCTATCGCACGTAAATCGGATTGGTGCATCATAGTACACGGATCCCGACACGGGCCGGCTCATCCAAAAGGGCACACAACGGCAGATCCGCGCACTCCCGGCACCCACGCAACTAGGCAGGTAGCGCCGCCTCGATGCCGAAGCTCTTGCGAATGAGGCTTTCCACCTGCTCGGCAGGCATGTCAAGCGCGATGGAGAGCTCGTCGAGAAGCCGCTGGCGCGCCTCCTCGAAAATGCTCGCATAACACGAGCGGGGCTTGCGGCCCCGAGTCTGGGCCTCCTCCATGCGTTCGTAGAGGGACTTGGTGACACGCATGGCCTCGCGGCAATCACCACCACGCAGCAGCTCCATGAAGTGCTCGCGCACCGTCCAGGACTGGGGCTTCTCGAAGTGATCGCTCTCCATCGAAGGGCCATCGGCAATGACGGCGAGGGCCTCGTCGCGCCCGACGACGGGCCGAAGCGTCTCCTCGCGCGTGACCGGGTAGTGGATGTGCACCTTCGGCGAGGCAAGCGGGGACAGCTCGTACTGCCAGTGACGCTCCTCGTGGCCGGGGCAATCGGCGCTTGCACCCACGATCGAGGAACCCTGGACGATCCCCACGATCAGGCAGACCCCCTGCCCCGGATGGACGACGTACTCTCCCTCAGCGAATCTCACGGCTCCTCCTTCCCGAACGACAGGCCCTCATGCTACAGGCGACTGCATGGCCGCGCGATTCGTCAAACCCGCCAATCCAAGCAACGTCTATATTGCATGCGCCATGAAGCATAAATATGGAGACCTTTATATTTGAATGATTTTATTTTAGCATCAAGGTAGCGCAATATGTTTTTATATCTTTCGGATATCGCGAATTCAACAGATAAGCCTCGCCCACACACATACGGCATGCCCGCATGCCGTTCAGGCACCCCCGGGCCGCAGGCGGCTACGACGACTGGCGCCGACTTCTCGTCAGCAAACGGCCTCATGCCAAGGTCCGGCTGCGAAAGAATGCGCCTTCAGCAAGGTCATCATGCTCATCATGCCAACTTACACGCAAAAATGAGCTTTGATGGAAAGAAAGGGGACTTTGGAACGACCTTACCAATCGCGTATGATTTTACGGATTTCTATTTGGTTATTATATCTCGACTATTTGAAATTACACTTACATTAATTTGACTCACGAGGGCTTCGTTGGATCGGCCGCCAATTCCAACTCGTTCCAAAGCCGCCAAACTTTCCACCTGGGGCCTATTTTCCCGTCCAAAGACCAAGCGCCCCGCACGCAGCCATGTGCCAAGCCACACGCAAGCCACACGCAAGCCACACGCAAGCATGGGCCCCACGCCATAACACGCACGCAAGCATGGACCCCGCGCCGCAGCATGTGCATGAAGCCATTGGCCCCACGCCACGCGCACGCGAACATGGGCACGAGCGCAGGCCCGCCCCCTACCCGTCATAGCGCCAGTTGCGATCGGTAAGCATGCGCGCGATTGCCAGCCCTATGGGCAGGCACAGGATGATGACGAACGCGCGCAAGCCCCAGGTCACCGCGTCATCCATGTTGAGATCGCCCATGTAGTACATGGCGCGATACAGGTACAGGCCGGGGATCATGATGACGATGGAGGGGACGGTCAGACTGATGCGCGGCAAGGCGAAGCGCAGCCCCACCACCGAGGCGATAAGGCCAGAGATTGTGGCACCCAGAAGCGCCGCGGCCTCGGGCGGCATGCCGACAAGGTCGATCATCTCCAGGCGCGCGGTGTTGGAGACGGCGCCGATGAGCCCGGCGGCCAGCGCCATGCGCGGCGTTGAGTTGAACATGATGGAGAACCCGAACACGCCCACGAAGCTCGCCACCATGCGCAGCAGGCACATGACGAAGGGGTCAAGGCCCAGCGGGGCAAACTCGTCGGGCGTGAGCACGATCACCTTGGCCACCATCCACCCCGCGATGGTGGCGCCCCCCACGATGGTGATGGCATGGACAAACCGCTCGATACCCGAGGTGAAGTTGTTCTTGGCAAGATCCAGTCCGCTGGTGATCAGCGGGAAGCCGGGAATCACGAAGAGCATGGCGCCGATGTAGCCGGCCTCGTGGTGGAACGCCATGTCGTTGAACAGCGAGATGAGCCACAGAGTGCCGAGATACAGAAGACCGGCCAGCGCCACGGCGAGCATGGCCGAGCCGTACTGGTTGATGCGGTGGCGCAGCAGAAGCGAGCGCACGAAGCTACCCACGCCCGCGCCCACGAACGCGCCGGCCATCTCGATGAGCCCGCCGCCGAGCAGGAACACGAAGGCGCTGCATGCAAAGGCCGCCGCCAGTCCGTGCTGCCAGGGCGCATAGCGCGGCTTTCGATACTCGATGCGGTCGAGCAGGTCGTGGATGTCACCGACGGTGAGCGTGTCCAGGTTGTCCTCGATCTCGTCGACCAGACGCTCGATGAGTTGGATGCGCTCGGTGTTCACGCCGGTGGAGGGAAGCGACACCACCTGCGTGAACGACTTACGCCCGTCGGATATGGTGGCGTCAATGTCGACGAGGCTCACGTCAGCGTTGCAGGACACGCCGAGCAGCGACCCCACGTGGCGCATGGTCTCCTCCACGCGATAGCCGCTCGTGCCGCTCGAGAGGATGAGCTTGCCCACGCGCATCACGATGGACCCCCTGGCCGGCAGGCCCGCCTCGGTGGCAAGCACGTGACGGTCCGCGATGACCTCGTGCCAGCCCACGGGCATCTTCCTGAACGAGGTGTGGTGGGCGAACTCGCTGTGATGGACGTCGGACTTGGCGAGCAGGTGCCCCACGATCGTGTTGAACTCGGGGCTGTCATGCTCCTGTCGGGTCGCGGGTTCCTCCCGCCAGGGTGAAAGCTGGTCCTGGGGCTGGGGCCGTGTCTGCGTGTCCATCTTACCTGCCTTGCCGGTTCGCTCGTGCTGCCATGCGTTGTCCTGTCTCGGATAACCATACGCCACCTCATGCCAAAACTCCAGCTCCGCACGCCAAAACGCCAGCTTCGCGCGACAAACGCATGCCAGACGGGAGGCAATTGCCGCGGATGGTGCCACGCATGTGACGGTTGCATCCCATCTGTTATAGTATTACTATTACAGATAGAACAACAGATGCGCAGACGAGCGTCGGGGGCACGAGCAAGAAGGCGCTCGGCCACAAGCGGGGGTACGGCAAAAGGAGGCGGACATGGGCAAGCAGACAGGCAGGCCGGGCGCAGCTACGGGGACGGGCGTGCCCGTCCTGGAAGTCTCCCACGTCACCAAGCGCTACGGGGCGCGCGCCGCCGTCGACGACGTGAGCCTCGTCGTGAGGGGCGGCACCATCTTCGGCTTCATCGGGCCCAACGGAGCCGGTAAGACCACGCTCATCCGCTCCATCGTGGGCGCGTCCACCATGACCTCGGGCGACATCCGCGTCTGCGGTATGTCGGTGCGCGAGCAGCCGGTGGCGTGCAAGCGCCTGATGGCCTACGTGCCCGACAACCCCGACGTCTACGGCTTTCTCACGGGAGCGCAGTACCTCGCCCACATCGCCGACGTCTTCGGGGTGCCCCGGGAGCAGCGCCAGCGGCGCATCGAGCGCTACGCGCAGACCTTCCGCATCGAGGGGCGCCTGGACGAGCTCGTCTCCTCGTACTCGCACGGCATGCGACAGAAGCTCGTGCTCGTCAGCGCCTTTCTGCACGCACCTCGGCTGCTCGTGCTCGACGAGCCGTTCGTAGGCCTCGACCCGCAGGCGTCCCATGAGCTCAAGGCCCTCATGCGCGAGTTCACCCAGTCCGGCGGCGCCATCTTCTTCTCAAGCCACGTGCTCGAGGTGGTCGAGCGGCTCTGCGACGAGATCGCCATCATACGGGAGGGGCGCATCGTGCGATGCGGCGCCACCGAGGCGGTCTGCGGCGACGACAGCCTCGAGGACGTGTTCCTGGAGCTTGCTGACGACGGCGCGGCCGACCGGGCATGGCGCGGCGGAGAGGGGGCGTGACATGCGCGGATTCGCAAGCCTGCTGTGCGTCCAGGCGCGAGGGGCCTTCGGCATAAACCGGGCGCTGCACGCCCATGACACGCGGCAGCGCCTGCGCCTCGTGCTGCTGGGCTGCTGCGTCGCGCTCCTCGCCGTGCTGTTTGGCGCATACGCAGGCACCTACGCCGCCGCCCTCGCGGCGGTGGGCGCACGCGACGCCATACCGGCGCTCGCCGTGGCGCTCGGCTCGCTGGCAGGCGTGGCCACGACGTTTCTCAAGGCAAACGGCCAGCTGTTCGGCTTTCGGGACTTTGACCTGGTGATGTCGCTGCCCGTACCCACCTGGCAGGTAGTGCTCTCGCGCATGGGAGCCCTCTACGGCATGAACCTGCTGTTCGCGCTCGTGCTGGCAGGTCCCATGCTGGGCGTGTGGGCGGCGGGGCACGGGGAGCCGGCACAGATGGCGAGCACGGCCGCGACCATGGTGCTCGTCTGCCTGTGCATGCCGCTGCTCCCCATGGCGGTGACGACCATCCTCGCCTACGGCCTGGCCGCCCTGGCCGCCCGCATGCGCCGTGCCAAGGTGGCCGCGGGGCTTCTGGGCCTGCTCGCTGTGATCGCCCTGATCGCCGGGTCCCTCGCCCTGTCGGGCGGCATCGGACCACAGGACGCAGCCACGCAGATGGCGATGCTCGCGGACATGGGCGGCACCCTCGAGCGCATCGTGTGTGGCGCCTACCCGCCCGCCGCCTGGGCCGCGGCGGGCCTCGCCGTGGGCGATCCGGGATGGCTGGGCTGCCTCGCCGCGTTCGTCGGCGTCTCGCTGGCGGCATCCGTGGCAGTGGTCGCAGTCATGGCGCGCTGGTTCGTGCCGATCAACGCCGCCCTGGAAGGCGGTGCGCGCGGCCGAGGCGTCGGGCGGAGCGGCTCGGCGCGCGGATCGCAGGCGGGCGGGCGTGGCGCTACGGCACGCGCCTCGCATGCGCAGCGCTCGCCGCTGGCGGCGCTCACGATCAAGGAGCTGCGCCTTTTGCTCAACACGCCCATCTACCTCCTGAACACGGCCACCGGCCCCGTGCTGGCCCTGGTGGTCTCGGTCGCGCTGGCAGTGATCGACCCGCAGGCCGTCGTGTCCGCGCTGGGAGGTCAGCTGGGCGAGAGCGCGACGCAGACGCTCACGGGGGCGGACCTAGAGGGACTCCTGCTGACCCTGTCACCCTGGGTCCTCGCGCTTTGCCTCGCGATCGCCCCCACCAGTGCCTCGGCCACCTCGCTGGAGGGCAGCGCGCGCTGGATCATGCAGACCGCTCCCCTGCCCGCGCGCACCATCATGGGCTCCAAGGTGGCCGCCAACCTCGTGCTGTGCGTCCCCGCCGCCCTGGTCGGCGCCATCGTCACCGGCGTGGGGCTGGGCGCCGGGCCCCTGCAGATGCTGGCCCTTATGTGCGCGCCCCTCGCCGCCTGCTTTCTCTGCGCGTGCCTGGGAGCCTACCTCGACGCCCGCGCGCCACGCTACGACTGGGCAAGCGAGTACGAGGTGGTCAAGCGCTCGGCGGCCGTCGCCATCACGTGCGTGGGCGGCATGGCCCTCGTGTTCGGGGCGGGTGTCGTGGCGTGGACGGCCGGTACGTGGGCGCCGGTCGTGACGGTTGGCATCTCGCTTGCCCTTGCGGGCGTGGCGTGTCTCTTCTGGGTAAGGCTGGCGCACGTCAGCCTGGCAGACGTACACTAGCGCCCTAAGGACGCCGTGACAAAGCCGCGGCAGGCAAAGACACGACAGGTAAAGGCGCACCGGCCACGAAGGGAGGCGGCCACTCATGATCCTGCGCATAGACCAGGCATCGCCCGACCCCATATACCTGCAGATCCGCAACCAGATCGTGGAGGGGATCGCGCGGGGGGAGCTCGTGGCCGGCGACAGCCTGCCCTCGGTCCGGGCGCTGGCGAGCGACCTGGGCATCAACCTGCACACCGTCAACAAGGCATACGCCGTACTGCGCGACGAAGGGTACGTCGCCATGCGCGGGCGCTCCGGCGCCTTCATCGCCCGGCCCGCGGCCGCCAGCTCGCCGCTGCACGCCACGCTCACCCGGCAGAGGGTCGCACAGGGTCTGCGGGCCCTCGCCGTGGAATACAAGGCGGCAGGCGGAGACGAGCAGGTGTTCCTCGACGAGGCCGCCCGCCAGGCGCGCCGCGTCTTTCGGCCGTCCGGCCCCGACGGGGCAACAGGGCGCACCGGCGTCGAGGCCAAAGACGGGACCGGCGAGAACGCGCGGCAGGCCCCTGACGCCAAGAGCTAGACCCGAGAGCAAAGGAGCGACGACGATGTCCGGCGAACTCACCATCGTGCTCATTCTGGTCATCTCCATACAGCTTGTGACGGGCGTGCTTCTGTCGATGACGCCCTGGCTCATGAGGCGCCGCGAGTGCTTTGCCGTCACGGTGCCCGAGTCCGCGCAGCGCGACCCGCAGATCCACCGCCTCAAGGTGCGCTTCACCGCGATCATGGCCGCCCTCACCGTCGCCCTGATCGCCGGCAGCGCCGCCCTCGCAATCGCCAGGCACGCCGACGCCGCACTTATTTGCATGTTCGCGAGCACGCTCGTGCTGTGCGTCGTCTCGTTTGCCCTCATGCTGCATTACCGCCGCAAGGTCCAGGCGCTCAAGCGCGAGCGCGGGTGGGCCGGCGGCGAGCAGCGAAGCGTCGCCGTCATTGCCGAGGCAGACCTGCCCCGACCGCTGTCCCTTGCCTGGAACCTGGTGAACATGCCCGTCATGGCCGTCACGCTGGTGATCGGCATCGTGGGATACCCCCTCATGCCTGACATGATCCCCATGCACGTCGACCTCGCCGGCAACGTGACCGACTGGGAGCCCAAGGGGCCGGGCACCGTGGCGTTTCCCCTCATCGTCCAGGCGTTCATCACCGTGTGCATGCTGGCGGCGCACTGGTCGATCCTGCGCTCCAAGAAGGGCACCGACCCGGAGGCCCCCGTCGCGAGCACGCTCGGCTACGCGCTGTTCGCCCGCGCCCAGAGCGTGCTGCTCGTGGCCACGGGAGCCGCCGTCAACGCAGGCGTCTCGCTGTTCCAGCTCACCTCGATCGGCATCGTGGGACTGGGGCAGGCCGCCGTCGTGCTCGTGCTCATCGTCGTGGCGCTGCTCGTGGCAAGCGTGGTCGTCTCGGTGATCTACGGCCAGGCCGGCTCGCGCGCCGTGCGCAGGATCGAGGCGGCTGGTCAGATTTCCTTTGACGATGACGCCCACTGGAAGCTGGGCGTGTTCTATGTCAACGGCGACGACGCGAGCCTCTTCGTGCCCGAGCGCTTTGGCATAGGGTGGACCATGAACTTCGGGCGACCCGGCGCATGGGCGTTCGTGGCGGGGATCGTCGCGCTCGCGGTAGCGTTCGTGGTGGTGCTGGCCCTGTTGTTCTAAGCCATGCCGTTCTGAGCGTCAAAATCGCATAGGGCGGAAAGATGGTAAAATCAGTGGCACACCTCGTGTGGAGGGCCTCCGATATTCCTATACATGGGACTATAATGGGATTAATAATAAGATTATTATCCCTTTATGAGGAGGCGAAGGTCATGACAATCGTGCCGATCAAAGACCTGAAAGACGGAGCCAAAATCTCCAAGATGTGCCATGAGCTTGACGAGCCCATACACATCACCAAAAACGGCTATGGCGACATGGTCATCATGAGCACGGAGACCTTCGAGGAATACGAACGCCTAAGAGAGGCGTTCCTAGTTGCCGCAAACGTGCGCAGGGGGCTAGATGAGATCGATCAGGGCAAGGGCAGGCCCTCAGGCCAGGTGCTCGACAACATGAGGTCGAGATATGGCCTATAAGGTAATCATCGCACCAAGCGCTGAGAGGGCCCTAGATAGTTCCCTCTTATACATCTCCGAAACTCTTCATTCTCCCTCGGCGGCAAGGAGGCTGCTTGACTCGTTTGAAGTCGCAATCGCAGCACTTGAACAGAACCCGTTCGCTTATCCTGTCGACAGATACGTGTCCGCCCTCACCGGCGCCGAGGTGAGAAAGAAGCGCGTCGGCAACTACCGCATCTATTACCGCGTGAATCAACCAGCGCTGCAGGTTGACGTTGCCCATTTCTTTCATGTCCGACAAGACGCAGCGCTGCACATTGGGGATGCGAACTGATGACGGCGCACCCCGTTCTTCTCTTGAAACGCGCTCGTGTAAGCGACCGCAAACCCAAGGGACAAGACCCTCATCTCGACAGGTCATTGGGGGTTTGACTGCATGATCTACTTCGACTGCGCGGCGACATCGATGACGCGGCCGCCCGAGGTCGTCGACGCCGTGACGCGCGCGCTCACGACGTTTGGCAGCGTGGGGCGCGGCACGCACAAGGCCGCCATCGACGCGAGCATGGCGGTCCACGACGCCCGTCACAGGGTTGCCGAGCTGCTGGGAGCCCCCTCCCCCGCAAGCGTGGCCTTCTCGTACAACGCCACCACCTCGCTCAACATCGCCATCGCGGGCCTACTGCCGGCAGGCGGGCATGCCCTGACCACAGCCGCCTCACACAACTCGATGCTGCGCCCGCTGTTTCGCGCCCGCGACGAGCGAGGCTGCTCGGTTGGCGTCGTGCCCGTCCGCTCCGACGCCTCGCTTGACTTCGAGGCCTACGAGCACATGCTCTTCGACGGCCTCCAGCAGGTTGACCTGGTCGTGGCCACCCACGCCTCCAACCTCACCGGCGACGTGTACGACGTCGCCCGCATGGCGCGCCTGGCGCACGAGGCGGGGGCGCTCTTCGTGCTTGACGCCGCGCAGACCGCCGGTGCCATCCCCATGGACATGAGCGCCCTGGGCGTCGACGTGCTGTGCTTCACCGGCCATAAGGCGCTGCTCGGCCCCCAGGGCACCGGCGGCATGTGCGTGGCCGACGGCGTGGAGGTGCCCCGCCTGCTCGAAGGCGGAAGCGGCATCCGCAGCTACGAGGAGCGCCAGCCACTCACCATGCCCGAGCGCATGGAGGCTGGCACGCTCAACGCGCACGGTCTGGCCGGGCTGGTGGCGGGGATCGGCTTTCTCCTGGACACCGGGGTGGATGCGGTCGCCACGCACGTGCAAGCGCTGACGGAGCGCTTCGAGGCCGGCGTGCGCAAGCTGCCGGGGGTGCGCGTGTACGGCGGGAGCGGGGGCGTCGGCCGCACGGGGATCGTCGCCCTCAATGTGGGCGAGCTGGACTCCTCGACCGTGAGCGACCTGCTCGCACAGCGCTGGGACATCTGCACGCGGCCCGGCGCGCACTGCGCCCCCCTCATGCACCGCTCGCTGGGAACCGAACACCAAGGGGCCGTGCGATTCAGCTTCTCGTACCTCAACACCGTCGAGGAGATCGACGCCGGAATAGCCGCCGTGGCGGAGATTGCACGGGCCGTGGGCGAGTAGCGCATCGGTCACATGTCGGCTTACGAGAATGCAAGGGCGGTGCAATTCAACGGAAAGGCCGCACGCGTATCCTCCTTTTTCAAAGGCTTTGCCAGCAACGCTCTGAAAAGGAGGCCCCATGGATCCCGACGTCACCCCCATCCCCGCACGCACGGCACTCTCGGCGCCCGCACACCTCCCCCGCCCCCGAAGGACGCTCCACCTGGCGCTCGTCGCCCTGCTCGCCTGCTGTCTCGTCATCCCTGTCACCGGATGCAGCAAGGAGCAGGTCATCGACTCGTTCGACTCGGTGATACAGGCCGGCGGCAACCTCATCCTCACGCGCGAGCGCGACCTGCAGGGGACGCGGGACTTCGGGGCCGACCATTACACCGGCACCTATGAGGCAGACTATGACGACTTCTACGGGACGGAAGTGCTCTTTGGCGGCACCGCGCTGCAGCGCGGCGGCGGAAGCGTCGTGAGCCTGCGCTGCTCTTTTGACGTCTCCAGGGGCAGCGGGCGCCTCGTCCTTCGCTCCGGCGACCAGCAGGACGTGGTCCTCGTTGACGGGACAGGCAGCTACAGCGGGCAGATCACCCTCGCCGCCGGCAGCAACTACATCGTGCTCGAGGGTACCGGACTCAGCGGCTCGGTGGACCTGCAGATCGAGTAGGTCGTGGCACGCCACGCAGGCCGCAGACGGGCCCGCGCCCGAAAAACTTCCTGCGATGGACAGTTTTTTCGGTTATGAGGGACTTTTGGAAGGCCGCTCGATCTCAGCTCGGCTAAATTCATGAAAAAACTCATCAATAAATGAGCTTAATGCATCGATCGCGGCACCGAAGTCCCACCCAACCGTGATATTTGTCCATCGCAGGCAAATTTTCGCGCGCGAGCGCACCGACAGCGCGTCTCGCGCCCATCCCGATCCACACGCACGAAATTGCCACCCCTTATGCGCGCATGAACACGAGCACGTCATCGGTCGAAAGCGCCCTCTCAAGGCGATAGCCAACATCGAAGCCGACGAGGTCGGCCGGATCATCGACTTGGTTCTCCGCCAGCCAGCGCACCATGCTCCCCCGCGCCATTTTGCTGGCTGTCGCACGCTGCGCGGGGCGACCACCCCTGAGTTCCTCACCAAACACACAGGTAACCACACGCACGGCAGGCCGCGAGTCAGGCGATGCGCCTGACGGCGCCGAGGGCCCGACGTAAGGCAGCACGGCCTTCGCGTACTCCACGCTCGCCAGGTTCACCACGCAGACGCGGCGATCCCCGCCACGTGCGCCGTCACCCGCATCCCGTATGACGGCGCGTGCGATGTCCGGCCCCCAGTACTCGTACAGGTCGCGCGCGGCACCGACCGCGAGCCGTGCGCCCATCTCCAGGCGATAGGGCATCACCCCGTCGAAGGGACGGACGCATCCGTACATGCCGCTCAGGATGAAGAGGTGCCGTCCGAGCCATTCCAGCGCAGCGTCGTCAAGCACCCCGGGCGCCATGCTCTGGTACTGGATGCCCACGTAAGAGAAGAGTGCTGGTGCGAGAAGGGCCGCGCCGTCGGGCGGCCTCGCCTCGTCCCAGGCCAGGGGAATCACCAGCTCCTGCGTGCGACGCCAGCTCTCCTCGGCCAGGCGCTCGCCGCACTGCCAGACATCGCGCGCACCAGCCGGACCGAGCCGCCGCAGCGCCTCGAGAAGACGTGTCGTCTTTTGGGGGAACGGCGGAACGCCCCGGACGGGGAAATCCCCCTGCGGGCCCGGCTCCGAGGCGGCGCGCATCCTCTTTGCAGGCGATATGATGATGCGCAGGTCCCACGTACCCGACGACGTCATGGCAGCGTCCTTCCACGAAAGTTTTGCATGCAGGCACATCCCGGCGATTGACCTGAAGTCCACTCCAGGGTGTAGTGTTACGGCAATCGCACCCAACGGAGGAGGGCCCCATGAGAATCGCAGAGGTCAGCGAACGATACGGCGTGTCGGCCGACACGCTCCGGTACTACGAGCGCATCGGCCTGCTCGGACGCATCAGAAGAGACCCCCGCGGCGTGCGCGACTACAGCGAGGCCGACTGCGAGCGCATCAAGTTCGTGAAGTGCATGCGTGGCGCCGGCGTGCCGATCGAGCCGCTCATCGAGTACATGCGCCTGTTCGACAAGGGCGACGCCACGCTCGCACAGCGCAAGGCCATCCTCGAGCAGCAGCGCGACGTCATGGCGCAGAACATCCAGGCGATGCAGGAGGGGCTCGACCGCCTGAACGCCAAGATCGACAACTACGACACGCTCATCGTCGAGGCCGAGAGGCGCATGCGCGGCCAGGCCGAGACGCCCTCCCGCGTCCCGGGCGCGCGCGGTGCACGCGGTCGCTAGTTGTCGCGCGTGAGGCGCTTGAAGAGCAGGGCGAACAGCAGCACGCCCGCCGCCATCCAGGCAAGCGAGGTCGCAAGCGGCACGATGGCGTCGGCCGTGAACAGCTGGCCGGCAAGCAGCAGCTTGAGCAGCTCCACCGCCCCACCGTTGGGCAGAAAGCGCGCCACGGTCGCAACCCCCTCGCCCAGCGTGCCCAGGACGGCCATCATGGGCACGATGCACACCAGCATGAGGGGCATGCCGTACAGCCCCGAGGTCATCTGGTCGCGCGAGGCAAGGCCCACCACCAGCGCGAGCAGCATCACGGGCGCTGCCGCGAGAAGGCCCACCAGCAGAAATGCCGGCAGCCGTCCCAGGTCCGCCCCTGTGAGCAGGTAGCACGCGGCCATCACCGCCGCGCTGCTGACCAGTGACACGATACCGCGCGATGCCATGACCTGCCCCGCGCTCACGTTGGCCAGCATGAGCGTGCGCAGGGTGTGCTTCTCCTTCTCCTCGGCGATGCCGTAGATCACCGTCATGGTCGTCACCATGCCGGTGGTGAAGCACAGGGCGCTCACCAGCAGAAAGCCCGAGAGAAAGGCGTCCACCGCCGCCTGTTCGTCGCCGACCTCGACGCCCGAGAGCGACTGGCCGAACATGAAGCGATACAGCAGCATGAAGGCGATGGGGAACAGGCACATGATGAGCATGGTGGGGTTCTTGAACAGGTCGGCGAAGTCCTTGCCGCACAGCACGCGCACCTTGCGCCACCAGCTAGCATGGCCCCCACCGCCAAGGGCGGCACCGCCCGACGCCCGACCACAAGTCGTCGACGCCATCTAGAACTCCCTTCCCGTGAGCTCGAGGAACACGTCCTCGAGGTTCGGCTCGTCAGAGTGGATGGAGAGGCACTCGCCCGCGGCCATGAGCTCGGCCACCACCTGGGCGCCAGTCGCGTCCTTGGTGGTCTCCACGGTGCCGCGCGTGCGCGTGCGCACCACCACGCGGTTGCGCGCGAAGCGCAGGCGCAGCGCCTCGGGCGCGTCGCAGGCAACCAGGTGGCCCTCGTCGAGAATGCCCACGCGGTCGCACAGCCCTTCAGCCTCGGCCATGTCGTGCGTCGTGAGGAAGACCGTGGTGCCGCCGGCCCTGAGGTCGAGCAGCATCCGGTGCACCTCGGCGCGCGCCGCCGGGTCCAGGCCGCTGGTCGGCTCGTCGAGGAACAGCAGCTCGGGCTCGTGGATGAGCGCGGCGAGCAGGGCGGCGCGCTGGCGCATCCCCTTGGAGCACTTCTTGATGGGGGTCTTGCGATCCTCCGCCAGGTTCATGCGCTCCAGGAGCGCAGGGACGCCGCCCTCGTCCACACCGCGGATGCGCGCGTAGAAGCGCAGGTTCTCCTCGATGCTCATGCGCTCGTACAGCGCGCTCGTGTCCGAGAGGATGCCTATGCGCTCGTAATCCGCCGCACTCGCACGCTCGATGGGCGCGCCGAACAGGCTGACGCTGCCCGCGTCGACCACCAGCTGCCTGGTGAGGATCTTGATGGTCGTGGTCTTGCCGGCGCCTGACGGGCCGAGGAAGCCAAACACTTCGCCTCGCTCGACCGCAAACGCCAGGTCATCCAGCACACGCTTGTCCTTGAAGGAGAGGCGCACCCCCTCCATGGCCACGATGCTCTCTGGCATCGCTCCCCCTTTCGTGTCCTAGTCGCGCGTGAGCTTGCGGTGCAGGCGATGCGGGCGCGACGCCTCCTCGCCCAGGCGCGCCACGCGATTCTTCTGGTAGTCGTCGAAGTTGCCCTCGAACCAGTACCAGCGCCCGGGCTCCTCGTCGGTGCCCTCCCATGCCAGGATGTGCGTGGCGATGCGGTCGAGGAACCAGCGGTCGTGCGAGGTCACCACGGCGCAGCCGGGGAATGCCAGCAGCGCCTCCTCCAGGTTCTCGAGCGTCTCGGTGTCCAGGTCGTTGGTGGGCTCGTCGAGCAGCAGCAGGTTGCCGCCCTGCTTGAGGGTGAGCGCCAGGTTCGGGCGGTTGCGCTCGCCGCCGGACAGGACGCCGGCCTTCTTCTGCTGGTCGGGACCCTTGAAGCCGAAGCTCGCCACGTAGGAGCGGCTCTGGATCTCGGTGGAGCCCACCACCATGACGTCGTTGCCGCCGGAGACGACCTCCCACACGTTCTTGTCGGGGTCGATGCCGCTGCGCATCTGGTCGACGTAGGACAGCGTGACCGTCTCGCCCAGCTCGAGGGTGCCCGAGGTGATGGGCTCCTGGCCCGTGATCATCTTGAACAGCGTGGACTTGCCCACGCCGTTGGGGCCGATGACGCCCACGATGCCGTTGCGCGGCAGGCTGAACGACAGGTCGTCGATGAGCACGCGGTCGCCGAAGCTCTTGCAGAGGTGCTGGGCCTCCAGGACCTGGGCGCCCAGGCGCGGCGGCACCGGGATCGTGATGTCGGACACCTCGACCTTGCGGCCCGAGCGCGCCTCGGCCTCCATCTGCTCGTAGCGCTCCAGGCGCGCCTTGTTCTTGGCCTGGCGCGCCTTGGGCGAGCTGCGCACCCACTCGAGCTCGGACTTCATGCGCTTGGCGAGCTTGGCGTCGCGCTGGCCCTGGGCCTCCAGACGCGCGGCCTTGGTCTCCAGGTAGGTGGAGTAGTTGCCCTTGTAGGGGAAGAGCTGGCCGCGATCGACCTCGCAGATCCACTCGGCCACGTTGTCAAGGAAGTAGCGGTCGTGCGTGACGGCCAGTACTGCACCCTTGTAGTTCTTCAGGAACTGCTCGAGCCACAGCACGCTCTCGGCGTCCAAGTGGTTGGTGGGCTCGTCCAACAGCAGCAGGTCGGGGGCCTCGAGCAAAAGCCTGCACAGCGCCACGCGCCTGCGCTCGCCGCCCGAGAGCACCTTCACGGGCGTGTCCGGGTCAGGGCACTGCAGCGCGTCCATGGCCTGGGAGAGCTGGCTGTCCAGGTCCCAGCCGTTGGCGGTGTCGATCTCGTCCTGCAGCCGGCCCATCTCCTCCATGAGCGCGTCGAAGTCGGCATCGGGGTTGGCCATCTCGGCCGAGACCTCGTTGAAGCGGTCGATCTTGGCCAGCACGTCGCCGAAGGCCTGGCGCACGTTCTCGATCACGGTCTTGTCGTCGTCAAGCGGCGGCTCCTGCTGCAGGATCCCCACGGTGTAGCCGGGTGTGAGGCGCGCCTCGCCGTTGTCGACCTCCTCCAGGCCGGCCATGATCTT
>CAWVLT010000066.1:0-48547 GCA_963930185.1 Coriobacteriia bacterium | reverse complement strand
CGTCCGAGCGTCGCCCGGCGTCCGTCTTCCCTACCACTCGATGAGTGATGTATTCCAGTCTGTCTCGGTATCCGGCTCTCAAGGTCCATCCGCACACACGCTTACGCATGGTGCGAGGAGATAATTTACACGCTTGCGCATGCTGAGTCAATACAAATTTTAATTAGCCCTTCCTTACATACCTTCTTCACATACAGCCAGTGATACCTGCCTGCGCTACAATATAGATGGTCTTGTTTGCCGGATAGGTTCTTCGCCGCACATACGGCACGTACGTTGACTGCCCCTATCTATATATAGTAGTGGCTCTAGTGGTGGTCGTGGCCCTGGCCCACGCTAAGGGAGGAGCTCCCCATGGATGTGTCTAGCACAAAGACTTTGGTTCTCGTTCGACACGGCAAAGCGCAGGCTCCGGCATCCGACCTGCCCGACGACCAGCGCACGCTCACAGGCGGCGCTGCAATCTCCCTTGCACGCTGGCTTCCCCATGTGCTCGAGCTCGTTCGTTCGTCCTATTGCCGGCCACCTTCCAGCCCACGCGGGACATCTTCGCAGGGCGTGTCCACAAGCGACGATATCGTAATCTGGACAAGCCCCGCGGCGAGAACCCGCCAGACCGCAAGCCTCATCGCGGAAGCGCTCACGCTTCCTGACCAAGCCTGCGTGTGCGACTTCCTGTATGCCCAGGACTTCGACGCTCTTATCGACCACCTGCGCAAGGAGAAGCACTCCACCATCGTCGCCGTCGGCCACGAGCCGTTCGTCTCGCAGGCCACCGAGCGCCTCTCTGGATGCAGGATCGACTTCTCCCCCGGCTCCATCGCCATGCTCTCGGTTGACGTCGAGGCCCTTGCGTGCCATGGGGACGAGACCGGCAACGCCTGCGACGAACCGGCAAGCGATGGGTGCGCGACCGACGCCGGGCCTTCGGCGAAAGAGTCGCAGCAGGACGTGCGCGATCACGCCGCGCGCCTTCTTCTCTTTGCACGCGCGCCTCGATCCAGGAGGTGGGAGACGCTCACATCCCTCGCGCACGCGCTCGGGCGCTGTGCCGCGCGCGTCAGGAACGCGCAGGCCCGCTTCCTTGCTCAGCCCGATGACGTGGAGGCCCTGCACGAACTGCGGGTGTCCATTCGGACGCTGCGCAGCCTCGTCGCATTCTGCGCGCCCTACCAGCGCAGGAAGGAGAACCGCGCCGTTCAGCGCGGCCTGCGTGACGCCGTGCGGCAGACCTCGACGCTGCGTGAGCTCGACGTGCTGATCGCCCAGGTCGACGCGCTGGAGAGTCCCTCCCCCGAGCTTCGCGGCATGCTCATGGGCATGAGGGTCGAGGAACGAGACCGCACGCTGCGCGAGCTTTCGGGAAAGAAGGTCGCCCCTGCGTTTGCCCGGGCATGCGACCGTGTAGAAAGCCCGCGCTGGCGGCGGCGCTACCTCGAGGAGGGCCTACCGGCAAAAGCAGCAAGGGAGCACTTCGCGCACATGCGCGCGGACATGGAACAGGCCCTTGCAATGGTGGACCTCTCTGACGCGGAGGCGACCCATGACGTGCGCAAGCAGGCGAAGCGCGTGCGCTACGTGGCCGAGAACCTGCCCGACGTCGTGGGGTCGGACGCGGCCCAGGCGGCGAGGCGGATGAAGCGGGAGCAGACCAGGCTCGGCGCGCTGTGTGACGCCCGGGTGAACCTGCGCATCATCGACGGGCTGCCCACGGAAAACCTCTCTGCCCAGTCCCTCGCAAACCTCCGCGCGCTCAGGCAGGATAGCCTGGACGCGATCGCCTCCCTCATTTCGAAGACAGCGGAGACAGACGCGTAGGCAAAGCCCCTGCCGACGACGGCCATAAAAAGCAGCGGCGGCACGCCCCTCGCCGGGGGCATGCCGCCGCATCTGTCAGTTCGTCAGTCGTGGCTCGACGCGCTACTTGCGGACGATGCGCACGTAGCGCAGGCGGCCGGCCTGCAGGACCGCGCCGTCAAGGCTGGCGCCCTCGACCTCGTACGTACCGCCGGGCAGCGCCTCGCCGTTGAGCTTCACGCCGCCGCCGTCGATGAGGCGACGTCCCTCGGAAGAGCTGCCGGCAAAGCCCACCTCCTTGAGCAGGGCGGGCAGGTAGACCGTCTCGCCCAGCTCGCAGGGATGCTCGGCGATGTTCTCGGGCATCTCGTGGTCGCGGAAGCGGCTGTTGAAGCGCTCCTCGGCGGCCTCGCCCTCGCCGGCGCCGTGGTACATGTCGCACAGGGCGCGAGCCAGGTGGCGCTTCTCGGCATTGGGGTCGCAGGAGCCGTCAGCCAGGCCCTGCTCGATGGCGTCGACCTCGTCCACCGAAAGCGGCGAGGCGAGGCGCATGTAGCGCACGATCATCTCGTCGGGGATGGACATGGTCTTGCCGAACATGTCGTCGACGCTGTCGGTCAGGCCGATGTAGTTGCCGTAGGACTTAGACATCTTGCGCACGCCGTCGATGCCCTCGAGCAGCGGCATGGTGAGGCAGATCTGCGGCTCCATGCCCATCTTCTCCATGAGCTCGCGACCGGCGAGCAGGTTGAAGAGCTGGTCGTTGCCGCCCATCTCGACGTCGGCCTTGATGACGACCGAGTCGTAGGCCTGCATCACCGGGTAGAGGAACTCGTGCAGGGCGATGGGGGTCTTGGCGTTGTAGCGCTTGGTGAAGTCGTCGCGCTCGAGGATGCGGGCGACCGTGAAGCGCGAGCAGACCTCGAGTAGCTTCTTGAGGTCCATCGACAGGATCCACTCTGCGTTGTGGCAGATGGTGAGCTTCTCGGGATCCAGGATCTTGACGGCCTGGTCGACGTAGGTCTGCGCGTTCTGAGCAATCTGCTCGCTGGAGAGCTGGGGACGCGTGGTGTTCTTGCCCGAGGGGTCGCCGATGAGCGCGGTGCCGTCGCCGATGATGAGCGTGACGTGGTGGCCGAGGTCCTGGAACTGGCGCATCTTGCGCAGGGGCACGGCATGGCCCAGGTGCAGGTCGGGCGAGGTGGGATCGACGCCCAGCTTGATGTTGAGGGGACGATCCTGCTCGAGCTTCTTGCGGAGGTCTTCGAGCGGGACGATGTTCTGCGCGCCCGACGTGATGACGCGGAGCTGTTCTTCGACGGGGATCATCAACCCAGAGTTCCTTTCGTGTCAGCCATTCGTTGCAACAAGCATCCTAGCACACCCTGGGCCCCAAGCTGCCGTGATGACGCGTATGCACAGACTCGGCTTTGAGTAAGCTTTCTAGCCCCTTAGTGAAGAACGCCCTGCTCGGGGGCATTTGCGGGGTCTCTCGCGCGCGAGTTGCGCCATAATGGAGGCTCCATCTTACTGTGGGAGGTCCGGTATATGACCGCACGCACGCGAAAAACCCGAGAGTCGGCCAAGCCGCGCGTTGGCAAGTACATCTTCCTCGGCTTCTTCATCACCTGCATCGCCATGATGGTGGCCTTGGTGCTGGCGACCATCACGCTGATGCGCGGGTGGCTGGAGGATCTGCCAGACTACACCGACAGCGACGCGTACCTCTACGCCGAGCCCACCAAGTTCCTCGACGCGGACGGCAACATCATCGCCGAGCTGTACCTGGAGAACCGCACGCCCGTCTCGATCGACGAGGTGTCGGACTACATCCTCGAGGCGACGGTGGACATCGAGGACGAACGCTACTACGAGCACGGCGGCGTTGACCTGCAGGGCATCCTGCGCGCCGTGGTGGTGCAGTTCACCGGCGGCAGCGAGGGCGCCTCGACCATCACCCAGCAGGTGGTGCGTAACACGGTGCTCAAAAACGAGCAGTTCGAGCGCACGATCAGCCGTAAGGTGCGCGAGGCGTACATCGCCATGGAGCTGGAGAAGATGTACTCCAAGGACGACATCCTGATGATGTACCTCAACACCATCTTCTATGGCCAGGGCGCCTACGGCATCGAGGCGGCGGCCGAGACGTTCTTCGGCAAGTCGGCGGCCGACGTGACGCTGGTCGAGGCCGCCACCCTGGCCGGCCTACCGCAGTCGCCCACGAGCTACAACCCCATGGTGAACCCCGATTTGGCCCTGGAGCGCCGCAACCTCGTGCTCGGCAACATGCTGCGCAACGAGGACATCACGCAGGAGCAGTACGACGAGGCCATCGCCACCCCGCTCACGCTGAACTACACGCCCCGCGAGGAGTCGGGCGCGTGGGACCACCAGTACTTCGTGGACTACGTGCGCACCGAGCTGCAGAAGACGTTCTCGAGCGACATCATCTTCAAGGGCGGCCTCACGGTGTACACGACGATCGACCGCGAGACGCAGGAGGCCGCCGAGAACGCCGTGAACAACGTCGTCGGCGGCAGCGGCGATGACCTCGACGCCGCCGTGGTGGCGATCGACCCCGACAACGGCTACATCCGCGCGATGGTGGGCGGCTGGAGCTACGACGCCCACGAGTACAACCTCGCCACGGCAAAGCGCCAGCCCGGCTCGTCGTTCAAGACCTTCACGCTCACGGCGGCCATCCAGGCGGGCATCGATCCCAATACACTGATCAACAGCAACTCGGGCGTTGTCGTAGGTGACTGGACGGTCAACAACATCAACTACGGCAACTGGGGCACCATCCCCATCTGGCAGGCAACTGAATGGTCCTCGAACAGCGCCTACGCGCAGATCATCCATGCGATTGGCCCGCAGGCTGTCATCGACACGGCACATGCCATGGGCATCGACTCGGAGCTCTACAATGGCGACGTGCTGACCCTAGGCGTCTCGGAATGCAGCCCGCTCGAGATGGCCGAGGCGTACGCCACGCTCGCCTCGGGCGGCGTGCACCACGACGCCGTGGCCATCCTGCGCGTTGAGGATCGCGACGGCAACCCCATCTACGAGGCGGACACCACCGGCGAGCAGGCCATCTCCCCCGAGGTGGCCGCAGCCACGACCGACGTGCTCGAAGGTGTCGTGAACAACACGGCGGACTCCTCGCGTACCGGCGCCACGGCGGCTCTGTCGGTGGACCAGCCCGTGGCCGGCAAGACCGGCACAACCGACAACCGCACTGACCTGTGGTTCTGCGGCTACACCCCGCAGCTCTCGACGGCGGTGTGGGTGGGCTACCCCAGTGGAAGTCAGACCATCTACTACAACGGCGGAGAGGCCGCCTACCTGCCCAACCCCATCTTCAAGCAGTTCATGGACGCGGCCCTGGAAGGCCAGCCGCGCGAAGAGTTCCCCACCGCCGGCACACCCACGTATCGCTACGACTGGGATTTCTCGCAGGGCACGGGCTACTCACAGGCCGACCTCATCGCTGCGCAGCAGGCTGAGGCGGAGGCCGCCGCGCAGGCCCAGGCCGAAACCGAGGCGCAGGCAGCCCAGGACGCCGGCACCACGACGACCACGGACGGCACGACCACGACCGATCCCGGCACGGGTGGGGGAACGACCGGCGGCGAGACCACCGATCCCGGCACGGGTGGCGGCGAGACAACGCCGCCCGTAGAGGACGGTGGCGAGACGACCACCCCGCCGGCCGAAGGCGATGACACCACCGACCCCAGCACGGGCGGTGGTGGCGAGGGCGGCGGCGAAGCGACGACGCCTCCCGCCGAGGGCGACCCGGGCACCACGCAGACCACGCCCGAGGCCTAGCGAGAGTCTCTCGTCCGCAATTCTCGCCCACTCGCTCGAGCAGCAGCTTATCGAATGGTCCTTTAGAAACGCAGGGTCCCCGGAGGAAATCCTCCGGGGACCCTTTTGTTTTGCCGCTCTCTACCTTGCTGTCATCTGGCGATCACACCGCCAAGCCGTCGCAAGGGCATGCAACCCTTGTCAGACGGACGCTACACCACGCGCGGCTCCCAGGCAGCGTCGCGCTCCTGACAGGCGCGTGCACGCTCGATCTGAGCGCGCACCGCCTCGTGGCCGGTGCCGCCCTCGGTGACGCGGCGGGCGACGATCTTGTCGATGTCAACCGCCTCCAGGGCACCCTCGTCGAACAGCTCGGAGAACTCGCGCAGCTCCACGACGGAGAGCGACTGCAGGGTGCGGCCCTGCTTCTCGCAGGAAAGGACCATGTGGCCGATGACGGAGTGCGCCTCGCGGAAGGGCATACCCTTGCCCACCAGGTAGTCCGCCAGGTCGGTCGCCGCCATGAAGCCGCCGTGGCTACCGGCGCGCATGCGCTCGGCGTTCACGTGCATCGTCGAGACCATGCCGCTCATCACGTGCAGGGCGTCAGCCAGGGTGTCGGCGGCGTCATAGACGCACTCCTTGTCCTCCTGAAGGTCCTTGTCGTAGGCAAGGGGCAGGCCCTTGAGCGTGGTAAGCATGCCCATGAGAGCGCCGTACACACGACCCGTCTTGCCGCGGGTGAGCTCGGCGAAGTCGGGGTTCTTCTTCTGCGGCATGATGGACGAGCCGGTGGAGTAGGTGTCATCCATCGTGACGAAGCCAAACTCGTCGGTCGACCACATGATGAGCTCCTCGCAGAGGCGCGACAGGTGCATCTGCGTCATCGCGCATGCGTAGAGCAGGTCGCAGAAGAAGTCGCGGTCGCTCACCGCATCGAGCGAGTTGGGCGTGACGTCGGAGAAGCCCAGCTCCGAAGCGGTCATCCTGCGGTCGAGCGGGTAGGTGGTGCCGGCGAGTGCGGCCGAGCCCAGCGGGCAGACGTCGGCCTGGTCATAGGCGAAGCGCAGGCGCGCGCAGTCGCGCGCGAGCATCCAGAAGTAAGCCAGCAGGTGATGCGAGAACAGGACGGGCTGCGCCTTCTGGAGATGCGTGTACCCCGGCATGACCACGCCGAAGTGCTCCTGCGCCTGCTCGAGCAGCACGCGACGCAGCTCGAGGGCCTTGTCGTGCAGCCGAGCGCAGAGGTTGCGCGCCACCAGGCGACCATCGAGGGCCACCTGGTCGTTGCGCGAGCGCCCCGTGTGCAGCCGGCCGCCCGCAGCGCCTATGCGCTGGGTGAGCGAGCGCTCGACCGACATGTGGATGTCCTCGTCGTTGATGTCGAACGCAAACGACCCCGCGCGGATGTCGTCGGCAACCTCCCCCAGGCCCGCCACGATGCTGTCGGCGTCGGCCTGGGAGATGACGCCCACCTTCGCCAGCATACGTGCATGGGCCTTGGAGCCGGCTATATCCTCGGCCCACATGCGCTTGTCGACGGGCAGCGAGGCACCGTAGCACTGGAGAAACTCCTCGGGATGCCCCTCGAAGCGCCCGCCCCACAAGGCGTTGTTGCCCTGTGCGGCGGGCTGGGCACCGGGGTTATCGGCCATCGCGATCCCCTCCCCTTGCCACGCCCTTGCCGGCTGACGGCGACGCGTCCTGCGACGCATACGCCGACCAGCGGCGATAGTAGACGACAAGCAGGATGGCGAGCACGAGCGCCGCCACGGGGATCGTGAAGAACAGCCCCACGTGCATGAGCATGATGCCGATGGAGCTCACGTTAGATCTCCCCCTCGTTGCCCGTGCCCATGCGCTGGCCAGCCCACACCTTGGAGGGCAGGCCCCACTGGTAGATGAAGCCGGCGGCCGAGTCGCGGTCGAACGTGTCGCCCTCGTCATAGGTGGCCAGGCTCTGGTCGTAGAGGCTGTACTCGCTGCGGCGGCCGGTCACCACGCACGTGCCCTTGTGGAAGCGCAGGCGCACCTCGCCGGTGAGGCAGCCCTGCGTGCTCGCCATGAAGGCGTCGAGCGCCTTCTTGAGCGGCGAGTACCACAGACCGTTGTAGACCAGCTTGGACCACTCGTGCTCCAGGCCGAGCTTGTAGTGCAGCAGGTCACGCTCCAGGCACAGGTCCTCGAGGGCCTTGTGCGCCTCGATGATAGCCAGCGCGCCGGGCTGCTCGTAGCACTCGCGCGACTTGACGCCCACCAGGCGGTTCTCGATGACGTCGAGGCGGCCGTAGCCGTTGCGCCCGGCGATGACGTTAAGCTCCTCGATGACGTCGAGCAGGCTCTTGGCCTCGCCGTTGATCGAGCAGGGGACGCCGGCCTTGAAGCCGACCACCACGACCTCGGGCTGGTCGGGGGCGTCGGCGATGTCGGACGTGGTCGCCCAGATGTCGGCCGGTGGCTCGTTCCAGGGGTCCTCGAGCACGCCGCACTCGATGGCGCGGCCCCACAGGTTGTCGTCGATCGAGTAGGGCTTGGCCTTGCTCACGCCCACGGGAATGCCGTTGGCCTCGGCGAAGGCGATCTCCTGCGGGCGGGTGAGCAGATCCCACTCGCGCACGGGCGCGATCACCTTGAGGCTGGGGTCGAGCGCCTGCACGCCCACCTCGAAGCGGACCTGGTCGTTGCCCTTGCCGGTGCAGCCGTGCGCGATGTACGTGGCACCGTAGGTGTGCGCCGTCTCGACGAGGTGCTTCACGATGACGGGGCGCGACAGGGCCGACAGCAGCGGATACTTGCCCTCGTACAGGCCGTTGGCGGCGATCTCCTTGGTGAGGAAGTCGTTGACGAACTCCTCGCGGACGTCGAGCAGGATCGACTCGATCGCGCCGCAGTCCAGGGCCTTCTTGCGGGAGAACTCCAGGTCGTCCGCCTCCTGGCCGACGTTGACCAGAAGGGTGATGACGTCGAGGTTCTTCTCGGTCATGAGCCACTTGATGCAGCAGGAGGTGTCAAGGCCTCCGGAATAGGCAAGGATGACCTTCTCGCGTGCCATGGTGGTGCTCCTCTCTCGTGCGGGCCGCTGCGGGCCCGACCTACGTTGCCTGTGATGATGCGCCGAGCGCCTGCGGCGCCCCTGCGCGAGCTCGCGTCCGCCGCGACGATGCGCGGCGACGCGCCCGCGGCCCGTCAGGGTCTACTCGACGAGCCGCAGCCTGTTGATGAAGTGCTCGAACCTCTCGCCCTCCTCCTCGCAGGAGACGACCACCAGGATCGTGTCGTCGCCGGCGACCGAGCCCAGGACCTCGGGCATGTCGGCCGAGTCGAGGGCGGCGGCCACGCCCTGGGCGGTGCCGCTGGCGGAGCGGATGACGACGAGGTTGCCGGCCCTGCGCACGTCGCCGACCAGGTCGCGCACCATGCGCTGGAGGTGCAGGTCCTCGGCAAGCACGTACACGCCCTCGTTGGGGAGCTTCTGCAGG
The DNA here is from genome assembly GCA_963930185.1 of Coriobacteriia bacterium. GTDB lineage: Bacteria > Actinomycetota > Coriobacteriia > Coriobacteriales > UMGS124 > JAGZEG01. The sequence continues at coordinate 39,458 of CAWVLT010000066.1, read as the reverse complement.
CCCATCTCGGCGATGTCGCGCGAGATCGTTGCCTGCGTGCACGAGAAGCCCTCCTCCTGCAGCCGGTCGGCCAGCGCGCGCTGCGTGCGGATTCCCTCGTCTCGGACGATGCGGCGAATCACGTCCTGGCGATCCATGCGCTTCTTCGTCATGGCGCCTAGACCTCTGCCCGACGCAGCGCCTCGAGCGCCTCGGCAGGTGCCGGCACGCCCATGAGCAGGGACATGACCGCCTTCTGGGCGTGGAGGCGATTGCCGCCCTCGTCGTAGATGACCGACTGCGGGCCGTCGATGACCTCGGGGGTCACCTCCTCGCCGCGGTGGGCGGGCAGGCAGTGCATGAACAGGGCGTCGGGTGCGGCGTGGGCCATGAGCTCGGCGTTCACCTGGAAGCCGTCGAAGGCCGCCAGGCGCGCGTCGTGCTCGGCCTCGTCGCCCATGGAGGTCCAGGTGTCGGTGAGCACAATGTCGGCCCCCTCGACGGCGGTGACGGGGTCGCGGCTCAGCTGCAGGGTCGCGCCGGTCGCGTAGCGGTCGATCGCCTCCTGGCACTCGTCCACCACGGTCTGGCACACCTCGTAGCCGGCCGGCGAGGCGACGCGCACGTTCATGCCAGCCAGCGCCCCGCCCTCGAGGTAGGTGTTCGCCATGTTGTTGCCGTCGCCCACGTAGGCAAGCGTAAGCCCGCGCAGCTCGCCCTTGTGCTCCATGATGGTGAGGAAGTCGGCGAGGATCTGGCAGGGGTGGAAGTCGTCGGTCAGGGCGTTGATCACGGGGGCCTCAGCCCACTGGGCGAGCTCCTCGATCTTGGACTGGGCGTAGGTGCGTAGCACCACCGCGTCGACCCAGCGATCGAGCAGAAGGGCGGTGTCCTTGACGGGCTCGCCGCGCGAGAAGGCCGAGTGGTCGTCGGCCATCACGAGGGGGTGGGCCCCCAGGCGATAGGCGCCGATCTCGAAGGACGAGCGCGTGCGAAACGAGGGCTTCTCGAGAATGATCGCGACCGCTTTGCCGGCGAGCGGGGCGTCATGCTCCCCCGCCGCCCAGGCAGCCTTCTGGACCTTAGCCGTCTCGAGGATGAGCCTCATCTCGGAGGGGCTCAGGTCGAGAAGCCTGAGCAGGTCGCGCCCCGCCAGGGACATATCCATGCATGCCTCCATCCCACGCATCCGAGACGGCTGTCCCGGATGGTTGTCAACTGATTCCGCCATCATACGGCATATATCTAGCTTATCTTATAAAAGTAGGCATTCATGCATAATAGACACATACTGTGAGGGTGTTTATGCATTTCGATGCGCGCGGGGATGAGCCGAGAAATACTCTTCGCGTATATGCTCGCGATCGACGTGCGTGTAGATCTGCGTCGTCGAGATGTCCGAGTGGCCCAGGATCTCCTGCACCACGCGCAGGTCGGCCCCGCCGGCGAGCATGTGCGTCGCAAACGAGTGGCGCAGCGTGTGGGGGTGCAGGTGCGCGATGCCCACCGCCACGCCGCAGCGCTCCACCACATGATACACGCTCTGCCTCGAAATCCTGCCCCCGCGCGCGTTGAGAAAGACCGCCGGCGTGTCGCGGTCGGCAGGCGTATGCGGGGCGCGGCAGAGTAGCGGCCGGGCGTCGCGAAGGTACTGGGCGAGCGTGGAGGCGGCCGTGCCGACGAGCGGCACGAGGCGCTCCTTGCTCCCCTTGCCGAACACCCGCAGGAAGCCCTCCCCCAGGAAGACCTCCGAGACGTCGAGCCCGGTGAGCTCGCTCACGCGCAGGCCGCAGCCGTAGAGAACCTCGAGCATCGTCTTGTCGCGCAGGCCCGCCGCCGTCGGGGGGAACGGCTGGTCGAGCAGCTCGAACGCCTGGTCGATCGAGATGACGTCCGGCAGGCGCTCGGGCTTCTTGGGCAGGCGCACCTCGGAGGTGGGCAGCGTCGGCGAGAACCCCTCGGAGTACAGGAACCTGTGCAGCCCCTTGATCGCCGACAGCGCGCGCTCCACGCTGCTCGCGGCCCTGCCCTGGAGGTGCAGGTACGCCGCGTACGCCTCGACGTCGTCTCGCCGCACGTCCGTAAAGTCGCCGATCCCCCTCTCACCCACGAGCCAGCGGCTCCAGCCGACAAGGTCGCGCCGGTACGCGGCGATCGTGTTGTGCGAGGACCCGCGCTCCACGCGCAGGAAGGCGAGGTACTCCTCGAGGTCGCGCGTCAGGGCGTGGGGGATATCGACGCGCTCGCCAGACGCGTCGCCCGAAGTGACGCCCGGCCCGACGGACGACTGGCTGCGGGCGCTCACGAGGCATCAGCCCCCGCGGGCCGGCGGTCGCAGGCGAGGCGCGCCAGCACCTCGCCTGCCGCGGCGGCGCATGCAAAGAACGCCGGGTCCTCGCGCACCGAGCGCCCCATGGTCGTCAGGCGCGCCTCGCCCAGGCAGCCCTCGAGATGGGCAAGCGCCTCCGCGGGAACCTCGATGTCGACGAGGCGATGCCTGAGCGCCACGCCCGACTCCTCGAGCTGCCGACGCAGCACGGACATCTGGTCAGCGGGCAGGTTCGACGGCACGGCCACCTGGGCGCCTGCCAGGCACGCACGCCCCAGCGAAGTCATTGTGTGGTGGCTGAGGCCGTGGTGGCGGGGGCGGGCGTCTGCAAAGGACGCGCGCAGGGGCGCGACCGCCCGCGCGCCGACGACGGCGCATGCGTTGATCGCCTCGGCCTGGCCGAGCGCCCCGTGGCCGAACCTCGTGCCCGTCCCCACGATGCCCGGACCCATGGAGACCACCGCGGCGTCGAAGCCCATGGCGTCGACGGCGAGCAGGGCCGAGTGGACGCCCACCGCCTCGTGCTCCCCGCCCACCGCCTGGCCGCAGGTCATGGTGGCGTCCAGGATGCCCCGCGCACGGGCGGCGCGGCAGATGTCCGAGAGGGACAGGTCGAGCGCCGCCTCGTCGGTCATGACGTAGCAGACCCGCGCCCAAGGGGCGCTGCGGCGCAGCTGCGCCGCCACGGCCATCGCCTGCGAGTGAAGCTCGCAGCAGGCGACGGGAAGGCCCCGGCAGTCATCCTTGTCGGCGAGTTCGTCATGCCAGGGCGAGCCCTCCTCCTCGACGCTAGCCACGTTCACCTGGCAGGGCGTGTAGCGCAGCTTCATGATGTGGCCGGGCCCCGCCATGCGCTCGCAGAGCGCGGGCGCTCCCTCAGCCGCGTCGACGGCGCACACGACGTCCCAGCCTCCCGTCCCCAGGCGCAGGTCGCAGGCGGTGGTGTTGACGGCCACCCGATCGCCCGGGCGTGCCCTTCCCGTGAGGTGCGGGTAGCACAGGGCGCGCCGCAGGCCCGCGGGAGCGGAAGGTGCCTGTGGCGCGCGAGGCGCCTGCGGGCACGCGTCGTTGTCCCCCACGCGAACCACGACACGCTGGATGCCAGAAGCCTCGCTTATGATGCGCTCGACGACGCCCCACACGACGCGCATGGCAACCCCTACTGCCCAAACGAGGCGTCGCCGGGCGCACCCTGGCTGACGGTCGCGGCGATGAAGTCCCTGAACAGGGGATGCGGCCTGGTGGGGCGGCTCTTGAACTCGGGGTGGAACTGGCCCGCGACGAACCACGGGTGAACCTCGCGCGGCAGCTCCACGATCTCGACAAGCTTGCCGTTCGGGGAGGTGCCCGAGATGACGAGGCCTGCCTCGACAAGCTGATCGCGCAGGGCGTTGTTCACCTCGAAGCGATGACGATGGCGCTCGGAGATCTCCTCGGCGCCGCCGTAAGCCCGTGAGGCAAGCGTGCCCGCGACGAGCTTGCAGGGATACTGGCCCAGGCGCATGGTGCCGCCCTTATCGGTGACGGCGACCTGGTCTGGCATGAGGTCGATGACGGGATGGGCGGTCGTCTCGTCGAACTCCGTGGAGTTGGCGTCGGCCCAGCCCAGGACGTTGCGCGCGTACTCGCATACGGCGGTCTGCAGGCCCAGGCAGATGCCCAGGTACGGAATGCGATTGACGCGGGCGTAGTTCGCGGCGCAGATCTTGCCCTCGAAGCCGCGCGCCCCGAAGCCGCCGGGCACTAGGATGCCGTCGGCCTGGCCCAGGACCTCGTCGGCGTTGGCGCCGCGCAGCTCCTCACCGTCGATGAGCTCGATGTCGACGTGGACGCCATTGGCCACGCCCGCGTGGTGCAGCGCCTCGATCACCGACAGGTAAGCGTCGGGCAGCTGGATGTACTTGCCCACCACCTTGATCCTGACCTCGCCATCGCAGCTGTTCATGCGCGAGAGGAAGTCGCTCCACTGCGACATGTCGCTCGTGCGCGGGTCGAGCCCCAGGCGCTCGCAGACCTTGAGGTCAAAGCCCTGCTCGGCCAGCATGGGCGGGACGTCGTAGATCGACGCGCAGTCGGGGTTGGCGAACACCGCGTCCTGCTCGACATCGCAGAACGACGCCACCTTGGCGCGGATCTTGTCGTCGATCTCGTGGTCGCTGCGGCACACGATGATGTCGGGCGAGACGCCCAGGCCACGCAGCTCCTTGACCGAGTGCTGCGTGGGCTTGGTCTTGACCTCGTGCGAGGCGCTGATGTAGGGGACGAGCGACACGTGGATGTAGCACACGTTGTCCGCGCCGGCCTCCTTGCGGAACTGCCGGATGGCCTCGATGAAGGGCTGGGACTCGATGTCGCCGATGGTGCCGCCGATCTCGGTTATGACCACGTCGGCACCCGTCTTGTCCGCCAGGCGGTGGATGCGCGCCTTGATCTCGTCGGTCACGTGCGGGATGACCTGGACGGTGCCGCCCAGGAAGTCACCGTGGCGCTCGCGGTTGATGAGCGTCTGGTAGACTGAGCCCTGCGTCACGTTGGACTCGCGCGTGAGGCTCTCGTCGATAAAGCGCTCGTAATGACCCAGGTCAAGGTCACCCTCGTGGCCGTCGTCGGTCACAAAAACCTCGCCGTGCTGGAAGGGGCTCATCGTGCCCGGGTCGACGTTGAGGTAGGGATCCATCTTCTGCATCGTGACCTTATAGCCGCGCGACTTGAGCAGTCGGCCCAGGGAGGCGGCGGTGATGCCCTTGCCCAGCGAGGAGACGACGCCGCCCGTCACGAACACATGCTTTGTCATAGGGGTATCCCGTTCCTTTCACGCAGTAGCCGGCGCCACTCGTCGGCCCCATGTCCACGTTCGGTACGGGATTCGAGTATATCACGCGCACCATGCGAGGGCACGTCGGTCGCGGACACACCGAAAAGCCAGGATGATGTCCGGCAGATGTCAGGGCGGTTTCATCTATGGTGCGTGTCGGGCGTCCACGCCGATTCGAGGACATTTCGTGATGATGCGCCCTTACCCGCCATTCCTCCTTGCATTTGGCGGTCATTTCGATCATTATTTCCAAGCTGTTCTTGGTGGGTGTAGCTCAGTTGGCAGAGCGACGGACTGTGGCTCCGTAGGTCGAGGGTTCGAGCCCCTTCGCCCACCCCATGAACAAGCGCCGTTAGCTCAGCTGGCCAGAGCAGGGGACTCTTAATCCCAAGGTCCAGGGTTCGAATCCCTGACGGCGCACCATTTGGATATGAGCCGGGTGACTCATCGAGTTACCCGGCTTTTTTCTTTACCTTTCCACTCCCCCCCCGCACCCACATCGCAACCACGCCCGAATAGCATGCACCGCTCGAATCGCATGCAGACAACCTGGCCGTCGCGCACCTCAGCGCGCGACGGCCAGACGAACGTAGCAAATCTGCAGTTAGTGCGATCTAGTGCGTACAACCTAGTGCGGCCAGCTCACGTCCATGCCGGCAAGGCGCTCCGCGGCGGTGACCGTGTTGAGCATGAGCATCGCCCTCGTCATGGGGCCCACGCCGCCAGGGACCGGCGTGATGGCAGCGGCAAGGGGCTCGACCTCGTCGAAGTCGACGTCGCCACAGAGCCGGCCCTCATCGTCGCGGTTCATGCCCACGTCGATCACGACGGCGCCGGGGCGCATCCAGTTGCCCTTCACCAGCTTGGCATGGCCGATGGCGCTCACCACGATGTCGGCCTCCTGGCTCGTCTGCTCCTTGTTGGGCGTGCGGCTGTGGCAGATGGTAACGGTGGCGTCCGCCCCCATGAGCATGAGCGCCATGGGCTTGCCCACGATGGTGGAGCGCCCGAACACCACCGCTCGCTTGCCGGCCGGGTCGATGCCGTACTCCGAGAGCAGGCGCATGACGCCCGCCGGCGTGCAGGGTCTGGGGCCGGGCAGGCCGCGCATCAGGCGGCCCAGGTTGACGGGATGGAAGCCGTCGACGTCCTTCTCGGGCGAGATCTTGGCGATGGCCTGCTCGGCGTCGAGATGCGCCGGCAGGGGCATCTGCACGAGAATGCCGCTGATCTTGGGGTCCGCGTTCAGGGACGCGAGCAGATCGTCGAGCTCGGACTGCGTGGTGGTGGCGGGCAGGTCGTAGTCATGCGCCTGGATCCCGCATTGGGCGCAGTCCCTGCGCTTGTTGCGCACGTACACGGCGCTTGCGGGGTCATCGCCCACCAGCACGACCGCAAGTCCGCAGGGATGGCCCTTCTGCACGAGCCGCTCCACGCGTGCGGCCGCCTCGGCACGAACCTTGGCAGCGACGGCCTTGCCGTCGATGATGGTAGCCATTCGCTCCACCTCTCACATGCCGCGTGACGCCCAGGTCCCGCGCGCCGGTCGCAACCGCCGCCGGCGCGCGGGCTGGGCGCCAGGCCATTAGAACAGGCCGGTGATGCGCCCGGTCTCGTCCACGTCGATCTTCTCGGCCGCAGGCTCCTTGGGAAGCCCCGGCATCGTCATGACGTCACCGGTAAGCGCGACGACGAAGCCGGCACCGGCGGACACCTTGACCTCGCGCACCGTCATGTTGAAGCCGCGCGGCGCGCCCAGCAGGTTGGGGTCGTCGGAGAAGCTGTACTGGGTCTTGGCGATGCACACGGGGACGTTGCCGTAGCCGATCTTGTGCAGCGTGGCGATCTGCTTGCGGGCAGCCGGGGTGAAGTCCACGCCGTCGGCATGGTAGATCTTCGTCGCCACCGCGCAGATGGCGTCCTCGATGGCCGCGCCGTCCGGGTAGGTGAAGCTCAGCTCGCTGGGCTGCTCGACGAGGCGCAGCACCTCCTCGGCCAGTGCGATGCCGCCCTCGCCGCCCTTGGCCCACACCTCGCTCAGTACGGCGTTCACGCCATGCTCGGCGCACTTGGACTCGACGAGGGCAAGCTCCGCCTCGGTGTCGCTGGGATGGCGGTTGATGGCGACGACCACGGGCATCCCGAAGACCTGCGTCATGTTCTCCACGTGCTGGAGCAGGTTGGGAAGGCCACGCTCGAGCGCCTCGAGGTTCTCGGCGGCAAGGTCCGCCTTGGCGACGCCGCCGTTCATCTTGAGGGCCTTGACCGTGGCGACGATAACCACCGCGTTGGGCGCGATGCCCGCCATGCGGCACTTGATGTCGCAGAACTTCTCGGCGCCTAGGTCGGCGCCGAAGCCCGCCTCGGTGATGGCGATGTCGCCCAGGGCCATGGCCATGCGCGTCGCCATGACCGAGTTGCAGCCGTGGGCGATGTTGGCGAACGGGCCGCCGTGGACGAAGGCGGGCGTGCCCTCCAGCGTCTGCACCAGGTTGGGCTTGAGGGCGTCCTTGAGCAGGGCGGCCATGGCGCCGGTCGCCTTGAGCTCGCCCGCCGTGACGGGGTCCCCGGCGTACGTGTAGCCCACGACGATGCGGCCGAGGCGCTCCTTGAGGTCGGGGATGTCGCGAGACAGGCAGAGCACCGCCATGATCTCGGAGGCAACCGTGATGTCGAAGCCGTCCTCGCGCGGGGTGCCGTTGGCCTTGCCGCCCAGACCGTCCACGATGTGGCGCAGCTGGCGGTCGTTCATGTCGACCGCGCGCTTCCAGGTCACGCGGCGCGGGTCGATCCCCAGCCGGTTGCCCTGCTGGATGTGGTTGTCGACCATGGCGGCGAGCAGGTTGTTGGCCGCCCCGATGGCATGGAAGTCACCGGTGAAGTGCAGGTTGATGTCCTCCATGGGGATGACCTGCGCGTAGCCGCCGCCCGCAGCACCGCCCTTCACGCCGAACACCGGCCCCAGGGAGGGCTCGCGCAGGGCGACCGCGACGTTTTGGCCCAGGCGCTTCATCGCGTCGGCAAGGCCGATGGTCGTGGTGGTCTTGCCCTCGCCTGCCGGCGTGGGGTTGATGGCCGTCACCAGCACGAGCTTGCCGGGAGTGTGCGGCTGCTCGCGCAGCAGGTTGTAGTCGACCTTGGCCTTGTTCGAGCCGTACCGCTCCAGGTACCTCTCGTCGATGCCCAGGGCCTGTGCTATCGTCCCGATTTCCTTTGGCGTGACGGATTGCGCAATCTCGATGTCGCTCAGCACGATAGAGCTCCTCTCGTGAGGCCCGGAACGGCGAGGCGTCTCGATGGGGACGAAGCCACCGGTGACCGGGCAAGACTTCACCGACCTGAAACTCGCTACCTGGCCCCATTCTTGCACGAGATTGCGCATGTGAGGATCAGGGTTCGACAAACGGTTGTCCCCTTCAAAGAAGCTGCAGGTAGATGGGCATGCGTAAAATCGCTCTATACAACGAACGCATGATGTTCGCACACGGCGGAGCCACGGCGCGAAAGGCGCCGCGCAAAAAGCCCGGCGCCCCTCGCTCGATGTCGGGCCCAGCGCCCGCGCAAGGCTATTCGCCCCGTGAGATGAGCTCCCTGACCTCCGGCGGGATGACGTCGTCCGCAAGCGCGTATGCCTGGCGGATCGCGGCGGCCTGTGCCTGGCGCACCTCGGCGAGGGGGTCACCTTGAAGCTCGTAGGCCTGGGCGATGCTGTCAAGGCAGAATGCCGCGTACGCAGCGAGGCGCTCGTCCACCGCGGAGATCTGCATCATCGTGACCAGCGAGGGGGCGGACAGGGCCAGTGCCACGGGGGCGTCCATGTCGAGCACCTCGCCCACCACCTCCTCGTAGGCGGACACGCCCTGCGTGGGGTCGCCCTCCGAGCCCCGCGCAAGCGCGCGGGCGATGGACTCGGCGAAGCGGGCGATCATGTCCATAAGGTAATCGTTGCGTATTGCCATGGTGCCTCCCGTGTGACGGCGGTGCCCGGGTCGTTGCCTAGTCCTGCGAGCCGGGGACGGGCATCCCCATGTGCTCGAAGGCGCGCGGGGTGGCCTGGCGTCCCTTCGGCGTGCGGTTTATGAGCCCGCGCTGGAGCAGGTAGGGCTCGTAGACGTCCTCAAGCGTCGAGGCGTCCTCCCCCACCGCGCTGGCAAGCGTGGAGAGGCCGACGGGGCGCCCCAGGAAGGTCTGCGTGAGCGTGGAGAGGATCTTGTTGTCCATCCAGTCCAGGCCGATCTCGTCCACCTCGAAAAACGCGAGCGCCTCTCGCGCCACCGGCAGGGTGATCTCTCCGTCAAAGCGTACCTGCGCGTAGTCGCGCACACGCTTGAGCAGGCGGTTTGCCAGTCGAGGCGTGCCTCTGCTCCTGCCGGCGATCTCCCGCGCCCCCTCGGCGTCGATGCGCACGCCCAGGATCCCGGCGGAGCGCGCGACGATGCGCGACAGCTCCTCGGGCGTGTAGTAGTCAAGCCGCGCGTTGAGGCCGAAGCGGTCGCGCAACGGGCCGGTGAGAAGGCCCGAGCGCGTGGTCGCCCCGATGAGGGTGAAGCGGGGCAGGTCAAGGCGGATCGAGCGGGCGGCCGGCCCCTTCCCGATCACGATGTCGAGGAAGAAGTCCTCCATCGCGGGATAGAGGATCTCCTCGATGGTGTGGTTGAGACGATGGATCTCGTCGATGAACAGGACGTCTCCCTCAGAGAGGTTGGTGAGGATGGCGGCGAGGTCGCCCGTGCGCTCGATGGCCGGGCCCGAGGTGGTGCGGACCTGCGCGCCCATCTCGTTGGCGACGACCGAGGCGAGCGTGGTCTTTCCCAGGCCGGGCGGGCCGGAGAGCAGCAGGTGGTCCAGGCTCTCGCGACGGGACTTCGCCGCGTCGATCGCCACGCGCAGCGACTGCTTCGCCCGCTCCTGGCCTATGTACTCGTCGAGCATCTGCGGGCGCAGCGTGCGGTCGGCCTCGAGGTCGTCCTCGGTGAGCTCGGCCGTGACGATGCGCTCGCGCGTGCGTGGCGCGTCCTCCCACAGGTCCTTGTCAGCGTCAGCTTCCCACATCAGCCCATGCTCCCTAGCCGCCTCAGCGCGTACTTGATGGCGGACTCGACATCCTGCGGCCCATCATACCCCTTGAGCGCGAGCTTTGCCTCGTCAGGCGTGAACCCCATGGAAAGCAGGGCCTGCGCCGCCTCGTCCAGCGCACCCGCCGCTGAGGCGGGAGAAGCGCCCGGAAAGCCCGGAAGGACGCCAGACGCGCCGAGCACGTCGGTCTTGAAGGCGTCCTTGAGCTCCAGGATCATCCGCGACGCCGTCTTCTTCCCGACGCCGGGCACCGTGGCCATCCGCTTCTCGTCCCCCACGGCAACGACCTCGCGCAGCACGTCGGGGGAAAACGAGCTCAGCACCGAGAGGGCGAGCTTGGGCCCCACGCCCGTGATGGCGATGAGGCGCTCGAACGCGACGCGCTCCTCGGTCGTGGCGAACCCGAAGAGCGCGAACGCGTCATCGCGCACCTGCAGGTAGGTGTGCAGCGTGACCTCCTCGTCCGTGCCGGGGGCCGGCAGCGCCATCGACGTGGTGGCCGACACGCCGCAGGCAAAGCCAACGCCTCCCACGTCCATCACGACCTGCTGCGGCAGCTTGGCCGCGACGCGACCACGCAGAAACGATATCATCGGACGCCCCTCTCGACGTTGGACTCGTAGGTTCGCGGCGAGGCGGCCATCCTCGTGCCCCTCTCGGCGTATGACGTCGCGGCCGGATGCGCGATGTTCTGCTCGCGACCCATGCGCCTCCATGCCGTGAGGTGCGCATGGCAGATGGCCGCGGCCAGCGCGTCGGCGCAGTGGTCGGGCCGAGGCTCCTGCTCCAGGTGCAGCAGGCGCTTCACCATGAACTGGACCTGGCGCTTGTCGGCCGCGCCCGTGCCCACGACCGCCTGCTTTATCTGCATGGGGGTGTACTCCCCCGTCTCCAGGCCGCAGGCGGCGCATGCGACGAGCGCCGCCCCCCTTGCCTGCCCGGTCTTGACCGCGCTCTGGGAGTTGGCGCCGAAGTAGATCTCCTCGATCGCCACCTCGGTGGGGCCGTAGCGCTTGATGACCATGCCGATCTCGTCGTGGATGTGCTTGAGGCGCCGGGCGATGTCCTGCGTCTTGTCGGTGCGGACGCAGCCGTATGCACGCGCGCGGCACTGCATCCCGCGCGTCTCTATGACGCCCCAGCCCGTGTTGGCAAGGCCGGGATCTATGCCCAGTATGACCATGCGCACCCCCAGATACGAACATTTGTTCTATATCTTAGCGCCCTGGGTCCGCTCGCGCAACCCGACCGGTGCGATCGGCACGGGCAGCGCGAAAGCTCCATCAGATGAGTGCGTAGGTGACGTCGAGGACGATGGTAACGACGAGCATCGAAACCGAGGCGACGATGGTCTGGCCATACCAGCTGAGCCCGTCCTCGCCCGGGTGCCAGCCCACGCGCGCGCCCAGCTTCTTGCCGAGCTCGCCGACCCCCCGAGGCGAGAGCACGCCCAGGGAGCCGACGAGCATCATCAGGGCGGTGAAGACGTAGAGCAGTCGCCGCACGCCGTCGATCGCGCCCCATACGCCGTGCCCCGTTATCATGCCGAGCGCAAAGGAGAGCAGGCCGAGGGCCACCGCGATGACCACGCCCGCCACCGCGGCAAGCACGGCCGACCTCACCGTCTGCGGGCTCGGCCCGCGCGACTCCTCGCGCGGCTCGATGTCGCGCCCGTTGTCCTTCATGGAGATACCTCCGTCTTGGCTCGCCTGCCTGCAAAAAGCCCAACGCGCACGCCTCGCGCGCATAAGCCCGTCAGGAGGCGCCCGCGCCACGTGCCGTCACAAGAAGGGCGCCGGCCTCGCTCGCGGCAGTTCCTCTTGCCGCTCGCGTGGTCGACGCCCTCGTCACATAGGTAATAGGGTACGTCGCAGTCCCTATGCCCCATATATTAGCATATAATCCACACAAATTGCAAATACTTCTACGACAATTCCGGCCAAGACGGCCACGACGTACCAGGGCAGCCCCCGGCCGCGCACGACCGCCCCCGTGGCGTCGGAGCTGCCGAAGCGCGAGCGCAGGCCCCGTCCCAGCCTGTCACCGACCCCCGAGAAATGCCGGGGGGCGAGGATGCCCAGGGCACCCAGCAGCATCACGAGCCCCCCTGCGATCAGCAGGATCGAGCGGGCGGCGTTCATCCCGCCGACCAGTCCGCTGCCCCCGATGAGGGCGACCAGGACCGCGGCCAGCGCCGCGAGCAGCACGATGCCCACGCCCACGCACAGCGCGACGAGCAACGAGCGAAGCTTTGCGCGCATCGCGCCCACCTACAGCGCCTCGTTGACCGCGTCGTACAGGTGGCACGCGCACAGATGCCCGAGACCGACCTGGCGCAGGGTCGGCGCCTGCTGGCTGCAGACCGGCATCGCCTTGGGGCAGCGTCCCTGGAAGCGGCAGCCCTTGGGGGGGTCGACCGGGCTGGGGACCTCGCCCTGCAGGCGAACGCCCTGCGCGATGCGCTTCTCCTCGGCAACCGGGTCGGGGTTGGGGACCGAGGACAGCAGCGCCTGGGTGTAGGGATGCATGGGGTTGGTGTAGAGCTCCTCGGACTCCGCCGTCTCCATGATCACGCCCAGGTACATGATGGCCACGCGGTCGGAGACGAAGCGCAGCATCGACAGGTCGTGGGAGATGAACAGAAACGCGAGGTCCGTCTCGCGGCGCAGCTCGATGAGCAGGTTGACGATCTGGGCCTGGATCGACACGTCGAGCGCCGAGATGGGCTCATCGAGCACCAGAAACGACGGCTCGACCGCCATGGCGCGCGCGATGCCGATGCGCTGGCGCTGGCCGCCGGAGAACTCGTGGGGGAAGCGGTTTGCCTGCTCCTCGTTGAGACCCACCATCTTGAGGTACTTGTAGATGAGCTGCGTGCGCTCGGCGCGGCTCTTGGCCAGCCCGTGCACGTCGATGCCCTCGGCCACGATGTCGGCAACCGTCATGCGGGGGTCGAGGCTGGCGTAGGGGTCCTGGAACACCATCTGGGCGTCCTTGCGAAACGCCATGCGCTCGGCGCCCTTCAGGGTGGAGATGTCCCTGCCCCTGAAGAGGATCTGTCCGTCGGTGGGCATGGCCAGGCCCATGACGCAGCGGCTGCACGTCGACTTGCCGCAGCCGCTCTCGCCGGCCAGGCCCAGCGACTAGCCGGGCATGATGTCAAACGACACGTCGTCGACGGCCTTGAGCGTCGAGCCCTTCCCCATCTTGAAGTACTTCTTGAGGTGGCGCACGCTCAGCAGGGGCTCGACGCTGGAGCCCTTGGCCTCGTTGGCGGCGGGGGCGCTGACGCTATCCTGCTTTTCGTTACTCATCGTCGGCAGCACCTTCCTGAATCGTGTCGTTTACATGCGGCGCCATGGGGTGATGCAGCCAGCACGCGGCCTTGTGGCCGCATTCGAACTCGGTCACCTCCGGCATGGCCTCGCGACAGATGGGCATGGAGAACTGGCAGCGCGGGGCGAAGGGGCAGCCCGTGGGCGGGTTGATCAGGTCGGGCGGGTTGCCCTCGATCGAGGCGAGCTTGGTGCTCTCACCCTGGTTCACCTGGGGCAGCGAGCGCAGAAGCGCATAGGTGTAGGGATGGCGCTGGCGCGCGAACACCTCGCGCACCGTGCCGCGCTCCACGATGATGCCGGCGTACATGACCACGATGCGCTGGGCGATGCTCGCCACGATGCCCATGTCGTGCGTGATCATAATGACCGCCGTGCCCTGCGTCTGCTGGATCTCGCGGATCTTGGCCAGGATCTGGTCCTGGATGGTCACGTCCAGGGCGGTGGTGGGCTCGTCGCACACCAGCAGCTTGGGCACGCAGGCGATGGCGGTCGCGATCATGACGCGCTGGCGCATGCCGCCCGACAGCTCGTGGGGGAACTGCTTGAAGCGGCGCTCCGGCTCGGGGATGCCCATCTCGCGCAGCAGCTCGATGGCCCGCTCCTTTGCCTCCTCCTTCGAGGAGACGCCGTGCGCCAGCAGCGTCTCGCAGATCTGCTTGCCCACGCGCATCGTGGGGTCGAGCGCCTGCAGCGCCTCCTGGAACACCATCGAGACGCTGCCGCCCTTGTAGGCGCGCAGCTCCTCGGGCGTCATCTTCATGACGTCTTTGCCCTCGAAGAGGATCTGGCTGTCGGAGTCGACCTTGCCGGGCTTCTTGATGAGGCCCATGATCGCCTTGGCCGTGACCGACTTGCCGCAGCCGCTCTCGCCCACGATGGCCAGCGTGCCGCCCACCGGCACCTCGAACGAGACGCCGCGCACCGACTGGACGCGGCCGGCGTATGTGTCGTAGGTAACCTTGAGGTCACGCACCTCGAGCAGGGGCTCGCCCCCCTGGGCGTCGTGACTGTCGTGCTCCCGCGCGTTGGCGGGCGTGCCCTGTTGCATATCCACTGTCTTCTCCGTCATCTCGTCTACCTCCACGACAGCGCGCTAGGAGCGCATCCTGGGGTCAAGGGCGTCGCGCAGGCCGTCGCCGAACAGGTTGAAGGCCAGCACGATGAGGACGAGGATGGCAGCCGGGAAGAACAGCTCGTAGGGATAGAGCTGGATGACCGCCTGGGCGTCGGCGATGAGCGTGCCCAGCGAGATGTTGGGGGTCTTCAGGCCCATGCCCAGGAAGCTCAGGGAGGCCTCGGTGAAGATGTACTGCGGGATGCTCATGAACAGCTCGAGCAGAAGGATCGAGATCGTGTTGGGGATGAGGTGGCGCAGGATGATGCGCATGGGCTTGGTGCCCAGGCACTCCGAGGCGGCCACGTAGTCGGTCTCGCGCAGCTGCTTGATGAGGCCGCGCATCTGACGCGCCGTGCCCACCCAGCTGGTGATGCACATGGCCAGAAGCAGCGCCCACATGCTGTTGCCGAGCACCATCATGATGATGAGGGTGATGAGCAGGCTGGGCACGGAGTTGATGATCTCCAGGATGCGCATCATGACCTCGTCCACGATGCCGCCGAAGTACGCCATGATGCCGCCGTAGATGCAGCCCACGACCATCTGGATGATCGAGCAGCAGATGGCGACGATGATCGAGACGCGCGCGCCCACCCAGATGCGGCTGAACAGGTCGCGCCCCAGCGCGTCGGTGCCGAACCAGTACTGCGAGCTGGGCCCCTCGTTGGCGGACATGAGGTTCATGGTGATGTAGTCATACCCGCGGATGTTGGGGCCGATCACGCACATGATGCCCATCAGGATGAGCACGATGAGCGAGACGACGGCCACCGGGTTCTTGCGGAAGCGACGCCAGGCGTCGGACCAGTAGGAGACGGTCTTGCGCGTCGACAGCGACGCGACGTCGGGGTCGACGCCCTGGATCACGAACTTGTCGGGCGTGAGTACGAGCTGATCTGCAGCCATGTTGCACCCCCTATTTCTGCGAATCCGTCGCCAGACGGATGCGCGGGTCGACGAAGTGATAGAGGATGTCGGTGATGAAGATCACCACGATGTAGATCGCCGCGACGATCACGGTGAAGCCCATGACTATGGTGACGTCACGATCAGTGACCGCCTGCACGTAGTACTGGCCCAGACCAGGAATGGCGAAGATCGTCTCGATGAAGAACGAGCCGGTCAGCGCCATGGCGATGCTCATGGGCAGCGAGGTGACGATCGGGATCGCCGCGTTGCGCAGCATGTGGCGCATGACGACCTGGCGCCGGGAGAGGCCGCGGGCCTCGGCTGCGAGCAGGTAGTCCTGCCCCAGCACGTCGGTCATCGAGGCCTTGAGCAGGCGCGCGTAGGTCGCGATGTAGCCAAAGCAGCCCGCCAGGGTGGGCAGCACGGTGTAGTTCCAGCCGCCCCAGATTGCCTCGGCGCCGCGCGGCCAGCCGATCACGGGGAACCACCCCAGGGTGCCGGCGAACACCTGCTGCAGGAACAGGGCGAACACCAGGGTGGGCACGCTCACGAACAGGATCGAGATCGTGATCACCGTGTAGTCGACCCACGTGTTCTTTCGCAGCGTCGCGATGAGGCCCAGCAGCAGGCCAACCAGCACGCCGAACACAACCTGCTGGGTGCCCAGGCGCGCGGAGACCGGCCCCTTGTCGACGATGACGTCGGGGATGGTCTGGTTGGTGTGCACGATCGACTCGCCGAAGTCACCGCGCAGCATGGACCCCATCGTGATCCAGTAGCGCTCCATGACCGGCTTGTCCAGGCCGTAGCGCGCGTAGATGCGCGCGGCAGTGTCGGCCGGCAGGTTCATGGTGCGCTCGGTCAGGGCGTCACCAGGCACGGCTGCCAGCATGAAAAACGTCGCAGTCGCGATGATGTAGAGCGTGATGAGCATCGCGATGAAACGCTTGATGATGTATTTGAACATCGCCATAGACGTTACCCTCGTCCTTGTCCCACGACGACATCTGTCGACGCGTCGCACATCTTCACGGCAAAGGCTGCGGCACCCCTCCCGACGCTTCAGGGAGGCGTGCCGCAGCCATATGTCAGACGGCTATGCTATGTAAGGTACGAACCCCACACGTGCCCGCCGATTACTTGCCCGAGATGTAGGCGCGGCTGAAGTCCCAGTCCGAGCCGATGGTCGGGGTGCTGAAGTTCTTGACCCAGTTCTGGATGAACATGTGCTTCTGGCCGTAGTACAGGGGCGCCACGCCGGCGTTCTCGATGAGGTTCTGCTCCATCTCCTGGTAGGTGGTCAGGCGCACGGCGTTGTCGCCCTCGGTGGCCAGCGCCTCGTAGTCGGCGTCGAACACCTCGTTGGAGTAGCCGCCCATGAACTTGGCGTAGCCCGAGCCGGTCACGAACAGCTCGAAGAAGGTCAGCGGGTCGTTGTAGTCGCCATTCCACGCCTGGAAGCCCAGGTCGGAGTTGTTGTTGTTGCGCTCCTCGACGAAGGTGGCCGAGTCGCCCTGGGCGTTGAGGGTGGTCTGGATGCCGAAGTAGTTGGCGACGCTCTGCGACAGCCACTCGAGCTGGGTGCGGGCCAGGGTGCTGCTGGCGGTGCCCAGGATGGTGAGGTTGACGCTCGAGAGGTCATCGGAGCCGGTGACCTCGGCCACGCCCTCCTTGAACAGGGCGATGATGCTGTCCTGGCTGTTGTACTGCTCGAGCAGGGCCTTGAGCGGCTCGTCGGTGACGGCGCGATACTCCTGGTCGCCGACCATGATGCCGCCGGGGATGAGGCCGTAGGCCACGGTGTACAGACCCGACTGCACGGTGTTGACGTACTCGTCGCGGTTGAGGCACAGCGAGATGGCCAGGCGGATCTTGGCGTTGTTCATGAGGCCGGACAGGCCGCCGGTGTGCTGGTTGTACAGCACGTAGCTCACGGAGGGCTGGTTCACCTTGCGATAGGCGAGCTGGCCGGCGTTGGCCATCTCGGCCCACATGGTGACGTACTCGGTCAGGCCGCTCACGGCGTCGAGCTGGCCGGACTGCAGCAGCTGCGACTTGGTGGAGTCCTCGGCGATCTCGGTGAGGACGACCTTCTGCAGCTTGACGTTGGCGGCGTCCCAGTAGTTGGGGTTGGGCGTGAGTGTGATCATGTTGTCGAGCACGCGGTCGGAGATCACGAACGGGCCGCTGTAGACCTGCAGGGTGTGGTCGTTGGCCATGGCCTCGCCGTTGGCCTCGATGAGGTCGAGGCGGATCGGGTCGAAGCAGACGTTGACCAGCTTGTTGATGAACGAGGGCATCGGGGCGCGCAGCGTGATCTCGAGCGTCTTGTCGTCCACGGCCTTGGCGCCGATGGCGTCGGCCGAGCCCTTGCCGTTGACGTAGTCGTCGCAGCCGGCGATGTCGGCGGCCATGAAGGCGTAGGAGAAGCCGTTGTCGGGGTTGCACAGGCGCACGATGGAGTCAACGTAGTGCTGCGCGGTGACGGGCTGGCCGTCGGACCACTTGTTGTCGCGCAGGTGGAACGTGTAGACCATGCCGTCATCGGACACGTCGTAGGACTCGCAGCCGGCGGGCTGGACGTCGTCGACCGTGCCGTCGAGGTTGAACGTGCGGAACAGGCCCTCATGCACGTGGCCCAGCACGATGAACTCGTTGGAGTTGCGCACGTCGTTGACGTCGAGGGTCTGCAGGTCGTTGTTCTGCAGGTAGAGCTCCTGGACGGCGTCGGGCTCGCCCTCGTCGGCGAGAGCCCTGCCGGCGCCCATGGCCGAGACGCCCGCACCCGAGAGGGCGCAGGCGGCGCCGAGCAGGCCGGCGGCCTCTACCTTCCTCCATTTCCGTTACAGCGCCACGACGGCATGGGGCGCGAGACGCGGAGCCGCCACGACGACTTTGTTGGTATCTATCGTTTTGATAGCCACCGAATTGGCAAAGACGCAAAGCACTTAATTAATGCATACAATACGTGTGCTTCTGAGGAAGAATCCTCACATGCTCGGTAAAGCGGCTTTTTTGATAGACCAACGGCAACTTACAGTTGCAATGGTATCTGCTCTTTATTTCGAGCGCGTTACCCCCGATCGCCAAGGAGCACGCCGTGTCGGATGCACACAAAACTGACCGCACGTCACCGGACATGACGTCACATGCGCCCGCGCAGGACGGGCACGCCCGCATCCAGGTGAGCTGCCTGGTGGTCGGCAGCGGTCCCGCAGGCGTGGCGGCCGCGCGAGAGGTCGCCCTGGCGGGGCATGACGTCATGCTTGTCGAGGCGGCGTCCCTCCCCCGCCACAAGAGCTGCGGGGGCATGCTCAACGCCTACGCGCAGCGCTGGCTCGAGGGGGTGGGCGGGGTGCCGCGCCAGCTGCTGCTCGACCCGGCCTACGTGAACTTCCGCTACTACGACTGGGACCGGCGCATCCTCAAGCCCTGCGCCCTGCGCTTCGCCAACGTGGACAGGTTCGCCTTCGACGAGTGGACGCTCTCGCTGCTCCCCTCCTCGGTCGACGTCCGCGACCGCACGCGCCTGATCGGCTGGGAGCAGAACGGCGACAGCGTGAGCGCGACGCTCGCGCAGGGTGACCGACGCATCCAGGTGAGCTGCGGCTTTCTGATCGGCGCGGACGGGGCGCGCTCCGCGACCAGGCGCGGCGGCGAGCAGTGGCCGCAGGTGTCCTGCTACCGCACGGTGCAGGAGTTCGTCCGCATCGAGCCCGGCTCCGTGGAGCCGTACTTCGACTGCCTGTACTCCCGCCACATCGGCCACGACTACGGATACGGGTACATCGTGCCCAAGGGCGACGTGGCCATCGTGGGCTCGGTCTTCTTCCCCGGAGCCAAGGGCATGCCCGCGCTGCACGCGCGAGCGCTCGAGACGTTCGCGCAGCGCTACCCCCTCGGGGAGTCGCTGCGCCGCGAGGCGGGCGTCGCCACGCAGGTGCGCGGGATCTCCGACGTCATCGACGGGCAGGGCCGGGTGCTTCTGGCCGGCGAGGCCGCGGGGCTCATGTCCCCCAGCTCGGGAGAGGGCATCTCGTTCGCTTTCACCTCGGGCACGCGGGCAGGCGCCGCGGTGGCGGCGGGCCTGGCCGCCGGCGGAGGGCGAGGCGCCCAGGTGGCGCGCGACGCCTACCGCGCGAGCTTGGAGTCGACGCGGCGCAACATCCGCCGCCGTCTGCGGTTCTTCCCCGTCATGAACTCAAGCTGGGGCAAGTGGCTCGGCGGCTGCATGCCCACCCCGCTCGTCAGCAGGATCACCGAGTACCTTTAGGCGCCCTGCCCCACCGTGTACAGCGCGTAGAAGTACCCCCGCGCGGCCATGAGCTCCCCGAAGGCGCCCGCCTCTTCCACGCGGCCGTCGCGCAGCACGAGGATGCCGTCGAAGCGGGCGAGCTCGTCGGCCGCGAGGCGGTGAGTCACCACCAGGCGCGTCACGCCCCCAAGCGACAGGATCGAGTCCATGACCTGGCCCGCCGTGCGCGCGTCGAGCGCCGACGTGGCCTCGTCGAGCAGCAGCGTCCCCGCGTCGCGCAGAAGGCCGCGCGCGATGGCCACGCGCTGGCGCTCCCCGCCGGAGAGGTTGCGCCCGCCCTGCCCGCAGGGGGCGTCGAGGCCGTGCTCCCCCACGAAGGCGCCCAGGCCCGCCCGCCCCACGGCGCGCATAAGCGAGGCGTCGTCGGCCTCGCCGAACATCGTGACGTTGTCGCGCAGGGTGGCGTCGAACAGGAACACGTCCTGGGAGACGAGGCACACCGCGCGGTACAGGCTGGCCGGCGACGCCTCGCGCACCTCGACGCCGTCGAGGGCGATCGACCCGTCGTAGGCGCCGCTCGCCCCCATGAGCAGGGACAGCAGGGTGGACTTGCCGCTGCCGCTCGCCCCCACGACGGCCCACGCCGACCCGGCGGGGATCTCGGCCGAGACGCCGTCCAGCACCCGCGCCCCGCCCGGGTAGGCGAAGCCCACGTCACGCAGGGAGATGCCCCGGCGCAGGCAGGCGGGCACCTCGGGGGCGCCGGGGGCCTGCGCGTTGGAGGCGAGCGCCCCCGCCATCCTGGCGACGAGCGCGCGCATGGCGCGCCGACCCGCGATCGCCTGGGGCAGGTCCTCGATGGGCTGGGCCACGTAGTCCATCGCGTACACGAAGAAGACGACGGTGCCGGCGGTGATGCCCCCGACGCCCGAGACGGCCATCCAGGCGCCCGCCAGCATCACCCCGTGCTTGGTGAACAGGCGGCCGAACATGGCCAGCGCCAGGATCGCGCCCTGCGCGAGGCTCCGCGCGCTTGGCGCCCTCAAGCTCCCGGTTCGACGCCGCGAACTGGCGCGCGGCCGGCCCCTCGGCGCCGAAGCTCTTGACGAGGGGGAAGCCGCCGAGCAGGTCCTTGAGCGAGGCGACGAAGGAGGCGTTGCGGGCGGAGACCTCCGTCTCTCGCGCGGCCAGGCGGCCGCCGCCCAGCGCGCTGGTCGCGATCGGCACCGCCACGAGCACCGCGGTGACCAGGGTGAGGGGCACGCTGTACCACAGCATGAGCGCCACCGCCCCCGCGAGCATGATCGCGTCCTGGGCGATGGCCGTGACCCACGCGAGGTAGCCGCCCTCGATGGCGGTGACGTCGTTGGTGAGCCCGGACACGTAGCCGGACGCCCCCTCCCTCTCCAGGGCGCCGATCCCCTTGGAGAGCAGCCTTTCGAACGCGGCCTCGCGGTAGCCCGTGACGGCGCGCTGCATGAACCTCGAGGTCGCGAGCCTCTTGGCGTAGATCAGCGCGACGTAGGCGACCAGGGACGCCGCGCAGACGGCGAGCGTCGCGGCGAAGGACGTCCCGCCCTGCCCCGACACCAGGTCGATCGCCCACGCGCCGGTCACGGACACGGCGAGCAGGGCCGCCGTCTGGAGCAGCGACAGGGCGACGGCCGCCGCCAGGGTGCGCCCGTTGCCGCAGTAGAAGCTGCACACGAGATCGCGCGCGAGCGACCCCGCGGCCTGGTCGGCGCAGAATCGCGCCGCGTTCGCAGCACCTGGTCCGCCGGTGCCCTGCCCGCCGGCAGTCTCCGGCGTCTGTCTGTGATGCGTGGCGACTCTCCGACAACGCTCCCCCACACGGCCCCCACGTGACCCCGCGACCCTGCTCATGCGATCACCCCACAGCTTCGCCCAACGGAAATGCGCAGGACCAGCCTAGCGGTTGCGGGCGGTTGCGGGCCACCACCTCTGGTTGTCATCCTCGCGCGTCCCTGCGAGCTTTTTCGAGCTTTTTCGGGATGGTCAGGATCGGGAGTTTTGAGTCGCGCTGGTCGAGATTGCGAGTTCTGTGTTCTACTACTGTTTTTATAGGATTTTCAGCAACTCTGTCACCTGCGGTGATATGACTCGGTGAAAATGTATCATCGGAAAAGGCCTCGTTTGGGGCCGATTTTGCACACAGAACTCGCCATCCTGACCAACAGGCAGGGCGTGTGGCGCACAGAACTCGCCATCCTGACCATTCGGCTGGAGGCAGCGCACAGAACTCCCCTTTTGGACCAGCCAGTCGGAAGCGCAGGGCACAGAACTCCTCGTCCTGGCCAGAACGCCAAGCATGCAACGCACGCTGCGCACGCAACGCGCACCAAGCACGCAACGCGCGCCGCGCATGCGCAGGGCGCGTCCCACCGCAATGCATCCCGCAGCGTTGCGCCCCGCCACAATGCGTCTCGCGGCATTGCGTCCCGCGACGCTACAGCCTGAAGAGGTAGCCCACGCCGCGCACGGTCTCGATGTGACTGGCGGCCAGGGGCCCCAGCTTGGCGCGGATGCGTCGCACGTGGACGTCCACCGTGCGCGAGCCGCCGCAGTAGTCGAAGCCCCACACGCGGCGCAACAGCGTCTCGCGCGAATAGGCGCGACCGGGATGGGTCACCATGAACGCGAGCAGCGAGTATTCCATGTAGGTGAGGTCAACCGGCTCGTCGTCGACGCGCACCTGGTAGGTGGCGAGGTTCACCACCAGCTCGTCGATGCGCACCACGTCGTCGCCGCTGGTCTCCTCGCCGGGCCACAGCAAATGGCGGATGCGGGCCGCGTACTCGGCGTCGGTCGCACCGGAGAAGATGAAGTCGCACACGGGGCGCATTGGCAGGTGCAGGTCGGCCATCTGGGTCTCGGAGACGACGAGCAGAAGCGACATGGTGCCGTCGGCCAGGGTGTTCTCGATGTGCTCGACCTGTGAGTCGGACACGCCGCTCGTCTCGAGCACGATGAGGTCGAACTCGCGCTCCACGATCGCCTGAGAGAAGCGGCTCACGCCCGCCAGCAGGATCGAGATGTCGAGCATGGAGGAGAGCCGCCGCATGCGCTCGTGGCCATCGGCCGTCTGTGACAGGAACAGCGCTGTCTTGTGATGCATGCTCACCCTCCTTAACGGGTTCTCAGAGACACGGGCCGCCGACGCGCGGGGCCCGCAGGGTCAAACCGCTTAACGGAAGATACCACACCGCATTGAAGATACCACAGCTGCGGCCCGCAACGAGCCGGCCAGCGGCACTCCCACGGCTTCGGCAGATACGCGCCCGGAGACGCCGGCCATCCGCAAGCCATCCGCGAGCGTCCGACGCGGCCGCGCGATCGTGCTGTGGCTAGATTGACGCTCGTCTGTTTCGCTCACGTACCGAGCATGTAACTTTTTCGTTTCGGGGCACGGCCAAGACTTCTGTCGGAAATACGCGGCGAAGCATCATGCGACCCATGGCCCGTCACGTCCATCCGGGGAGGTTTGCCACCCATGCGTTCTTCAGCTCCTGCATCTCCAGCCGACACCGGCACCCGCCCCTGCGACCGCGCGTCGCGCCCGCATCCGCCCGCGGCGTCGCGGGGCGGCACGCTGTATCGCGCCGAGTTCGAGCACGACGCGTGCGGCATCGGGGCCCTCGCCAGCATCAGGGGCGTCCGCACGCACCAGATGCTCAGCGACGCGCTCAGCGTCCTGCTCAACCTCGACCACCGCGGAGGCGTCGGCCTGGAGCCCAACACCGGGGACGGCGCCGGCATCCTGTTCCAGATGCCGCACCGCTTCTTCAGGAAGGAGGCCCAGCGCTGCGGCTGTCTTCTGCCCAACGAGGGGGACTACGGGGTGGCGATGCTCTTCCTGCCCCGCGAGCAGGCCGACTACGAGCTCGCGCGCGAGACGTTCGAGCAGGGCTGCGCGAGCTGCGGGCTGCCCGTGCTCTTCTGGCGCGAAGTCCCGGTGGACGCCCATGACCTGGGCGCGACCGCACGGGCCTGTCAGCCCAGGATATGGCAGGCGTTCATGCTCAGGCCCAACGACGTGGAGCCCGGGCAGGACTTCGAGCGCGCCCTGTATGTGTGCCGGCGCACCATCGAGCGCAGGGCGGCGGCGCTGGGGCTGCCCGAGCGCGACGTGTTCTACGTCTGCTCGATGAGCGCGCGCACCATCGTGTACAAGGGCATGCTCCTCGCAAGCCAGCTGCGCACGTTCTATCGCGACCTCAACGACGCGGCGATCGAGACGGCCATCGCCCTGGTGCACTCGCGCTACTCCACCAACACCACCCCCTCCTGGGAGCGCGCCCACCCCAACCGCTACATCATCCATAACGGCGAGATCAACACCCTGCGCGGCAACGTCAACTGGATGAGGGCCAGGCAGAGCGCCCTGTACTCCCCCGTCATCGGCGACCTGCAGCGCGTGCTGCCCATCATCGACCGCGAGGGGTCGGACTCGGCCATCCTGGACAACGTGCTCGAGTTCCTTGTGATGAACGGGCGCGACATGCCGCGCGCCATGAGCATGCTCATCCCCGAGCCCTGGGACCACAACCCCAACCTCTCGGAGAGCAGGCGCGCCTTCTGCGCCTACCAGTCGACCCTGGCCGAGCCATGGGACGGCCCGGCCGCCATCGCGTTCACCGACGGCGTGTGCATGGGGGCGGTCCTCGACCGCAACGGCCTGCGCCCCGCCCGCTACACGGTGACGCGCGACGAGCGCATCATCCTCGCCAGCGAGACGGGCGTGCTGGACATCCCGCCGCAGGACGTCCTGATCAAGGGGGCGCTGTCCTCGGGCCAGATGCTGCTGGTGGACCCGGGGCGGGGGCGCATCATATGGGACGAGGAGCTCAAGGAGGAGATGGCCTCGCGCCTGCCCTTCCGCGAGTGGCTCGACGCCGGCATGCTGCGGGCCGAGGACCTGCCCGCCCCCGACGCGCAGGCCACCCCCGAGGCCCCAGCCGGACACGAGGGCCCGCGCGCGGCGGCCGAGGGGGACGAGCCGGCGCGGCGAGGCGGCGGGGTCAGTCTCGCGCAGGGGCAGACGCTCAGCTCCTACGCCACGCGCTATGGCATCGGGTACGAGGAGCTGACGCGCTCGATCCTCCCCATGGCGCAGAGGGGCGGCGAGCCGCTCGCCTCGATGGGCGTCGACGTCCCGCTCGCCGCGCTGTCGCGGCAGCCCCGGCGCCTGTTCGACTACTTCAAGCAGCTCTTCGCGCAGGTGACCAACCCTCCCATCGACGCGCTGCGCGAGGATATCGTGACCTCGACGGTCCTGTACCTGGGCAACCACGGCAACCTGCTCGAGGACACGCGCGACAACTGCCGGCTCATCCGGCTGGCCGCGCCCGTGCTTGACGACGACACCTTTGGGCGCATCTGCGCCATACGCAAGGCGGGATTCAAGGTCACGCGCCTGAGCTGCGTCTTCGGCCGCGCGTCCGGGCTGGGCGCCCTGGGGCGCGCGCTCGATGAGCTCGACGCTCAAGCGGAGCGGGCAGTGCGCGAGGGGACGAACATCCTGGTGCTCTCGGACCGCACGCAGGCGGGCGAGGTGCCCATCCCCAGCCTGCTGTCGCTGGGCTCGGTGCACCATCACCTCATACGCAGCGGGCTGCGCACGCACGTCGACCTGGTGGTCGAGGCAGGCGACGTGGCCAGCACCCACGACTTCGCGGCCCTGGTGGGCTACTCCGCCAGCGGCGTCCACCCCTACCTCGCCCACGCGCAGATCCGTGAGGCGGCCGCGCGCGGACTGATTGAGGGCGACGCCGAGCAGGCCTGCCATGCCTTTGACCGCGCCGCGACGGCGGGCATCGTCTCCATCATGAGCAAGATGGGCATCTCCACGATGCAGGGCTACCACTCGGCGCAGATCTTCGAGGCGCTGGGCCTGTCCGACGAGGTGACGCAGCGCTGCTTTGCCGGGACGTTAAGCAGGATCGGCGGCCTGGGCATGGATGACCTGCAGGCCGAGGCGCAGGCGCGCTATGACGCCGGCGAGCGCCTGGCGGCAGGCCCGGTGCCCGACCAGCTCGAGAACGCGGGCGTGAGCCAGTGGCGACCGGACGGCGAGGAGCACCTCATCGACCCCGAGACCATCTTCGCCCTGCGCTGTGCCGTACGCACCGGCGACGAGGGTGCGTGGAGAACGTACAGCTCGCTGCTCCACCGCCCGGGGCGCGCCGTCACCCTACGCGACCTGCTCGACTTCGACGACGCCGGCCGCACCCCTGTGCCGATCGAGCAGGTGGAGCCCGTCGAGAGCATCGTGCGGCGCTTCAGGACGGGGGCAATGAGCTACGGGTCCATATCGCGGGAGGCCCACGAGTGCCTGGCCATCGCCATGAACCGGCTAGGCGGCCGCTCCAACACCGGCGAGGGGGGAGAGGACACGGCCAGGGAGACCCCGCTTCCCAACGGCGACTCGGCGCTGTGCGCGATCAAGCAGGTGGCGTCGGGGCGCTTCGGCGTCACGAGCCGCTACCTGAGCAGCGCCCGCGAGATCCAGATCAAGCTCGCCCAGGGAGCCAAGCCAGGCGAGGGAGGGCACCTGCCCGGCAAGAAGGTCTACCCCTGGATCGCCCGGACGCGCCATTCCACGACGGGCGTGGGGCTGATCTCTCCCCCGCCCCACCACGACATCTACTCGATCGAGGACCTGGCCGAGCTCATCTACGACCTGAAGAACGCCAACCCCGAGGCCGACATCTCGGTCAAGCTGGTCAGCGAGGCAGGCGTGGGCACCATCGCTGCGGGCGTCGCCAAGGGCGGCGCAGGGAAGATCCTGGTCTCGGGACACGACGGCGGCACCGGGGCCGCACCGCGCAACTCGATCTACCACGCGGGGCTGCCCCTGGAGCTCGGGCTGGCCGAGACGCAGCAGACCCTGGTGCGCAACGGGCTGCGCGGACGGGTGCGCCTCGAGGCGGATGGCAAGCTGCTATGTGGGCGCGACGTGGCCGTCGCCGCGCTTCTGGGCGCCGAGGAGTTCGGCTTTGCCACGGGGCCGCTGCTCGCCATGGGTTGCCTCATGCAGCGCGACTGCCACCAGGACACCTGCCCGGTAGGCATCGCCACGCAGGATGAGCACCTGCGGGCGCGCTTCACCGGCAAGCCCGAGCATGTGGAGCGGTTCATGAGGTTCGTGGCGCAGGAGCTACGCGAGATCATGGCGCGCCTGGGCTTTGTGACGGTCGGCGAGATGGTGGGGCACGTGGAGTGTCTGCGGCAGGTCGAGGTCCCCGGCAACCCCAAGGCCAACTCCATCGACCTGGCGGCGGTGCTGGCCGCGCCGCGCCCGCTGTTCGGCGCTGGCATGGCCGGAGCCGAGAGCATGCGCTTCGACGAGGCGTTGGCCTTTGACCATCACCTTGGCCAGACGATCGACGCGACCCTGTTCTTGCCGCTCACCGAAGCGGCGCGCACCTCGCTGTCACCCGTGAGCTTCAGCGCCGACGTCGACAACGTGGACCGCTGCGTGGGGACGTTGCTGGGTGGCGCCGTAACGCGCGCCTGGCCGCAGGGCCTTCCCGAGGGGTCGATCCGCATCAACTGCGAGGGATCGGGCGGCCAGAGCTTCGGCGCCTTCTTGCCGGCAGGCGTGGAGCTGCACGTCAGCGGCGACGCCAACGACTACTTCGGCAAGGGACTCTCGGGCGGCACGCTCTCGGTGAGGCCGCCGGACGGCAGCGCCATCCGCCCCGACGAGAACCTGATCGTGGGCAACGTCGCCTTCTACGGCGCGACGGGCGGGCGGGGCTTCGTGAACGGGCTGGCGGGGCAGCGCTTCGGTGTGCGCAACTCGGGGGCGACCCTGGTGGTGGAGGGCGTGGGCAACCACGGATGCGAATACATGACGGGCGGCGTGGTGCTCGTGCTGGGCGAGGTGGGCCTGAACTTCGCCGCCGGCATGTCGGGGGGCGTGGCCTACGTGTACGACGAGTACGAGACCCTCGAGGGACGCGCCAACCGGCAGCTCGTGCGCATCGGCGCGCCCACGGCCGACGAGCTCGTAGAGATACGCCAGCTCATAGCCGAGCACGTGCGCGCCACCGGGTCGGCGCGCGGCATCAAGATGCTCTACCGGTTCGAGGCGATGCAGCGGCACTTCAAAAAGGTGATACCGGTGGAGTACGAGCGGGTGCTGGGCATCGTGGCTCAGCAGGAGGCGCGCGGCCTCACGCACGGGGAGGCCCTCGAGCGCGCGTTTGAGACCGTGACCGGAAGGGGCGAGTGAGCATGGGCGAGATCGGCGGCTTTCTCAGGCACGGCCGGCAGGGGCACGCGAGCCGCCCCGTCGCCGAGCGCGTGGGCGACTACGGCGAGATCCTCCTCATGCCCGACGAGGCGTGCAGGCGCGCCCAGGCTGGCAGGTGCATGGACTGCGGCGTGGGGTTCTGCCAGACGGGCATAGCCTTCGGGGGCAGCCGGCACGTAAGCGGCTGCCCGCTGCACAACCACATACCCGAATGGAACGACCTAGCCTGGCGGGGCCTGTGGCGCGAGGCCTACGAGCGCCTCTCGATGACCAACCCCTTCCCCGAGATAACCGGACGCGTGTGTCCGGCGCCCTGCGAGAGGGCCTGCAACCTCGCCCTGGGCGACGAGGCGACCACGATCCGCGACAACGAGCTGGACATCGCCGAGCACGCCTTCGCGCTGGGGATCGTCGCCCCGCCCGCCACGCGCGGAGGCCGGAGCGCGCGGGATACCCCAGGCGTGCGCAGCAGCCTTGGCGGCATGCCGAGCGAGCAGCACCTCACGAAGGGGGCGGCGAGCGGCCGGCGCGTGGCCGTGGTGGGCTCGGGGCCGGCGGGGCTCGCCTGCGCCTGGGAGCTCGCGGGCGCGGGATGCGACGTCGTCGTGGTCGACCGCGCGCCGCGCGCCGGAGGGCTGCTCTCGCACGGGATACCCACCATGAAGCTGCCCCGTGCGGTGGTGGAACGCCGCATCCGCCTACTCGAGCAGGCGGGCGTTCGCTTTGAGCTCGGGCGCGAGGCGGGCGAGGAGCTTGCCCGGGAGTTCGACGCCGTGGTGCTTGCCACCGGCGCGACCAAGGCCCGCACGCTCGACGTGCCCGGCGCGCACGGCCCCGGGGTTCACCTGGCGCTCGACTATCTGGAGAGCGCCCTGGACGTGGCACTCGGCGAGGCCGCGACCCCGCGGATCGACGCGCGCGGCAAGCACGTCGTCGTGATCGGCGGGGGCGACACCGGGACCGACTGCCTGGCCATGGCCACGCGGCAGGGCGCGACAAGCGCCGTGCAGCTGCAGTACCACCCCGCCCCACCGCTTCGGCGCGTGCAGGACAACCCCTGGCCGCAATGGCCGCAGACCTTCGCGACCGAGTACGGCCAGCAGGAGGCAGCCTGGCTTGACGGGCGCAACGACGCGCGGCTGTGGTCGACCGACACCCTGGAGGTGCTGCGCGACGCCGAGGGGCGCGCCTGCGGGCTGCGCGTAGCGCGCGTCGAGTGGGCGCAGGGCCGCCCCGTGCCCGTGCCGGAGACCGAGCAGGCCATCCCCGCGGAGCTGGTGCTGGTCGCCCGCGGGTTTGACGGGCCGACGCCCGAGGCGTTCGAGGCGCTCGGGGTGCCCATGGGCGAGGGGCCGCGCAGCCTGCCGCTGGCGCGCGAAGGCGAGCCCTGGCGCGCCCGGGGGCCCGAGAACGTCTTTCTGGCGGGAGACGCCCGCAGCGGGGCCTCACTGGTGGTGAGCGCCATCGCCGACGGTCTGGCCTGCGCCCGCGCGGTTGAGGGCTGGCTGGAGGCACGCGCCTAGGTGGCTTCGAGCGCCGTGCCCGCACGTGGCGCCCGTGCCCCGCGGCGTCGCGGGGCACGGGCGCCAAGCCAGACATCGGCATCACATAACGCCAGGGTCACAACGCAAGAGTGCACGATCTCGGACAAGAACCGCACTCAAAGGGGTGCGAGATGTCCGAGATCGTGCACTCTGGGGCCAGAAACTCCGAAACCGAAGCCCCGGGCCCGAAACGTCAGCATACCGGGATGCCGGCGCGCGACATAGGCGCGATCCCTACAGCACCGGCAGGTAGGCCTCGAGCTCCCAGGCGCCCACGTGGCTTGAGTACTCGGTCCACTCCGCCTTCTTGGCGCGCACGATGAAGTTGAAGATGTGGTCGCCCAGCACCTCGCGCATGAGCGACGAGCGCTCGAAGGCCCAGATCGCCCGGCCCAGGTCGGTGGGCAGCCGTCCGATGCCCTGCTCCTCGAGCTCCTCGTCGGAGAGTTCGTAGACGTTGCCCTGCTGCTCGCGCGGAAGCTCCAGGCCCTCCTCCACGCCCGCCAGGCCGGCGGCGAACACCACGGCCAGGGCCAGGTAGGGGTTGCAGGCGGGATCGGGGCTGCGCAGGTCCAGGCGGCTCGAGAGAGACTTGCCCGCCTTGAAGTACGGAACGCGCACGAGCGCCGAGCGGTTTGCCTGGGCCCAGGTCACGAACAGCGGCGCCTCGAAGCCGCGCACGAAGCGCTTGTAGGAGTTCACGTACTGGTTGGTCACCAGGGTGTACTCGGGCGCGTACTTGAGCAGGCCGGCAAGAAAGTGCTTGGCGAGGTCGGAGAGCTGGTAGCCCATCTCGTCGCTCTCGTCGTGGAAGAGGTTGTTGCCGTCCAGGTCGAACAGCGACAGGTGCAGGTGCATGCCCGAGCCGTCCACGTCGTCGATGGGCTTGGGCATGAAGCTCGCGTAGCAGCCGTTGGCCTGGGCGACCTGCTTCACCACCAGGCGATACGTCATGATGGCGTCGGCCATGGAGAAGGCGTCGGAGTAGCGCAGGTCGATCTCGTGCTGCGAGGGGGCCGTCTCGTGATGGGAGTACTCCACCGGGATGCCCATGCGCTCCAGGGTGAGCACCGTCTCGCGGCGCAGGTCATTGCCCGAGTCCAGGGGCATGAGGTCGAAGTAGCCGCCGCAGTCCAGGGGCTCGTTGGAGTTGGCGTCCTTAAAGTAGAAGTGCTCGATGGCGGGGGCCACGTTGAGGACGTAGCCCATGTCGGCCGCCTTGTCGCACAGGCGGCGCAGCACCGCGCGCGGGTCGCCGGCGAACGACGCGCCGTCGGGGGTGCACACGTCGCAGAACATGCGCGCGGCACCGTGCTCCTGGGGGCGCCACGGCAGGATCTGGAACGTGTCGGGGTTGGGGATGGCCAGGCAGTCCGACTCCTCGAGGGTGGAGAAGCCCTCGACCGACGAGCCGTCGAAGCCCATACCCTCCACCATGGCGTCCTCGAGCTCGCCGGGCGTGGCCGCAAACGACTTGAGGTTGCCCAGGACGTCGGTGAACCAGAACTGGATAAAGTGGATGTCGCGCTCCTCTACCGTGCGCAGGACAAACTCGACATCGCTTTGGATGGAAGACATCGGCGCTCTCCCTTCGCAGGCGCTCAGGCCAAACAAGAGCATGCAGACGCCCGCCTCGCCTCGTCGCGGACGGGCGGCGGCCGGCATGCTCGTAGAACCCACGTCAATCAACTAGGAGAGAGGATGTCACACCAATGTTACAAGGGTGTATCGACGGGCAAAGCATGGAGCGCACTTCCGCAAACGGACGTTCTGAAAGGCATCAGCAGCCCTCCCCCGACGCGCCCTTCGGGGCGCCTGCGACTCGATCGCGGCTGCCGTCCGCGCCGCAGCCGCACCGACCGTCCGCCTCGTGGCAATGCCGGCCAGCCGCGCCCGCGCCGCCCTCGCCGGCGGCAAGCCTGGCGTCCACGTGCCGTATGGCGCGCTGGACGGAGGGGCATGCGGCGGAGGCGCCCTGGTCGGTGCCAGCCGGTCGGGGCGACCCGTGCATCGAGCAGGACGTGTCGCCGCAGCCCGCGCAGCCCCCACGACGGTGTTTGCGCACCATGGAGGAGACGGCAAGCGACAGAAGAACGGCGACGATGACCAGGACAATGGCGGAAGGAGCATCCATAGGGCTACCTCGATTCTCGACAGGCAACTCGCAGCAAGGACTCTACCCAAACAGCATGAGGCGTCACGACAGCGATTCTTCCCATTTCTGCCACATTTTTGAGCCTATGTATTTCCTATCAGACAGCTTCCACGGCTCTCTAGCGGGAAACAGGCCCCGGGTCATCGCGCGGCGCAGCAAACATGCAGGTAATCTTTCCCGGCGGTCATCCGAGAGTCGCCGTCTGCCCCTCACGAGGCAGACGGCGGAGTGCATATCCTCAAAAAAGTGGCGCGAAAACGCGTTTTGACTGCATCGCGTCTGCCAAAGCCGGGCGATCGGGCCCCGGCGGGACGGCGAGCCAGACCGAGGGTGGCCCGATGCCGGCGCCAGCCGGCACGAAGGCGCGGTCGTGTGCGTCACCGGGCCACGCAGACACACCTCGCGTCGCAGCGCGCGGACCTAGTTGGCGCCCGACGTCACCACGCCACGCGTGGCACCCTTGGCGGGAGCCGCATAGTTAGGCATGGGGCGGAACAGCTGGAACAGCATGAGCGCAAGCACCGCGAAGGCGACGACGGTCCACGCGGAGAAGACGCCCTGCGCGAAGAGCAGATAGAACTGGTTGATCATGAGGCCGACGCACCACGCGAAGCCGCACAGGTAGCCAATGGCCGCCCAGAACCACTTGGCATTGGACATCTGGCGGCGAATGGTGCCCATGGCCGCAAAGCACGGGGCGCACAGCAGGTTGAAGGCGGCGAAGGCCAGCAGCGCACCCACGGAGCCGCCCAGCATCTGCTGGCCGAAGGCGCTCCACATAAGCGTGGAGTTCTCGCCGAGCTCGCCCAGGCTAAACAGCACGGCGAAAGTGGACACGACGTTCTCCTTGGCGATGAGGCCAGTGAGCGTCATGGCCGTGGCCTGCCAGCTATAGGCCAGGTCGCCTCCGCCGAACCCCAGCGGGATGAAGATCACGCTGAGCGGGCCGCAGATGGTCGCGAGGATGGAGTTGTCCATGTAGCCCTCGACCTCGGCGTCGAGCATGCCGAACGAGCCGTCAGTCCAGCCGAAGTTGGAGAGGAACCACACGAGCACCGTGGCCGCGAAGATGATGGTGGCGGCCTTCATGAGGTAGGCCTTCACGCGTTCCCACACATGCAGGACCCACGAGCGCAGAGACGGCAGGTGGTAGGCGGGCAGCTCCATGACGAAGGGGCTCGCCTCGCCCGCGAACGGCTTGAGCTTCTTGAGCATGATGCCCGAGACGATGACGGCCACGACGCCCATGAAGTAGAACAGCGGGCTGATCCACCAGGTGGTGTTGTCGCCGATCAGCGCGCCCATGAGCAGCGCGATGATGGGCAGCTTCGCCCCGCAGGGGACCATCGTGGTGGTCATGACGGTCATGCGGCGCTCGCCCTCGTTCTCGATCGTCTTGGTGGCCATGACGCCGGGAACGCCGCAGCCCGTGGAGATGAGCATCGGGATGAACGACTTGCCGGACAGGCCGAAGCGGCGGAAGATGCGGTCCATGATGAAGGCGACGCGCGCCAGGTACCCGCAGTCCTCCAGGAAGCCCAGGAGGATGAACAGGACGATCATCTGGGGGACGAAGCCCAGCACCGCGCCCACGCCGGCGACGATGCCGTCGAGGATGAGGCTGCGCACCCAGGAGTCCTCGGCCATTCCGATGGCGTCGAGACCGCCCGACACCAGCTCGGGCACGCCGGGCACCCAGATGCCGTACTCGGAGGGGTCGGGCTCGGGGTTGTCCAGCGCCGTCTGGAACGCCGTCGCGTCGACGGTCATGGTCTGGAGCTGCTGGCCCTCGGCAAGCTGGAGCTCCTCCTGCCCGTCGACGAAGGTGTACGGGACCGGGTTGCCCTCGGTGTCGAGGTAGTTGCCGTCGGCGTCGCGCACGTCCACCGTGGCGACCACACCGGCGTCAGCGGCCTGTTGCTGGAAGTCGACCACGGCCTGCGCGTCGTACTCGCCGGCGTCGATGGCCTGCTGGGCGGCGGAGGTGTCGATCCCCTCGGCCGCGGCGGCGTCGAGGTAGCCCTGGATCTGGTCGCCGTAGTCCTGGTAGTCCTCGCCCCAGCCGCTCGCCTCGACGGCCTCGTTGTACTCGCCGTCGCCGATGGCCAGGAGGTGCCAGCCGTCACCGAACAGGCCGTCGTTGGCCCAGTCGGTGCCCCAGGTGCCCACCGTGCTCACCGAGACCCAGTAGACGAACGTCATGATCACCACGAAGATGGGCAGGCCCAGCCAGCGGTTGGTCACGATGCGGTCGATGCGCTCGGTGGCGCTGACCCTCTTGGGCGCCTTGGTGACGAACTTCGGCACGATCTGGGCGATGAGGTCGTAGCGCGCCATGGTCACGATGGACTCGGCGTCGTCGTCATCGGCCTTCTCGACATGCTGCCTCACGGCCGCGATCTCGGCCTGCTGGGAGGCAGACAGGCCCAGGGGCGCACACGCCTTCTCGTCGCCTTCGAAGAGCTTGACGGCGTACCAGCGCGCAAGCGCCTCGGGCACGGACGCGCCGGCGATGTCGAGGATCTCGCGGATCGCACCCTCCATCTCCTCGCCCAGAGTGAGCGCGGGGGCGGCGGCCCTCTTGGCGCGGGCGACCTCGACGGCCTTTGTCATCAGCTCGTCGACGCCCGTGCCCCTGAGTGCCGAGCACTCCACGACCGGGCACCCCAGCTCGCGCTCCAGCGCCCTGGGGTCGACCCTGTCGCCGCTCTTGCGCAAAAGGTCGGCCATGTTGAGGCCCACCACCATGGGCAGGCCCAGCTCCACCAGCTGCGTGGTGAGATACAGGTTCCTCTCGAGGTTGGTGGAGTCCACGAGGTTCACGATGACGTCAGGGCGATCCTGGACCAGGTAGTCGCGGCTCACGACCTCCTCGGGAGAGTAGGGAGACAGCGAGTAGATGCCGGGCAGGTCGGTGATCTCGACCTCCTCGTTGCCCTTGAGGCGGGCCTGCCTCTTCTCGACCGTGACGCCGGGCCAGTTGCCGACGTAGCCGTTCTCGCCGGTGAGGCGGTTGAACAGTGTTGTCTTGCCGCAGTTGGGGTTTCCGGCAAGAGCAATCTGGATGCTCATGTGCTTCCTTTCGATGGTTCCGGAACCTTGCGGTTCCTGCGAGCCAGGCTCGACTTTTCCACATGGCGCGCAGGCGGCATGTCCCACCCCGGCCGCGTTGGCACGAACGCGTGCCGGCAGGTTCGCGGGCATGGGCATGCAGGCACGCCATGCGCGGGGCGGCTATCCCTCCACGATCACGTTCGCGGCCTCCTGCTTGCGGATGGAGAGCTCATAGCCGCGGACGGTGATCTGGATGGGATCGCCAAGGGGCGCGACCTTCACCACGTGGATTCTGACCCCCTTGGTGATGCCCATGTCCATGATCCTGCGCTTTACGGCGCCCTCGCCGGCAAGCCTGACGACAGTAGCGTCCTCGCCCACCTCGACGTCTCGAAGCGTCCTCAATGTTCTAACCTCCCCTCGTAGCTGAGCGTGTCCTGCGTATCCCTCGCGCCCGCGGCTGAAATACGTCTCGGGTCGCATGCAATCCGCGCCAGGACCGGCGCGGCGGTTGCCATCCTTTGGCCGGGCGGCTACTCCACGACGAAGACGTTGCGTGACGTCTCCCTATTGAGCCCGAACCTCGCGCCCTTCACGGTGACGATCACCTGGCCGCCCGCCTGGGTGACCACCTCGACGTCAGAGCCCTCGACAAAGCCCAGCGAGGCCAGGTGCCTTTTCATCTCGTCACCCCCGCGCAGCGCGCTCACGCGCACCCTGCTGCCCGCACGGGCGACCGAAAGGGGAAATCCCCGAGTCATGCACGTCACTCCTCTCACGGCCGCGCGGCCCGCATGTGCCGCGCCGCATCACGACCCTGTCGGTCCCGGGCCCTGTCGATCCCAGGTATGGCGAGGCATCGGGGCGTGCCCCGACGTCAGGCCAGGCGCCGACCGCGCACCGACCGTCGGATGGTTGTTTGCCGTATGTAACTTTAACGTGTATAAGTTAGCGCTAGTTTACTTGCACGTAAAGGGCTCTGCCGTAAAAAAGTAGCCGAATCTAACTTTTATGGCCCGACGCGGCCCTGCCGGTGGTCGGGACGGCCCGGGCGGCTAGTCGCGCGGCGGGCGCTCGCGCAGGATGCTCACGATGAGCCAGACGGAGAGGGCAGCCGCGCCCACGTACCCCAGAAAGCCCAGGACGGGCACGCCGAAGATGAGCGGCTGGATGCCGGCGTAGTACACCACGCTCGAGCCGATGAACAGCCCTGCGATGACCACGCCCAGGGTGAGGCGGTCGACCATGCGGGACAGGCGGCTCAGCGGCTCGCGCGACCCCACGACTTCGGTGTTGACCTTGAGCTGGCCGCGTGTGAGCATGCGGGCCGCCTCGCCCAGCTCGGCCGAGGCCCGGAGCTGTCCATGCAGGGCGGCGTGCCCCTCGGTTGCCAGCGAGCGCATCTCGCGGCGCACGCGGGCCTCCACGTCGACCTGACGGGCGATGTGGTCCTGGATGATCTGGATGACGTTAGACTGCGGCAGGTAGGAGCCCAGCACGCCCTCCAGGGTCATGAGGCCGCGCGCCATCATCGTGACCGTCGAGGGCAGGATGACGCGGTTCTTGCGCGCCAGGTTGATGAGGGAGAACAGCATGGAACCCAGGTCTAGGTCCTTGAGCTCCACCGTGCCGAACTGCGAGACGATCTCGTCGAGGTCGGCCAGAAACGCGGCGTGGTCGATGGCCGAGACGTCCTTGGAGACCGAGAAGCGCAGCAGCGCCTCCTTGAGCTTGTGGCTGTCGCGCTCCCCCACCGCCGCCACGATGTCGGTCATGCACCCGCGGTTGTACGCGGAGAGGCGGCCCACCATGCCCAGGTCGATGTAGACGATCTTCCCTTCGCTCACGATGATGTTGCCCGGGTGCGGGTCGGCATGGAAGAAGCCGTCGTCAAGCACCTGCGTGGCGAAGTTGTCCACGAGCTTGGTGCCGATCTCCTCCAGGTCGTAGCCGGCCGCGAGCAGCTCGTCGGGGTGCTCGATGCTGATGCCCTCGACGTAGTCCATGACGACGATGTGCTCGGTGCACAGCGACATGTAGGGGCGGGGGCAGTCCACAAAGACGCAGGCGCGGTTGAGCTCGCGGAAGTCACGCAGGTTGCGCGCCTCCATGAGGAAGTCGGTCTCCTCGCGGAAGGTGACCCACAGCTCCTCGACCACCTGGTCCAGATCGAGGATCTGGTCGTTCTTGAACACGAGGGACAGGCGCCGCACGAGCATGCGCATGACGTCGATGTCCTGCGCCATCGTCTCCTGGACGCGCGGCCGCTGCACCTTCACGGCGATCTGCGTGCCGTCAAGCAGATGCGCGCGGTGCACCTGCGCGACCGAGGCGCTGCCCAGGGGCTTGGGGTCGATGTCGGAGAAGATCTCCTCCAGCGGGCGGCGATACTCCTCGCGCAGCGTGGCGAGCACCGTGTCGAAGGACATGGGCTCGACGTCGGTGCGCAGGCGCGAGAGCTCGTCGCAGTAGCGCTGCGGCAGGATCTCGGAGCGCATGGACAGGATCTGGCCGATCTTGACGAAGCTGGGCCCCAGCTCCTCGAGGATGCGCCGGAGCTTGTCCGGCGTCATGGCGCCCTTGAACGCCCCCGCGTGCGCGAGGATCGAGAGGATCTCGCGCATGCGCCTGCGCCGGCCCGAGCCCGTGAGGTTGTAGCGGGCCGCGTCGGCGCGCCGCTCGCTGCCGAGCATGCGGTCGAGCAGGTTCGAGTGGTCTTGGCTGCCGCGGGACTGATCGGTCATGGGCATGGCCACCTATCGGCTATCGATCGTGGGACGGACAGTCGGGGTCGGACGCGTCGTCCGGGCATGCGACCTCGGCCGGCGACGGCGTGCCCTCGTCTGGGCCGAAGTCGACGCCGACATGGGTGCCCGCGGCGTCCTCGTGCCGGCGCGCGGCCTCGCGCGCGGCCTGCTGGGCGTCGACCTGCGCCGTGACGCGCTGCACGGCCGCGGCGAACTCGGCGCGCTCCTGGGCGCTCATGAGCTGGACGCGGGCACGCAGCAGCTCGTCGCGCGCGCCGCTCGTTGCGTCGGTCACCTTGCGCGTCAGCTCCTGGTTGAGGTCACGCCCCTGGGAAACCGCGGTCGCACCGCGCTCGGCAAGGTCGTCGACCACCTGGGACACCTTCTCCCCCGCAAGCGAGAGCGCGCCCACGCCCGCCAGAAACGCCTTGCGGATGGCGCCGGTCAACGTCGAATCAGCCATGGTGCAAACCCCCTTCGGATAAGGGCCGGCCGCGCCGTAGGGAACGCACGCAGAGCCAGCCCGCCTGCCGTATCGTGCGCAAGGGCCCTGCCGCCCGCCGCACGTCAGCCTGTTAGGGATAGTATTGCCAATCGGGCGGCCCGCTATTCGTACGCAAAGGGCGGGGCGCATGCCGTTGAGACGACACGCGCCCCGCCCAGGGCGTGTGGGAACGCATGCCCGCCACGCAAGGGTCACGCGGCGATCACGCACGGGCCGTCACGCCCGCGCGGGCGTGACGGCCGTCCAGACGCGCCTACATCAGGCGCAGCGAGACCTCCTTGAGCTGCTTTGCGCTCACCGGCGAGGGCGCCGAGGTCATGGGGTCGGCACCCGAGGAGGTCTTGGGGAAGGCGATGACGTCGCGGATCGAGGGCGTGCCGGCCAGCAGCATGCACACGCGATCCAGGCCCATGGCAAAGCCGCCGTGCGTCGGCGCGCCGTACTCCAGCGCCTCCAGGAGGAAGCCGAACTGCGCCTGGGCGCGCTGCTCGTCAAAGCCCATGGCGGCAAGGACGCGGCGCTGCAGGTCGGCGTCATGGATACGCAGGGTGCCGCCGCCGCACTCGTAGCCATCCATCACGAAGTCGTAGGAGTAGCTGCCCACGGCCAGCGGGTCGGTCTCGATCTTGTCGAGGTCCTCCTCCTTGGGCAGGGTGAAGGCGTGGTGCTCGGCGCTGATGCGGCCCTCCTCCTCGTCGTACTTGAACATGGGGAAGTCCACGACCCACAGAAAGTCGTGCCCCGTGCGCTCGATGCCCAGGGCGTCGGCCATGTGGGAGCGCATGCCGCCCAGGATCTCGTCGGCGCGCTTGCGGCCCTCCACGGCGAACATGACCAGGTCGCCCGGCTCCACGGCCATCTCCTCGCGCAGCGCCGCCATCTCCTCGTCGGAGAAGAACTTGACGATGGGGCTGTTGATGGAGCCGTCCGGGCGGAAGGCGATCCACGCCAGGCCCTTGGCGCCAAACGTCGCGGCGACGTCGGCGAGCTTGTCGATCTGGGCGCGGGGCCAGGTGCCGGCGCCCTTGGCGTTGATGCACTTCACGACCTGCCCCTCGGTGGCGGCGGCGCTCGCGAAGAGCTTGAACTTGGAGTTGGCGAAGATCGAGGTCACGTCGTGCAGGTGCATGCCGTAGCGCGTGTCGGGCTTGTCGCTTCCGTAGGTGTCCATGGCGTCCCAGTAGGCAATGCGGCGGATGGGCGCGGGGAACTCCACGCCGACCTTGCCGAACGCCTCGGTGAAGACCTCCTCCATGCACCCGAGCACGTCGTCCATCGTCACGAACGACATCTCCAGGTCGACCTGGGTAAACTCGGGCTGGCGGTCGGCGCGCAGGTCCTCGTCGCGGAAGCAGCG
>CAWVLT010000065.1:0-19963 GCA_963930185.1 Coriobacteriia bacterium | reverse complement strand
ACGGCGTCATCCCCGAGGAGTGGGGCGGCGAGAACATGTTCGTGAACGTGTCGGCCAAGCAGAACATCGGCATCGACGACCTGCTCGAGACCATCCTGCTCCAGGCCGACGTGCTCGAGCTCAAGGCCAACCCCAACACGTTCGCTTCCGGCTACGTGCTCGAGGCCAAGCTCGACCGCGGCCGCGGCCCGGTGGCCACGGTGCTGGTGAAGCGCGGCACGCTGCACGTGGGCGACGTGGTGCTCGCCGGCCTGTCCTACGGCCGCGTGCGCGCCATGCTCGACCAGCACGGCAGGCGCATCAACAACATCATGCCCTCGCACGCCGCCGAGATCCAGGGCCTGGGCAGCGTGCCGGACGCCGGAGACGAGTTCCGCGTCTTCAGCGACGAGCGCCAGGCGCGCGAGCTGGCTGACCAGCGCGCCCTCAAGCGCCGCCAGGCCGAGCAGGAGAAGCGCCAGCGCGTCACGCTCGAGAACCTCTTCCAGACCATGGAGGAGAGCGAGGTCAAGGAGCTCAATCTTGTCGTCAAGGCCGACGTCCAGGGCTCCATCGAGGCCCTGGAGGGCGCCCTGGAGAAGATCGACCAGACCGAGGTCAAGATCCGCGTCATCCACTCTGCCGTGGGCGCGGTCTCCGAGACCGACGTCACCCTGGCCGCCGCGTCCAACGCCATCATCATCGGCTTTGGCGTGCGTCCCGACCCCAAGGCGCGTGAGGCGGCGGAGCGCGAGGGCGTGCAGATCAAGACGTACCGCGTCATCTACCAGGCTATCGACGACATCGAGGCCGCCCGCGTGGGCATGCTCTCGCCGGAGTTCGAGGACAAGGACACCGGCTCGGCCGAGGTGCGCGAGACCTTCAAGGTGCCGCGCGTGGGCACCATCGCCGGCTGCATGGTCACCAGCGGCGAGGTCTCCCGCGACGACAAGGCGCGCGTGGTGCGCGATGGCGTCGTGGTGTACGAGGGAACCATCGGCTCGCTGCGCCGCTTCAAGGACGACGTCAAGAGCGTCAAGAGCGGCTACGAGTGCGGCATCGGCGTCGAGGGCTTCCAGGACATCCACCTCGGCGACGTCATCGAGACCTACCGGACCGTCCAGGTGGAGCGCGCCGCGCAGGGTGGCTCCTCCAAGTAGCGGGCGGCGGGACGAGAAAGGGCTTGCACGATGAAACAGAACGCAGCGTCTCGCCGTCTTGCGCGCGAGGCCCGCGAGAAGATCGCCTCGATCCTTCTGACCGAGGTGTCCGACCCCAGGCTTGACCTCGTGACGGTCACTGCCTGCGAGGTCTCCATCGACCGTTCGCTGTGCCGCGTGTACGTGGCGGCGCAGCCCGGCACCTACGAGGACGTCCTGGCCGGCCTTGAGTCGGCCAGGGGCCGCATCCGCTCGCTTCTGGGCCGCTCGCTCACGTGGCGCGTGACCCCCGAGCTGGACTTCGTCATCGACACCACGACCGACGAGGCGATGCGCATCACCGAGGCCCTCAAGAACGTGCCGGCCACCCTCGCGGTGCCCAAGGACGAGTTCGGGTACCCCATCGTCGAGGACGACGAGGACGAGGGAGAGGACGAGGACAACGAGCCTGGCTCTGAGGATCGCGACGGCTTTGAGGATGACGACCTTGACGCCGAGGCGGACGGGGCCGCCGTCGATGACGAGGGCGGGCGCTGATGGGCTGCGCCGAGCTCACCGAGCAGGAGCGCGTGCTGTTCGAGTCCATAGCGGCCCAGATCGGTGCCGCCCGCCAGATCGCCATCTGCGGGCACACCGATCCCGACGGCGACGCCTTCGGCTCCAACCTGGCCCTCGCGATGGTCATCGAGCGCCGCTGGCCCGGCGCCCAGGTGCGCACCCTGCTGGCCGATGACGCCCCGATCCCGGCGGCCTACGCCGCGATGCCGGGCGCCGATCGGCTCGAGCGCGCCTCGGGCTACGACGTCGTCCCTGACCTGTTCATCAGCGTGGACACGCCGACCCCCGAGCGCCTGAACCTCGCCAGGCCTGTCCTGGAGCGCGCGGCCGACACGGTTGCCATCGACCATCACCCCACGATGCAGCAGTTCGCGCGCACCAGCCTGGTGCGCGCGAGCGCCGCCTCCACCGGCGACATCGTGTACGACTTTATGTCGTTTCTCGGCGTCGAGCCCACGCGCGAGATCGCCACGTGCATCCTCATGGCGATCCTCACGGACACGGGCCGCTACCAGTACCAGAACACCGACGCGCACGCGCTGCGCGCCTCGGCCGACATGATCGACGCCGGCGCAAGCCCCGCGCAGATCGCCACCTGGGTCTACCAGAGCGACACGATCAGCGCCATGCACCTCAAGGCGCTGGCCATGGAGCGGCTGCGCTTGGACGCCACCGGGCAGATCGCCCTGAGCTACGTGATGCAGGAGGACCTGGGTTGCCTCGGCGCCTGTCCCAGCGACTGCGACGGCCTCATCGACGTCGTGCGCGCGGTGGGCGGCGTGCAGGGATGCGCCTTCTTCAGGGAGCGGCCCGACGGCACGGTCCGTGCCAACCTTCGCTCCAAGGGAGACCTCGACGTGTGCAGCGTCGCCCGCACCTTCGGCGGCGGCGGGCACAGGGCAGCCGCCGGCCTCACGGTGGACGGGCCCATGGAGCAGGCCATCGAGCGCGTCATCGCCGCCCTGGTTGACGAGCTCGCCCGCCAGGGCGCCTAGGCGGGGATGCGCATGTGCGCCCGACGCTCAACAAGTGGTCTCAACATGCTCGTTGGCGTGGACAAGCCGCTGGGCATCACCTCGCACGACGTCGTCGCACGCCTGCGCAGGGCGCTGGGGGAGCGGCGCATCGGCCACGCCGGCACGCTCGACCCCCTTGCCAGCGGCGTCATGATCCTGGGCGTGGGGCAGGCTACGCGCCTGCTGGGCATGGTCACCTGCGACGAGAAGGAGTACGTGGCGCGGCTGTGCTTCGGGCGCGAGACCACGACCGACGATGCCGAGGGCCAGACGCGCACCCGGGCCGCCGAGCCGGCCGACGTGCTTGACGAGGGCTTCGCCCGCACCTCTATGTCGCTCCTGACGTCCATGACCTCCCAGGTGCCGCCGGGCTACAGCGCCATCTCGGTAAACGGGGTGCGCGCCTACGCCGCCGAGCGCAAGGGCGAGCACGTCGAGCTGCAGGAGCGGCCCATCAGCGTGCGCGAGGCCACCCTGGTCGGCCTGGGGAGAGACGACGCCGGCGAGGCCTTCTGGGACGTGCGCGTGAGCGTGAGCAAGGGCACCTACGTGCGCGCCCTCGCCCGCGACCTTGGCCGCGCCCTGGGGTCGGCCTGCCACGTCGGCGCCCTGCGCAGGATGCGCAGCGGCGCGGTGGGGCTGGGAAGCTGCGTGCCTCTGGAGTCGATCGAGCAGGGCGCGACGCCCACCCCCCTCGATCCGGTCGCGGTTCTCGGATTGCGAAGCCTCGAGATTGGGGACAATGAGTTGGCATCGGTCCGGATGGGCAAGTGGCTCGCATGCCCCCCGTCGCTTGTGCTGGGGCAGGACGAGCGCGCGTGCCTCACCCATGGCGGTCGCCTCTACGCGCTTGCCTCCCGTGAGGGTCAGCGCCTGCTGCCGCGGACGGTGCTTGTGGACGGAATAGACGGTATCTGCAATGGAGCGCGTGATGACAGCTGATCAGACCATCGAGCTCGCCCGTCGGGCCTTCCTGCTGCCGAACCCGGCCGATGGGCAGGAGGGCGG
Source organism: Coriobacteriia bacterium (assembly GCA_963930185.1). Classification (GTDB taxonomy): domain Bacteria; phylum Actinomycetota; class Coriobacteriia; order Coriobacteriales; family UMGS124; genus JAGZEG01. The sequence continues at coordinate 16,242 of CAWVLT010000065.1, read as the reverse complement.
CCGGGCCTCCCTGTCCAAGGTGGTGCGCATAGAGTCCGCCGAGGCCATGCCCGCCTCCATCGGCGAGGTCGTCTGCACGATCGGCGCCTTCGACGGCATCCACCTGGGCCACCGGTTCCTCTTCTCCAGCGCAATCGCCGACGCGCGCCAGCGGGGCATCTCCAGCGCCATCGTCACGTTCGACCCCGACCCCGACGAGCTCTTCCTGCCCACCGAGCGCGTCCGCAAGCTCCTCGACAACGAGGACCGCATCGAGTACCTGCGCACCTTCGGGGCCGACTACGTCGTGGTCATCTCGTTCACGCGAAAGCTTGCCGGCCACTCGGTCGAGGGCTTTCTGCGCGAGGTGCTCGGCGGCGTCATGCACACGAAGGCCATCCACGTGGGCGACAACTTCCGCCTCGGTGCGGGCAACCAGGGCACGGTCGAGAGCCTGCGTGAGCTCGGCGAGCTCGACGGGTTCGTCGTGCACGGCCACGACCTGCGGCGCGCTGAGGGCACGCCGGTGAGCGCCACCCGCATTCGTGACTGCATCGAGTCGGGCGCGATCGACGAGGCCACCGGCCTGCTGTGCCGCCCCTACTACCTGCGCGGGGAGGTCGTCAAGGGCCGCCAGCAGGGACACGGCTTCGGCTTTCCCACCGCCAACGTCCAGATCGGCTACCCGTACGTGATCCCCGCCGAGGGCGTCTATGCCGGCTTCGTCGAGTCGCAGGGCAGGGTCTGGCCCGCCGCCGTCAACGTGGGCATCCCCAGGACCTTCGCCGGCCAGAGCGGCTGCGCCGAGATGGAGGGCAACCTCATCGGCTTCGACGGCGACCTGTACGGCAAGCCGGTGCGCGTCGCGTTCACCAAGTTCCTGCGCCCACAGCGCACGTTTGCCAGCCGCGACGAGCTCGTCACCACCGTCATGGGCAACATATCCTGGGTTGCCGACAACTACGGGCGCGAGGGGTTTGACCTGCCAACCTGCTAGCTACTAAGGGGGCAGCCAGTGATAAGCGAGGAGGAGAAGCAGCGCGTCCGCGAGGCAACCGACCTGGCGGCGCTGGTGGGGGAGACGGTCGTCCTGCGCCCCCGCGGCGCCGACCTGTGGGGCTGCTGCCCGTTCCACCACGAGAAGAGCCCCTCGTTTCACGTCATACCCTCGCGCGGCCTGTGGCACTGCTTCGGCTGCGGCAAGGGCGGCGACTGCATCGGCTTCGTGATGGAGCGCGACCACCTCGAGTTCCCCGACGCCGTGCGCCTCCTTGCGGAGCGCGCGGGCATCGAGCTGGCCGAGGATGCGCACGCCACCCGCGGGCGCGGGTCCTCCTCCAAGCGCTCCCGGCTCTACGAGGCCATGGAGGCCGCGGTCGACTTCTTCCACCAGCAGCTCACGCGCGTGCGCGGCGAGGGCCCCGACAGGGCGCGCGCCTACCTTGCGGGCCGCGGCATGGGCATCGCCGTCGCCGACCAGTGGGGGCTCGGGTACGCCCCGGGGTCGGGCGCCATGGTGCGCGAGCTCACCAGGCGCGGCTTCACCCGCCAGGAGCTCATCGACGCCAAGCTCGCCTCGGTGCGCGACGGCCAGCTGCGCGACACGTTCTGGAAGCGCGTCACCATCCCCATCCGTGACGAGCGCGGGCGCTGCGTGGCCATCGGGGCGCGCAGCCTCGACGGGTCTGACCCCAAGTACCTCAACTCGGCGGAGAGCCCGATCTACAGCAAGTCGCGCACCGTGTTTGGCCTGGACCGCGCCAAGAGCCACATCACCGCGCAGATGGAGGCGGTTCTCGTCGAGGGGTACTTCGACGTCATCGCCCCGCACCTCGCGGGCATCGAGAACGTCGTCGCGCCTCTGGGCACGGCGTTCACCGGCCAGCAGGTCAAGACCATCACGCGGTTTCTCACGGCCTCGGGCGACAAGGTCTCGCGCGGCAGGATCGTGTGCCTGTTCGACGGCGACGCGGCGGGCCTCTCCGCCGCCGAGAAGGCGCTGCGCCACGTGGGCTCGACCACCGCGGCCATGTACTGCGTGGCGCTCACCGGGGCCAAGGACCCTGACGAGTTCCTCAGGACGCACGGGGCCGACGAGCTGCGGGGGCTCATCGCGTCGGCGGAGCCGCTGGCGCGCTTCGTCATCGACCGGCACCTGGCGCGCTTCGACCTCACGACGCCCGAGGGCAGGGCCACGGCCTTGGCCGACGTCGTGCAGGCCATGGCGCCGCTCAAGGGAACGCCGCTGGCCGACGAGTACACCCGCTACGTGGCCGACCGCCTCATGGCCGATCCCACCACCGTGCGCGCCGCCCTCGCCAAGGTGGCGCCCCCGCCCGCCGAGCGCGACGAGGACGAGCGCGACCCGCTGCTCGAGCACGCCGACCAGATGACGCTCGACCAGGGCGGCCCCGCCCCTGCGCCGAGCGTGGCGCCGCGCGCGGGCGCACTGCTGCCCGAGGACGCGCGCATGATCCGCGTCGAGCGCGAGGTCCTCTCCGCCATGGCCGCCGCCCCCGACGCCGCACGCGCCTACGCCGAGCGCGTCGCGTCGTTCAGCTGGGCCGATCCGCGCAACGAGGCCATCGCGTGGGCGCTTCTGGCCACCCCCGAGGGAACCGACGCGCTTGGCGCCCTTGCCGCCGCCGAGGCCGTCGTGCCCGAGGCCGCCCAGATCCTGGCCGACGGCGCGCTCGCCCTGAGCGACGAGGGGGACGACGCCCGCGCCCTGTCGATCCTGCTCGACGACCTCGAGATCCGCTCGCTGCGCCGCCAGATCGACCAGGGTCGCGCACAGCTGCGCTCGCTGGGGCCCTCGCAACAGGCCGAGCAGTTCAACGAGCTCTTCCAGCGGCTCACCGCCTACCAGCGTCGCCTCAAGGAGCTCGAGGCGAACATGCGAAGCGTCAAGTGAGACGGGTCAAGCGAGCCGGGCCAGGTGAGCCGGTGAGCCGGGTCAAGTGAGATGGTTGAGGGGTACGTGAGAGGTACTTGAGTTGGGCGGCAAAGTCATGGATAATAACGGGTTTGTTAGCAGCGCGTTTGTAAGATTGCCCGGCGAATTGGGTACAAAGCAAACGCATTCTATCTCTTACTGCATGTAAAGCACGTACGTGGTGCGTTCGACCTGCGGCGAAAGGACGAGATTTGACGAAGACGATGAAGGAGATCGCACTGTCTGACGAGCTCAGCGCGTCTGTCGACAAGCTTGTGGCAAAGGGTAGGGCCGAAGGGTCGATCAGCGAGGACGACATCCAGCTCGCCCTGGTGGACGTCGACATCGATGCCGACGAGCTCGACGCCGTCTATGACGCGATCCGCGCGCAGGGCGTCGACGTCAAGTCGTCGGGCCTTGACGTCCCCGACGACGAGACCGAGGAGTTCAACGAGGAGATCGAGGAGGGCGACATCGACACCTCCGAGGCCGCCGTCGTCGACATCGAGCTCCCCAAGATCACCGCACCCACGACGAAGTCTCGCCGCAAGACGCACAGCCGCCGCAACGAGCCGGCCGCTCCCGTCATGCTCACGGGCGACCCCGTGCGCATGTACCTCAAGGAGATCGGCAAGGTCGACCTGCTGTCGGCCTCCGAGGAGATCGACCTGGCCATGAAGATCGAGGCCGGTCTGGACGCCACGCGCAAGCTCGACGAGGCCGAGGACGGCGAGATCGAGCTCACCCGCGCCGAGCTGCGCCGCCTCAACCGCGTGGAGCAGGTCGGCCTCGACGCCAAGCAGCGCCTCATCAGCGCGAACCTGCGCCTGGTGGTCTCCATCGCCAAGCGCTACGTGGGCCGTGGCATGCTCTTCCTCGACCTCATCCAGGAGGGCAACCTGGGCCTGATCCGCGCCGTCGAGAAGTTCGACTACACCAAGGGCTTCAAGTTCTCCACCTACGCGACGTGGTGGATCCGCCAGGCGATCACCCGCGCCATCGCCGATCAGGCGCGCACCATCCGCATCCCGGTGCACATGGTCGAGACGATCAACAAGCTCGTGCGCGTGCAGCGCAAGCTGTTGCAGGAGCTGGGCCGCGACCCCACTCCCGAGGAGATCGCCGAGGAGATGGACATGACGCCCGACCGCGTCCGCGAGATCCAGAAGATCAGCCAGGAGCCCGTCTCCATGGAGACGCCCATCGGCGAGGAGGAGGACTCCCAGCTCGGAGACTTCATCGAGGACTCCCAGGCCGTGGTGCCTCCCGACGCCGCGGCGGCCTCCATGCTGCGCGAGCAGATCAACCAAGTGCTCGACACGCTTGCCGAGCGCGAGCGCAAGGTCATCGAGCTGCGCTTCGGCCTGATCGACGGCCACCAGCGCACCCTCGAAGAGGTCGGCAAGGAGTTCGGCGTGACGCGCGAGCGCATCCGCCAGATCGAGAGCAAGACGCTGGCCAAGCTGCGCCACCCCGGCCGCTCCTCCAAGCTGAAGGACTACCTGGAGGACAACTAGGGCCTCGCGGGGCGCATGCGACCAGAGTCGCCCCTGCGCTTCGTGGCGTCACCGAGCATCACCCTCTGCACTTCGGTCGCGGGTCCCAGCCGGGGCTCGCGACCTTTTTGTTGGGGATACGTTCGTGCGCATGTGCCGATTGCCCGCACATCCCAAAGCTGCCCCACGCGCGCCAATTGCCTGCTCATCACATTCACGTCGTGTTCACGCTTACGTGCATGACACGCACAACACGCGACACATGGCGAAATGTGAATTTGCTCCACATGCCAAACTTCTTCTTGCGTCATGGCCAGGGATGCGTATACTGATCCCTGTTGCTTTGAGCTGAGATTCCCCGATAGCTCAATGGTAGAGCACTCGGCTGTTAACCGAGGTGTTGCAGGTTCGAGCCCTGCTCGGGGAGCCACGCTCATTACAAGGCACCTGCGGGTGCCTTTTTTATTTGGTTGCCATGGTGTGCTTGCCATGGCTTGGCTGATTCACGATGCAGCTCGAATCGGGTTTTCTGCCAAAAAATTGAGGATATGAATTCCCCAGCAAATCACTTCTGCCGTCGATTTGGTGGTTTTGGTCACCTGCTTACGAACGTGTTCCTTAAAAGTGCAGGTCACGCAGATTCGTACCCTCACACCCTCTGGGATCTACGTAAGGAAGCGCATCGATATGAAATACATAGCCTCAATTTTTTGGCAAGAATCGGCGATTCCGCTGCAGCGCACGGATTCGGAAGGATGTGGGACGGCATGGAGCGAGTGGGGGAGGGGTGACGCGAGACAGCCGCCGGCCGTGAAGGCATGCCAGAAGCGTGCGTTTGCCCTGCGCAAGGGTGCAGGGCCCCGCGTGGGTCATGCGTGGGGCTTGTTGAGTAGATGCCGTGATGTGTTCGCGCGGGCGACGCGGTTGTGCTACCATACCCGTCGCATCACGCAGACGCCTCTTTAGCTCAGTGGATCAGAGCGTTCGCCTCCGGAGCGAAAGGTCGACGGTTCGAGCCCGTCAAGAGGCACCAGCCTTTTGTGCCCCGCCCTGACATTCGTGCAAGGACGGGGCTTTTTCGTACCGCAGGCACCTCGTTCGCGTCCAGGCGTCCGGCGGGCACGATCGAGGGCGCGCGGTGCGCGGCGGACATCGGCGAAAGGGAAGGGCCCACCATGGCAGACAGCCCCATCGATCTCGTTCGTGAACTTGAAGTCGACGGCACGACCTATCGATACTACGCGGTCGATTCGATCGACGGCGCCCAGTGCCTTCCCTATGCCCTGAGGATCCTGCTCGAGAACGTCCTGAGGGAGGGGAGGGGCTCGCAGGAGAGCCTCGTCGCCGCCCACGCCATCGTTGAGGCCGGTCGCGCTGGGCGCGTGGGATCCGAGGTGGAGTTCATGCCCTCGCGCGTGCTGTTCCAGGACTTCACGGGCGTCCCCGTCATGGCCGACTTCGCCTCCATGCGCGAGGCGGTCGCCAGCCTGGGGGGCGACCCGTCTCGCGTGAACCCCCTTATCCCGTGCGACCTGGTCATCGACCACTCGATCATCGGCGACGTCGCCGGATGCCCCGCTGCGGCGCGCGAGAACGAGCGCATTGAGTTCGAGCGCAACGAGGAGCGCTACCGCTTCCTTAAGTGGGCCCAGGGCTCGCTTCGCAACCTGCGCGTGCTGCCTCCCGCGGCGGGCATCTGCCACCAGCTGAACATCGAGATGCTCGCCCGCGGCGTTATGGTCACCGACGCCGACTCCGACGCCGCCCCGGCCGGGGCGGCCGATCGCAAGGCGCTTCCGCTCGCGTACTTCGATACCGTGGTGGGTACCGACTCGCACACCACCACCGTGGGCGGCATCGGCGTCCTCGGCTGGGGCGTCGGCGGCATCGAGGGCGAGGCCGCCGCGCTCGGCCAGCGCATCCCGCTGCTCGTCCCCAAGACGTACGGCATCCACATGACGGGCCGCCTCCCGGAGGGCGTGAGCGCCATGGACCTGGCGCTGACCGTCGCCAAGACCCTGCGTGAGAGGGACGTCGTGGGGTGCTACGTCGAGGCGTTCGGCCCGGGCGTCGCCACCCTGAGCGCCCCCATGCGCACCTGCGTGTCCAACATGTCGCCCGAGTACGGGTGCACCTGCCTGCTCTTCCCGGTTGACGAGCAGACGGTCGCCTACTTCTCGGCCACCGGCCGAAGCCCGCAGCAGGTCGCCCTCATCGAGGCGTACGCCAAGGCCCAGGGCCTCTGGCACGACCCGCAGGCGCGGCGCACCTACGCGGAGGTCATCGAGCTCGACCTGGGCACCGTCACGCGCTGCGTCGCGGGCCCGGCGCGCCCGCACGACCGCGTCGAGATCCCGCGCGTAGCCCAGACCGTCCGCCAGGTCGCCGTCGAGCACGGCAGGGATCTCGGCTCGTCCTTCGAGGTCGAGATCGACGGCGCGCGCCATCGCCTGGGCAATGGCGTGCTGGCCATTGCCGCCATCACGAGCTGCACGACCACGGCCGACCCCGCCATGATGCTCGCCGCCGGCCTGCTCGCACGCAACGCCTGCGCGCGCGGCGTGTACGCGCGCCCCTGGGTCAAGCGCCTGCTGTCCCCGGGCAGCCACGCCTCCGAGCTGCTCCTGCGCCGCAGCGGCCTGCTCGAGCCGCTCGAGCGCCAGGGCTTCTACACGGCTGGGTTTGGCTGCATGAGCTGCATCGGCAACTCCGGCCCCATCCTGCCCCAGCTCCATGACGTTGCGCGGGACTTCGACCTGACCGCAGTCATCTCGGGCAACCGCAACTTCGAGGGGCGCATCTCGCCCGACGTCAGCCAGAACTACCTGGGGTCGCCTGCCACGGTCGTGGCCTACGCCCTGGCCGGCACGACCGACTTCGACTTCGAGACGCAGCCGCTGGGCCGCGACGAGCAGGGCGACGTGTACCTGCGGGACATCTGGCCCGCCGACGCGGAGATCGCCGCGCTGGTGAGCCAGTACGTGACGAGCGAGCTGTACACGACGGCCACCGACGGCATCACGCAGGGCAGCGATCGCTGGCGTGACCTGGGCGCCGAGCCGTCCGTCACCTTCGCCTGGGACGAGTCCTCCACCTACATCCGCCGTCCCCCGTACTTCGACGCGATGCCAGGGCAGCCCGCCCCGGCGCAGCCCATTCGCTCGGCACGGGCCCTGGTGAGCCTGGGCGACTTCATCACGACCGACCACATCTCGCCCGCCGGCTCCATCGCGCTCGACTCGCCCGCGGCGCGCTACCTCCAGCAGCGCGGCGTCGACCCCGCCGACTTCAACACCTACGGCTCGCGCCGCGGCAACCACGAGGTGATGGAGCGCGGGACGTTCGCCAACGTGAAGCTGCGCAACCTGCTCGCGCAGGGGAGGGTGGGCTGCTGGACGCTCGACCAGGTCAGCGGCGAGCTCACCTCGGTGTGGGACGCCTCGCGCGACTATCGCGAGCACGACGTCGCGCTGGTGGTGCTTGCCGGCCGCATGTACGGCAGCGGCTCGAGCCGCGACTGGGCCGCGAAGGGCCCCATGCTGCAGGGCGTGCGTGCGGTCATCGCCCAGTCCTTCGAGCACATCCATCGCTCAAACCTCATCGGCATGGGCGTGCTGCCCCTGCAGCTCCCCGAGGGCGTGAGCGCGCAGAGCCTGGGGCTCGACGGCACCGAGTCCTTCGACACCCCGGCGATCGAGCTGGAGGGCGCGGCGCTTCCCGTGCGCGCGCAGGTGAGCGCGACCCATCCCTCGGGCCGCGTGACGAGCTTCGAGGTTATCGTGCGCGTCGACACGCCGACCGAAGCCCTGTACCTGCGCCATGGCGGGATCCTGCAGTACATGGTCCGCAAAATGGCAGGTATCGCGTAACGCGACGCCTGGCGCGCGATATGTGGCGCGGATACGTGGTACACTGAAAGAAGGCGACCCCATAAGGGTGGCCGGAAAGCCGAGACTGACCTAGATGTGACCGGGCGTCCCTTACCGCCTGACGGCGAGGGGCCCCGAGATGGGACCTGACACGTGGCCGATCAGACTATGATCAAGGAGGGACGGCGCGCCGCCGCGCGACAGACGCGGCGCAGCACGCTGTTCATCCTGCAACAGCTCGTCACCAAGGACTTCAAGCTCAAGTACCGCCGCTCCGTCCTGGGCGTGCTGTGGAGCGTTCTCAACCCGCTGCTCATGATGGCAGTCATGACGCTGGTGTTCAGCAACATGTTCCGCTTCGACATCGACCACTTCCCGCTGTACCTCATCCTGGGCAGCGTGCTGTTCACGCTCATGAGCGACGCCACGAGCGGCGCCATGAGCTCCATCATCGACGCTGCGCCCCTCATCAAGAAGGTGCGCGTGGAGAAGGCGGTCTTCCCGGTCGAGAAGGTGCTGTTCTCGCTCGTGAACTTCGCCCTGTCGCTCGTGGCCGTCGCGGGCGTCATGATCTTCTTCCACTTCACCTCCCCGGCCGATGACCCCTTCTCCGTTCCCTGGCGCACCATGCCGCTCGCGCTTCTGCTCATCGTGTACGTGGTGGTGTTCTCGGCCGGCGTGGGGCTCATCCTCTCGTCGCTCTCCGTGTTCTTCCGCGACGTCATGCACCTGTGGGGCGTCGTCATGACGGCGTGGAACTACCTCACGCCGATCTTCTGGCCCCAGAACGTGGCGGAGTTCGTCCAGAACATGTCCAACCAGGGGCTTGGCAACGCCCTGGTGGCGGTGGAGAACTTCAACCCCATGTACCACTTCGTCGTGTACTTCCGCGACGTCATGATGTACGGCAACGTGCCCGGCCTGCAGGAGAACCTCGTGTGCGTGGCCTTTGCGCTCGTGACGCTCGCGGTGGGCCTGCTCGTGTTCAGAAAGACCCAGCACAAGTTCATCCTGTACATCTAGCGCTTCAGATCAGCCCCGCGCGCCCACGACGACCCCGGGCGCGCGGCCGTCTTTGACAGCCCGACCAAGGGACGAGGTTCATCCGATGCCAGACGAGCAAGCCACCAGGCACGAAAGCGACGTCATCGTAGACGTCGACCACGTGAGCATGATATTCAACATCGCCTCCGAGCAGCTCAACAGCCTCAAGGAGTACTTCATCAAGCTCATGCGCCGCGAGCTGATGTTCAAGGAGTTCAAGGCGCTCGACGACATCTCCTTCCAGGTGCGACGCGGGGACGTATTCGGCCTGGTCGGCACCAACGGGTCGGGCAAGTCCACGATGCTCAAGATCGTGGCGGGCGTCCTGGAGCCCACGCTGGGCACCTGCTCGGTCCACGGCACGATCGCCCCGCTCATAGAGTTGGGCGCGGGCTTTGACATCGAGCTTACCGCCCGGGAGAACATCTACCTCAACGGGGCGCTGCTGGGGTACTCGCGCCAGTTCATCGACGAGCACTTCGACGAGATCGTGGACTTCGCCGAGCTGCGCGACTTTCTGGACATGCCGCTCAAGAACTACTCCTCGGGCATGGTGGCGCGCATCGCGTTCTCCATCGCGACGGCGACCAAGCCCGACCTGCTGATCGTGGACGAGACGCTCTCGGTCGGCGACTTCCTGTTCCAGCAGAAGTGCGAAGAGCGCATCCAGGGCCTCATCAACGACGACAACGTCACCGTCATGATCGTGAGCCACGAGACGAGCCAGATCGAGCGCCTGTGCAACCGGGCCGTCTGGATCGAGAAGGGCCACCTGCGCCAGCTCGGGCCGGCCGACGAGGTGTGCGCAGCTTACCGCAGCCTTGGCCAGAAGTAGGGGAGAAAGAGGGAACATGAGCACGGAGCCCATCAGCGAGCGCGCCACCGCCGGCGAGGCCGGCGTCGACGTCACCGTCATCGTGCCGACCTACAACACGGGCAAGTTCCTGGCGCAGTGCCTCTCCACGGTGCTCGACAACCGCGAGGCGCGCCTGGAGGTCATCGCCGTCAACGACGGCTCGACCGACGACAGCCCGCAGATCATGCGCGACTTCGAGCGACGTGACGAGCGCGTGCGCGTCATCGACAAGCCCAACGGCGGGTACGGCTCGGGCTGCAACCGCGGCCTCGCGGAGGCGCGCGGCACCTACGTGGCCATCGCCGAGCCCGACGACTACGTGAAGCCGGGGTTCTATGACGCGATGTGGCGCTTCGCCCGCACCTTCGAGGCGCTCCCCGACATCGTGAAGACGCCCTATACGCGCGTGACAAGCCCCTGCACGCCCAAAGAGCGCCTCTACCACTGCGCCTACACGCATCGCCTGCACGTCGACCACCAGCCGTTTCGAATCAGCGACTACCCACGCCTGCTGCAGCACCACCCCTCCATCTGGTCGGCCATGTACCGACGCGCCTTCCTCGAGGAGCATGACATCCGCTTCATGGAGGCGCCCGGCGGCGGCTGGGTGGACAACCCCTTCCTCGTGGAGACGCTGTGCCAGGCCGAGTCCATCGCGTTCCTTGACGAGGAGTACTACTGCTACCGCGAGGACCTGCCGGGCTCCTCGTCCATGCTCAAGGCCACCGACCTGGCCTTCCGTCGTTGGAACGACATGACCGACGTGCTCGATCGCCTGGGCATCGACGACAAGGGCATCCGCATGGCCCACACGGTGCGCGGCATCGCGTACCTGTCGGGTATCATGGAGGAGGCGGGCGTGGCGGGCAGCCCTGCCGAGGAGCAGATGCGCAACATGTTTGAGCGCATGGATCCTGCGACGGTGCTCGAGAACCCCAACGTCTCCAACTCCATCAAGGCGCTGTACTGCTCGGTGCGCGGCATCGAGCCTGCGTTTGACAAGGGACTTTATCGCCGTGCGCTCGTTGACGAGTTCGTGTACAGCATCCACAACAACGGGCTTATGTTCGCACTGTCGCGCGTGGCGCTGTTCTTCGGGCGTCGCTCGCGCATCAACCGCCATAACCCCACGCTCACCAGCAGCGCGGGGATATAGGCGCGGCCCGGACGCGGCGCGCTGGCACAAGACGCGTCCGGGCCGTGCCCCATGCGGCGCGCGTGCGCTCGCGCCTGCGTCCGAATGCTCGTTTGACCAGCTGCGCGCTTCTGACAGCAAAAATGGGCTCGAGGTGGAAAGAAAACCGACTTTGGAACGACCTGTCGAGAGCTGTTTTGTGCTCTGACAAAGACAAGTGACTATAAGTTGCAATAAGTGCACCATGGACTTGCAGATATTAATTTCCGTTTATCGTTTGTGTTTTGCTTAAAGGGAGCGAGGCAACCGAGGTCGTTCCAAAGTCCCCTTACTTTCCATCCGGCGGCCTGAATCGCGGTCAAATCGATGTCGAGGCGTGCAGGCGCCACCCACTGGCCCCAGTCGCCACCCAACGGGCCCATCTGCGGAGGGCAGTAGCCCGCACGCGTGCCGATACCCCGCCCGAAGGCGCGCATGTCGGATTGGTGCGCACGGCGGATTCGAACGGCGGATTTCTGGTGGCGGTGTGGGGTCGGGCGAGCGGCGTGCCCATGTCCTTCGCCTGAGGAGTACAATGCCACCTGACCTTTAAGCGCGGTACCGAGAGACCGACAAGGTGACATATGAAGCTGCACGAGCCACAAGACATCAGGGAGCGTTCCGGGCGCCATGCGCGCCTAGACGCTCCCTTTTTCTTGCGGTAGATGCGGCGCAGAAAGGAGGAGCAGGTGAGCGACATCGAAACGACGTCGGCACCGCAGACGCAGGCGGGCCCGGTGCCCAAGGCCGTCGTGATGGACGAGGAGGCGCTCTCGCGCGCCCTCACGCGCATCGCCCACGAGATTCTCGAGGCCAACGGCGGCGCGCAGAACCTGGCCCTGGTGGGCATCGTGACGCGCGGGCAGGTGCTGGCCGAGCGGCTCGCGGCGCGCATCGAGGAGATCGAGGGCGTCAGGGTGCCCCTGGGATCGCTCGACATCAGCCTGTATCGCGACGACTTCGGTACGCGCCTCGCGCCGGTGCTGCACGACACGACGCTTCCCTTTGCCGTGGACAACACCACGGTGGTGCTGGTCGACGACGTCCTGTTCACCGGCCGCACCATCCGCGCGGCCCTGGACGCCCTTATGGACTACGGGCGCCCCTCGTGCGTGCGCCTGGCCGTGGTGGTGGACCGCGGGCATCGCGAGCTGCCGATCCGCGCCGACTACGTGGGCAAGAACGTGCCCTCGGCGCGTTCGGAGCGCGTCAGGGTGGCGCTTCCGCCCTTCGACGACCATGCGGCCGTCGAGATCTGGGACGCGCAGGACTGGGACGCGGTGAAGCGCGCCCGCATGGAGGCGCGCGGCGGGCAGAGAGGAGGCACACGGGCATGCTAAGCGTACACGACCTTGTCAACACCGTCGACCTGACGGCTGACGACATCGAGCAGATCCTGGACACCGCCCGCACGTTCGAGCAGATCAACGAGCGCACCATCAAGAAGCTCCCCACGCTGCGCGGCCGCACGGTCGTCAACCTGTTCCTGGAGCCCTCCACGCGCACCAAGAGCTCCTTCGAGCTCGCCTGCAAGCGCCTGGGCGCCGACACGCTGAGCGTCGCGGGCTCGTCCTCCTCGGTCGTCAAGGGCGAGTCGCTCGTCGACACGATCCACACCCTGGACGCCATGGGCGTGGACATGTTCATCTGCCGCGCCAAGTACGCGGGCTCGCCGCAGATCATCTGCCGCACCACCGCCGCGCCCGTCATCAACGCCGGCGACGGCAAGCACGCGCACCCCACGCAGGGCCTGCTCGACCTGTACACCATCCGCAAGCGCCTGGGGCACATCGACGGCCTGCACGTGGGCATCGTGGGCGACTGCCTGCACTCCCGTGTGGTGGGCTCGCTCGTGCCGGCGCTGCGCACCATGGGGGCGCGCGTGACGCTGGTGGGCCCGCAGTCATTCCTGCCCGCACGCCCCGACGTGCTGGGCGCCGACTCCACGGCCGACTTCGACGCCATCCTGCCCGAGCTCGACGTCGTCTACATGCTGCGCGTCCAGAACGAGCGCCTGGAGGGCGCAGCCATCCCCTCGGTACGAGACTACTCGGCGCGCTTCGGCCTTGACGGGCGGCGCGCCCGCCTCATGCGGCCCGAGGCCGTGGTCATGCACCCCGGCCCCGTCAACCGCGGCGTCGAGCTCACCTCCGAGGTGGCCGACGCCCCCTGCTCGTTGATTACCAACCAGGTGAACGCCGGCGTCTCGGTGCGCATGGCGGCCATCTACCTGCTTCTCGGAGGTGAGAGCAATGGCATCTCTTATTAGGGGCGCGCGCTGCGTCGACCCGCAGGTTGCCCTCGACGCCGCCTGTGACGTGCTCATCGGCGACGACGGGCGCATCGCCGAGGTCGCCGAGGCCGGCACGCTCGAGGCGCCCGAGGGCGCGCGGGTGATCGAGGCTGCCGGCAAGGTGCTCGCGCCCGGCCTGTTCGACATGCACGTCCACTTCCGCGACCCCGGCCAGGAGTACAAGGAGACGATCGAGGGCGGGTGCCGCTCGGCGGCCAAGGGCGGCTACACCGACGTGGCGACCATGCCCAACACCCAGCCCACCTGCGACACCGGCTCCATCGTGCGCTACCAGCTCGACAAGGCCGCCGCGGCCGGGCTTTCACGCGTGCACCCCATCGGCGCCATCACGCGCGGCGAGCAGGGCGAGGCGCTCGCCGAGATCGGCGACATGGTGCAGGCCGGCGCATGCGCGTTCTCCGATGACGGCCGCGGCGTGCAGTCGGCCGGCATGCTGCGCACGGCCATGGACTACATCCGCCAGTTCGACCGTTGCGTCATCTCGCACTGCCAGGACGAGTCGCTCGTCGGGCACGGCGTGGTGAACGAGGGCGTCGTCTCCACGCGCCTGGGCCTGGCCGGCTGGCCGGCCGAGGGCGAGGAGCTGCAGGTCGAGCGCGACTGCATGCTGTCGCGCCTCACGGGCTGCGCGCTGCACGTGGCGCACGTGACCACGGCAAGGGCCGTCGAGTACGTCGAGCGCGCCCGCGAGCAGGGCGTGCGCGTCAGCTGCGAGGTGTGCCCGCACCACCTGTTCCTGTGCGAGGACGACATCACCGACGCCTACGACACCAACTACAAGATGAACCCGCCGCTGCGCACCGCCGCCGACGCCGCCGCGCTGCGCGAGGCGCTGTGCGATGGGCGCATCGACTGCCTGGTGAGCGACCACGCCCCCCACGCGGCGCACGAGAAGGACGTGGAGTTCGAGCGGGCGCCCTTCGGCATCATCGGCCTGGAGACCGAGCTGCCGCTGGTGCTCACGCACCTGGTGAACCCCGGCCTCATGAGCTGGGAGCGCCTCGTGGAGGTGACTGCGGTGAACCCCCGGCGCATCTGTGGCCTTCCGCCCGTGCGCATCGAGGAGGGCTGCGAGGCCACGCTCACGCTCATCGACCCGCACGCGCCCTTCACCGTGGACGAGGCGTTCCTGGCCGGCACCTCGCGCAACACGCCATTCCTGGGCGCCGAGCTCGACGGCCGCGCCACGCACGCGTTCGTCAAGGGCGTGGCCATCCTGGCTGACGGGGAGGTGACGCAGCGGTGAACCATCTGGTAGACGACGGCTCCACGCCCCGCGCGCTGCTGGCCCTGGAGGACGGCTCGACCTTCCTCGGCTGGTGCGCCGGCGCGCAGGGGGAGACGTTTGGCGAGATAGTCTTCAACACCTCCATGCTCGGCTATCAGGAGATCGTGACCGACCCCTCCTACGCCGGCCAGATCGTGACGCTGACCTACCCGCAGGTGGGCAACTACGGCGTGTGCGAGGCCGACGCCCAGTGCGCGGCCACGCACCTGCGCGGCCTGGTGGTGCGCGACATGTGCCGCACCCCGAGCAACTGGCGCAGCTCGGCCAGCCTGCCCGACCTTCTGCGCGACCGCGGCGTCGTGGCGATCGAGGGCGTGGACACCCGCGCGCTCACGCTCGCCATCCGCGACCGCGGCGCGATGCGCGCGGCGATATCCACCGTCGACCTCGACCCGGCGCACCTGGTGGCGCGCGTCCAGGCCTCGCCGCGCATCTCGGAGCACAACTACGTGCCCGACGTGTCGCCCGCCGCGGCCAAGACGACCCCCGCCCAGGGCGAGCGGCGTTTTTCCGTGGTGGCCTACGACTGCGGCGAGAAGCTCGGCATCCTGCAGAACATGTGCGCCCGCGGCTGCGAGGTCACGGCCGTGCCCTGGGACACCCCGGCCGCCGAGGTGCTGGCCATGGATCCCGACGGCGTGTTCTTCTCCAACGGCCCGGGCGACCCCGAACAGGTGGGCCCCACCGCCCAGGCCGCCCGCGATATCCTGGGCAGAAAGCCGGTCTTCGGCATCTGCCTGGGCAACCAGCTGCTCTCCATCGCCGCTGGCGCCCAGATAGAGAAGCTGCCCTACGGCCACCACGGCGGCAACGAGCCGGTGATGAACCTGCTCACCGACAAGGTCGAGATCACCGCCCAGAACCACAACTACGGCCTGGTGTTCGACACGCTGGGACCCCTCGTCCCCGAGATGTCGGGCGGGCGCAGCGAGCACGTGGCCGACCTGCGCGAGTGGTCGCGCGCCAAGGTGGCGCCCGTCGTCATGAACGAGCGCTTCGGGCGCATCCGCCTCACGCATGTCAACCTCAACGACGGCACGCCCGAGGGCATCCAGTTCCTCGACGTGCCCGCGTTCTCGGTGCAGTACCATCCCGAGTCCTGCCCGGGCCCTCACGACTCCACCTACCTGTTCGAGGCGTTCTGCCGCCTCATGGAGGGGCGCGAGGACTACCTTGCCATAGACGTACGTGAAGGGAGGCGCTTCTAGTGCCGCGCCGCACCGACATCAAGAAGATCCTCGTCATAGGCTCGGGCCCCATCGTCATCGGCCAGGCCTGCGAGTTCGA
>CAWVLT010000064.1:0-102046 GCA_963930185.1 Coriobacteriia bacterium | reverse complement strand
ATGGGCGGCGGCAAGGGCGGCAGCGACTTCGACCCGCACGGCAAGTCCGACGCCGAGGTCATGCGCTTCTGCCAGAGCTTCATGACCGAGCTGTGCCGCCACATCGGCCCGGACACCGACGTTCCCGCCGGTGACATCGGCGTGGGCGGTCGCGAGGTGGGCTACCTCTTCGGCCAGTACAAGCGCCTGCGCAACGAGTGGAGTGGCGTGCTCACCGGCAAGGGGCTGTCGTTCGGCGGCTCGCTGGTGCGCACCGAGGCTACCGGCTACGGCCTGGTCTACTTTGTGGATAACGTGCTGGCTAAGGCCGGCGAGAACCTCGAGGGCAAGACCGTGTGCGTCTCCGGCGCCGGCAACGTCGCCATCTACGCCGTCGAGAAGGCGACCCAGCAGGGCGCGACCGTGGTCACCATGAGCGACTCCACCGGCTGGGTGCACGACCCGGCGGGCATCGACCTGGCCGTCGTGAAGCAGCTCAAGGAGGTCGAGCGCGGCCGCCTCTCCGAGTACGTGTCGCGTGCCGGCCGCGGCGAGTACCACGAGGGTCGCGGCGTGTGGGGTGTGGCGTGCGACGTCGCTCTGCCGTGCGCCACGCAAAACGAGCTGCACCTCGATGACGCCAAGAAGCTCATCGCCAACGGCTGCAAGATCGTGGCCGAGGGCGCGAACATGCCCACGACGATCGACGCTACCGAGGCGCTCATCGGGGCCGGCGTGACCTTCTGCCCCGGCAAGGCTGCCAACGCCGGCGGCGTGGCGACCTCGGGTCTGGAGATGAGCCAGAACTCCGAGCGCCTGAGCTGGACCTTCGACGAGGTCGACGCCAAGCTCAAGGGCATCATGGGCAGCATCTTCGCCGCCGCTGACGACGCAGCCGAGCGTGCCGGCCAGCCTGGCAACTACGTGGTCGGCGCCAACATCGCCGGCTTCGAGAAGGTCGCCAACGCCATGATGGCCCAGGGCATTGTGTAAGGCGCGCCGTACCGTCATTGCGAGCTTAGCAGCGCGGCGCCTGCGTGTCGCGTGGCTTCGTGCAGTCACATGGAGATAGGCAAGGTAGCGCTTTGGGCGTCCGGATTTACCCGGGCGCCCATTTTGCTGGGCGTCTTGGCACGACCGTTGCGTGATTGCGTCAAAACGCTCCCATACTGCTAAAAAATGTCGGCTTGGGAAGGTTTGAAAGACAACCGGCGCCGCAGGCGGTCTCCCGATGAGGTTGTCTTGCGGTGCCTGTTTTCTGGCATATAAAAAATGATACGATCTGCCTGCGACTATGATGTGGCATCAGGAAAAGCAGTGTCTGATTTATCTGACGCGGTTGTCACCGCAAGGGGTTTGTCAGCGCGCGCGTTTCCAAATTAATGCCAACTTGAAGTTTTTTAGCAGTTGAGGCGATATTTCGCGCAGAAGGTGCCAGATGTCCCGGCCATTAGGGAGGCGGGGACGGTTTTGCGCGACTTGCCGTTTTTTGGCGATGGCGTCAACACGAACGCCGCATGCTTCCACCTGCGGCTCCTTCGTTCTCGGGCATATGTCCGTGACTATACAGAAATGCATAAATTCTGATTATTACAGTATATTATTGCATAATATATATCTACTATGCAGAAATTCTGTTTGTTGCACCGATCTTGATTTTAGCGCCGAGCAGCCCGGTGCAGGCTCTAATATGCATAACTACTATCTCTCGTTTGATAAGGAAGGATGTATTTCTATGAATATGCAGAATCACGCATCATACTCCACCGCAGGCGGCTGTGGCCTGACCCGTCGCTCCTTCCTCGCCGGCGCCGCCGCGACGGCGGCCCTGCTCGCCATGCCGATGGGCGTGACGGGCGTTGCCCCCGCGCTTGCCGACGAGAGCGCGGACGCCGCCTCGTCCGACGACTACCAGGCCCCCGACGCCAACACCGAGGGCGCCGTGCAGGGCGGCACGCTCAACTGGTTCATCATCAGCCCCTCGGGTATCGAGCCGTTCTCCACGTCGGAGAACAACGGCGTCATGGTGGCCTACGCGCTGTTCGACACGTTGACCGCCCTGGACAACTACGACGGCCACGTCACGCCGCTGGCGGCTGAGAGCTGGGAGTCCAACGAGGACGCCACCCAGTTCACCTTCCACCTGCGCCAGGACGCCATGTTCCACAACGGCCAGCCCGTCACGTCCAACGACTTCAAGTACGCCTGGGAGCGCATCTGCCGCGCCGACTTCAAGCCGGCGCCCTCAACGCAGGGCTCCATCATCTCGCTGGTGCAGGGCGCCAAGGAGATGCAGGCCGGCGAAGCCACCGAGCTGGGCGTGGAGTGCCCTGACGACTACACCTTCGTCGTGAACCTCACGCAGCCCTTCGCCGACTTCCCCATCATCACGACGCACCCCTCCACGGCTCCCGTGCCCGCCGGATGCACCGACACCGAGGAGGACTTCCAGGCCTTCAGTCGCGCGCCCATCGGCAACGGCCCCTTCCAGATGGACGGCGAGTGGGTGAACGGCCAGTACATCAACGTGAAGCGCTTCGAGGGCTACACGGGTGAGCGTCCCAACATCGACGCCATCAGCTTCCGCATCTTCATCGACGCCGACACCGCGTGGACCGAGTTCCAGGCCGGCAACCTGGACTTCACGCTCATCCCCAACGGCATGTATACGGCCTCCACGGCCATGTACGGTACGGCCGACGCCGACGGCAACCTGGCCAACCCTGGCAAGCAGGTCTACTCGGGCATGGAGACTACCAGCTACTGCATTATCTGCAACCTCGAGGACGCCACGATGAGCAACAAGGACCTGCGCATCGCGCTGTCCTACGCCATCAACCGCGAGGCCATCTGCACCACGGTGCTGGAGAACTCGCGCACCCCCGCCTCGGACTTCTTGGCGCCGGCTCTGCCCGGCTACCAGGAGAACGCCTGGGACCACTGCCCGGCGGCGGGCGACAAGCAGAAGGCGGCCGAGTACCTCGACAAGGCCGGCTACCCGGCGGACGAGTCGGGCAACCGCAACCTCACGCTGACGCTCACCACCAACACGGGTTCGGGCAACGAGGACATCTTCACGATGATCCAGGCCGACCTCATGGCCGTGGGCATCAACGCCGAGATCCAGACCCAGGAGTGGGCCGCGTACCTCGATGCGCTCGAGCAGGGCAGCTACCAGATCGGGCGCATGGGCTACACGGCGGACGCCCCCACCGCCTACTTCTTCCTGCAGGACGCCTTTGCCGCAGGCGCGGGCAGCAACTACAGCAAGTATAGCAACCTCGACTTCGAGGCCGCGCTGGCCGAGGCTGCTGCCCAGACCGACGAGGAGGCGCGCATCGCCGGCTACCAGGCCGCCGACAAGATCCTGGCCGAGGACTTCCCGCTCATCCCGCTGTGCTACTACACGCACGGCTACGTGGCCTCCGCGCGCGTGAACAACATGTTCATGAACCCGATGGGCTTCGTGCGCTACAACCGCTGCTGGCTGAGCGCGTAGGCTAGAGGCTGTGCCGGCCGGTCGTTTGTGACGGCTGGCCCGGGACCAGGCCGAGGCGATTGACCAAAGCGAGGGGATCGGAAAAGCAGGCGGCGTCGGTACAAGGGAGTACCGGTGCCGCCTTTCGGTGTCCTGCGCAGAGGTACGGGCGCGCGCCCCTACCAGCACGCGATGTTGCTGTCGGTGCGGCTCTCGGTGCCGCCGACCAGCGTGCCGTTGTCCAGGCGCACGATCATCTGGCCGCGCCCGAACTCGGAGGTGTCCAGCTCCACGCGCACGTCATGGCCACGGCGCTGCAGCCTGCGGGCCATCTCCGCGTCAAAGCGCGTCTCCGCGATGACCGACCCGTCACGCAGCCACTGCCAGCGCGGCGCGTCGAGGCACTGCTGCGGGTCCAGGTGGAAGTCGATGTAGTTCATCGCCACCTGCACATGGCCCTGCGGCTGCATGTAACCGCCCATCACGCCAAAGGGGCCCACCGGCGCCCCGTCCTTCATGAGGAAGCCCGGGATGATGGTGTGGTAGGTGCGCTTGCCACCCTCCAGGTGGTTGGCCGCCGCGGGGTCGAGCGAGAAGTCGTGGCCGCGGTTCTGCAGGGCGATTCCGGTATTCTTGACCACTACGGCCGAGCCGAAGCCCATGTAGTTGGACTGGATGTAGGACACCATGTTGCCCTCCTCGTCGGCGCAGCACAGGTAGACCGTGCCGCTTCTGGGGGGCAGGGCGGGGCCGTGGTCGCGGGCGCGCTCGCCGATCTCGGCCGCGCGGGCGGCCCCGTATGCCGGGTCGATGAGGTCGTGGTAGTCAAGCTCCATGCGGTCGGGGTCGGTCACGTAGCGCAAGGCATCGGCAAAGGCGATCTTCATGGCCTCGATCTGGCGGTGGAAGGTGAGGTCGCTGTCACGGCCCGACTCGGCAAAGTCGAATTCCTTGAGCACGTTGAGCGCCATGAGGGCGGCGATGCCCTGGCCGTTGGGCGGGATCTCGCAGACGGTGTAGCCACGGTAGTCCACGCCGATGGGCTCGACCCAGCGCGCCTCGTAGGCGGCGAGGTCCTCGTAACGCAGGTAGCCCCCGTGGGCGCGGGAGTCCGCGTCGATGGCACGGGCGATGTCGCCCTCGTAGAACGCGCGGGCGTTGGTGGCACCGATGGCCTCGAGGGTGTCGGCGTGGTGGGGCAGGCGTACGAGCTCGCCGGCGTGCGGGACGCGGCCCTGCGGGGCGAACGTGGCGAACCACTCGGCGAACTGGGGTTCGTCGCGCAGGCGCTCGTAGGTGGCAAACGAGCGGCTCCACCCCTGGGCGAGGTTGGGGGCGCAGGGGTAGCCCTCGCGCGCATAGCTCACTGCCGGCGCCAGGTTCTCGGCAAGGGTGCGCCGCCCGAAGCGACCGCACAGCTCGGCCCACGCCTTGACCGCGCCCGGCACGGTGACGGGAGTCCAGCCCAGGCGAGGCATGACGTCGCGCCCATCGCGCTTCTCGGCGTGCCCATCGGCAATGACGCGCTCTATCGAGATGCCCGCCGGCGCCGGGCCGCTCGAGTTCAGGCCGAAGAGCCTGCCGTCTTTGGCCGACCAGACCAGGGCGAAGGCGTCTGACCCCAAGCCGTTTGCGGTGGGCTCCACCACGGTGAGCGCGCTGGCGGCGGCCACGGCGGCGTCGATGGCGTTGCCGCCCCGGCGCAGCGCCTCCAGGCCGGCCGCGCTCGCCAGCGGGCTCGAGCAGTTCACCATGCCATGCCGGGCGAAGATGGGGTAGCGCTGCGAGGGGTAGCGCTGGCAGGCGGGGTCGAAGGGGGCATTCGTCGCGGGGCTGCCGCCCTGAGCGGGCGGCTGTTCGCTGCTGGTCTGCATGGTCTAGCCTTTCTCTTGCGATTCCGCCCCTGGGGCTCTTCGCAAAATCGTCTTCGGCAGTTGTCTTCCGGTACATACGGTGCATATGGTATCCCGCCGACGGGTTCGTGCGTATGGCGCGGCAGCGCAGCGGGCATATTCATCCGTATACGACAATATGACGGCGGCGCCACAGGGCACGACGCGCATGGTGGCGGCTACACGAGAGACGGGGGTTCAATGGGCAGGTCGGGTGGCGGCGGGGGAGGCGGAGGCTTCTCCGGTGGCGGTGGCTTTGGGGGAGGCTTCTCCGGGGGCGGCGGATTTGGCGGCGGCTTCTCGGGCGGCGGGGGAGGCGGTCGCAGCGGTGGTGCGGGAGGCGGCTTCGGCGGCCCCGTGCATCATGGGGGCTTCGGCGGGTTCGGCGGCCTGCACGTGCCCGTGTTCATCCCGGTGGGTCGCAGGGGCTTCGGTGACTCGAACGGGTCAAGCGGCGGGGGTCCCGGCGGATCAGGCGGCAACAATGGCGGGCACGGCAACGGGCTCATCATCGCCATCGTGGTGCTGCTCGTGGTCATGCTCGTGGTCGGTGTGCCGTCCTGCTCGTCGTGTTCGGGTGGCGTGGCGTCATGTAGCTCTTCGGCGGGCGTGGCGGCCTCCACGGTAGAGCGCGAGCCGCTGCCTGCCTCGGCCGCCCAACCCACCGCCTACTACACGGATGCGGACGGCGACTGGATCCACGACTCGTCGGAGCTCGAGAGTGGACTCAGGGAGTTCCACGACCTCACCGGCGTGTGGCCCTACGTCTACATCCTGCCCAACGGCCAGGTCACTTCCGTCGACGAGCTGACGAGCATGGCGCGGGACCTCTACGGCCAGCTGTTCGACGACACGGCCCACTTCCTGCTCGTGTTCTGCGACAACGGCAGCGGCGGCTACGCCTGCGGGTACTGGGCGGGCGACCAGGTGGGCACCGTCATGGATGACGAGGCCATCGAGATCCTGAGCCAGTACCTGAACAAGTACTATAGCGACTACTCCATCAGCGAGGAGGAGATCTTCTCCAAGACCTTTGCCGACACGGCGGAGCGCATCATGTCGGTCACGCCCTCGCCGGTGCCATGGGTGGTCGGCGGCATCGTCGTGGTGGCCGTGGTAGGTGCGGGCGTCGTGATCGTGCGCAAGGTCATGGCCAACAAGGAGGCCGAGCGCAAGCATCGCGAGAAGGTGCTCAACACTCCGCTCGAGAAGTTCGGCGACACCGAGGTCGAGGAGCTTGCCAGCAAGTACGAGAAGGGCGGGTCGGCCGCGGCATCCGGCGGGTCGGCCACGGCGCCCAAGTCAGGCGAGGGCAGCTCGCGCGACGTGCGATAGGGATGGCGAAAAAGTTGACGAGTAAGGAAGCGGCCATGGGCGGGTAGAAACTATCCAGATGCATCGCGGCACATGACGTGCACGCATGACGAGCGTGCGGAGGTGTGCGAGGTGGCCATGCCGCCGCTCGCGCGCAGACGATCGGCGCCCCGGGCGCCAGAACAGGAGAGCTACCGATGGGCATTCTCGACCGCTTCACCGACATCATCAAGGCCAACATCAACGACCTGCTCGACCGCGCCGAGGACCCGGCCAAGATGATCGACCAGTACCTGCGCGAGCTCACCGACTCGCTTGCCGAGGTCAAGGAGCAGACGGCCGCCGTCATGGCCGAGGAGACACGCACCAAGCGCATGGTCGACGCCAACGAGGAGGAGGTTGCCCGCTACGAGGACCTGGCTCGCCGCGCCCTGCAGGCCGGCAACGAGGGTGACGCCCGCGTGTTCCTAGGCAAGAAGCAGGAGCTTGCCGCCAAGTCCGAGACGCTCAAGGCGACCCATGACGCCGCACGCGAGAACGCCAAGAAGATGCGCGAGATGCACGACAAGCTCGTGAGCGACATCGAGACGCTCAACGGCCGTCGCGAGGCCATCAAGGCCAAGACCGCCGTCGCCAAGACGCAGGCCAAGGTCAACGAGTTCACCTCGGGCGCCGACAAGGCCGAGGGCGCCATGGCGGCCTTCGCACGCATGGAGGCCAAGGCCGACCAGATGCTCGACCAGGCCAACGCTGCCGCCGAGCTGAGCAAGAGCCCCACCGACCGTGCCGCCGAGCTCGAGGCCAAGTACACCGCCGCCGGCAACACCCAGGCGGTCGATGACGAGCTCGAGCGCCTCAAGAAGGAGATGGGCCTGTAGGCACGGGCCACATGCCGCCGACCATGCCCGGTGCACGTTTTTCGCGCGTGGCTCGCCGGCAGATGACGTGACATGCGATCGGCACACCGGCGCGCCCGGGGCACTCTGCCCCCGGCGCGCTTTTTGTGCCCGTGCAACCAACCGGATAGGCAAGGCGCAGACGGCTCTATCGGCGACCTCACGGGGCCGGGCTGCCATGTCTGTGGAAAATGAGTAGACTCATTGTGGCGAAACGCTGAAGGTTTTTCAGCAAACACCGCTATAGTGGAAACGAGGTGCGCCGTGGGCGATCCGCTGCGTCCTTGGTGCGGGACGTCTCGCGGCGCGTTTGAGGGCACGTGTCGTCACAAGAGAGGGAAAGGGGAGAGCGACCATGCGTATCGAACGTGTAGACCGGCATCTGCCGCTGGCAAAGGCAATCGTTGCCCTGCTCGCGGCGCTTGCCCTGGCAGTGCTGGCGTTTGGCCTTTCGGCCCAGGCGTATGCCGAGGAGGCCTCGGCCGCCGGTGACGCCGCCCAGGCCGCGGCGGACAATCCCGACCAGCTGGCGGGCGTCAGTGGCTACCCCACCGAGGGGCGCTTCGTGGACGGCATCGCCTCGCTGCCGGATTTCTACGAGCATGCTGACAAGAACGCCGCCAACGCCGAGGAAAACGCCCCGGCCAGGTTCACCGACCGTAACGGCTTCACCGTGCAGCGCACGCCAGAGGATGCCGAGGCGTACAACAACACCTATCTCGACGCGGACAATCGCGGCTGCAACTCGTGCCACACGCTCGAGAACGCGCTCATGAGCCTGCCGACGTACCACCGCCTCATCTTCTTTGGCTACAACACCGAGCAGACCTACGAGAACTGCGTGGCGTGCCACTCCGACTCGTATTCGGGCCGCAGCCTGGCCGACCCCATCCATACCATCCACATGAACAGCGTGGTCTTCACCGACGCCGACGGCGGCACCTGCCAGTCGTGCCACTACATCAACCCGGCCACTGACTCCTTCGAGCTGTGGGACGAGGTCAAGTACGACGTGCTCAAGGGCCTCATCGACGTCGACGCCGACACGGCGAACGTCTCGGTCTCCTACGACCAGACCACGATCACCCCGGCCGAGAACCGCTACTACAAGACCATCATCGACGAGCCGAGCACCTGGCTCACCGATGACTCCACGGTCGATCAGTCGATCTTCGACAACTGGGTCATCTCCATCGACGGCGACTGCGCCAACCCCGTCGAGATGACGCTTCCCGAGATGGTGGAGCAGTTCGGCACCGTGACTCAGGTCATGAAGAACGACTGCACCATCAACGGCCCCGGCCAGGCCACCATCATGCAGTGCGAGGTCACGGGCATCCCGGTGTCCGCGATCATCGAGTACGCCCAGCCCAACGAGGGCGCCAACATTCTGAGCCCCATCAGCTCCGACGGCTACAACTACGCTCAGATGAGCCTGGACTGGCTTATCGAGAACGACGCCCTCATCGTCATCGAGATGGACGGCGAGCCCCTGCCCAACTCGCAGGGCTATCCCTGCCAGATCTGGGTCAACCGCACCTCCGGCGGCAACTTCGTGAAGCGCATCTCCAACCTCACGTTCATGACGCTGCCCGAGGACCAGCTCGACGCCCAGCTCTACGTGGGCGAGTTCACCGACAACCGCACCGGCATCGCCTACAGCAAGCCCAACGCGGGCGTGCTGAACTACCCGAGCGGCGTGGTGCTCTCCGGCGACGAGGCTGCGACCGTGCACCTCGAGGGCTTTGCCGACGCGTGGGACGAGCCCATCGAGAAGGTCGAGTTCTCGCTTGACCACGGCGCCACCTGGACCACCATGGAGACGCCGGACAACAATGCCGACTACTGGACGTACTGGCGCCTGGACTTCACGCCCCCGCAGGCCGGGTCCTATCTGCTCACCATCCGCACCACGAGCATCATGGACGACGGCACCGAGCGCGTGTGCCAGTACGACACCAACTTCATGTTCACGGTCGAGTAGGGGGTGTGACGATGAAGACTTCCAAGAAGGCGGGCGTGGGCGCGGTCTCGACGCTCACCGGCCTCACCATGGTCGCCTCGATGGCTGCCGCCTCCGTGCCTGCCGTCGCGGCCGAAAACCCGGCTGCGGGTTCTTCTGACAACGCACAGGGCGCGGGTGGCGTCGCGGTCGAGCAGGCGTCGTCTACGCTGGCGCAGTCGCCCATCGTGAAGGCCGAGGCGATCGGCACGTTCACCTACGATCAGACCACGGTCACGCCCAACGCCGACATCTTCAAGTTCCAAGGCGCGACGCGCATCCTGTGCGACTCCAAGGACGCCTCGGCGTACGCCAACCCGCTGGCGTGGGAGATCACGGTGACCGGCGACGTTGAGAGCGAGTTCACCGCCTCGGTGGAGGAGCTCGTGGGCGAGGACTCGGTCAACCAGCTCATGACCTGCTCGTGTGGTGGCAACCCGGCCGGTGGTCGCGCCATCGTCACCGCGGGCGTCAAGGGCATCCCCGTGGAGTACCTGCTCGCGCGCGCCGGCGCCTCCGCCGACGCCAACACGGTGACGTTCGTCTCGGTGGACGGCAAGCAGGTTTCCATGCCCATCGGCTATGTCATCGGCAGGCACGGCGTGATTGCCTGCGAGGTCAATGACGAGGACCTCACCGCCTCGGTGGGCGGCTCCAACCAGCTGTGGCTGGCCAAGACCCCGGCGAACTACTTCATCCGCGACGTCGCCCAGATTGTGGTGTCGCGCGAGGATGTCGTGCCGCCGACCCCCGGCGAGGCCGACGAGCATCCCAACAGCCCCAACGCCGGCATTCTTGCCGTGTACCAGAGCTAGTCGAACGGTCTCCGGTCATCCGGCTAGGCGGAAGGCGTGCCGAGCCGTGCGGAAGGAAGGGACGTCCATGCTTGCGCCGACGCAGGTTGAGGTGGGAAGGCCGGTTACGTTCTCCGGTTACGCTGATGACTACGGCACGCAGATCACCGCGATCCAGTTCTCCCTGAACGACGGCGAGAGCTGGACGTCCTACGACGTGTCCGATTCCAGTGACGAACTGTGGGTGCACTGGACGTTCACCTACACGCCCGAGGTGGCGGGCACCTACCGTCTGCTCGTGCGCTCGGTCAACGTCGACGGCAAGGTGAGCCCCTTGGCCGACGTAGCGGAGTTCACGGCGACGTAGGATCCGGGCGATCCAACGCACGGGGCCATGGTGTGCCAAGTGCCTTTTGCTCAAGACCTTTCAAGACCCCCGCTCTTTTCGAGACCCCCGCCCTTCTGTCTCGTCAGTTGGGCGAGGGTCTTTTGTGCGTCTGACTAATCGTATTATAATAAGAGAAATTATACTGATAACTTTTGATCGGAGGGACATATGCAGAGCTGCACGGTTGCCGAACTTGGGCGCAAGGCAAGTGCGTACTGTTCGGAAAAGTCTCCGGTTCTGGTGACGAACAACGGTCGTCCGCAAAGCGTGATCATTAACATCGGTGGCATGGACATCGACGAGGTCGTGGACTTTGCCCGAGAGGCTGCGGCGCGCAATGCCCTTGTAATGATGCGCAGACAGGCGGTTGCCTCTGGTCTTGACAAGCTTGACGATGACGAGATCCAGACGGAGGTTGACGCGGCGAGGTCGCAACTATGACGTTTGTCCTCGATACGAACGTCATTGTGTCCGGGGTGCTCAAGCCCACATCTGTGCCGGCTCGCCTGCTCGACCTTGCGATTGCGGGGAAGATTCCCATTGCGTGCTGCGAGCAACTCCTAGCTGAGTATCGCACTGTTCTCTTAAGGCCGAAGTTCGCGTTTGATCCTTGGGCCGTCGATCAGTTAGTCGCCCAGATCTCCGCGAGGGCCTCTCACGTCGTTGCGATGCCACAGGCGCTGAGATCTACCGATCCAAAGGATCAGATAATTCTGGATCTCGCCGTAACGACAGGTGCTTGGCTTGTGACGGGCAACATCCGTCACTTTTCCTCCTACGATCGCGCGGTTTCTCCCGCCGCGGCAATTGAGATCATTGCCAACGAGGGGCCGTGCAGGCCATAGGCTTCGCTATACTTCAAAACTATTAGCGATGTTTCAGGCACTGGTGACGAGTGGCGTGTTGGCAAGAAATGGTGCAGGCAGCTGGACTGGAGATCGGGAGTCTCGAGACGCAGTGGGAGGGTCATCCCGTGCTGCGCCTCGACCTCAGCACGATCAAGACGACCGATGTCGACGAGCTGAGGGCGATGCTCGATGCTGTGCTTCTTAGGCTTGAGAGCACCTTTGGACGTGATGGGCGCTTTGATGACCTTGGCTCGCGTCTTTACGATCTCATCAAGCGCGCGCATGACCAGTCGGGTCAGCAGGTTGTGGTTCTGGCCGACGAGTACGACGCGCCCCTGCTCAACGTCACGCACGATGACGGGAAGCTCCAGGAGTTTCGCGAGGTCATGCGCGGCTTCTATGCCCCGCTTAAGGCGTGCGACGAGTGGCTGCGCTTTGTGTTCCTCACGGGCATCACCAAGTTCAGCGAGCTCAACAACCTGCAGAACATCAGCATGAACCCCCACTATGCCGCGATCTGCGGCATAAGCGAGCAGGAGCTACTCGAAGAGATGGGGGCCTGCCTCGATGAGTTTGCCTTCAAGCTGGGGGTGGGTCGCGACGCGGCGCTTGCCCAGCTCAAGGAGCACTATGACGGCTATCACTTTACGGCAGACTCTCCCGACATCTACAATCCGTTCAGCCTCATCAGCGCCCTGGCCAACGGTCGCATCGAGTCGTACTGGTTTGGGTCGGGCACGCCGACGTTTTTGATCTCACTGCTCCAGCGGCATCATTGGGACATCGCATCGGTCGACGGCTGCACGGCGCGCGAGACGTCGTTTGACGCCCCTGCCGAGCGTCTGGACACGCCGCTGCCCATGCTCTACCAGGCAGGATACCTCACCACCAAGGGGTATGACCCTCGTCGGCGCGCCTACACGCTGGGTGTCCCCAATCGCGAGGTACGCCACGGCCTGTCAGAGTCCCTCGTCCAACACGCCGCTCCCGGTGCGCTGCAATCGCCGTGACGACCTAGGGCGAATGAAGAGAAGAGGCGCGGTGCGCAGAAAGAATCCTCGTTTCAGGTCGCTTTTCCCGCTCCTCGGGGTCGGAAATGACTGAAAACGAGGATTCTTCGAACGCTCCCTCGAGCGTTCCTGCGAACATTGGCTGGCGCCGCGCTATGCCCGTCTTGCCTCGTGCGTTGCAAGCCCTACGCCCCCAGCTTGAGCGCCGCTCGCTCCTTGGCCTGGCGGCGGATGATCTTGCCGCTCGTGGTCTTGGGCAGCTCGTCGAGGTAGACCACCCTGCGCGGGTACTTGTAGGGCGCCGTGTTGTGCTTGACGTACTGCTGCAGCTCGCGGGTGAGCGCGTCGCTGGGCTCAAAGCCCTCGCGCAGCGTGAGCACGGCGCACACCACCTGGCCGCGGATGGGGTCGGGCGCGCCCACGATGGCGCTCTCGCGCACGGCGGGGTGGGTGTTGAGCACGCTCTCGATTTCGAACGGGCCGATGCGGTAGCCCGAGCACTTGATCATGTCGTCGGTGCGTCCCACGTACCAGAAATAACCGTCCTCGTCCTGATAGGCGGTGTCACCGGTGTGGTAGAGGCCGTCGTTCACGGGGTCGATGAGCTCGCCGTCGCGGTAGTAGTAGTCATGCAGGCCCAGGTGGTGCTTGCCTGCCGTCATGCGAATGACCACCTCGCCCGTCTCCCCGCGTCGCACGGGCTGGCCCTCGGCGTTCACGAGCAGCACGTCGTAAAGGGGGGAGGGCTTGCCCATCGAGGAGGGGCGCACCTCGAGCCAGGGCCAGCCGCAGGTGATGGGCGTACCCTCGCTCTGGCCGTAGCCCTCGTGGATGGGGTGTCCCGTGAGCTGCTCGAATGCGCGGTTCACCTCGCCGGAGAGGGGCTCGCCTGCGGTGGCGAACCAGTGGACGCTCTCCACGTGGCGCCGCTGCAAGCCGTCGTGCAGCAGGAAGCGATACATCGTGGGCGGGATGCACAGGGTGGTGGGGCGGTACTTCTCCAGGACGGCCATCATCCTATGCGTGTCAAAGCGCACCGGGTCGTATCCCAGGATGGCGCTGCCGCAGATCCACTGCCCATAGATGTTGCCCCACCCGAACTTGGCCCAGCCCGAGTCGGTCTGCGTCAGGTGCAGGCCACCGTCCTCGCAGCACTGCATGTAGCGGGCGGTGACGATGTGTCCCAGCGGGTAGGTGCGGTTGTGCACGGCCATCTTGGGGTAGCCGGTGGTTCCCGAGGTGAAGTAGACGATCATCTCGTCGTCGTTAGTGGCGTCGGTCGCGCCTTCCCACGGCTCGCATGCGGCGAACTCATGGGTGAACGAGGGATAGAGGGAGGAGGTCGGCGCGGACGGCGTGCTTGCGCCGCTGTCCGGGGCCGGCCACGAATGCTCGTGCTTGTCGCCGATGAGGGCGATCGTTTGCAGCGTGGGGCATTCCTCGGTCACGCCCTCAAGCTGGCTCAGCACGAAGTCGTCGTCAAGCGCCAGGATCATCTTTACCTTGGCCGCTTGCACGCGGTAGACGATGTCCTTGGTGGTCATCTGGATGGAGCAGGGCACGGGCACCGCGCCGATGCGGCACAGGGCCACGGCGATGACCCAATACTCCCAGCGCCGGCGGGCCAGTGTGAGGACGCGGTCCCCGCGTCCGATGCCGTGCGCGACGAGCCAGCCGGCGGCGCGCTTGGACAGCTCGGAGATGTCGCCGAACGAGAACGTGCGCTCGCTGCCCTCCTCGTCAGTGCAGTACACCAATGCCCGCTTGCCCGGGTCGATCTGGGCCCATGCGTCCACGACGTCACGCGCGAAGTCAAAGTTGTTGGGGACGTCGATGGCAAAGTTCGCCTTGAAGTCCTCGTAGCTCGCAAACTCCGTGCGTGGCACGAAACGCTCGATAATGGGCATGCTTTCCATCTCCCGGCTCATTCGTCGTCAGATTCGCCTGTGCGTGACGCGTGGCTGCTGATGCCTCGCGCGGTGCTGGTTCATTTGTTGAAGATAGCCTAGTGCTTTTCAGGATGAACGCAAACTCAACCTCTTCATGTGTAACATGAACACATCTCATGTATTGGAGGATCAGGAGGTCACGTCGCGATGATGACGCTCACGTTCTGTCGCGTGTTCCATGCCATCGTGCAGCAGGGCAACTTCATCAAGGCGGCCGAGGCCCTGCACATGACGCCCTCGGCCGTGAGCCATGCCGTGGCCGACGCCGAGCGGCAGGTCGGCTTCAAGCTGTTCAGCCGCACGCGTAACGGCGTGGTCATGACCCAGTGCGGCGCCGACCTGTATGTCACCATCCAGCAGCTGCTCAATGACGAGGAGGCGCTGAGACAGGCCATCGACCAGATCAACGGGCTGGAGCGTGGCACGGTGCGGCTGGGCATCTTCAACAGCGTGTGCACCAACTGGATGCCCGATATCTTCCGCATCTTCGGTGAGCGCTACCCTCACATCCGCATCGACATCTACGAGGGTGGCTATGACGACGTCATCCGTTGGATCAAGCTGGGCGACGTGGACTTTGGCTTTTTGTCCACCTCGTGCACCTCTGACCTGCGCGTTGAGCCGCTGTATCGCGACCCGCTCATCTGCATCGTGCCGCCCGACTTTGTCACCGAGGTGCCGGGACGCATCACCGTCGAGGAGATGAAGGGGCAGCGCTTCGTCATCCAGCGCGAAGGCTCGGACAGCGACGTTCAGGCGCTCTTCTCCAAGTTCGGCCTGAGCTTCCATGCGAGCTGTCACGTGCTTGACGACACCTCGGTCATGACGATGGTCGCATGCGGGCGTGGCATCTCGGTCATGCCTACGCTCACGGCCAAGGGCCTGGAGGGCGATCTGCAGGTGCTGCGTCTGGAGCCCGAAGAGTGCCGCGTCATCGGCCTGTCCGCCGTGGACAAGAAGCGCCTGTCGCCCGCCGCTACCGAGCTGTACCGATGCATCTGCGACTATGCGCGCAGCCTGCCGGGCGGAATGGGGGAGCGTGGGGTGATCTAGCGACGGGCGGGTGCCTTGGGTGTCATGTCAGCGGCGCCCGGTTGCCTCCAGAGGAATATGAACCGCAAAAGCATGCGAGCCGGGTCGCTTGGCGGTGCCCGCGCACGAAAAATGATCGCGTGCCTATTCCGAGAGGTCACAAGAAGCCGCGGGCGAGAAGCTTTGGGGGCCACGCAACGGTGTGAACGAGTGGGCCGCGCCTGGCGTTTCCCCGCATGCCGTTGGACTGTGGGGCGGACTAGCTGCCGGCCATCTTGGAAATACTCTCAGGTGAACTGTCCGTCTTGCGAAGGGAGCAGGTCATGACGAGCAACGATTACCTGGGTCTGGTGGAGGGGCGCTATTCGTGCCGCGAGTTTTCGCCCGAGCAGATCACCGAGGAGGAGCTGGGCGTGATCCTGCAGGCGTCGCGCCTCTCGCCCTCTGCCTGCAACAACCAGCCCACGCGCCTGTGCGTGGTCCAGAGCCCCGAGGGGCTGGCGAAGATCGACGAGTGCTCCAAGTGCCGCTACGGGGCGCCCACGGTTATCATCGCAGCGTACGATCATGACGTTTCGAGCCATCCGACGGCGGACCACGGACCTCAGACCTGCGACTTCGGCGACATCGACACAGCGATCGCCCTCACTAACATGGAGAACGCCGCCGCAAGCCTGGGGCTTGGCAGCTGCTGGGTGGGGGCGTTCGACCCCCATGCGGTGCGCGAGAGGTTCAACCTCCCCGAGAGCTACCAGGTGGTCGAGCTTTTCATGGTGGGCCGCCCGGTCGCCGGCCCTGGCCCCAGGCACGGCGAGCGCCGCGCGCTTGACAAGATCGTGAGCCGCGAGTCGTTCTAGGCGCCGCGCGGTCAACAGCGACGCGAGACAACAAGACGCCCGCCTGTCCTCGGCGTGATGGCGCGAGGTCAGGCGGGCGTCCGTCGGTAGGGGAGCGACGGATGCGTCTCTCTCCCTGGCCGGTTTCGCTGGCTAGTTCTTCAGCGAGTTGAGCGGCGCGGGCATGCGTCCGCCGCGATGGACGAACACGGTACCGGCGTGCGTGTTGAGCGGCATGACGGGCGCCGATCCCATGAGGCCGCCGAACTCGAGCATGTCGCCGACCTTCTTGCCGATGGCGGGGATAAGGCGCACCGCAGTCGTCTTGTTGTTGATGACGCCGATGGCCATCTCGTCGGCGATGAGGCCGGCGATGGCCTCCACCGAGGTATCGCCCGGCACGGCGATCATGTCCAGGCCCACCGAGCACACGCACGTCATGGCCTCGAGCTTCTCGATGGACAGTGCCCCGGACTGCGCGGCGGCGATCATGCCGGCGTCCTCGCTCACGGGGATGAACGCGCCGGACAGGCCGCCCACGCTGGAGCTCGCCATGACGCCGCCCTTCTTCACCGCGTCGTTGAGCATGGCCAGAGCCGCCGTGGTGCCGGGGCCGCCGCACTGCCCCACGCCGATGATCTCCAGGATCTCCGCCACCGAGTCGCCGATGGCGGGGGTGGGGGCAAGCGAGAGGTCCACGATGCCCATCTGCACGCCCAGCCGACGCGACGCCTCGCGGGCCATGAGCTCGCCCACGCGCGTGATCTTGAACGAGGTGGCCTTGATGGTCTCGGCCACCGTCTGCATGTCCGCATCGGGAGGCAGCTGCTTGAGCGCCGCCGCCATGACGCCGGGGCCGGAGACGCCGACGTTGATGACCTCGTCCCCCTCGCCCGTGCCGTGCACGGCGCCCGCCATGAAGGGCGAGTCCTCCACCATGTTGGCAAACACCACGAGCTTGGCGGCCCCGTAGCAGTTGATGTCCACGGTGCGCTCGGCGGTGGCCTTGATGACCTGCGCCATCTTAAGCACGGCGTCCATGTTGATGCCGGCGCGCAGGCTGGCCAGGTTCACGCTCGAGCACACGCGCTGCGTGGTGGCCAGGGCTTCGGGGATGCAGTCGATGAGGCGCAGGTCGGCGTCGCCCATGCCCTTCTGGACGAGGGCCGAGAAGCCACCCACGAAGTCCACACCGACCGTCTCGGCAGCGCGGTCCAGGGCCCGCGCGAGCGGTGTGAGGTCGCAGGCGGGCGTGGCCGAGGCGAGCATGGCCATGGGCGTCACCGAGATGCGCTTGTTCACGATGGGGATGCCGTACTCCCGCTCAAGTGAGCTGGCTACGCTCACCAGGTTCTCAGCGGCCCTGATAAGGCGCTCGTACACCTTGCGGGCCATGGCGTCTATGTCCTCGTCCATGCAGCCCAGGGTGTTGATGCCCATGGTGATGGTGCGCACGTCGAGGTTCTGCTGCGAGACCATCGACAGGGTCTCGCTGATCTCCTGCAGGGTGATGGACATGGGTCTCCTCTCTTGCCGGGGCCGGCAGCGGGCAACGGATGCGATGCTACGATGCTATCACGATCCCGAGCACCGGCAGTATCAGAAACGACCAGAGCGTCGTCGCCACAATTCCCCGGGCGGCGAACTGCGCGTCGGCGTGGTACTGGTACGCCAACACCACGATCATGGCGGCCACCGGCATGGCCAGCACCACCACGAGCACGCCTAGCAGCAGCGGGTCGGGGAATACCGGGCTCAGGGCAAACCACACCACGAGCGGAATCACCAGCTGCTTGACCAGCGCGTAGAGGTGAAGCCTCCAGTCCAGGGCCAGACTTTTGAGGTCGATTGAGGCCAGGCTTGCGCCCATGAGCATCATGGCAAGCGGTGCCGTGACCCCTCCGAGCTGCGAGAGCGTGTCGGCCAGAAAGCCGGGCAGCTGGATGCCCGCGAAGAACAGGACGAGCGCCAGCACGCTGGCGACCATGGCAGGGTTGATCACGTCGCGCGGGGAGAGGCGGATGCGGCGGCGTGCCTTTGCGGGGGCGCGTCCGTCCGGCCCCTGCCCGTCGGCGATCTCGCCGGGCACGGCCTCGTCGGCCCGCGCCTGCGGCAGCAGGATCGCCGAGCCCACGTAGAGCGGGATGGCCTGGAACATGATGAAGAGGCTGTTGAGGAACAGCGCCTCCTGGCCAAAGAACGCCTGCACCACCGGGTAGCCCATGAAGCCCACGTTGCCGCACGTGGTCATGATCAGCCCCAGCGCCCGCTTCTCCCTGGGCAGGCGAAACGCCACGTTGAGCAGCCAGGCTATGGCCGGCAGCACCACATAGAGAGCCGCCGAGCACGCAAGGGCAAGCACCACCGTGTCGTGCCCGTACGAGACGGCGCCGCCCGTGGCCGAGGAGATCACCATGCAGGGGACGAAGAAGCTCAACACCAGTCTGTTGAGGCCGTTGGTGGTGCGGTCGTCGAGATAGCCCAGCTTGGCGGCGAGCAGCCCGGTGCACGCGATGAGGAACAACACGAATATCTGGCTGACGATCTCGCCCATGGGCCTCCTTCTCGGCTAGATTGGTACACTGACACGCATCGGTTGCGCGAAGACGAGCGCAGTGGCCTGCCGGCGGTGAGGCTCGGCCGGGGTCGGCGCGACGATCTGCGTGCGTGATGGTACTCTCTCCCGGAAAGGCGGCGGTCAACGAATGGACGCGATAGCGAGAATCCACAGTGCCTATCCCACCAAGTTCGGTGTGCCGCGCCAGCCGGGCCTGGTCGACGCCCTAGAAGCGACGGTCGAGTTCGAGGAGCCCTATCGCAACCCCGACGCGATTCGCGGGCTCGAGGACTTCGACTACGTGTGGCTCATCTGGGCGTTCTCGCACAACGAGCGCACGGCGCGGGGCGGGAGGGCGGCGGTCGGCCTGCCGGATGCGTCAGACGTTGCGTGCGGCCAGCCCGCCTGGTCGCCGACGGTGCGCCCTCCCATCCTGGGCGGCACGACGCGCCAGGGCGTGTTCGCCACGCGCTCGAGCTTCCGCCCCAACGGGCTTGCCCTGTCCTGTGTGCGCCTCACGGGCGTCGAGCCGCGCGGGCGGTACCGGGATGGCTCGCAGGGTCCGCTTCTGCGCGTGACGGGTGCCGACATGGTAGACGGAACGCCTATCTATGACATCAAGCCCTACCTGCCGTACGTGGACGCCCACCCCGACGCGCGCGCCGGCTGGACGCAGAACGTGAGCTGGCCGGAGATCAGCCAGGTGGACGTGCCGGCCGAGCAGATGGCCAAGGTGCCACCCGAGCTGCGCGAGGGGCTTGTCCAGCTGCTACGCCAGGACCCGCGCCCTGCCTACACGCGCAGGGGCCAGGAGGCGCGGGAGTTCTGGGTGCCCCTGGGCACCGAGCCGGGGCGTGCGGTGGCGGTGTACTTCACGGTGGAGCGCGTGGCGGGGGAAGGCGAACGGGCCGATGGCCGTGGGGACGAGTGCCCTTCGGGTGGTCTGCGCCGAGTGTGTCAGCGTCTGCGCGTCACGCGGGTCGAGCGGCTGAGCGACGACGAGCTCGAGCGCGTGCGCCGCACGGGGAGCCTATAGGCGTTAGGTACAGAGAAACCTGCCCAAAGCGGTTGCATGAGCGCGGGGGTCGAGGGTGTTACAGCAACCTGGCATCTTGGATGAGAATGATGCCATAATTATGGTACTGACTTCTTAGCCTGCCGCAATTTATCGGCAGCAGGTCGTCGACCTGTTCGAGGGCTTCAGGGGATAGCTGACAGTTCGCTCGAGGAGCCTGGCTCTTACGTTCGACCGCGCCTAAACGGAATCCGCACCATCAAAACCGCTGTTCAAACACCGTGCGACGCTGTCAACAAACGCCTCGCATTCGCGCGTTTGCATACCGTTTGCTCCCCGTTTGTATTTCCCCACGCGAACAAACCGCGCCGTTCGTAGGCAAACGCAGGGGTTGGCGGCCATAGTGGAGCTCGTGCCTGGGCACCGATGACCTGGGCGATGCGATCCCACTACGTAAAGGGGTACGTCATGAGCTTCGAATCTCTCAACAGGCGTTCGTTCGTGAAGGGCGCGGCTGCCATGGCCGCCGGCGCCACGCTCGCAGGCATGGCCGGTGCGGCCTTCGCCGACGAGGCCGAGGCTTCCGCCGAGCAGGATGGCGAGGCCAGCGCCTCCGCCTCCGCCGAGGCTGCGCCCGAGGCTTCCGAGGAGGCCACCGTCACCTCGGCGGGCAACGGCACGCCCGGCTATGTCTGCGGCGAGGACTGGCTCGGCCCCAAGCCCGAGATCTCCGATGACCAGATCAGCGAGACCATCGACACCGAGATCCTTGTGATCGGCGGCGGCCACTCCGGCCTGAACTGCGCCTGCGCGGCGGCCGAGGGCGGTGCCAAGGTCGATGTCATCGAGAAGGACGCCGAGGACGTGCGCAAGGTTCTGGGCGAGGATATCGGCCACTGCAACTCCCAGTGGCTCATCGACCAGGGCTATGGCCCCTATGACGTGGGCGAGATCGTCGAGGAGTTCTGCATCCGCTGCGGCGGTCGCGTGCGCCAGGAGCTCGTGCGCAAGTACGTCGCCAACTCCGGCGAGGCCGTCGACCACCTCATGGGCCTGGTGAGCTGGCCCGATGATCGCATCAAGATCATGCCCACCACCGACAACCCCGAGGTCAGCCCGCTCGATCCCGGCGAGTGCATCTGCCAGGTCCCCGGCATCGCCCTCGACGGCCCGGTGGATTACCCCATGTGCCGCGGCGGCTATCGCTCCTGGCCGGGTACGGCCATGTTCATGGGCCACATCCGCCACGACTTCGACCCGGACGCCCCCACCATCCCCGGCGCATTCTCGCGCCTTGACGAGGTGTCCCAGTTCAGCATCCTCAAGAGCCAGGAGCTGGGCGCCACCTGGCACTTCGCCGAGAGCGGCGTGGTGCTCACGCAGGACGAGACGGGCCGCGTGACCGGCGCTATCACCCAGAAGGCCGACGGCTCCTACGTCAAGTACAACGCCTCCAAGGCCGTGTGCCTGTGCACGGGCGACTACGGTGCCAACGCTGACATGGTGTGGGCGCTGCAGGGCGAGCTTGTGGAGTGGGCAATGCGTGCCGGCAAGACCAAGGAGGACATGACGGGCATGGCCCCGCGCACCGGTGATGGCCAGAGGATGGCCTGCTGGGCCGGCGGCTTCATGGAGGCCGCGCCGCGTGCCTGCAACGCCAACGGCAACGGTGCCGGCGGCCCCTGGGGCGTGTGCGGCATGCTGTGGCTCAACGCTGACGGTAAGCGCTTCATGAACGAGGCGAGCGTGCAGCAGAACATGCCTTCCATCATGCGCCAGCCCAAGGGCGTCATCGCCGGCATCACCGACGCCAACTGGGCCGAGAGCGTCAAGAACTCTGCGACTGATCACGGCTCGCCCAACTTCGGCCGCCCCGACTACTTCTACGAGCTGCAGGAGGACATCGCCAACGTCGAGCTCGAGAACCCCGAGGGCTCGGAGTGCCGCAAGATGACCATCGCCGAGCGCAACCACGAGAAGGTGTGGGGTTCCGAGACCCTCGAGGGCCTGCTGGGCATGCTGGGCTACGAGGGCGAGGCACTTCAGACCGCCCTGGACGAGATCGCCCACTACAACGAGCTGTGCCACGCCGGCGTTGACTCCGACTACGGCAAGGATGTCGAGCTCATGATCCCGATCGAGACCCCGCCGTTCTACGCCTCCACCGCCATGAACAACAAGTGGTGCGGCGTGGGCCTGGGTACCATGGGCGGCCTTGAGTGCGGCGACAACATGGAGGTCCTCAACGCCGAGGGCAAGCCGATCGAGGGCCTCTACGCGGCCGGTCGCTGCCTGGGTGGGCTGTTCGGCTTCAGCAACCCCAACCCCTGGGCCGGCAAGAACGTGGGCAGCGCCATCACGCTGGGCCGCGTCCTGGGCAAGATGCTCACCGGGCAGGAGATCGCGTAACTAGGTCACCCGAGCTGGTGGCGCCCGATCCATGTCCGCGGGGTTTGAGTGGACTCGCCGGGTTGAGGCCCGTGGACGTGGGACGCGTCGGCTAACTGGTAGGCAGACTTTGGGGCTCCTGGCTCTCGTCTCCGATGACGGCCAGGAGCTCCTCTCGCGTGGAGACGCCGAACTTCTGGTAGACCTTGTGGGCATGGCCACGTGCCGTGCTATCGGATATGACGAGCTGCTCGGCTATCTGGGTCAGGGGGATGCCCCGCACGAGGGGAAGAAGAATCTCCTCCTCGCGGTTGGTGAGCTGGTGCTGGCGGGCGAGCCGCGCGAGCAGCTCGTCGCTCATCAGGGAGGGGCGCCCGGACCCAATGGCGTCGGCCGCCAGGACGGGATCCGAGGCGTCGCCAGCCATGCGGCCCTCGGTTCCTTCGCGCCAGCTTGCAAAGCTCGAGCGCAGCAGCATGCCCGCGAGATATGCCAGTGTGAGTGCGACGAACGCGACGTGGATCGGCCCTGGGGGAATCAATCGCTGGGCGACCATGCCAAGAAGCGACGCCGTGGCATAGACGGCGATGGCGGCGCAGATGACGCCTAGGGATCGGGGGTTCTCGCGGGCGCCAGCGCTGCGCTGCCGACGTGCGATTTCGATGACCTGGGCCGCGCAGACGATGATCTCGAGCGAGTAGAACACCATGAGGGCTACGCGCGCTATGACGGACTGCGCGCCCAGCGGTGCGACGACGGCGACGAGCAGGGCGGCCATTCCTGCGGCGGGAACTACCACGCCGCCCAGAAGCTCGGCGGGCCGGACTACCCTGCGCAGGCAGACTACGAGGGCGACCACACCGCCCATGACGATGCTACCGAGCATGAAGCTCAGGTACAGATAGAGGGTTCCGTGGACGCCGAGCATCTGGAAGGAGAGCGCGAACAGGGAGATGCCGACGAGCGCCTCGCCGATCCGGGCGCCATCAGATCTTGCGCTCTCGTGCGTTTCCGGTGTTTCATCGTCTGTCGCGCTGTTCTCGCTATTCCCCGCCCCCGCCGTGTCCCTTGCGTCGCCGGTTCCTGCCTGAAGAAGGCTGCTTGCGATGGGGATGGCCAACGCAACGAGGTCAAGCGCGAGGAACAGCACCATGGCGGGAACGAGCGGCAGCGTACCTATCATGTTCATGAGCAGGCCTCCGAGCACGCCTGAGAGCGCGAGGTGCAGCAGGGCCGACTCCTTGTCGCACGCGCGGTACACCCACGCCCATGCCGCGAGCATGAGCGCCGACCCTAACCCTGCCAGGCATCCCAGCCCCACGCAGAGGACGACCGGAGGGGTTGACTGCACGATGAACCACAGGCCCAGCGCGCCCGCAAGTGTGGAGGCGACCATCACGGCGCAGGCGGCCGGATGGAGACGCTCGACCTTCCGTGACTGGCGGGGGTGCCGCGCCGTGAGTGCCATGGCGAGGGCAACGAGGCATGTCGTCACAAGTGCTGCACAGGAGTAGGGCAGCGCCGCCTGCGCGAACCGCCCGGGCGCCAGCGTGTGCAGCGAATGTAGCGCAGGCTCGTAGATGGGAAGCGTGGCCGTCACGGCCGCAAGGCCCAGGCATTCAAGACGTAGTGACTTCCAGCTCAGACGCATGGGGCCTCCCCGTGGGATCCAGGCGGACATCGCCCGACCCTTCTGATCGGCGTAAAGGTTACCGTGCCATCCTATCACCTCGGCTTGACTAGCGCCGCGCCGCCCCTTTGCAACGGATTCGCCCGATGTTACCAGAAAAAAGGGGATGGATTCGCGTTAGAGTCTTGCCAGTTCGGGTGATCTGCAGCGGGCCTTGTGCATCGGTTTGAAAAGGTGCAGGTAATCGGGCCGCGTCGAGAGTGGGTCGTTCGGTTGTGCTTCCTTGATGCTCGAAGTCGCTGCTTCCAGCGCAGATGCATCCCCGGTTTTCTGGCGACATCTCCTCTTTTCGACGCGCACCCCTCCGCCTTGCTTGGTGCATTGCCCGTCTGCCGTGCTATTGCTTGCCTTCCGTGCTATCGCCCGTCTGCCGCGCTGTCCTGTTGCTCCATCGCCTGCGCACCGCATTTCAGACAAACAAAAGCGACGCCGCAAGCAACGGTCGGTGCGCGCGGCGTCGCTTGTGCTGCGGCCCAAGGGGCCGATGGCTGTCGCAGCGTGCGCTACGACAGGATGAACATCAGCAAGAACGCCATGGCGGCCGCCCACATGAGGGGCTTGACCTCGCCGGCCTTGCCCTGGACAACCTTGATGACGCAGTAGGCGATGAACCCAAAGCCGATGCCGTTGGTGATGGAGTAGGTCATCGGGATGGCGAAGATGGTGAGGAACGCGGGCAGCGCGTACTCGATCTTGTCCCACTCGACCTTGCCGATCTCCGACATCATCAGAAAGCCCACGACCACCAGCGCGCCGCAGGTGGCCGAGGAGGACACCATGCCCACGATGGGGGAGAGGAACGCTGCGAGGATGAAGCCGATGCCGATCACGATGTTCGACAGGCCCGTGCGCGCGCCGGCGGCCGCACCCGAGGTGGACTCGACGAAGCTCGTGATGGAGCTGGCGCCCGTCAGACCACCAACGGCCGCCGCGGTGGAGTCGACGATCAGGATGGGCTGGATGTCCTCGACGTCACCTTTCTCGTTGGTGAAGTTGGCCTCCTGACCCACGGCCACCACGGTGCCCATGGTGTCAAAGAAGTCGCTCATGAGCAGCGAGAATGCGGCGAGCAGAAGCGCCGGCTGCAGGAACACCTGGGCAAGCGCCATGGTGTTGGTGGCCGGGTCGGTCTGGAAGGGGGCGAAGAACGCCGAGAAGTCCAGGCCGAAGTTCCACTCGGTGGGCAGCGGGGTCACGCCCAGCGGGATGCCCACGATGGTGGCGACGACGATGGAGATGAGCAGGCCGCCCTTCACCTTGAGCACCTGCAGGACCACGGCGATCAGGATCGAGACGAGCGAGACGATGCAGACGTTGGAGCCCAGGTCGCCCAGGGCGAGGTAGTTGGTGGCGTCGGAGGCGATGATGCCGCCGCCCTTCATGCCGATGAAGGCGATGAACAGGCCGATGCCTATGCCGATGGCGCGGCGCAGGCTCACGGGGATGGCGTCCATGACCGCCTTGCGCAGGCCACAGAGCACCAGTATCAGGATCACGATGCCCTCGACGAACACCACGGCCATGGCCACGCGCCAGTCAACGCCGCCCTCGGCGGCGCACAGGGTGTAGGCGACGATGGCGTTGATGCCCATGCCCGAGGCCAGGGCGATGGGGCGGTTTGCGATGAGGCCCATCAGGATGGTCATGATGGCGGCGCCCACGCAGGTCGACGTCAGGGCCGCCGAGAAGGGCACCCCTGCGTCCACCAGGATCGACGGGTTCACGGCGATGATGTAGGCCATGGCCAGAAACGTCGTGAGGCCGCCGATCACCTCCGTCCCTACCGACGAGCCGCGCGCTTTGATCTTGAAGAACGAGTCCACGGGTCCTCCCTCTCTCATATTGCGTGGCGGGCGTTTCCGTGTGCGCGACGGCGGTGCGGCAACGCTCGCATGACGACGCACACTCTACGCCTTTTTTCCACGTTGATCCTCCCAAGCTGAAAGATTATCAATTTAGCGTTGCGAAATGCTCGAATTATCGATCGTCATGCGTTGACTCAAAGGATTGGACCGCCCGTTTGCCGCGCGTGTGGCCACGGTCGGTGGCATACGTGCGATACTTACACTTCAGCATGTGGGTTCGACATGTGAGTTGAGTTCAACATGTGAGGTGGAGGCCGAGACGTGAGGGAGGGGTGGCGGCTCGCATGACGAAGATACGCGTTACGGGCGTGCAGAGCCGCCGGCCGAGGGTCAAGCCTCGCACGCTGATCACGCTTGTCCTTCTGGTGGCCCTCGTCGTGGTGGGCTGGACACAGCGCCAGCAGATCGTCGCCATCGTGCAGGCCATGTCACGTGGCGCCCTGCTGCCGCTGCTCATGGCGGTCGGCTTGGAGGGCTGCCGAATCGTATTCCACGCGCTTTCGTATACCAGGGCGTTCGCGGCCATCGGCGCTCGCGTGCCCCTGCGCTCCACCGTGCCCGCCTGGTTCAAGGCCGTCTTCATGAACACGGTCGTTTCCTCGGGCGGCGTCTCGGGCATGGCGGCCGTGGTGGACGCCGCGCGCACCCGCGGGGTCGCGGTGGGCTCGGCCACCTCGGCTGCGGTCTTCACGCAGACCTGCTACTACTCGGCGATGTTCCTCGTCATCCTCGTGGGGTTCGCCATCATGGGGGCAAACGGCAGCCTTTCGGCGCGCGACGTCATGCTCGGGTCCACGATCGGCCTTGCCGCCCTGGTGTTTCTGGGCCTGCTCGCCCTGGGGCATCTCAAGCCGGGCCTGCTGCAGCGCTTCATGCGCTGGATCGAGTCGCTCGTCGTGCGTCTCTGCCGGATGCTGAGGCTCAGGCGCCAGCCAAAGCCCTGGGCGGACTCCCTCGTCCACTCGTTCAGCCACGCCGCCACCGAGCTCTCGCGCCGGCCCCGCAAGGCGCTCGGCGTGCTTGCCACGATGGTGGTCGCCATGGCGTTCGACATGCTCGCCTTCATGGCCTCGGGCTTCGCGTTTGGCATAACGCGCGTGGACGCCCTGCTGGGCGGGTACGTCACGGCGCTCGTCTTCAACAGCTTCACCGTGACGCCGGGCGGCGTGGGCGTGGTCGAGGGCATGGCCTCGGCGGTGCTCTCTGGCTACGGCTATCCCGGGACTCTGTGCGTGTCGGCCGTGCTCACGTATCGTGCGCTCATGTACTGGATTCCCTTTGCCGTGGGTGGCGTGCTGATGCGGACCACGGGCGCGTTTTCCGGCGGTCAGCAGCAGGCCAAGCAGGCGGGCCCCA
Source organism: Coriobacteriia bacterium (assembly GCA_963930185.1). GTDB lineage: Bacteria > Actinomycetota > Coriobacteriia > Coriobacteriales > UMGS124 > JAGZEG01. The sequence goes on along the minus strand of CAWVLT010000064.1, from coordinate 74,757 downwards.
GCCGCTCCATGCCCCTGCGCGAGCGCGTGTACGACTTCATGTCGAGCCGCAGTGACCGTCGCACGGCGCTCTGCGCGCTCGTCGTCGTGGTCGCGAGCGTGTTCGAGATCGTCTGCGCCACGCTTCCCGCTGACGTCTCAAGGCTGCTGCTCCTGTCGCAGTACATCCCGGCAAGCGGCGCCATCGACCCGGTGGTCGTGGTGATCGTCGGGTACTTCCTGCTCCTGCTGGTGCCCGGCCTGCTCATGCACGATCAGGGCTGCTGGCTGCTCGCCGTGGTGTCGACGGTGGCGCTGGGCGTCGCCGCCGCTCTCTCCGCCCACGGGCTTGCGGGAATCGTGCTGGTGATCCTTTCGCTGGTGGCCCTCATCGTGTGGCAGGGCTGCTTCGCCCAGCACACGTTCCTGCGAAGGCTCGACCGACTGGTCTTGGTGCTCGTCTACGCCATGGCGCTTGCCGCCCTGTACGCCATGGTGGGCATGGTTGCCCTGCGCGGGATGCTCGCCCCCGACCCCGGCTTCACGGGTGCCCTGTGGATGGGGCTTCAGTCGCTGGTGACGTTCCCCTCGGGCGCGGGCATGGGGCCGCACGCCATCTGGTTCGTGGGCACGGTGCGCGCCGTCCTGGCGACCCTCATGGCCGGCATGGTGTTCGTGCTGGGCATGCGCCTTGCGCGTCGTGCCATCGAGTACAACAGCCCCCAGCGCCGCGAGATGCGTTCGTTCAACCGCGCCGAGGCGCGCAACGCCCAGGAGCTGCGCCGCGCCGACCGCGCCGCCCGCCGAGCCGAGCGCAGTGCCCTGCTCCGCGCGCGCCTGCATCGCGGCGCGCCTCTGGCGGGTCGCCCGCTCGATGACGGCACGTGCTGGCATCCGGCCGAGGCCGACGACGGCAGCGATCCCGCCGAGGGTGCGCCGGGGTATGCGTCTCGGGATGAAGGTCCGCAAGACGAGGTCCAGAGTCCGAAAGACGAGGTCAAAGGATGATCCGAGCGTTTGAGGACAAGGTGCCTCAGCTAGGCACCAACGTATACGTGGATGTGTCTGCCCAGGTCGTCGGCTACGTCACGCTTGAGGACGACGTGAGCGTCTACCCGTGCGCGGTGGTGCGCGGCGACGACGAGCCCGTGGTGGTGGGCGCGGGCTCGGTCGTCGAGGACGGCTGCCTTTTGCATGCCGACGCCGGCGGGCTCACTGTCGGTCGGCGTGTGGTGATGGGCCACGGCGCGATCGTGCACGGTGCGCGCGTGGGCGACGGCACGTTGGTCTGCATGGGCTCGACCATCCTGAAGGACTCCGTCATCGGCGAGGGCTGCATAATCGCCGCCGGCGCCGTGGTGACGGAGGGCGCGGTCATCCCGCCGCACTCGGTGGTGATGGGCGTCCCGGGGCGCGTGGTTCGGCAGACCACGCCCCAGGAGCGTGAGCGCATCGCCTATTCGTGCGACTACTACGTCGACCTCAACAGGCGCTACCGCGCCGGCGGCCTGCGAGTGATCGAGCCAGACGGCGTGTACACGGGGGTCGAGCAGCCCGAAGGCCCGGGCATCCGCTAGGCGTGGCGAGACCCTGGCGGCCGTGGGCCTGACGGGGCCACGGCTTACCTCGGGCTTACGGGAGGCTGTCTCTTCGCTTACCCCAGGGGAGCGACCCCGGCTTGCGAATCGGGTACCCTATGCTGCTGAAGGCGGCTGCGAGGATATTGGGAAAGGATGCTGTCCATGGACACGAATGCCCTGTTCGTTCCGGAACGTCTCGAGCTCGAAGGCGCTCATAACATCAGGGAGCTGGGTGGATACCCAACAGTCGACGGCGGCTACACCCTGACGCACCGCATCCTTCGCGGCGACGAGCTCACCAACATCACCGAGGCGGACAAGGCCAGGCTGATCGAGTACGGCCTGCACAGGGTCGTCGACCTTCGCAGCTCGCTCGAGAACGAGCGCGAGGCGAATCCGTTCGCGAACACCCCGTACGTGGAGTACGTGAACATCCCCATGCTTGATCACATGAACTCGTCGAACTTCATGGACGAGCTGCCTTCCTCGCTGGCCGAGCTGTACATCGGCATGCTCGAGGGCGACGGGGCCGACCTCGGTCGCGTCATGCGCATGCTCGCCCAGCCGACGACGGGCGTGACGCTCATCCACTGCACGTTTGGCAAGGACCGCACCGGAGTCGTGGTGGCTCTGCTGCTCCTGCTTGCCGGCGTTCCCGAGGACGAGGTCATCGCCGACTACGCTGCCAGCGCCGCTAACATGAAGGCGCAGATCGACGCACTGCTCGTGGCGGCACGCTCGATGGGCGTCGAGGTCCCGGCCTCTCTGCTGACGTCCGATCCTGCCGACATGCGCGCGATGATTGACTACCTAAACGAGAAGTACGGCGGTGCTCACGCGTATCTGGGCGAGCGCTGTGGCTGCGAATCCGAGACGCTCGACCGCCTGCGCGGTCTTTTGCGCGGGTAGGCAGGCCTTGCTGCGTGGGGGCATGGCCCGAAATTGACCCCGTGCGTCTTGAGGAAACCCTCGGCCGGTGCTGCCTATAGGCAAAATCGAGCGAATGTGCCTCGGATGCCCCGAAGTGTGGCGCTTGCGGGTTTGATGGTGGCGTCCGGGACTTCGGATCTGGTTGTCGATGCCGTGTCAATGCTGTGCCTTGGATGATGTCCGTTTGAAAAAGCGCAGGTGGCAGGTGTTGCAAACGTGATCGCCCAAAACCACGTTGGAAGAATGCGAATTGACGCTCGGTCTCATCGGCACACTTCGACCAATCTAAGGCAACTTGAGAGGGTTTTGCTCATTTGAGCTGAGCTGATCAGTGTAACCCCCCCCCTCTGATCTTTGACTATTGGTGCTGCGCTCCTTGTGGCCTGCCTGGAAACGCAGTAAGGCTACGAAGGGGGACCTCGAGAGAGGTGTGAAGGGGGCGTGAAAGAGATATGAGGGAGACTTTCTTCTTTGCACCGTTTTGGCGGTAAGATGTTCTCGGTTATGGTAGGCTAACACAGTTATCAACTGGGCGATTGGCGCAGCGGCTAGCGCAGGTGCCTTACACGCACAAGGCCGGGGGTTCGAATCCCTCATCGCCCACCACCCAAAAGCGCAGGCCAGGGGCTATGAAGCCTCTGGCCTTTTCTTTTTGTACACCTCACCCGTACACCTTCTGTACATCTAAATGCGCCCGGGAATGATCTGGGACACGCGTGAGAAGGGGCCGCGCCCTGCCCGGAGCGGCTCCAATTCTCACTGCTTGATCGGCGATGTTGTGCATGAAGTCGGGCAGCGCGCGCCGGGGCGGGGAGGATTTCCCACCTTGTTGAAACCTTGCTATTGCGGGCGTCCCGCACGCCCTGGCGGCCTCCTAGGGACGCGTTTCCTCATCGCGCCCTCTTTGCGTGCGCAACGAGAGGGGCCCGCCCCGCTCGGTGCGGGACGGGCCCAATGGACTTCCTCCGTGCTGTCGGGCTACGGCGCGTCCGGGTGCATCCTCTCGAACGCTTCCAGGGCGGCGTCGTACGATCCGTACTCGGGCACCATTCTCTCCACCTCAAGCGCCTGTCGCTTCCACTCCTCGCGCTCGGAATAGGACAGCTCGGCCAGTATTCGAGAGTAGACGTGTTCGCCATCGTCTGGGTACGGGTGCTCTTTCCTAAACCTGTCATCTACTCGGCGAAGGATGCTCATTTCTAGGCTCTGTTCTATCCGTGGGTGCGCGCCCATTCTATCGCCCTCCGGCGTCCTCGCGCCACCCAGGCGTGGCCCCGCTCGCTGGAAGGCCCATAGGCGTCGAGCAGGCGGCGTTCAACCGCTTCGGAACGTGCCCGCTCAACCTGTTCTCGGCCTGTTTGAGACATGGTTTTCTCTTTGTTCGCTCTTCGTATATGCGCTTCCTCTCCGCAGAGTCCTGCGCCATGAAATCGCATGCCAGGGGCTATGTATGAAGCACCTAGTTTTGCACTTGGTTTTTCTTTTGCGCAACAAGCCCGTGCAACAACCGTGCAACAAAACTCTATGCTAGATCGGACACGTCCACCGGAGGACAGCGCAAGACGTCGAAGAACTCATCCGACAGGTTCACTATCTCCCTCGGTTCGCTTGGCCCCGGACCGACGAACAGCACCACGTGCTCCCCTGGTATCGGCGACCCGTCGTCATAGCGGTGCGAGAACGCTATGCAGTATCCGCCGTCCTTTGCCACGGCGCCCGCGAGCTTCATGCCGCTCGGAACGACGCCGCTGTCCATGATGACCCGGTAGGCTTCCCTGATATCCATGACTCCCCTGCCCGATTTTGCTATGCGATCATTCTATCGCCCCTGTTGTGATTGGCTTCCCTTGTTCGACATTGTCTGTCCGAAGGCCTGAGGCATCGCCCTGGCAGCCCTCAGTTGCTTTGGGTGTGCCTGTCTTGGCGCTGACCTCGCCACTCTGATCTCAGCAGGGGGAGAGACATGCCTATATAAACCAGAAGGTCGGGAAACCAAGAGACAGTCAAAACCTCTAATTCGAGGCGCCTCCCGGATATTCAAAGCATACCGCGCGCATCTCGTTTCGACGTGTGGTAAGGTTATCAGGGTTGGTGCTATGGCTTAGTACAAGAGCCTTCCATCGACTCGCCCCGGCGTGAAACCCGCCAGTGTCTGGGGGGTACAGATCGTCGGGGATGCGGCAGGGTACGGGCGTCCAGCACTGGAAGCCGAAGGCCCGCCGTCACCGCCCGCCGTCCCTGGGTTGATTCGCAGGTGGACGGCGGGATCGTCTTTCTCCACGCCTCTTGGATGGCGTATAATTCCCTTGAAAGCCGCTAGCGCGCCCGGCAGTGTTCGGGAACGACCTTGCGGCTTCTTCTGTTGTGTTGAGGTTTCCTACTCGCTCGGCCAGTCCTTCATCGTGCTTTTATAGACTGGCACAAACTTATCGTCGTCATCTACAATGACAATTTCATCGAATCCCGGGAGCTAGATTCTATAGCCATTTCCATTGTATGTGAAATGGACATCCCCGTAGAAGGCGACGACGTAATCATCCTCGAACTGTTCGAACGAATAGTCAGGCTTGAAGTAATGTTTTGCTTTGCCCGTTTTTATTGATTGCTCCCGAGCTGGTGCATGATGCATTGCCGTATGACTCGAAAGAAACGATCTCATCGCTGGCAATGGCTCATGCTTTTTCGGCCGGCGCATCCGGTATGCATGCAACTTCCCTGAGCTGCGGGGCCCGTCCGTCGAACTCGACGATCTGGTAGCTCGTCGCGAGCTCGACAGCCGGTAGCAGGCACCGGACCTCGCCCGCAAGGCTGCGATTGAACGAGACCTGGGGTATTGTCGCATCGTATTCCCAGGTATATCCCTGCGGGGCGTGGTGGCCGCCCGTGGCGTGCGCGTCCGCGGCGCTGGCTAGGGGAGCACCTGCCGAAGCGCCCATCAAGGCGTTGGCGGCACGATCTCGCAGGACGTCGGCGACGGTCTTCGCGTCGGCGCCGAATGCCTTGGCGCACTTGAGGAAGTGGTCCTGCCCGTCCATGTCCAGCCAGGGGCGTGCCTCCCTGAACGCAGGATCGAGCAGGAAGCCCTTGTTCTGCTGGTATACCTGCCCCGTGTTCTTGTTGTCCAGCGAGCAGTAGTGCACGCCGAGCGCGAGGTCGCGCTTCTCGGCCAACTCGAGCAGGGCGAGGCACTCGCCCTCGCTGCCTGCGATGGGCAGGCCGCCGGCGTACCAGTAGTTGTAGAGGACGGCATAGGGGTTCTTGCGCAGCTCGAACCCGTGCTCCCGAAAGGCCCCGGCGTTGGCGAGGGGGAAGCAGAACTCGAGCAGGTTGATCCCGCGGACGCCCAGCTCGTCCAGACGCAGGAGAAGCCCCTTCATCTGCGCGAGGGAGCCGGGAATCACCGGCATCTCCACCATGACGTCGGGGATGATGTCCACCGCCATCGCGATGGTGCCGAGGGTGCTTCGGAGTCCGCGCGTCTGACTGCCGGGATCCTTGGATTGACTGCCCGCGGACTGATCGCCCACAGCCTGCGAGACGTCTTCCGGCTTGACGCTGAACCGTATCTCGTGCAGCCCCGCCTTCGCGAGCTGTCGGGCGGTGACCTCGTCGAGCAGGTCGCCGTTGGTGTATAGGCGCGTGTGGGCATGGGGGTAGAGCTCGCGTGCCTTCTCGAGGAAGGCGAGGACCTCGTCCTTGAAGAGCAGGGGCTCGCCTCCCGTCACAGCAAGAAAGTCGAAATGGGCACCGGCGGCGTGCTGGCTCTCGAGCTCAGAGGCGATGTCGCGCCTGTGGGTGCGGTGGTACTCGTAGTCCACCTGGTTGGGGTTGAAGCAGAAGTAGCAGTCGCGGTTGCACGCCAGCGACACGAAGAACGTCTCCGTGCGCTCGCCCGTACGGCAGGCCACGCATGCGGGCGAGATCCACTTCCTCCAAAGGCTCGCGGAGCAGTTCTCGCAGTGACATCCCGTCCGGGCGGCAACCTCGTCGCGCAGCTTTCGGGGCGAGGACTCCCCTTGCTCAAAAGGCAGGCCGAACTCGGCCACGTCGCGCTCAAAGTCGATGCGCACCTGGTCGAATGCAGCCACGTACTCGCGCATGTCCATCTTGGATCGCCTCCGCCCCTGGGTTCTCGGGCGTATCGTACCCGCTTTGCCGGCGATCTTCCACTTGGATATACTGGTGGCGGTCACAACGACGGGTGTGGGGTGAGAAGCATGGCTGACAACAGGGCAAAGCAGGGCGGTGCGGCGGGCAGGCCGCCCCGTGATACGGGTGCCGGGTTCGCCGCGGGCGACGCATTCTTGGAGCATGTCGATGCGTCGGCCGCGCCTGCGGAAGAGGCTCGCCCGGCGCTGTCGCACCGCGACTACGCCGTCTTTGCCGCCCAGACGTCCGAGCAGATCCTGCGTGACTGCGTGGTTGACGTGTTTCGGGCGACGGGGCCGGGCGGCCAGGGCGTCAACACGACCGACTCCGCGGTGCGCATGCGTCACGTTCCCACGGGCGTCGTGGTGGTCTGCCGCGAGTCGCGCAGCCAGCTACAGAACCGCCAGGCATGCCTCGCCAAGCTGCGGGCCGTCTTCGAGCGACGCTCGCGTGTCCCGAAGCCCCGCAAGAAGACCAAGGTATCGCGCGTTCAGAAGGAGCGTCGCCTGCAGGCCAAGCATCGCGCCAGCCAGAAGAAGAGCCTGCGCGCCCGTGTCGATCGCAACGAGTGGTAGGGTGATCTGGATGCGAGACGAGGGCTTCTTCGAGCGCGTGTATGACATGGTCGAGCAGATTCCCTGCGGGCAGGTTGCGACGTACGGGCAGATCGCACGCCTGGTGGGCGAGCCGCGCAAGGCGCGCTACGTCGGCTTTGCCCTGCATTCCAACCCCCGGCCGGGCTTGGTGCCTTGTCACCGCGTGGTCTTTGCCGACGGTGGCATTTGCGAGGGGTTCGCCTTTGGCGGCCCCGACGTCCAGCGCTCCCTGCTCGAGCAGGAGGGCGTGACCTTCCGCGACGAAACCCATGTCGACATGGCCGCCTGCCGCTGGGAGGCGGGGCTGTAGGCGCCGCCGTGGGTGCCGCCGTCCGCTGGCCGGACATGCCGCCTGGGGATCACCAAACCTGCAGGTCGTCTGAGTCAATCGCCTGCATCCAAGCGATGTACGTGCTGGGGTAGTGGCTTCCGATGACGCTTCTGAGGTCGATGTCGTGCAGCAGTCTCGTTGCCAGCGACCAGAGGCTGCTCGGCCTTCGCAGGCGCTCGGGCGTGGGGATGTCCTCCTCGAGCTTTTCGACGAGCTCGTCAACCGACCGTTCGTCAAGGGGGTCGCATTGCGAGGGGATCCCGGTGTTGCGCAGGTACGCCGCCTGCATGATGGGATAGGTCTCCACGAAGACCTCGTCGGCGTAGCCGGGCAGTTCGAGATCGACTCCAAAGCGGCCGTATCCCCAGCTCTCAAGCGGAAAGTTCGGCACTAGGTCCGAGGGCACCGCCAGGTTGAAGATGTTGCCGTACGCCTCGTCGTGCATGTCCGGGGCGGTGGTGGACCTGGGGGCGGCGAACGTGTAGGCGTAGATGGCGTCGCGCGCCGCGATGGCGCGCGGCGTCTGCGCGATGTCATCGGCATAGGCTGCGGCGAGGTTGGCGATGGCGCCTCCCCGGCTGTGGCCGCAGAGCAGCACGACGACCTCGTCGGCCGACTCCGAGGCGTGTTCGGAAAGGTCGTCGATGACGCCCTGGGCAGCCGTCATGAACCCAAAGTGGTTGTCCTCCTCGGCCTCCGCGACGGGGTCGCCCGTCGCCTCGCCCTCGCCTGTGCCCGTGGTTTCGGAGGGGCTCTCGTCGTCTGAGGTCGCAGGCCCGTCCAGATTGACGTTGCTGAGCCACTCCGAGCCGTAGGATCCGCGCACCATCACGAGCAGCAGGGTGCGGGTCTCGCCCTCGCTCGAGCGTATCTGCTTGCTCGCCAGCGAATAGGCGACAACGTCGCTGTGGTTGGTCACGAGGTTGAGCAGCTCGTCGATGATCTGGCTTCGGTACTGGTACGAGGTGGTGGACACCTCGGAGAACCCCAGCTTCGACAGGGCCTCCTCGGTGTAGGCCGGCGCACCGGAGTTTGGCTGGTAGTAGGCCGACTCGGCGTTGGCTATGGCCGAAAGCACCGCGCAGGTCGTGGCGAGCTCGTGGTTGTAGACGTCGGGGTCCTGGAAGAACCACTCGTCGTCCCACGCCACGGTCGTCACGGCCTCCACGCTGCCCGAGACGGTCATGTCGGAATAGGACAGCTGGGCTTGGAACGCACCCGTGGCCGCGGGACCGTGGCTCGCGGCCAGCTCGATGGTGGGCGCCTCGACCACGCCTGCCCCCAGATGCTCCTGTACCGAGCGCACCAGCAGCGCGCTCGTCGCGCAGATGACAAGGCAGATGCAGGCGACGAGAAACGCGTGGAGGACGCCCCTGCGCACATGACGGCGGCGATGCGTTCGGGAGATCTTCGACAGCGTGGGGGTCCTCACCTGCCCCGTCCCCTCATCGATGCGGCGCGCGCCTGGCGGATGGCGTCGGCAAGCTCCTGCAGCTGGTCCCGCTCAAAGGAGTAGGAGATGACCTGCGGCTGGTCGGGCGTGACGGGATCGGGCTGCTCAACGCGCACGAAGCGTAGGTCAACCCCATCAAAGCCGTCGTTCAGCACGGCGTAGGCGTAGCACACCGCCTGCAGGCGGTGCTTGTCCTCGAGCTGGCTGCTCGTCTCGCTGGCGGAGCCGCCCGTCTTGTAGTCGACCACGAGCGCGCGCTGGCCTGCCGGGGGCTCGCTCGCTTTATGGCAGAGCAGGTCGATCGATCCCTCCAGGTGCAACGGCTCGCCCGAGGCTCCTAGCAGGGTCGCGAAGATGGGCGCCTCGGCGGTCAGGGTCGCGTATGTCAGCGCTTCATGGGCGACCTGCGAGCCACGCCAGCGCTCGACCGCCTCGCGCAGTCGGGGGAGGAACGCCGGGCTGGCCCCCCAGGTGCGCAGGGACGCGAGCAGGCGCCTGTCGTCCGGGTCGGGCAGGCCGGCGCCCGAGCCCGCTGCGGCCCCCGTCACGAGGTGCGGGCCGCCGGCTGTGGGGACACCTGCCATGCAGACCTCTGCCATCCACTGGGCGACGAGGTGGAACGCCGAGCCAAGGGCGGTCGGGTCGCCCGCGATGCCGGGCTTGCTGCCGTCGCCCGCCTCGTGGTCGCGTGCGCTGTCTTCGCCCGGTTCGTAGGGAAGCACCTCGGACTCGTCGCTCAGCAGGGCGCGCTCAAAGAGCAGGGGCTTGCCGCGTGGGGTTTCGTCCGGGTCGCTCGCCCCCTCGACCGTCGCGCCGGGGGCGGGTGTCTCGTCCTGGGCCCGGGTGGCGATCGAGGAGTACGAGAACGTCCCCGCGCGCAGCGGCTCGCAGGGGACGCATGCGGGCTCCAGCTCCCTGATGCTCACGAACTCGGGAACGAGGCGGGGCGGCTCGCCTGGTGTCGCGGGCGGCTTGAGCGGCGTCGCGTTGTTCGCGTCGTCGAAGCCAGACGGCAGCGCCGCGGTCTCGTCGGGGGCCTCTTCGCCCAGGTACTCCTCCAGAGTCACCTCGCCAATCTGCCCGTCTCCCAGGTTCACGTCCTTGAGGACGACCATCCCGTCGATCTTCTCCATATGGATGTGCTCGCAGGTGACCGCGATGCTCCGCGGCGTGCCGAACGAGCTGGGGAACTCGTAGCCATCCGGCTGCGTCTTGAGGTCGGTGTCCCCCGAGGCAAAGGCACGGCGCACGTCATCGAGCACGTCGGGGTACAGAAGGCCGCGCTTTCGTAGCGCACCCGTTTTGCTGGCCTCGCAGGGGTGGGCGGCCACGATGAGCAGCTCGCGCGGCCTGGTCATGCCCACGTAGGACTTGCGGCGCATCTCGGCGAGCTCGCCTGCCTGGGCGTGGGCCTTCACGGCGTTGAAGAAGTCGCTTGCCGTCTGGGCGTCGCGGGGGTCGACTGTCTCTTCCTGTGCATAGGGCTGCGCGTTTTCCTCCTGCAGCTTGCGCAGCGCCTCGAGCTGCTTGGAGCGATCCGTGGTGGCATAATACCTGAGCTGCTCGAACGGCCTCTTCTCCTTGCACGACCTGCCAGGGCCGAGCGCCACGAACAGGTCCTCGCCGATCGTCTCGATTGCGAGTGCGGATTTGCTGGTCATGCCCGGCGCGTAGAACTCCGCCATGGCGACGATGGGGAACTCAAGTCCCTTCGAGGCGTGGATGGTCATGATGCGCACGGCGTTCTGGCCCTGGGCGTTCAGGGCGCCGGGCGCCTCCTTCATGCCCTCGTCGAACTTCGTACGCATGCGTGCCGCCACCGACGCCATGGCGCGCGGGGCGTGCGGGTCGCACTCGAGCGAGGCCGCCAGGCGCAGCGCCTTGAGGACGTTGGCGCCCATCGCCATGCCCTGCTCGCCCTCGGCCTGCAGTCGGTCGAGCCAGCCTGAGGAGAGCACCGCGCGGGTAAGGACGCGCGAGGGTGCCTCCCGGCCCGCCTCGGCCACCGCTTCGCACAGACAGGCCGCCGCCAGGCGCACGCGCGGCGAGGGGTCGGTGTCCTTGGCCGCGCAGAGGCCCGCCCACAGCCCGCGTCGTCTGCCGTCCTCGTCGGTCGCCAGGCGCAGCAGCTCGTCGGGGGAGAGGCCGAACATGTCGCCCTGGAGCACCGCAAGCACCGCCTCGTCGTCGTGGGGGTTGGCCACGGCGCAGGCCAGGTGGCAGACTGCCCGCGACTCAGCGGCGCGGGAGAAGATCGACCCGCCCGCTATCACGCAGGGGATGCCCAGGTCGCGCAGGGCTTGCGCGTACGTATCGGCGTTGCTCATGCGCCCGAGCAGGATCACCATGTCGCCCCAGTCGCGATCGGGGTGGCCTTCGCCAGCCCCGTGCAGCGCCATGAAGCGCCGCGCGATCGCACGCGCCTCAACCTGCAGGCGCTGGCTGCCTGAGGGCGCCTGCACTCTTCCACCGGAGCGCCTTCCGGTGGCAAGCAGAAGGTCCACGCGCGGCACGTCCAAGTCAAAGTCGTTCTTCGCCGCGTGGTTCTCGTCGTAGCCCAGCTGGATGAACTCGCTGTCGGGCCCGCTGCCGAACACCTCGTCCTGGGCGAACACTCTGTTCACGAACTCGATGATGTCGCCATGGGAGCGCCAGTTGCGGTCGAGCTGCCGGTAGCACGCGCCCACCTCCTCGCCGCGCATCTGGACCTTGTGCGCGCGGTAGGTGTCCACGTCCGCGCCGCGGAAGCGGTAGATGCTCTGCTGGGTGTCGCCCACGGTGCACAGCCGGGCGTGGTTGGCGCCGTCCAGGTGGCTGATGATGGCGATCTGCAGGGCGCTCGTGTCCTGGAACTCGTCGACCATAACCAGGGAGAACTTGTCGGCGTACTCGTCGGCCACTCCGCCCAGGTTGCGCTCGAGGGCGTCGAGGGTCACGAGCAGAAGATCGTTCTGGTCCAGGGCGCACAGCTCGCGCTTCTTGCGCTCGAAGATCGCCTGTGCGCGGCGCGCCAGCTCGACCAGCTGCGTGCGCGGCTGGTGGGCAAGCCCCGTGAGGCACTCCAGACACGCCTGATCGTAGGCGAGCCGGAAGTCCAGGTTGTCTGCCTTGAGGTCATCGGGGACTGAACCACGACTGAACTTGGGATTGAACGCGCACAGCGCGCCGGCGAGCTGCTCGTAGGTGAGGCCGCGGTCGGCCAGCAGGCGCTCGAAGGCGGCGATGCCTGTCTGCGGGTCCATGGTGCGGTCGAGCGCCGTGGTCGACCATTTGCTCGCCCTCTTCTGCAAGCCGTTCTTGCTGATGCCCTTCTCGCGTGCGCGGGCGTTGATCGTGACGAGCTCGTCGTGCACGGCGAGGGCTATGTCGTGTGCCGACAGGGGGTCCGGGCCGCATACGACCGCGTCCAGGCCGCCGCGCACGTTTGCGGCCGCCTCGAGCAGGTCCTCCACCATCCTGCCGACCTTGCTGCTGCCCGAGGAGCCCTCGTACTCGGAGAAGAGGAGGGCGAAGTCTCCGCTTGCGAACGGCCTTTCCCCGCCCGGGCCTTCGCCGGCGCCATCTGTCTCGTCGTCCCGCTCCGACCACGAGGCCTCTTCCTCGCTATCGCCTTCCGTCGACTCCGCCTGCCCGCCCGCGTCGGGCCGCCCCAGCGTGACGCCGGCCACGGCCTCGTTGACCGCCTCGCGCAGAAGCGCGGAGCGGTCGGTGTCGTCGAGCAGGGTGAATTGCGGGTCGAGCCCCAGGTCCAGGGCATGCTCGTGCAGGATGCGCGAGCACATCCCGTGGATGGTGCTGATCCAGGAGGAGTCAACGGCAAGCGCCTGCTCCACGAGCCCCTCGGCGCGCAGCGTCGAGCGCACGCGCGCCTTGATCTCGCCGGCGGCGAGGTCGGTGAACGTGATGGCGAGTATCTGGTCGATGCCGTGTACGCCCGACTGCTCGGGGTTGAGCAGGGCGTAGGCGATGCGCTGGGTGAGCATGAACGTCTTGCCCGAGCCGGCGCCAGCCGAGACGAGCAGCGGCCGGTCGACGCAGGTGACGCAGGCGCGCTGGTCGTCGGTAAACGTGGAGAGATCCATCTAGCACACCTTCCTCGGGCAGTTGGGCACGCCGCAGCGCTCGCAGGAGAGCTTCCCGAAGCGCGGGTTCGGTTCGATGTCTCCGTCGAGGAGCCGCCCGATCGCCTCGGCGGCACTGCCCTCCACGTGGTCGATCAGGGCGTCCAGGCCGCTCGAGCCGTCTGGCAGGGGCCTGACAAGACAGCCCTCGTCAAGTAGGTCCTTTCTGCCGGGGGTGACCAGGCCGGCCTCGGCGAAGCCCTTGATGGTGGGGGAGGAGTAGGACAGGTAGAGGGCCCCGCTCACCCGCGATCCCTCCGCTAGGCCGAGGCGCCTGAGCGCGCCGGCGTACATGAGCGCCTGCGAGTGCAGGGGCAAGGGATCGGCCCCCTCGGGCGCGTCGGTGGCCGTCGCCGTGGGATCGTCGTCCGCGTCCGTCTGGTCGCCGCTCGCGTCTGCCTGCCTGGCGTCGCCATCCGCCGCGCCGGCGCGCGTCGCTGCGACGGAATCGGCCACGGGCCCGTATCCCGTGCTCAGGCTACCCTTGTAGTCGATGACAAGCAGCCCGCCCTGGCCGTCGGTGTCGATGCGGTCGATGGTCCCGTGGAGCCTGATGCCGGCGTAGGGCACGGCCTGTTGGCCGCGGTCGACGCGCCCGAACTCCCATTCGTTGTGGACCGGCACGTACCCGGCGGGCAGGAGGGCGTCTCTGCGCACGCACTCGCGCAGGCTGAGCCTCATCGACTCGAGGGCCTGCCTCTCCAGGGCACTTGTCGCCACGAGCATGCCGACGGCGCGCTCGTCAGCGCTTCTGCTCGTCTGCCCGTCGCCCCCGCGCACCGCGTGCTCGAAGTCGGCGACGGTCTGGTCAAAGCAGGCGTCGAGCAGCACGTCGATGCGGGCGAGCAGCTCTGCCGGGGCGTCTGGGGAAACGCGCGCGATGCCGAGCTCGGGCTGCAGGCGCTCGTGGAACAGGCGCAGCACCGCGTGGTGGAAGTTGCCCCTCTGGAGCGGCCCGAACTCGGCGTCGATGCCGTTGGAGGGGACGCGGCGCTCGAAGAACCAGCGGGCGGGGCAGCGCAGCAGCATCTCGAGGCCGCTGGGTGACATCGCCATGTCGTCGGGGGCGAGCAGGGCGGCCGACCCCTGCTCGCGCAGGCAGAGCCGGGGCGCCTCCACGGGCTTGACGGCGCGGTCGAGCGGCCCCACGGGGCTCAGGAGCTCGGCGAACGTCTCCTCTCCAAGCGGGCGGGCCAGCGGCAGCTCGTCAAGGTGGGGCATCCCTGCCGGGGCGTCGGCGCGCAGCGTGCCGCGCTTGGGCAGGCCAGTCGAGCGGCTCAGGTCGTCTGACGAGGTCACGTCCGCGCGATAGCAGTCCACGAGCTCCTCCAGAAGCGCGGACGGCCTCAGGGCGCGGGCGTTCTCGTCGGCAAGGGGCCGCTCGAGCACCAGGACGTCGCTCGTGGCGTCCAGGGCCGCCATGAGCTGCCAGCGCAGCGCGTCGGTCGCGTCGGGCCTTGCCTGCAGGCCCAGCGACTCGAGCAGCGCGTCGGCGGCGCTGGGGCTTTCGGAGAGCGGGTAGGAGTTGGCGGTGAGGTCGCACATGACGAGGGCGCGCGCCTGAAGGCCCTGGGCCTCGGGAAGGGTCACGATCCACACGGCGTCAGGGTTGATCGAGAGCACCTCGGCGCTGCGCTGCGCGTCCAGGGAGGTCGCGGCGACGCTCAGGCGACTCGTCCGGACGCGCGCACCCTCGAACAGGCGCTCGATCGTCTCGCATGCGGTGGCCGCCTGCCGGCCCGGGCCCGAGGGGAGCACCCCGTACTCCTGCGCGGCAAGCGCCATCCTTTCCGCCACGTCGCAGGCGGCCCTCTCGGTTCTCAAGTCGGGGGGCAGCGGCCCGCTGGGGATGCGCTCGCCCAGGCAGGCGGCGGCCCGTGCGAGGTCACCCGCGCAGATGGCGTCGACGACGCTGCGTGCGATCGGGGATGCCTCGCAAAGGCCCTCGAGCATGTCGCGGGTGCCGGTGAGCCTGCGCTGGCGCCAGTGCCGATCGAGGCGCAGGGCGTCGCGCGCCGGGATGCCGAGCAGGGGGTTGCGGGCGAGGTCGCTGGCGCACGCGCGCATGGTCGCGGCGGGGCCGTCTCCCTGCTGCGCCTGGCATGCGAGACGCGCAAGTCCGATCAGTGCGCTCCCCACGTGCGTGAGGGGAAGGGGCACCGACCCCTGCGCGAGGCAGCTCATGCCGCGCGTCGCCAGCCTCTCGGCGAGGCCCTCCGCCGTCTTGAGGGGATCCTTGCACGTGACGACGATCTGCCGGCAGGCAATGCCGTCCTGCTCGTGGAGCAGCGCGATCTGCTGGGCGAGGGCTTCGGGCTGGGCGTAGCCGCCGGAGGGCATCACGAAGCGCACGGCGCCTGTGGCGGGCACCTGTCGGTCACAGGATGGCTGGAAGACGGCGCGCGCGAGCAGCGCGAGCTCCTCGGTGCGCGGGGCGCCGTCCGCCTCGGGAGCGCGCTCCCACGCGACAGGGATCCCCTGCTCCTCGCACAGGCCGGCGAGTGCGCAGACGCCATCTTGGGCAAGCGCGTAGCCGGGGTGGAAGGCGCTCGCGCTGGCAGGGCATGCGCCGGCGGCGCCGGTACGGGTCGTGGGGCCGGCCCCATCGTCGCGCACGTCGGACTCGCCCGCGCGCACCACGAGCGTGACCCCCGCCCGCCTCGCCGCCTCGAGAAGCAGGGGGCGCTGCGCGCACGCGATCGACGAGGCGTCCTCAAGCACGAGGTGCGCCCATCCCGCCTCGCCCATGACGCCGGGCAGAAGGGCCGTCGCCTGGCTCGGCTCGATGAGGCCGTGGTCGGCAAGCAGCCGCTCGTAGGTCCGGCAGACCTCGAGGAGCTCGCGCTGCGCGCCGCTGAGGCCGCCGAGGCGCGCCGTGTCCGGGCTGTCGAACTCCGCCAGCCCCGCGGCCTTGCGCACGGCCGCCTCGACGCAGCCGACAAGTCCGCGCGCACCCGCGTTGAGCAGCCTGGTCGGCGTCAGCGCGAGCGCCCTGAGGGCCATCGCGCGCCTCTGCTCGGGGCGAACGGCCACCCGGCCGTCGCCGAACACCTCCCAGCGGCCCAGGGCCCACGCGTCGAGCGTGGCGACGTCGATCCCCAGCGTGGGGAGCCCCGCGTCGGCAAGCCGGCGCTGGGTGAGGCTTGCGAGCCGCGCGTTCGGCAGCAGACGCGCGACGCGCGCGCACCGCCGCCCCAGTTGCCCGACGAGCCGGTCGGTCGCTTCGCGTACGGCGCGTCCCGAGGGCGCCATGATGACGGTGAGTCCCGATTCCAAGGGTGCTGCCTCCCTTTGCGTCGCGGTCTTGTCGCGCGGCCTGGCTGCGGCGTTCGCCGCCCGCCGCACGATGCGTGCCGTTCTCTCGAGTGCATACCTACCATTCTAGCGTGTCCGCATGACGGAAACGCGGTTTTGCCAAAGCTTCGGACACGGAGGTGCGGCGCGCCGCTTTCACATGCTAAAGTATGCGACGGCAAGGCGTGCCGCAGGTCGCACGCGCCGTGGATCGCGCACGGCGTGGCGGGGCGACCGGCGCGGGGCATGCCCGTGGTGCGACGCGGTGACGGACGAGGAGGATGACGACATGGGTAACGACGGCTCGGCGCGAGACGGTCTGGGCGGCCCCGCCCCCGCGGGCGGGTCTTCCGCCGACGCCTCCGCCTCCTTGGGGCTTCTCTTCGAGGCCATGGTGAGCCTCGAGAGCCCTGACGAGGCGCGCGATTTGCTCGCCGACCTGTGCACCCCCCGTGAGCTCGAGGACCTCGCCCAGCGCCTGGAGATCGCGCGCATGCTCGACGCCGGGGCGTCCTACGTTCGGATCCAGGAGCTGACCGGGGCCTCTGCGGCCACGGTGTCGCGCGTGGGCCGCTGCCTCAAGTACGGGCCGGGCGGGTATCGCACCGTCCTCGACCGCCTCGCCGGCCGCTGACGCGCCCGCTGCCGTCGGCGCCCGTCATCGCCAGCCCTTCAAACCCACATCTGCTTGCCACCATTTCCGTCCGCGGGCACGCTATCCTTATGGCTGACTGACATCTGACAAGGGATCTGACATACCGCGCCTGTCACGGCACCCCCTGCGGGGCGCCTTGCATGCGCGGGGATTCGGCACTCGGTTGCGTAGGGGGTTTTGCATGGCATTCGTGCACCTGCACTGTCACACCGAATACTCGATGCTCGACGGCATCACCCGTCTCAAGGACATGGCCAAGCGGGCGGCTGAGCTCAACATGGGGGCCTGCGCCATCACCGACCATGGCTACATGTACGGCTGCGCCCAGTGGTACCTGGACGCCCGCGCCGCCGGTATCAAGCCCATCATCGGCTGCGAGGTGTACTTCACGCCCGACGAGACGCTGGCGCGCGACAAGAAGCCCGAGCTCTACCACATGATCCTGCTCGCCAAGGACAACACCGGCTACGTCAACCTCATGAACATCGTCTCGCAGGCGGCCACCAAGGGCTTCTACTACAAGCCCCGTGTGACGCTGCCCAGCCTGCGCGACCACCACGAGGGCCTCATCGCCACCTCGGCGTGCCCCTCGGGCATCATCCCCAACTGCCTGGGCCTGGGCAACCGCGACGAGGCCATCGCCTGGGCAAAGACCCTCGCCGGCATCTTCGGCCCCGACGACTTCTACATCGAGCTGCAGAACCACAACAACTTCGAGGTCGGGTTCAGGGCCAAGGGCGCAAGCGGCGGCCCCGGCGACTCCACCCGCATGTTCCAGCTCGACCTCGACCGCCAGCTGGACTCCATCGCCCGCGAGCTGGGCCTGAAGACCGTGGCAACCAACGACTTCCACTACCTGCGACGCGAGGACTCCTCCACCCAGGAGCTCATGGTGTTCAACGGCCGCGGCTGGAAGATGAACGACCCGTCCAACAAGAACCCCTATCCCAACGACCAGTTCTACATGAAGTCCGAGGAGGAGATGCGCGAGGCGCTGGCCGAGTTCCCCGAGGCGTGCGACAACACGGTCGAGATCGCCGAGAAGTGCGGCGCCCGCCCCGACGGCGTGATCGACGACCACGTGGGCGTGTTCCTCGACTTCAGCCAGATCCTGCTGCCGCGCTACCCTGGCCTGGACGAGGGCCAGACCCACGAGAGCCAGTTCCGCCGCGAGTGCGAGGAGGGCCTGGCCCATCGCTACGGGCAGGACTGGAAGACCGCCCGCCCCGACGTGGTGGAGCGCTTCGAGTACGAGTACAAGGTCATCTGCGACAAGGGGTTCGCCGCCTACTTCCTCATCGTGCAGGACTACGTGCGCTGGGCCAAGCGCAACGGCATCGGCGTGGGCCCGGGCCGAGGATCCGCCGCCGGCGCCATCGTCGCCTACGCCATGGACATCACCACGTTCGACCCGCTGGCAAACGGCCTGATGTTCGAGCGATTCCTGTCGCCCGAGCGTACCGAGATGCCCGATATCGACATGGACTTCGACGATGAGCGGCGCCTGGACGTGATCGACTACGTCCGGCAGCGCTACGGGTCCGACCAGGTCACCCACGTCATCACCTACTCGGTGCTCAAGGCCAAGGCTGCCATCAAGGACGCCACGCGCGTCCTGGGCTACCCGGTGTCTCTGGCCGACAGGCTCTCCAAGATGATCGACGGCTCGCCCGACAAGCACAACACGCTCAACGCCGCCCTGGGCAAGGACACCAGCTCCGACGCCAAGGCGTTCTACTCGCCCGACTTCGTGAAGGCCTACCAGGAGGACCCCGACGCCCAGCAGATCATCGACTCTGCCCTGGCCATCGAGGGCCTTACGCGCGGCGAGGGCGTGCACGCCTGCGCTGTGCTCATCGCCCCGGAGGCCGTGAACAAGCACGTGCCCACCAAGCTCGACACCAAGGGCGGCGTGGAGATCACCCAGTACGAAGGCCACATGGTGGCCGACATGGGCCTGCTCAAGATGGACTTCCTGGGCCTGCGCACCCTCACGGTCATCTCCAAGGCCAAGGCCAACATCATGGCCACCCACGGCGTGGACATCGACGTGGACGCCATCCCCTTTGACGACCCCAAGATCTTCGAGCTCATGAGCTCGGGCCACACCGCGGGCGTGTTCCAGGTCGAGTCGGGCGGCATGACCGCCACGATCAAGAAGATGAAGCCGCGCGAGTACAAGCACGTGGTGGCTCTCATCGCCCTGTACCGCCCGGGACCTCTGGGCGCCGGCATGGTGGACAGCTACGTCAACCGCATGAACGGCAAGGAGGCCGCGGTCTCCTACGACCCGCGCCTCGACGACATCCTGGGCGAGACCTACGGCACCATGGTCTACCAGGAGCAGGTCATGCAGATCTCGATGAAGATGTGCGGCTTCTCGGCCGGTGAGAGCGACTCGCGCATCCGCAAGCCCGTGGCCAAGAAGAAGATCGAGATGCTCACCGACAAGGTGTTCGACTGGTCCGACGGCGCCAAGGAGACCATCTACGACCACTGGATGAACGGGGCGGAGAAGAACGGCTACTCCCGCGAGATCGCCCAGCGCATCTGGAACGACGTGCTCGAGTTCGCCTCCTACGCTTTCAACAAGTCGCACTCGGCCGGCTACGCCATCCTGGTCATGCAGACCGCCTGGCTCAAGGCCCACTACCCCAACGAGTACATGGCGGCCGTGCTCACCTCCTACACGGGCAAGACCGACAAGATCACGCACTACATCTCGGCCTGCCGCCACGACGGCATCGAGGTGCTGCTGCCCGACATCAACCAGTCGGGCAACGAGTTCACGCCCGTCGAGACCGGCGTGCGCTTCGGTCTGGCCGGCATCAAGGGCGTGGGCGAGGGAGTGAGCGACCTCATCGTGGCCGAGCGCGAACGGGGCGGCGCGTATCGCGACATCTTCGACTTCGTCGACCGCATCGACCTCTCCAAGACCAACCGCAAGGTCATCGAGTCGCTCATCAAGGCCGGCGCGTTCGACTCCACCGGCTACACCCGCAAGCAGCTGTCCTGGCTCGTCTCCAAGGACAACCCCTCCAACATCGTGGACGCCGCCCAGCGCGCGCAGAAGAACCGCGCCGCCGGCCAGATGTCGATGTTCGATCTGCTCGACGAGGAGGACACCGGATCGGTGAGCACGCGCGTCGCGCCTGACGGCGTGGAGTGGGACAACCACGTGAAGCTGGGCGAGGAGCGCGACGTCCTGGGCATCTACGTCTCCGACCACCCGCTGCGCCCCTACGAGTACGCGCTGTCACGCGTGCGCGACTACCAGCTCTCGCAGCTGGAGGAGGAGGCCGTCGAGGGCTCGGGCGTCTACACCATCCCCGAGAAGAAGGTGTTCTCCTGGGCCGGCATGGTGGGCGGCGTGCAGAAGAAGGTCACGAGCAAGGGCGACCAGATGGCGGTGTTCACGCTGGAGGACATGGAGGGCGAGGTGCAGTGCGTGGCCTTCCCCAAGGTGTTCGCCAGCAAGGGCTCCATCCTGTTCGGCGAGACTGACCCCGTGACCGGCGCCAGCATGGGCGACGTGTTCGTCAAGGTGCGCGGCAGCCTGGAGCGCAGCGACCGCGGCAACCAGATCATCGTCATGGACATCGAGAAGCTCGAGCTCAGCGAGGCAAACAACCGTCCCAAGACCATGGAGATCCGCATCCTGAGCGGGCTGCTCAACCAGAGCTTCATCGCAACCCTGTCGCGCACCTTCGGGCGCTACCCGGGCAACGACAACGTGGAGCTGCTGGTGGAGGAGACCTCGGGCCGCACGATGCGCGCCGAGATCCCCCTGCACGTGGACACCCGCAACGTGGCCCTGCGCGCCGAGGTGGAGGACGCCCTGCGCGGCCAGGGCACCGTCGCCGTGGCATAAGGAGGCGCGCGGAAGGCCGGCGCGGCGCGGCGGGAGCGTCAGACTGCAGCGAGTACGCCAGGCTGCGGCGAGGCTGCCAGCCCGCAGCAGGGACGCCAAGCTGTGGCAGATATGCCAAACTGCAGCGGGGGCAACTATCCGGACGTTTTTTCGGCCTTTGGAGGCGAATTTTGTCCGGATAGTTGCCCTCGTCCGTTTTTGTCGAGCTTTGCTCAAGACGGAAGGGCCTCGAGAATCTCATTCACTTCATCACTCTACTGTGCTAAAGTATCGCGCCATACGAACAACGGTTTACGGCGGCCATCGAGGTGGGTGCCGGCAAGAGCGTGAGGGGGCAGCGTTGACGCTTACGACGCCGCGCGGCATGCGCGACATTCTTCCCGAGGAGGCCCTGTGGCGCGAGCGCATCGTGGGTGATGTGGGCGCGTACTTCGCGCAGGCGGGCTATGCGCCCATCGAGACGCCGGTGCTCGAGTGCCGCGAGCTGCTCACCGAGGCCGACGCCGCCCCCGAGTCGACGTTTCGGCTGTTCGACGGCGACGGCAGCCAGCTCATGCTGCGCCCCGACGTGACCCTGCCCGTCACCCGCCTGGTCTCTTCGCGCCTGCGCGGGCAGGCCGGGCCGTTTCGCCTGCGCTACGCCGCCCCCGTCTTTGCCGAGCGCGACTCCCTGCGCGGCGAGAGCCGCCAGTTCACTCAGCTCGGCATCGAGCTCATCGGGCAGGCGGGTAGCGAGGCCGACGCCGAGGTGCTTCGCCTGGCGGCGGGGGCGCTCGACGTCGCCGGCGTGGGCGGATACGTCGTCGCGCTGGGGAGCGTGCGGCCCCTCGAGGCGCTGCTCGAGCTGAGCGGCATGCCGGCCGCATGGCGCGCGCAGGTGCGTATGGCGTGCCGGCACGGTGACTTCGTCGCCCTCGACGAGCTGGTGGCGCAGGCGGGCGACGACGTGCCGAGCCAAGTGGGCCGCGCGCTTGTCGGCCTGCAGCGCATTCACGGCGGGGCGGGGGCCATCGGGGCCGCGCGCGATCTGCTCGAGCCCTGCGCCGCGCTGTTCGACGGCGAGACGGGTACCATGCCTAACTGGGGCCTCGACGAGCTCGAGGGCCTCGTCGGGCTCTCGGGGCTTGCCGACAGGGTGACGGTCGACTTCTCGCTCATGGGCTCGTTTGGCTACTACACCGGCATGGTCTTCGTCCTGTACCAGCCGGGGCTGGGGACGTGCCTGGGCAGCGGTGGTCGCTACGACCGGGTGTTCGAGCGCTACGGCAGCCCCCGTCCCGCCGCGGGCTTCGCCCTGTCGCTCGAGGCGGTGCAGGCGGCGCTTGGCGGCACCGACGCCGCGGGGCGCGCCGGGGCCTCCCGCCCCTTGCGCATCGCCGTGCCCAAGGGGGCCCTGCTCGACGGCACGCTTGACGCGCTCGCCGCCTGTGGCCTGGACGTCTCGTGCTTGCGCGACGCCGGCCGGCAACTCATCGTGCGCAGCGCCGACGACGCGGTGGAGTACGTTATCGTCCGTCCGACCGACGCCCCCGCCTTCGTGGCGTTTGGCGGCGCCGACTGCGGCATCTGCGGCAGGGACTCGCTGGTCGAGGCGGGGCTGGACGTCCTGCAGCTCGCGGATCTTCGCTACGGGGGGTGCCGGTTCGTCGTGGCCGAGCCCGACGGGGCGCGGCGGCGCATCGAGGAGAGCTACCGGCGCCTCGGCTCCATCCGCGTCGCGACGAAGTACCCGCGCATCGCCCGGGCGCACTTCGCCAAGATGGGCGTGGAGGCCGACATTCTCAAGTTCCACGGCAACATCGAGCTCGCGCCGCTCATCGGCATGGCCGACCAGATCGTGGACATCACCGCCACCGGCACCACGCTGCGCGAGAACAACCTAGTGGTGGTCGATGAGGTCATGGCGTGCACGGCTCGCTTCTTCGCCAACCCGGCGAGCGCGCGGACGGACCCGCGCGTGTTCGGGCTGGCGCAGCGGCTTGCGGCAAACGCGACATGACGGGGCGGTCCCGCCGGCTGAGACGCAGCCGGCGGGGCCGCGTACCACGTCAACGTCTCGAGTCAATCCCCGGTTCGTCCGGGAGGAAAGGGTGACACCATGAAGAGGATCGTTCTTGCCGGTGGCGAGCGTCTCAGCGATGCGATGATCGAGCGCGAGGGGGCGCTGCCCGCCGACGTCATGGAATCGGCCGCGCAGATCGTGGCGGGCGTGCGCGCGGGGGGCGACGAGGCCCTGCGCGAGTACGAGCGGCGCTTCGACCGCGTCGAGCTTCAGGCGTTCCGCGTGCCCGACGAGGTGCTCGAGCAGGCGATCTACCAGGTGGGGGATGAGTTTCTCCAGGCATGCTCCAAGGCGCGCGACCAGATCCGGGACTTCCACGAGCGCGAGGTCCAGCAGTCCTGGTTCATGGCCCGGCCCGACGGCACCATCCTGGGCCAGAAGGTGACCCCGCTCGACTCGGTGGGCATCTACGTGCCCGGCGGGCGCGCCCAGTACCCCTCGACGGTCCTCATGAACGCCGTGCCCGCCAAGGTCGCGGGCGTGGGGCGCATCATCATGGTCACCCCGCCCCAGGCCGACGGCGGCGCCCTGTCCCCCTACACGCTGTGCGCCGCAAACCTTGCGGGCGTGGACGAGATCTACACGCTGGGTGGCGCCCAGGCGGTGGCCGCCCTTGCCTACGGCACCGAGTCGGTGCCGCGCGTCGACAAGATCACGGGCCCGGGCAACGCCTACGTGGCGGCAGCCAAGCGGCTGGTCTCAGGGGATGTGGGCATCGACATGGTCGCCGGCCCCAGCGAGGTGTGCGTCCTGGCGGACTCCACGGCAGACCCGCGCCTGGTGGCGATCGACCTCATGGCGCAGGCCGAGCACGACCCGCTCGCGGCTTGCTACCTCGTCACGTGCGACCCCGAGCTGCCCGACGCCGTGCTCGGCTACGTCGAGGAGTACCTCGCGCAGTCGCCCAGGTGCGAGATCACCCGCCAGTCCCTCGACAACAAGGGCGTCGTCGTGGTGTGCCAGGACCTGGAGCAGGCCCTGGACGCCGTGAACGTGATCGCCCCCGAGCACCTCGAGGTCCAGACCGAACAGGGCATGGAGCTGCTCGGTAAGATCCGCAACGCCGGCGCCATCTTCGTGGGCACCTGGAGTTCCGAGCCGCTCGGCGACTACGTCGCCGGCCCCAACCACACCCTGCCGACCGGCGGTACGGCGCGCTTCTCGAGCCCGCTTTCGGTGGAGCAGTTCGTCAAGAAGTCGTCGGTCATCAACTACTCCTACGCGGGTCTGGACGCGGACTGCGACGCGGTGGTGACGCTTGCCACGGCCGAGGGCCTGTGGGCGCACGCCCGCTCCGCCGCGATGCGTCGCGAGGTCTGGGCGCAGATGACGGCGGGTGGTCGCTGATGGCGACGCCTTCCGTGCGCGACGACCTCGCCGACCTGGTGCCCTACGATCCCGACATGCGCCCCGTGCGCGTGATGCTCTCGGCCAACGAGAACAACTGGGGCCTGCCCCCCAAGGTGGCCGAGGAGGTGGGGCGAAAGCTCGCCCAGGTGGAGATCAACCGCTACCCGGACGCCACGTGCTCGCGCCTGCGCGGCCTGCTCGCGGACATGTGGGGCGTAGGGGCCCGCAACGTCGTGGTGGGCAACGGCGGTGACGAGCTCATCTTCAACCTGCTTCTGGCCTTTGGCGGGCCGGGCCGTGTGCTGGTGAGCTGCCCGCCCACGTTCTCGGCTTACGCGCTGTACGCCAAGCTCACGATGACGCCGGTGCGCGACGTGGTGCGCCCGGAGGGCTTCGACATCGACGAGCGGGGCCTGATCGAGGCGGCCCGAGACGCGGCGATTGTGGTTATCACCTCGCCCAACAACCCGACGGGCAATCTTACTTCCCCCGAGTTCGTGGCACGGCTGGCGTCGCAGACCAGCGCCCTGGTCGTGGTGGACGAGGCGTACGGCGAGTTCGCGCCGGTGCAGGCAAGCTGCATCCCGCTTGTGGCCACGACGCCCAACCTGTGCGTGCTCAAGACGCTCTCGAAGGCCTATGCGCTTGCGGGTGCGCGCGTGGGGTACGTCATCTGCTCGCCAGCGGTTGCCGACGGGCTGCTTGCCGTACGGCTGCCCTATTCGGTGAGCCGCTATGCGCAGGCCGCCGCCGAGGTCGTGGTTGAGATGCGCGGCGAGATGCTGCCTGCGGTGCGCCAGGCCGTCGAGGAGCGCGGCCGACTGCTCGGCCTGCTTCGTGCGCTTGCTGATGACGTGCGCCGTGCGAGGGGCGCCCGCGTGGAGACGTACCCCTCCCAGGCCAACTTTATCCTCGTGCGCTTCCCCGAAGGCGCGGGCCTGCCGAGCGCGAGGCAGATCCACGAGGAGCTCGCGGGGCGGTCCATCCTGGTGCGGGACTTCTCATCCACGCCCGGCCTTGCGGGCTGCTTGCGCGTCAGCGTGGGCCAGCCAGGGGAAAACGACGAGTTCATCGCCGCGCTGCGTGATATCCTCGGCGTAACGCGTCCATAGGGAAGGAAGGCTCAGCATGAACGAGACGACTGTGGCGGGCGTTGCCGAGACCACGGGTGCACAGGTTGCGCCGGCGTCGCGGTGCGCCCGGGTCTGCCGCGTGACGAGGGAGACCGACGTCGCGGTGCGCATTGACCTGGACGGCACGGGCACCGCGCGGGTCGACAGCGGCGTGCCCTTCCTCGACCACATGCTCGACGCGCTTGGCCGCCACGGGCTGCTCGACCTGGAGGTGAGCGCCACGGGCGACACGGCGGTGGACGACCACCACAGCGTCGAGGACGTGGGGATCGTGCTGGGGCAGGCCCTGCGCGAGGCGCTTGGCGACGCGCGGGGAATCGCCCGCTTCGGCCAGGCGATCGTCCCCATGGACGAGGCGCTGATCCTGTGCGCCATCGACGTGTCGGGGCGCGGGCAGGCCCACGTGGACCTGCCCATTCCCACGCAGCGCATCGGGAGCTTCGACACCCAGCTCGTCAAGGAGTTCCTCGTGGCGCTTGCGGGCAACGCCGGGATCACCCTGCACGCGAGGCTCATCGCGGGCGAGAACTCCCACCACATCGTGGAGGCGGCGTTCAAAGCGCTGGCGCGCGCGCTCATGATGGCGACGCGCCTCGACCCGCGCGTCGCCGGCGTCCCCTCGACCAAGGGGAGCCTGTGATGGGCGCGCCGCGCATCGTGGTGGTCGACTACCACAAGGGCAACCTGCAGTCCATGTGCCGCGCGCTCGAGCAGGCCGGCGCCTCGGCGCGTGCGAGCGACGATCCCGCCGACATCGAGGCGGCCGACGCCGTGGTCCTGCCCGGCGTGGGCGCGTTCGCCGACGCCATGGCGTACATGAGGGCCTCCGGGCAGGCGGCGGCGGTGCTCGGGGCGATCGGGGCGGGCCTGCCGTTTCTGGGGGTGTGCCTAGGCATGCAGCTGCTCTTCACGCGAGGCAACGAGCAGGCTCAGGTGCCCGGCGTCGAGGTGACGGGCGGAGGTTGCCCCGGATTTGCGCGAGGCGCGCAGGACGTCTGGACCTGTGGCCTCGGCGTGCTTGCCGGCGAGGTCACCCGCATCGAGGCACCGGGGGTCAAAGTCCCCCACGTCGGGTGGAACTCCGTGGAGCGCACCCCGGCCGGCGAGGCCTGCCCGCTTCTGGAAGGCGTCGCGGACGGCGAGTACTTCTACTTCACCCACTCTTATGCGTGTGTCCCCGACAGGGCGGACGACGTGGCGGGCGTGACCGAGCACGGCGTGCTCTTCGCCAGCGTGGTGTGGGACGGCGGGGGCGTCTTCGGGGCGCAGTTCCATCCCGAGAAGTCCTCGCAGGCGGGGGCCCGCGTCATGCACAACTTTGTGAGGATCGCGACGGCAGGAGGGCTGCGATGATCGTGTTTCCCGCGATTGACCTGCTGGCAGGCAACGTCGTGCGCCTGCAGCGGGGGGATCGCTCCAAGGTCGACGTCTATTCCGACGACCCCGTCGGCACCGCGCGGCGCTTTGCCGAGTGCGGGGCCACGTGGGTGCACGTCGTGGACCTCTCCGCGGCATTCGGGGAGGACGAGGGCGCACGCGAGGCCAACGACCGCGCCATCCGCCAGATCGCGCAGGTCCCCGGCATATCGGTGGACGTCGGCGGTGGCGTGCGCTCGCTCGAGCGCCTCAGTGAGCTGGTCGTCGCGGGCGCCTCGCGCGTCGCCATAGGGACCGCGCTCGTCCGTGACCGCGCGTTCGCGCGGCAGGCGATCGCCGAGTTCGGGGAGGTCCTCGTGGCCGACGTGGCTGCCCGCGGTGGCGTGGTCGCAATTGACGGCTGGCGTCAGGACACGGGCATGGCCGCCGAGGAGCTCGTGGGGGAGCTGGCCGGCATGGGCCTGCGCCACCTCGTGTTCACCGACGTGGTGCGCGACGGGATGCGCAGCGGCATCGACGCCGACGCCTACGTGCGCATCGCCCGCGCCACCGGCTTCCCGGTGGTCGCGTCGGGCGGCGTCGCCTCCATCGACGACATACGGCGGCTCGTCTCGCTGGGCCCCGACGTCATCGAGGGGGTCATCTGCGGGCGCGCCCTGTACGAGAGGACGCTCGACCTGCGCGAGGCGCTTGCCGTCACCCGCGGGGAGGAGGCGGGCGCATGCTGACCAAGCGCGTCATACCCTGCATGGACGTGAAGGACGGCCGCGTGGTGAAGGGCGTGAACTTCGTGAACCTCACCGACGCGGGCGACCCGGTCGAGCTGGCCGCGTTCTACGACCGGGAGGGCGCCGACGAGGTGATCTTCCTCGACATCACCGCCACCAGCGACGATCGGGCCACCACCGTGGACATGGCCTCGCGCGCCGCCTGCGAGCTGCACATACCCTATACCGTGGGGGGCGGCTTTCGCAGCGTCGGGGACATGCGCACCATGGTGGCCGCCGGCGCGGACAAGTGCTCGCTCAACTCCGCGGCCGTGCGCGATCCCTCGCTCATCACGCGCTGCGCCGCCGCGTTCGGCAGCCAGGCGGTGATCTGCGCCATCGACGCCAAGCGCGTGGGGGCCGCCGACAAGTGGGAGGTCTACGTCGCCGGAGGCCGAACCGCGACGGGCATCGACGCGGTGGAATGGGCCTACGAGGCGGCGCGTCGTGGCGCCGGCGAGATCCTGCTCACGAGCATGGACCGCGACGGCACCAAGGACGGCTTCGACCTCGCCCTCACCCGCGCCGTGTCGCGCGCCGTTCCCATCCCCGTCATCGCCTCGGGCGGTGTGGGCACGCTCGAGCACTTCGCCGAGGGGATCATCGAGGGAGAGGCCGACGCCGTGCTCGCCGCGAGCGTGTTTCACTTCGGCACGTTCACGATTCGCCAGGTCAAGGAGTACATGGCGTCGCAGGGGATTGCGGTTCGCCTCCCTGCGGACGAGGGGGTGCGGCATGGCTGAGGAAAACGCGAAGGCATCCGTGCGCACCTATGCTGGCGAGCAGACGCAGGCGGTTGCCCTGCCGGCCCTGGCGTCGGAAGACGAGGCGCGGCTGGCGACGGAGATCGCCTCCCTCGGCGTCAGGTTCGGGCCCGACGGCCTTGTGCCGGCGGTCGTCCAGCAGGTCGACGATACCGGCGCACCCAGCGAGGTGCTCATGGTCGCCTGGATGAACCTGCAGGCACTCGTGCTGACGCTGCGGACCAAGACGAGCTGGTTTTGGTCGCGCTCGCGCGGAGAGCTGTGGAACAAGGGGGCGACGAGCGGCAACATGCAGCAGGTGCGGCGCGTGCTGTACGACTGCGACGCTGACACCGTCCTGCTGCTGGTCGACTCGCCTGGGCCTGCGTGCCACACCGGGCACCGCAGCTGCTTCTACCGGGAGGTCGCGCTGTAGCCGCGCAAGGCGAGCGCGCGCTTTTGTTTTGGAATGGATGGACGGCGCTTGTCCAATGTAGGGCGCATGGGAGGGGACGATCACATGGGAGAGCGCACCGAGCACGTGGAACCGGGCGATCTTGGCGGGACGGTCAACGAGCTTGCCCGCGTCATCAGAGAGCGCAGGGCGGCGTCACCCGAGGAGAGCTACACCAAGCGGCTGCTTGACGGACCGCAGGACAAGCCTCTCAAGAAGCTCGTCGAGGAGGCGTGCGAGGTGGTCATGGCGTGCAAGGACAACGACCACGACCACATTCGCTACGAATGCGCCGACGTGATCTATCACCTGCTGGTGGTGTGCGAGCGCTGGGGCGTCACGCCCGAGGAGCTGGCGGGGGAGCTTGACGCGCGCAGGAGATGAACGGGTTCGCTGTGGGCGGACGTCTGCCGCCGGATGCCTGACCACAGCGAACCGCCGGTACGTCCGGCATCGAATGACCCCTTGACGGCTCGTCGTGGGGGCCGTCAAGGGGTCGTCGCTATCTGCTCGGCGCAACCGCGGGACCCAGTTCTTCCTCCTGAAGCTTCTCAATGCACGCCGCCCGGTCGGGCGAGGGGATCCCCAGGACCTCCATTGCTCGATCTATTGACAGCCCCATGTTCTTCATGAGGTTGCGGATGGATTCGACCCTGCTCTTTAGTATTCCACGCGCTATCCCCCTGTCTTCGATTGCTTGTCCCAGGTTGCACATGGCCATCACCCCGTCTTCCATCGAAGATGTCATGCCTACATTGTACTCGCTTTCAAGCAGCGCCGCCTTCTCCAGCGGGTCGATATCCGAAAAGAGCGTTCCGAGCAGACCGGGGAGGCCGGCTGTCCCCGGACTCGAGACGCAGACGATCGCGGCGCCCATGAGGCTCCTCCCCCAAAACGTGTCTGTCGTCGGTGCCATCTGATATCGGATGATTCTCCCGGAGAAACGCCTGGGCGGGTTCGTGCACACCCATATCGAGTAGACCTTCTTAAGCTGCTCGTAGTGCGAATGCGTGAACTCGGTGCCGCGCTGGGAGGAGAGCAGGCGGGCGCAATAGTATTGGGCTCGCTCCATGAGCGGGTAGCCAGGGCGGGCGACGGTCTGCGCCTCGACGTTGACGATGCACTCGATTCCTTCTTTCACGTCTGGTAGCGAGGCTCGAAACAAGACGTCGTAGAACACGCTGCCGTCATGGGGGTCGGCGTCCTCCGTTCGCATGCCTCGTATCATGGGAGGCGGGGTTGCATCCACCTCGTTTTTGCTGCCAGTCGATGCGCTCTCCGATGGCTCGATGTACTCGTTTGCGATCATCTCGAGTGGGCACTCCCCGTACGCAGCGACCGTGCCCTTGAGAATGTGGGCGAGGATCAGCCGGTTGCTGAGCAGGCGCTTGCAGGCCGCATCATAGAGCAGCTTGCGCCTTGCCTCGCCTTTGGCTGCGAAGGGCAGGTCGGCTTTCGCGGCCATTTCGGTTCCTTTCTCCATGAGCGCTCATCTCCCTTCGGATCCATCCCTTCATGTGCTGTGACGCGCGAGCGACTGACGGGTGTCACGGCGCGCTGGGCATGCGGTCCAAGTGACCTTGCGCCGGCGTGGAGCCACCAGGCGCAAAATGAGCGTATTGATCGACTGCAGACTGGATCGTGTGAACTTTGTGGTTTTGAGAGGGTGCCTTACCACCCTCTGACACGCCAAAAGAATTCGCAGGTGGGAGTCGGTGGTCGTTTGGGCGCTATTTCTGTCAGATGTGCGTCAGGGTGGTGACAGGCCGCTCACGGTGTACCATGGGTGGAAGACAGCACGCCTCGGTGGCCTTAGTGGCCCCGAATGACACGGGACCACCGCCGGCCGCAAGCCAAAAAGAAGAAGGAGGACGCATGACCACGACCCCCAATCAGGCATCAGCGCCAACTTTCGGCGCGTCTCCGAAGTCTCTCAGCCGCCGCGCGTTCGTTGCCGCGGGGCTTGCCAGCGCGGCTCTCGCCGGGGCGGGACACCTTGCACGTGCGGAGGAGGGGTCCGAGCAGGTCGTGATCTACCACACCAACGACACGCACGGCTACCTGCAGGGTGACGGCGAGTCGGTCGTGGGCATCGACTATGTCGCAGGGCTGAAGCAGGCCACTCCCAACAGCCTGCTCGTCGATGCCGGTGACGCCACGCAGGGTGCACCGCTCGCCTCGCTCACGAAGGGCTCCGCTCCCATCGACCTGATGAACGCGGCCGGCTACGACGCGATGTGCCTGGGCAACCACGAGTTCGACTTCGGGCTGGACAACCTCGTCGCCAACGTCGAGGCGGCCGAGTTCCCCGTGCTCGGCGCCAACGTGGCGCTTGGCGACGCGCCCCTGCTTGACGGCGTTGCCAACGCGCAGGGTGTTACCGGCAACGGTTGCAACGCCGTGCTCGAGCGTGCCGGCAAGCGCATAGGCGTCTTTGGCCTCACCACGCAGGCGACCGCCTGGTCGGCGAGCCCGCTTGCCGTGGGCGAGGCGACCTTCGCTGACGAGATCGAGGTCGCCGAGCTGCAGATCGCCGAGCTTGCCGGGCAGGGCGTCGACGCGATCGTGGCGCTGTGCCACCTGGGTGACGGCCCCGTGCCCTGCTCCTCGCACGACCTTGCCGAGGGACTTTCTACCGATGCGGCCGAGATGCTCACGGCCATCATCGACGGGCACAGCCACACCGTCGAAAACGAGGAGGTCAACGGCATCCTCATCGTCCAGACCGGCTGCAACCTCGGCGCCGTGGGCATGCTCACGCTGGCGTTTGCGCCCGACGGCTCCGTCCAGGCCACCGAGGAGCTGCTCGATCCCGCCGCGGTCGTCGCGCAGGCGCAGGCCGATCAGGCCGTGTCCCAGGACCTGGAGGCGATCGCCGCCGAGCAGGACGAGATGCTCGCCGAGCAGCTGTGCGTGAACCCCACGACGCTGTGGGGCGGCTGGCTGGGCGAGGAGCAGCTCATCGCCCCCACGCGCATCGTCGAGACCAACTACGGCGACTTCGTTTGCGAGTGCTACATCAACCAGACGAGCGCGTTTCTCGCGCAGGCGGGACTTGACGACGGCACCCCGCTGCTCGCCGTGTCAAACGGCGGCGGCATAAGGGCGGCCATGCCGCGCGGGATCGTGACGATGCGCGATTTGGTCACGGCGTTTCCCTACTCAAACACGCTGCAGGTCAAGCGCATCACCCCGCAGATCCTGAAGTCGATGTTCGAAGGGTCGTTCGCCACGATGAACGGCCAGGATACGCAGACGGGCATGCTGCTTCAGGAGGAGATCTCCGGCGGCTTTCTGCAGCTTGCGGGCTTCGAGGTGACCTGCGACCCCAACGCGCCGGTAGGGCAGCGCGTGACGGACATCTACGTGCACGGGCTTGCGTCGTCGGTTGACCTCGATGATGACCA
Source organism: Coriobacteriia bacterium (assembly GCA_963930185.1). Lineage (GTDB taxonomy): Bacteria > Actinomycetota > Coriobacteriia > Coriobacteriales > UMGS124 > JAGZEG01. The sequence continues at coordinate 42,506 of CAWVLT010000064.1, read as the reverse complement.
GACGCCGCTGTACCTCGTGTCGAACAGCTACGTCATGGCGGGCGGCGACGCCTACGAGATGCTGGCTGACGTCGAGATGGTGGGCGAGGTCGGCGGCGAGCTCGAGGCGATCGAGGCGTACGTCCGGGAGCTCTCCGAGGGCATCGGCTCGGGGTTCGGGCTGCGCTGCATGCCGCTGATCCCCCAGACAAAGGGGCGCCTCATCCTCGACGGCGGCTACGAGCCCGCCGACTGGACGGCCACGCTGCGACTGGTGGACGGGCAGGGCACCCCACTTGCCGGCACCGAGGCGCTGCTCGACATCGACGCGAGCCGCTGCGAGCGCGTGACCTCCGACGCTGACGGCCTGGTGCGCGTCGAGGTGTCCGACGGACCGCACTCCATCGCGCTGCTGCCGGCCGATAGCCAGGCCGCGTCGATCTACGAGGTGCTTGCCGACGCCGATGGTAACGGGGAGTCGGTGGGCTTTTCCGTGGCGATTCCAAAGGAGATGACGCCGCTGATGATCAGCGACGCCGACGGCGTTGCCTCGTCCTCCGCTGCTCCCGACGCCTCGGCGGCCTCCGAGTCGTCTGACCCCGCCGAGGTCGCGGCTCGCTCCGGCTACGAGGTCGCCACCTCCGGCAACGCCACGTACCTTGCCGTATTGCGTGCGCTCGGCGCCGAGGTGAGTGAGGCGTACGTCGACAACTACGTCGGTCTTGGCCTCATCGAGGACGCCGTCCGCACCTACCCGCAGCTCGTGGTCGAGTAGGGCACAAGGCGGATAGAGCTGGCGCGCGGGGCGGCGGTGTCGCGTGGCATCGCCGTCCCGCGCCTCTGTGTTTGTTGCGTGGCGCGCATGGACTCAGGGGCGTCACATTGCGTATGCTCATACCTCATAGGGCATATGTGGGGCGTCGCGCACGGGGCGATCGGGATGTTTTGGCCGTCCCTCGTCCGGGGCGTCGTCACCGCAATCGACGTGCTGAGAGGTGGTGAGCTCCCGTGATCGATCGGGCTGATCTTAGATGTGACGTGCATACGCACACGCTCTTCTCACGGCATGCGTACTCCACCATTGAGGAGAACGTGCGTGCCGCCGCCCGAGCGGGCCTTGAGCTGATCGGATCCACCGACCACTTCAGCGACATGCTCTTCGTCGACCAGGACCTGCGCAACTTCCAGTTCTTCATCAACCAGCGCGTCTGGCCGCGCACCTGGCACGGGGTCACGCTGCTGCGCGGGGCCGAGGCCGACATCGTCGACCTTGACGGCCACCTGTTCGGCCACGGCATGCCGCAGCCCACTAAGATCACGGGCGAGCGGTATGGCAAGGCCCTCGACCTCGACGAACGCATCTTCGACGAGCTCGACTACGCGATCGCGAGCGTCCACGGCAAGCGCTTCGCCGAAGGGGCCACTCCGGCGCAGGTGACGTCCATGTATGTCCGCGCGCTCGAGAACCCCAAGGTCATGATCTTGGGCCACATCGGCCGCTCCGGCCTTGAGTTCGAGCTCGACCCCGTCCTCGAGGCGGCGCGCGACATGCACAAGCTCATCGAGATCAACGCCCACAGCTTCGGGCGCAAACCCGCAACCGAACAGGCCTGCAGGGACATCGCGCGGCGTTGTGCCGAGCTGGGCACGGGCATCTGCGTGTCATCCGACGCACATGTCTCCCCGGCGATCGGTGCGCTCGACTCGGCATGCGCGGTGCTCAGCGATCTCGACTTCCCGCTCGAGCTCGTCGCCTCCCGCGACCGCGCCTCGTTTGTCGGCGCGCTCAAGGCGGCCGGCGTGTGCGATCTCACGGATCTGCTCGGCGCCGACTCCGAACGGACGGACGGCCTCTAGCTGGGCCGCCCATATGCGCCCAGTGCAACAATCCGGACGTTTTTGCCCACACCGTAAGGCAAAAATGACCAGAAAGTTGCACTCGTCGCTTCCCGTGCGTGCATAGCTTGCCTCCACATGGGCATGCTATGATGGATGCGCACGCCATGCCCTTCGGTTCTGTAGCCCGCATCGCGCCCGGCAGCGCGCCCACGTCATGGGCGAGCGAAGGCGCTTGACATAGAAAAGGAGCGCGTCACATGCGCGACAGGCTCGAAAAGCTCATCGAGGCATACGAGGAGCTCGAGAAGAAGCTCTCCGACCCGGCAGTGGTCAGTGACCCCAAGGAGTATGCACGCCTGGCAAAGGAGCATGCCAGCCAGGCCGAGATCATAAAGAAGGCCCGCGAGTACGTGGGTGCCCTCGATGACATCGAGGTGGCCCGCGAGCTCATGAAGGAAGAGACCGACCACGAGGCGAAGGCCATGCTCCAGGAGGAGATCAGCGCCAACGAGGCGCTGCTGCCCCAGCTGGAGGACGAGATCAAGATCATGCTCATCCCCGGCGATCCCAACGACGAGAAGAACACCATCGTCGAGATCCGCGCCGGCGTGGGCGGAGACGAGGCCGCCATCTTCGCCGGCGACCTGTACGCCATGTATCGCCGTCTGGCCGACCGCCGCGGGTGGAAGATCGAGCCCATCAGCGCCAGCCCCTCCGAGGCCGGCGGCTACAAGACCATCGAGTTCAAGGTGACGGGTGACAAGGTCTACTCCATCATGAAGTTCGAGAGCGGCGTCCATCGCGTGCAGCGCGTGCCCAAGACCGAGAGCCAGGGCCGTATCCAGACCTCGACCGCCACGGTGGCCGTGCTTCCCGAGGCCGACGAGATCGACGTGCAGATCGAGCAGAGCGACCTTCGCATCGACACGTTCTGCGCCTCCGGCCCCGGTGGCCAGTGCGTGAACACGACCTACTCGGCGGTCCGCATCACCCACCTGCCCACGGGTCTGGTCGTCCAGTCGCAGGACCAGCGCTCGCAGATCCAGAACCGCGAGGTGTGCATGCAGGTGCTGCGCGCGCGCCTCTACGAGCTCGAGCTGGAGAAGCAGCGCGCCGAGGTGGGCGCCCAGCGCTCCGCCCAGATCGGCCATGGTGACCGCGCGGAGAAGATCCGCACGTACAACCAACCGCAGGACCGCGTGACCGATCACCGCATCGGCTTCAACTCGACGTATTCGGGAGTCCTGCTCGGCGAGAGCCTCGACGACGTGACCGAGGCGCTGGCTGCTGCGGACAGGGCGGAGCGCCTCGCCGCCGCCGTGTAAGTGTGAAAAGGACGCCCTCGCCCCGCCTGCCGTGGCGTGCGAGGGCGCTTTCTTCGAAGGGAGGTGCGTCGGCATGGGTGGGACGTCTCCAACCGTGGCCTCACGCAAGGGCCACTCGCTCGTCGCACGCGCGCTTGGTGTCATTGTCATGCTCGCGGCGGCATGCGCCCTCGTCCTGTGGTGCGCGCCCGCCGGCAGGGCGCTTGCCGACGAGGCGGGCCAGGCTGGCTATGTGAGCGTGAGCGGCGTCCAGGGCGTTGACGAGGCCACGCAGTTCGCCAGCATTGCCGATGCGGTCGCCGCGATTTCCCAGGCAGCGCCTGTCGAGGGTGGCACGTCGGTCACGCTGACGGTTCACGGCGAGGTTGCCCAGGCCGATCCGGTCGACCTCGTCGTTGCCGAGGGGATCTCTGCGGTCGGCGTCGTTGGCGACGCCGCATCCAGCGTCGTCAGCATGGTGGAGGGGGATGCGCCTGCCACGCTCAGCGCCACCAACGCGTCTCTCGTCGTGCGCGGCGTCACCTTTGAGGGGCCGGTTGGCCTTGTCTCGGCGGGGGACCTGTCGATAGACGCGTGCTCCTTCTCCGGGCCGCTGAACGTGACCTCCCCGGGGGTCGTGTCGGTCTCGGGCAACAGCTTCTCCTCCGCCAGCGCAGATGCGTGCGCGCTTGGCGTCACGCTGACGGGAACCGACCAGACGGTCACGGTTGCCGGCAACGAGGTCTACGGGTACGACAGTGCCCTGCGTGTCTCGTACGCCGACGGCGGGCGCAGGGCCGCGGTCTCCGTTTCGAGCAATCACCTCTCCCTGTCGATGACGACGGCGCAGTCGGCCGTCATGCACCTTGACGGGGGCCCCTGGGGCCCGTCATCCATCTCCCTGGACGGCAACGACATCCAGGCCGCGTCCTGCCTCGTCATGCTCGACCAGGCGTTCGGGGTCGAGGATCCGACGTCGGCGAACGAGTCGGGCCTGCCCACGACGCTCATGCTGTCCGACCCGGCGCTCGACGCCTCGGGGATCGCCGGCATATTCGAGGTCATCGGCCGTGGCACGGGCGACTCCTCCCGGAGCGCCGTCGCCATTGCTGCCGACACCACGTCCTTCGCCGACCCCGCTGTCACCGAGAAGGCCGCGCAGGCGTGCGCCATCGTGGAGGGTGGTGCCGTGGCGGTTCCCGCCGAAGGATCCGCTCCTCAACCACCCGCCGAGGCCCAGGATGCAGGCCAGCAGACCCAGCCCCCCGCGCCGGAGCAGACCGCTCCCGAGCCACAGCCCGTGCAGGCTACCGGGCCCTTCGTGGTGACCTACGATGCCAACGGGGCGTCTGCGGGCGTTGTCCCCGAGCCGTCGAGCACCGACGAGAGCGGGAAGGTCTCCGTCGCCGCCTGCGGGTCACTCGTGAAGGCGGGCTTCGAGTTCAGCGGATGGAACACCCAGGCCGACGGCTCGGGCACCTTCTACGCGGTAGGCCAGGTCTTCGCCCCCACCGCCGACATGACCCTGTACGCCCAGTGGAACCCCACGGGCACGGTCGCGACCATCTCGGTGACGCAGGCAACCGCCTCCGAGGTTCAGTCTCAAGATCAAGTTCAGAATCAGGGTTAGGCATGGCGCAGACATGGACCATCCGCTCCGCCCTGGAGTGGACGAGCGGCTATCTCGAGCGCAAGGGAGACGAGCATCCGCGACTCTCCGCCGAGTGGCTGATCTGCGCCGCCACCGGCTTCTCGCGCGTGGAGCTCTACACCAACTACGACAGACCCCTCGACAGCCAGGAGCTTGCCACGCTGCATGAAGGGGTCGCGCGTCGCGGCAGGGGCGAGCCCCTGCAGTACGTGACGGGCGAGATGCCGTTTCGCCACATTGTCCTGAGATGCGCGCCGGGGGTCCTCATCCCCAGGCCGGAGACGGAGATCCTCGTCGACGAAGTTCTCGCCTACGTGGACGCGAGGCTTGCCGACGAGCCGCCCGTTGGCCCGGCTGTGCCCGTGCGCGTGCTCGAGGTCGGCGTGGGCACGGGGTGCGTCTCGCTGTCGATCGCAAGCGAGCGCGTTGCCGCCCGCGTGACGGCCACCGACATATCCCCCGATGCCGTGACGCTTGCCACGCGCAACGCGGAGGCGCTGGGTCTTGCCGACCGCGTCGCCATCATCCAGGCCGACCTGGTCGACGGCGTGCCGGGCGCTGACGAGGCGGTGTTCGACGTACTCGTGTCCAACCCGCCCTACATCCCCACGGCGCAGCTCGCGCTGCTGCCACGCGAGGTGGGGGGATACGAGCCGGCCCTTGCCCTGGATGGCGGCGCCGACGGCCTCGACGTGTTCCGTCGCCTGCTCGATGCCGGCTCGCGCGCCCTGCGCGCGGGGGGCCTGCTTGCCTGCGAGCTGCATGAGGACACGCTTGAGCTCGCCCGTCTCCTTGCCGAAGAGTCGGGCCACTACGAGGGGGCGCGCATCGTGAAGGACCTCACGGGGCGCGACAGGATCCTGTGCGCCCTGCGGCGCGGTTAGCGAGGTGGAGCATGGCGGAGATTCTGCGCGCCAGCTGGGAGTCGCCGCAGCCCGACGTGGTCCGCGCGGTCGCGCGGGCCCTCGGGCGGGGAGGGGTCGCGGTCCTTCCCACCGACACGGTGTATGGCGTGTCCCAGTCGGTGCTTGCCAACCCACAGGGGGCCGAGGGCCTGTTCGCGATCAAGCGTCGCCCCCACTCGAAGTCAATCCCCTGGCTCGTGCCCGACATCGAGTCGCTCGACGCATACGGGCAAGACGTGCCCGCCTACGCGCGGCGCCTCGCGCAGGCCTTCTGGCCGGGCGGGCTCACCTTGGTGGTGAGCGCCTCGCACGCCGTGCCCGAGGCGTATCTGGGGCCCGGGCGCACCATCGCGCTGCGCATGCCCGCGTCACCGATCGTCATAGCCGCCGCCCGCGAGCTCGGCTGTCCGCTTGCCACGACGAGCGCCAACACGAGCGGCCGGCCCGCGCCCGACTCCTTTGCCCGGCTCGAGCCGCGCATCCTACGCGAGGCGGCCGTCGCGGTCGATGACGGCGCGGTCCACTCCCTCGTGCCCTCGACCGTGGTGGTCTGCACGGGCGAGACTCCGCAGGTCACCCGTGAGGGCGCCGTATCTGGCGAGCAGCTCGGGACGGCGCTGGCGGGCGTTGTGTAATGGTGGCGCTCCCGCATCCTCCCACGCCTGACTCGAGACGTCCCAAGGAGTAGAATTCCCAGCAGGGTCACATCGCGCCACCCGCGCAAGGGCGCCTTGCCGCGGAGGGGCGCGCCGAACTGTCACCGCAACCGACGAAAGGGGCTTCCCCAATGCGCATCGCCATCGCATCCGACCACGCTGGCTTCGAGCAGAAGCAGGTCCTCACGGAGTTCCTCCAGAAGCTGGGCCACGAGGTGAGCGACCTCGGCCCCGACAGCGCCGAGCGCGTCGACTACCCCGACTACGCGGTCAAGGTGGCGCATGCCGTCGCCAGGGGAGAGGCCGACCGTGGCGTGCTGATCTGCGGAACGGGGATCGGCATGGCGCTGGCGGCCGACAAGGTGCGCGGCATCCGCGCCGCCAACATCACCTCCCCCGAGTTCGCCGAGCTGGCCCGTCGCCACAACGACGCCAACGTCATCACGCTCTCCGGTCGTTTCGTGAGCGTGGAGGAGAACGAGCGCATCCTCAAGGTGTTCCTCGTCAGCGAGTTCGAGGGTGGGCGCCACGCCCAGCGCGTCCGCAAGATCATGGAGCTCGACGTGTCGGAGAAGCTGAGCGAGGCCCCGGCCGGCCCGCAGGTCACGCCGGTGCGCTCGACGCTTGCGGAGAGCCTCAACGCCGCGATCGACGCCAAGCTCGGCGCGGCGCAGGCCAACGAGTAGGGAGGTGCCAAACATGGCAGAGACGGCAGTTTCCCGGATGACCGATGACGAGATCACTCCCGACCTGCGCACGGAGGCCCTGTCAAACCCCCGCCTGCACGTGATCGATCACCCGATGGTGCAGCACAAGCTCGCGATCCTGCGCGACCGGGAGACGAGCTCCACCCAGTTCAGGCAGCTCATCCGCGAGATCTCCCTGTTCGAGGGCTACGAGGCCACCCGAGACTTCCCGCTTCGGCAGGTGTGCGTCCAGACGCCGCTCGCGATGGCGGACTGCCGCATGATCTCGGGCAAGAAGGTCGCGATCGTGCCCATCCTGCGCGCCGGTCTGGGGATGGTGGACGGCCTGCTCGAGCTCATCCCTGCGGCGAGGGTCGGCCACGTCGGCCTGTACCGCGACCCGAAGACCCACGAGCCTCACGAGTACTACTGCAAGCTGCCCTCCGACATCGACCAGCGCACCTGCCTGGTGGTCGACCCCATGCTCGCCACGGGCGGGTCGCTGGTGGCGGCGCTCGGCTTTCTGCGCGAGCGGGGCGCCCGCGACATCCGCGTGCTGTGCGTCATCTCGGCGCCCGAGGGCATCGTGCGCGTGCTCGACGCGGATCCCGACGTGCACATCTACACCGCGTCGGTCGACACCTGCCTTGACGAGAACGCCTACATCCTTCCCGGCCTGGGAGACGCGGGCGACCGCATCTTCGGCACGCACTAGGCCGCAGGGACGCCGCATCCGTCGCCGATCTGGTCGAAGGGACGATCATGGACACAGCTTGCCGTCCGAGTTGGGATGACTACTTCATGCAGATCGCCTCGGTCGTGGCCACGAGGTCGACGTGCCTTCGCCGCCACGTGGGCGCCGTGCTCGTCTACGACAAGCGCATACTCGCCACGGGGTACAACGGCGTGCCGTCGGGCATCGAGCACTGCACGAGCAGGGGCTGTTTGCGCGAGCAGCTGGGGGTGCCCTCCGGGACGCAGCACGAGCTGTGCCGGGGGCTGCACGCCGAGCAGAACGCCCTGGTGCAGGCGGCGCGCCATGGCGGCATCGCCTCGGACGGCGCCACGCTCTACTGCACGGCGCATCCCTGCGTCCAGTGCACGAAGATGCTGATCAATGCCGGCGTGCGGCGCATCGTGTTTGGCGAGGCGTATCCTGACGAGCTGAGCTGCGACCTGCTGCGCGAGGCAGGCGTCGTCGCCGAGCACTACGAGCCCAAGGCGTAGGGACACTTGCCCTTGTAGCCGATCGAAGGGAAGGGAGGTGGCATGCGTGGGTGGGGCACGGGGCCATTCGGCGTGCATTCAGTTTGTGATGAATTCGAGCCGAGAGCGCCGGTCTCCAAAAAACTATGCCCTTTTGCGTTGAAAGCTTTGCGTTCCATAGGTACGATACCGACGTTTGCGTATGAAAGTGGGATTTGGGAGAGGTGAGACGGCGCGCATGGGCGTTATGGGAGCCATTGGCATCGGGGCCCTGTGCGGCCTTCTGTCGGGTGCACCATACCTCGCGGTGTTCGTTTTCATGAAAAAGAGGCATGCCGTCTCGATTTTTCCCGCCGTCGCTGCCGTTTGCGTATCAATCGGTGTCGTTGCCCTCTCGCTACTTGCCACATACGCATTCATGCGTGATATGTTAGTAGTGAGTATGCTCGCGCTGGTTGTCATGCTGTTGGTGACGGTTAGCGTAAGCGCAGCGGTTTTTACCCGTCAGCCTCGATCCTAGCATGTGAGGAGTCAAGTAGATGGAAGCTTTAGCAGGTATCTCGGAGGAAATAGATCATCTCGTATCTTCCTTCCTCGCGCCGGCTATGGTCGGCAACGACGCGTTTGGCATCACCCAGTACACGTTCTGGATGGCGGTTGCCATCATTGTGCTTCTGCTCGTGGTCTTCGCGGCCAAGAAGCGCCTGTCGCTGGTGCCTAAGGGGCGCTTCATCAACGCCTTCGAGTACATCTTCGAGTTCGTGCGCGGGGATGTGATCCGCGGCGTCATCGGCCCCAAGGCAGACAAGCACGCTCCCTTCCTGCTCACCCTGTTCTTCTTCATCCTGGCGAACAACATCGTGGGCATCATCCCCGGCTGCAAGCCGGGCACCGGCACCATCGGCGTTACGGTGGCGCTGGCTCTGTGCTCGTTCGTGTACTTCATCGTCATCGCCATCCGCAACCTCGGCGTGGCAGGCTACATCAAGTCCTTTGCCCCCGCGGGCGTGGCGTTCCCCATCAACATCCTGGTGGGCGTGATCGAGGTCTTCTCCACGATCCTTCGTCTGATCACGCTGGCGGTCCGACTCTTCGCCAACATGTTCGCCGGCCACATCTGCCTGGGCGCCTTTGCGATGATGACGAGCCTGTGCTTCAACTTCATGCTCGCCAACTTCACCGTCGGCACGCTGCTCGGCAGTGGTCTGCCCTCGCTTCTGTGGATGGTCATCCTTACGCTGATCTACGCCATCGAGATGGCGGTCGCGTTCATCCAAGCCTACGTGTTCACCATCCTGTCGGCTGTGTACATCCAGCTGGCGGAGGCTGAGTCCCACTAGGTCCCGGCTGCCTCGTCCGGCAGCTTCGTGTTGTGTAAGGCTGTACGTTAGGGTTAGGTCAATCCGGCCGAGCAATCGGCCGATGACAATAGAGGTTCTATTGGCTAAATCGCCCGGCAAAGGGCTGGGCGGCCGTCCTTTAGGAGGAATCGTGGCTGTTATCGGTTATGGTCTTGGCGTTATCGGTGCCGGTCTGGGCATTGGTCTGGCTGCTTATGGCGCCGCTACTGGCATGGCTCGCCAGCCTGAGGTTCAGGGCCGTCTGTTCACCGTCTTCATCCTGGCCGCCGCCTTCGTCGAGGCCCTGGGCCTCATCGGCTTCGTGGCCACCCTCATTGCCTAAGTGCAGTGAAGTCCGTGAGCCCGATTGTCGATGGAGGTGAGTCAATGAGTATTCGTAAGCACGGCGCGGTGGCAACGCTTCCGTTTGCCGTCGCCGCCGCTGCCTTGGCTGCCCCGTCGCTCGCCTTTGCGGAAGAGGCCGCTGGATTCAGCATCCTGATCCCCAAGATGTCTGAGTTCATCCCCGCCCTGATCGCGTTCTTGATCATCTGGGCCGTCCTTGCCAAGTTCGCTTGGCCGGCGGTGACCGGAATCCTGGACAAGCGCCAGGAGACCATCAAGAACAACCTGGACGAGGCTGAGGCCGCGAAGATCGAGGCCCAGCGTTCTCTGGATGAGTACAAGCAGCAGCTTGCAGACGCGCGCCGCGAGGCTGCAGGCATCCTCGATGAGGCTCGTCGTGCCGGCGAGCAGGTCAAGGCTGACATCACGGCCCAGGCCCAGGCCCAGGCCGACGAGATGATCGCCAAGGCCAAGAAGTCCATCGAGAAGGAGAAGCTGGCTGCTATCGCTGATCTTCAGGGTTCGGTTGCTGAGCTCTCGGTCGCGGTTGCCGGTCGCTTCATCGGCGAGGATCTGTCCGACGCCGATCAGCGCAAGCTGATCGAGAAATATGTTGCTGAGGCAGGGACTCTCGATGCCAACTAATCGCGTACTGGACAAGCAGGGTGTAGCAACCTACGTTGCCTGCCTTCTCGAGGCCGCCCAGGGGGCTGATCGCGTCTTCGAGGACATCGAGGATCTGCGCAGCGCCTACAAGGCCGTGAACGGGTCTGCCCAGATGCGCGAGTTCCTGCAGAACGCCAGCGTCCCTGCGCAGAACAGGGCGGCATTCGTGAAGGATGTTTTCTCTGGCCTGTCTGCCGAGGTGGTCTCTGTGCTGTCGGTCATGGCCGAGCGCGGCGAGATGCGCCTGCTCGGTCGCGTCACGACCGCCTACGAGGCAGCTGCCGAGGAGGCAACCAACACGGTCGTCGTCGACGTCACGACGGCTGTCGAGCTTGACGACCATCTTCGCGAGGTCATCAAGCAGAAGCTTTCCGCCGATCTCGGTGGATCGATCCGCCTCAACGAGAAGGTGGACCGCTCCATCGTGGGAGGCATCATCATGAGCACGCACGGCAAGCGTATGGACGCGAGCGTCAAGACTCAGCTGGCCCATGCGCGTGCGGTGCTCTCGACCGCGTCTACCGGAGGTGAGAAGTAAATGGCGGAGATTACCGCTGCAAACATCGAGGCGGCGCTCAAGAAGCAGCTCGACTCGTTGAACACCACGGTTGACACGCGCGAGGTCGGTACGGTCATTCAGGTTGGTGACGGCATCGCCCGCATCGAGGGTCTGCGCGACGCCATGGCCGGCGAGCTCCTGGAGCTTGTGAGCTCCAGCACGGGCAAGAAGGTCTATGGCCTGGCGCAGAACCTCGAGGAGGAGGAAGTCGGTGCCGTTTTGCTTGGTGACGTTGACGTCATCAAGGAAGGTGACGAGGTTCACACCACCGGCCGTATTCTCGAGATTCCCGTGTCCCGCGGGATGCTCGGTCGCGTAGTCAACCCCCTCGGTCAGCCCATCGACGGCCTTGGCCCCATCGAGGCCGACGGCTATCGTCCCATCGAGTTCAAGGCGCCTGGCGTCATGGCTCGTAAGGGCGTGTGCGAGCCGGTCCAGACCGGCCTCATGGCCATCGACGCCATGATCCCGATCGGTCGTGGCCAGCGTGAGCTGATCATCGGTGACCGTAAGACGGGTAAGACCGCCATCGGCATCGACACGATCATCAACCAGAAGAACGAGAACATGATCTGCGTGTACGTCGCCATCGGCCAGAAGGCCTCCACGGTGGCGGCCATCCGCGAGACGCTGGAGAAGCACGGCGCTCTGGACTACACCATCATCGTCTCGGCCACCGCTTCTGACTCCGCTCCTCTGCAGTTCATTGCCCCCATGGCCGGCGCCGCAATCGGCGAGTACTTCATGTACAACGGCAAGGACGGCAAGCCTGCGAGCAAGGAGAACCCCGGCGGGCACGTCCTGTGCGTGTACGACGACCTGTCCAAGCAGGCTGTCGCCTACCGTCAGATGTCGCTGACGCTGAACCGTCCCCCGGGACGTGAGGCCTATCCTGGCGACATTTTCTACCTGCACTCGCGCCTGCTGGAGCGCGCCGTCAAGCTCAACGAGGACAACGGCAGCGGTTCGCTCACGGCTCTGCCCATCATCGAGACGCAGGCCGGCGACGTGTCGGCATACATCCCGACGAACGTGATTTCGATCACCGATGGTCAGATCTACCTGCAGACCGACCTGTTCTTCCAGGGCCAGCGCCCCGCAGTCGACGTGGGTATCTCCGTGTCGCGCGTCGGTGGCTCCGCCCAGATCAAGTCGATGAAGCAGTACGCTGGTAACCTGCGCCTCGACCTGGCCGCCTATGACGAGCTGAAGTCGTTCACTCAGTTCGGCAGCGACCTGGACAAGGCCACGCAGGATCAGCTCACCCGTGGTGCCCGCATGTACGAGCTGCTCAAGCAGCCTCGCTACATGCCGATGGACGTTGCCGACCAGGTCATCGCCATCTTCGCGGGCGTCAGCGGCTACCTCGACGACCTTGAGGTCGAGCAGGTCGTGCCCTTCCGCACGGGCCTTCTTGACTATGTCCACGCCAGCCGTCCTGAGTTCAACGCTCAGATCAAGGCTGGCAAGGTGAGCGATGAGCTGGCTGCGAAGATCGAGGAGGCCGTGAAGGCCTACCACGAGCAGTTCCTTGCTGAAAGCCAGGTGTAACCATGGCTAACCTCCGCGACATCAAGAAGCGTATCAATTCGGTCAAGAGCACCAAGCAGATCACGCGCACCATGGAAATGGTGGCCACCGCAAAGATCCGCAAGGCTACAGACCGTGTCGTGGCGGCTACTCCGTACTCCGAGGCAATGCTTGAGATGCTGGGGAACCTCGCCGGTAAGACCGGCGAGGCCTCTCATCCTCTCCTTGAGGCGCACGCTGCGAAGAAGAGCGCGCTGTTCATCGTGGTCGCCTCTGACCGCGGCTTGGCCGGTGGCTTCAACATGCAGGTGAACCGCGCTGCAGAGCACAAGGCCGCCGAATATGCCGCCCAGGGCATCGAGGTGAACTACATTCTTTGCGGCAAGAAGGCCATCGGCTACTTCGGATACCGTGGCGTGGCTGCAGTGATGCAGTTTGCTGGCATGTCGGCCGACCCTACGTTCGATCAGGCAAGCCGCATCGCCTCGTATGTGCGCGAGCAGTACGCCACGGGGCAGGTCGACGAGGTGCTGGTGTTCTACAACCACGCTCGCAACGCGGCCGACCAGGATTTGCGCACCGAGCAGCTCCTGCCCGTCGAGGTGAGCGCGTCGAAGACGGAAGGCCAGGGCGTCGAGTTCCTGTTCGAGCCCAGCGAGGCGGCCGTTCTCAACCGCCTCGTCCCCGCCTACGTCGAGACGATGGTGTACCACGCACTGATCGACTCCGCAGCCGGCGAGCAGGGCGCACGTCGTAAGGCCATGAAGTCGGCCACCGACAACGCTACCGAGATCATCAACACCCTGCAGCGTGAGTTTAACCGTGCACGCCAGGGCGCCATCACCACCGAGATCACCGAGATCGTCGCCGGCGCCGCGGCCCAGAAGAAGGAAGAGTAAAGACGATGAGCGATAAAAACCAGAACATTGGGCGCATCGTCCGGATCATCGGCCCTGTCGTCGACGTGGAGTTTGACGAGGGCCACATGCCGGCCATCTACAACGCCCTTTCGGTCGATGCGGAGACCCCCATCGGCAAGGTCAAGACGATTCTCGAGGTCGAGCAGCACCGTCCCGGCGGCATTGTGCGTACTGTCGCAATGTCTTCGACCGACGGTCTGCAGCGTGGCATCGAGGCCGTTGACACGGGCGCTCCTATGAAGATGCCCGTTGGCCCCCAGACCCTGGGTCGTGTTTGGAACGTCATGGGCGAGCCCATCGACAACCAGCCCATGCCCGAGGTCGAGGACTACTATCCCATTCACCATCCCGCGCCTCAGTTCGAGGAGCTGTCCACCTCTACCGAGATCTTTGAGACGGGCATCAAGGCCATCGACCTGCTCGAGCCCTACGTCCGTGGTGGTAAGACGGGCCTGTTCGGCGGCGCAGGCGTTGGCAAGACCGTTCTGATCCAGGAGCTCATCAGCAACCTGGCACTCGGTCACGGCGGCACCTCGGTCTTCACCGGCGTCGGCGAGCGCACCCGCGAGGGTACCGACCTGTACGTCGAGATGAGCGAGTCCGGCGTTATCGAGAAGACGGTCATGATCTACGGCCAGATGAACGAGCCGCCGGGAGCCCGTCTGCGCGTCGGCCTGGCCGGCCTGACCACGGCTGAGTACTTCCGTGACCAGGGTCAGGACGTGCTTCTGTTCATCGACAACATCTTCCGCTTCTCGCAGGCGGGCTCCGAGGTGTCGGCCCTGCTCGGCCGCATGCCTTCGGCGGTTGGTTACCAGCCTACGCTGGCAACCGAGATGGGTGACCTGCAGGAGCGCATTACCTCGACCAAGACTGGTTCGATCACCTCGGTTCAGGCTGTCTACGTCCCCGCAGACGACCTGACCGACCCGGCTCCTGCCACGACGTTCATCCACCTGGACGCTACCACCACGCTGTCGCGCTCGATTGCCTCCCTGGGTCTGTACCCGGCAATCGACCCGCTGGCATCCTCTTCGTCGGCCCTCGATCCGCTGATCGTTGGCGAGGAGCACTATCGCGTGGCCACTGCGGTCCAGGAGATCCTGCAGGCCTACTCTGACCTGAAGGACATCATCGCGATCCTCGGTATGGACGAGCTGTCTGAGGAGCAGAAGCTCACGGTCAACCGTGCCCGTAAGCTCCAACAGTTCCTCTCCCAGTCGTTCCACGTCGCCGAGCAGTTCACGGGCAACCCGGGCGTCTACATGAAGCTCGAGGACACCGTGCGCTCGTTCGCCGAGATCATCGACGGCAAGTGCGACGATCTTCCCGAGCAGTGCTTCCGCTATGCCAGCACCATCGAGGACGTGCGCGAGCGCGCCGCGAAGATGGCCCAGGCGTAAAGCTCCGTACCCAAGAAAGAGGTCAGGCTTATGGCGGACACACTGAACTGCGAGATCGTCACCCCGGTGAAGACCGTCTACGCCAGCGAGGCCAGCTACGTGGCCCTGCCGGGCGAGGCGGGCGGATTCGGCGTCATGCAGCGTCACGAGCCTCTTGTGTCTGCCCTTTCCTCCGGCGTGGTGTCCATCACCACGTCGGAGGGGGGCAGGGACCACAAGGTCAGCTTTGTTGTGACGGGCGGCTACGCCCAGATCAACGACAACAAGCTCATTGTCCTTGCGAACGATGCCGTTGCTGTCGCTGACATCGACGCAGCCGCTGTCAGGGACGAACTTGCCAAGGTCGAGCAGACCCTCGCCTCCCTTAAGGAAGGTGACTCGTCTGCCGCGTATTATCGCGATCAGGTCGCATGGCTGAACCTTCAGCTCAAGACGGTGACCGAGAACCGATAGCACCAAGGCTCGATAGCGGGAGGTAGTCCATGGATGTCATCAAGGTCGAAGGGGGCGCCACTCTGTCCGGCACGGTCTGGGTGGAGGGGGCCAAGAATTCGGCCTTGAAGCTCATGGCTGCTACCATCATGGCACCGGGCGTCTACCATCTCACGCGCATTCCGGACATCTCCGATGTCCACCTCATGGCGCGTGTGCTGGAGACGCTCGGTGCCACTGTTTTGCATGGTGACCACGAGGTCACGATCGACACGACGCATGTTGACAAGTGGACCACGCCCTACGAGCTGGTCTCACGCATGCGTGCGTCCATCTCTGTTCTCGGGCCGCTGCTTGTTCGATTCGGCCGCGCCGTCGTCGCCATGCCCGGTGGTTGCAACATCGGCGCCCGCTCGATCGACCAGCACCTCATTGGCCTTGAGGCCCTTGGCGTCACGTTCGAGAACAGCCACGGCAACATCCACGCACAGGCCTCCGAGGGGCTCGTCGGCTCGATGGTCACGCTGGACTTCCCCAGCGTGGGAGCCACGGAGAACGTGATGATGGCCGCTGTGGCCGCGCGAGGGACGACGATCATCGAGAACGCCGCCCGTGAGCCCGAGATCGTGGATCTCGCGCAGATGCTCATCGCGATGGGTGCCGATATCGTGGGTGCCGGGACGCCAATCATCGAGATCCATGGCGGAACGACGCTCCACTCGTGCGATCACGAGACGGTCGGCGATCGCATCGAGGCGGGTACCTTCCTTGTGGCCGGTGCCCTGTGTGGCGACAAGCTCACGGTGCGCGGCTTCGATCCCAGCCACCTCGACATCCCCCTGCGCAAGATGGCGCAGATGGGGGTGCACGTGGAGCGCCACCCGGACGGCGCAACCGTCTCACGCGCCGAGCACCTGGTTCCCACTGACGTCCAGACCCTGCCCTATCCGGGCTTTCCCACGGACATGCAGGCGCAGTTCATGACGCTGGAGTGCATGGCGGACGGCACGAGCTACATCACCGAGAACGTCTTCGAGAACCGCTTCATGCTCGTGGCTGAGCTCAACCGCATGGGTGCCAACATTCGCGTTCAGGAGCGCCACGCGCTCGTGACGGGCCCGAGCAAGCTGTCTGGCGCCCAGGTCAAGTCGCCCGACCTTCGTGGTGGCGCTGCGCTCGTGCTGGCCGGTCTGGTGGCGGAGGGCACAACATACGTCTCTGCGACCCATCACATTGCCCGTGGATACGAGCGTTTCACCGAGAAGCTCAACTCCATCGGCGCCTCATGCGAGCACGTCGACATTCCCGATCCCGAGGCTGAATAGCTGAATAGATCGAAATTAGAAGATTGATGACGGGGGTATCTTGGCCCGTCTTGCGCATGGCTGACGCCCGTGATCTCAATCTTGCCCAGAAAAGGAATGCGCCCGCATCGACACTGAGGCAATGCGGGCGTAGGTAAACGGCAAACACGGGGCGCGACGCGCCCTAGGCCACATCGAACCTACGACTCATTGGCATACAGCGCGCAGAGCTGCTGCAGGAAGTCGACCATGGTCTCGACCTGCTCGATGACGGCAAACTCACGGACGCTATGGAAGTTCTCGCCACCAACCGAGATGTTGGGGCAGGGGAGACCCCTGAACGAGAGCTGGGCGCCGTCGGTGCCCCCGCGGATGGGGCTGGTGTGCGCCGTCACGCCCACACGCTCGAAAGCCTTGTAGGCATTGTCGATCAGGTGCTGGTGGGGCGCTACGATCTCGGCCATGTTGCGATACTGGTCGCGGATCTCCACGGTGACGCGCGGCTCGTCCCAGCGCTTGTTCATGAGGGCGGCGATGTCGACGGCGAGCTGCTTCTTGCGGTCGAACTCTGCCGCGTCGTGATCGCGGATGATGTAGTGGGCCGTGGTCTCTACGCAGGTGCCGCTGACGTCGCACAGGTGGAAGAATCCCTCGTAGCCATCCGTGTGTTCGGGGCGCTGCCAGGCAGGCAGCATGGCGTCGAACTCCTCGAACACGTGCAGGGAGTTGATCATGATGTCCTTGGCGCTGCCGGGATGGATCTCATGGCCGCGCACGTGCACGGTGAGGCTCGCGGCGTTGAAGCACTCGTACTCAACCCCGCCGATGAGGTCGCCGTCGAGCGTGTAGGCGTAGTCTGCGCCGAACTTCTCGAGGTCAAGCAGGGCGCAGCCGTGCCCGATCTCCTCGTCAGGGGCGAAGCAGACGGCTAGAGGGGGATGCGGCAGGCTCGGGTCGGCCGCGATGCGAGCGACCAGCGCCATGATCTCGGCCACGCCGGCCTTGTCGTCGATGGCGAGCAGCGTGGTGCCGTCGCTCGTGAGCAGCTCCTTGCCGACGAGCGAGGGGAGCGCCGGCGTATTCGCGGGGGTGAGGGAGATCGTCTCGCCGTCGACGGTGCCCAGCACAAGCTCGCCGCCCTCGTACGTGTGAACCTGCGGGTTGATGCCATGGGCGGGGGCGTCAGGGCTGGCGTCGATGTGCGCGATCAGGCCGAGGCAGGGCAGGCCCTCGCACCCCGCGGAGGCAGGCACGTGCGCGATGACGTAGGCATGCTCGTCGGCCACCGCGTCAGTAACACCGAGCCCCTGCAGCTCGTCGGCGAGGAGTCTGGCGAGGTCGTGCTCCTCGGGGTTCGAGGGGACCTGCGCCTCGTTGTCGGGGTTCGAGGGCGTGGGGACCTTGCAGTACCGGATGAGTCGTTCGATGACATCGCTCATGTGTGCTCGCTCCTATCTCTTTGCAGTTGGCGTGCGGTGCTGGGTCAGTCTATACCAGATCCGAGCGCCAGGGTAGGCAGACTCGGACATCGGGCCTGTGGCTAGGCAGTTAGCGGTGCGAGGCCGAAAGCCACTGCAGGACGCTGTCCTCGACTCCCTCCCTCGAGGCGTCGACAACGGCGCTGAAGCGACGAGACATGCCGTCGAGCGCGGAGATGCCAGCGGGGAGGGGCTTGCCCGTCTCCTCTGCGATAGACCGGGCGAGATCGATGCCGCCCAGGGACGCGACGTCGCCGGGCAGCGCATCTTCGGCGCCAAGGCCATGGAGCCCGCGCCAGACGTTGGACGCGAACTTGGCCCAGTGCGCCGTCGAGGCCACGATCACGGGCCTTGGTCCGGAGTTCCTGCGGGCCACCTCGAGCGCGACGGCGGTGTGCGGGTCGGCGAGGTAGCCGTAGTCGCCGAACGTGTGCCCTATCACGCGCAGGCACTCGTCGTTGGTGACGAAGTCGCCGACGTAGAGCTCCTGGAGACGGGACGTGGTCTCGTCGTCCACCGAGAAGGCGTGCTGGCGCGAGAGCTCGTCCATCCACTGGCGGACGCGGCCCGCGTCGCGGCCGGTGAGCTCGAAGAGCTGGCGCTCGAGGTTCGAGCTGACGAGGATGTCCATGCTCGGCGAGGGCGTGAGGTGCAGCGAGCGCGTGCGGATGTCGTACGTGCCGGTGCGGATGAAGTCAGTGAGCACGTTGTTCTCGTTGCTCGCGCAGAGAAGGCGGGCGATGGGCGCACCCATGCGCCGCGCGTAGTAGGCGGCCAGGATGTTTCCGAAGTTGCCGGTGGGCACGCAGACGTCCACCTCGTCGCCCGGCTTGATCGAGCCAGCGGCGGCAAGGTCGGCGTAGGCGCTCAGGTAGTACACGATCTGCGGCATGAGGCGACCCCAGTTGATGGAGTTGGCGCTCGAGAGGGCAACGTTGTGCTCGCGCAGCAGCCTGTCGCAGAACCCCGCGTCGGCAAACGCCTGCTTGACGGAGGTCTGGCAGTCGTCGAAGTCCCCGCGGGCGCCAAAGACGCAGACGTTGTCACCGAGCTGGGTGGTCATCTGAAGCAGCTGGATGTCCGAGACGCCGCCGTCGGGGTAGAACACCGCGATCTTCACGTGGTCCCGGCCCGCGAAGCCCTCGAGGGCCGCCTTGCCGGTATCGCCCGAGGTCGCGACGAGGATGAGGTGATCGTGGCTAAGGGCGCCCTGCGAGCGCATGGAGCGCGTGGCGTGCTCGAAGAAGCGGGGGAGACACTGCAGCGCCATGTCCTTGAAGGCGCTCGTGGGGCCATGGAAGAGCTCGAGGACGTAGGTGTGCCCGTCGCCAAGGGGCACGACGGGGGCGATGCGCTCATCGTCCCACTGCGGCCCGTAGGCCTGGGCCATGAGCGCCTGCACGTCATCGGGATCGATGTCGATGCCAAACGCGTCGTAGACGCGCGCCGCGCGCTGGGCATAGGGAAGTGCGGCCAGCGCGCAGATCTGCTCGACCGACAGGTTCGGGACCGTCTGAGGCACGAACAGCCCGCCGCCCGGGGCGATGCCGGTCACGATCGCCTCGGTGAACGAGACGGGTTGCGATACGTTGCCGCGCGTGTCGATGAAGACGTTCTTCAACGCGATTCCCCCTTTTGGTGAGGTGTGCGATGGGTCGAGGAGAGCCTGTGCGCGATGCGTGGTGGAACTTGGGCAAGGGATGGGGGCACGGAGGCGCCCCGCCTCGCCCTAAAGCGCGAGCGCGTGCTGCAGGATGACGTCGCGGGTGCATTCCTCGGGCATGAACGGCACGTGATGGTCGGGCAGTATGCCCTTCCCGCGCATGCCGCGCCCCTCGGCGGCGTCCTTGGTCTTGCTCATGGGGTACACGAGGATGAAGCGATCCTCGAACGCCATGGCGAGGGGGTTGGCATAGTCGAGGTTGCCCGAGGTGGCACGGCCCACGACGGTGACGCGGGCGGACGTTCTGGCAAGGCGAACGAGCCACTCGGCCGCGTCGGCGGTCGTGACGTCGGTCAGGATGAGCACGCGCTGGCCTGTGGGGGCCACCTGGATGGGATGCGAGTCGGGCTGGACGGTCTCCTCGACGTACCCCTTTCCGCGGTTGGCGCGGATGACCTGCAGGTTGTCATCGAGCCAGGAGAGCGTTACCCTGGTCTGCTCGTCGTCGCGCGCCGCCGCCAGGGTGCGCAACTGGGCGATCTGAGCCTCGCGACGGTCGCAGTTCGCCTCGGTGTAGTTGGTGAGTATCGTCTCGGGGCCCTCGATCTCGGCAAGGTCGCAGGCATCGTCAAAGAGGTAGTCGAGCAGCGGATAGGCGTAGGCCTCCGTGCCGCCCGAGCACGTGCGCAGGTCGATCACCAAACGGCCTGCCGCCCGAAGCTCGTCGCGATGCGCGGCGATCACCTCGCCGATCTCACCGGTGTCGAGCTGCGTCACCGTGAGCAGGCAGCTTCCGTCGTCAAGCGTGGCGCACGAGCAGGGCTCGTGCGCTGCCAGCTGGAGGGGGAAGCGGCGGATCCTGAAGTCCTCGACCGAACCGTCGGGATGGCGCACGATGCCATGCGTCGCCTGGGTGAGCACCGCGCCCCACAGCTGCCGATCAGGGTCATCCCCGTTGACCTGGTTGCCGACCATGTGGGCGAGGCACTCGTCGAGCGGCTGCTTGTTCACGGACTCGAACACGTCTCCCACCTGCAGGCGCGTCTCCTGGCGCACGCGGGTCACGTAGAGGCCTTCCCCATGGCGCCGAACGTCGAATCCGCAGTCCTCGGGCGCATAGCTGCAGTTGGGCCCCGCGATGAAGCAGAGGTTGTGGTCCTGCAGGCATGCGAGGCGCTGGGTCATGTACTGGTAGAAGAGCTTGTCGTAGAGGATCTTGCTGCGACTGGCCGCCTCGAACGCCGACTGCCAGTGCCGACCAAGGCCATCGTCGCATTCGGGCATGCCCGCGTAGTCTCTGGCGAGGGCGTCAAGCGCCTGGCGGGCGATCTGGTCGAGCTTCATGGCCATGGTGGGTGACCTTTCGTCGCGCGTACGGGGTCGAAAACCAACTAGGCCATATCGTACCCGTTTGCTCGCCGCATGGGTGGGCACGTGGCGGCGGGCCTCGCGTTCTTCGCGAAGTCCTCCCGAAACGCGGCGCCACGATGAGTGCCGGAAGCTGCGATGGCGCCGGCGCGGCGCTCGGGACGGCACCCCTAGATACCCAGAGCGGCCTCGAGCATGACGTCGCGCTCGCATTCCTTAGGCGAGAAGGGCACGTGCAGGTCGAGCGGGAGACCCGTGCGAGCGCACCCGTGGCCGTCGCGGCTGGCGCGGGTACGGCTCATGGGGTAGGTGAAGCTTGCCATGATCTCGGGGTATCGCACGGTGAGGTAATTCGCGTAGTCCACGGCGCCGGGGGTGGCGCGCCCCACCAGCCTAACCTTGCGCATACCCATGACGGCCTCGGCCAGGCGCTCGGCGGCCGGGCCGGTGGTGTCGTCCACGAGCAGGACAACCCGCCTCGGCGCGTTGTCCGCCACCGCAATCACCTCGCTGTCAAAGGGGGAGGGGACGAGCTCCTCGACCTCGGCAAGGCTGCGTCGCTCGGCCATGCTCATCGTGGCGCGTTTGGCCTCGAGCACCCGCCGTGCCTTTTCCTCAATCTCCGCCATAAGCCCGTCGACAAGGGCGATCGTCTCTTCGTCGTCGCGCCCTTGGGCGGCGGCACGTGCCGGGACGAGGGCCTCCACGAGGCGTGCCGCGTTGTTCTTCGAGTAGATCGACCATACGCGCCTGTCGGCGAACAGCTCGCCGGCGGGCATGCTGGAGTCGCACAGATAGGGCGCGAGCGCAAGCCATGCCCGAGGGGCCATGCCGTCGGGGTTTGCCCCGGCATGCCCGGGCGCGACCGCGTCGCAGCCGCGCAGGTCAACCACGAGCCTGTCGGCGCGGGCGAGCTGGTCGTGGGCTGCGCCCAGCGTCGCCTCGATGGGGGCCGCGTCTTGCAGCGTGCGCAGCGAGAGAACGGCCGCCTCCCCTGCCATCTCAAGGTGGCAGGGGTCCATCCCGGGGTCTGGCGTGCTGTTCGCGGGGAAGCGTCGAATGTCGAGCCGCTCCACGTGCCCGTCGCCGGGAAAGACGTCGATGTCATTGAACATGCGCAGGGCAAGGTCCCAGTTCTCGCGGTCGGTGTCCCTGCCCCAGAATATCTCCTGGGCGGTGTCCTTGAGCAAAAAGGGGATGGTGTTTCTGCCCGCGGCCACGATGCGCATGCCGACGGAGAGGC
This sequence comes from Coriobacteriia bacterium, assembly GCA_963930185.1. Classification (GTDB taxonomy): domain Bacteria; phylum Actinomycetota; class Coriobacteriia; order Coriobacteriales; family UMGS124; genus JAGZEG01. The sequence goes on along the minus strand of CAWVLT010000064.1, from coordinate 20,029 downwards.
GATCCTCACCGCCGGTGCGCACCACGTAGAGAAAGTCTCCGTGGTGCCGGGTGGTGAATCCCAGGTCGTCCTCTCCGGCGTAGACGGGGTCGTGGCATTCGACGCCGCACGTCCGCGCGTCGCAGGTGGAGAGGAACTGCCGCACGGCGTCGACGAAGAGCTCGGGAGTCGCCCGTGCGTCGCGCGAGGCCTTGGCGAGCGAGCTGCCGCAGGCGTTGGCGTCACCGTTCATGGCCCGGCCCGGCGCCGCGTCCATGTGCATGGTCTCGCAGACGTTGTTGTACGCAGACCAGTACAGATAGCCCTTCATGGCGGCCCCTCTCTCGGCCTTTCTCGGACGTCGCGGCCCCGCGCGCCCACGCGCCCACGCGTCCGGTGCCTGCTTCATATGAACGCCGCCGACCCAGGGCGATCTGGGCGCCCCGGGCCGGCGGCCTTAAGATCATTCGCGCCAATTCTACCAGCTGATGCGGGCAGCTGGCGCGGTGTGGCTACAGGCCCAGATAGGCCGCGGCGCTCTGGCCCGCCACACGGCCGTTGGTGACGGCCATGCCGATGGAGTTGCCGGCGGCGGGGGTGCAGTAGCCGGTGCCGTAGCGGCCGCCCAGGTCATTGCCGGCTGCGTACAGGCCGGGGATGGGCGCGCCGTCGATGTCCACGACGCACAGGTCCTTGTCGGTCATGACGCCGGACAGGGTCACCATGGAGGGACCCGAGCCGTTCTCGCCGAGCGAGCCCGCAAAGCCGTAGTACGTCGGCCCCTCGATCGGGATCATGGCCTCGGCCTTCTTGCCGAACTGCGGGTCGCAGGTATAGGTGCCGTCCTGGCAGCCGTAGCACAGCTCGTTGTAGTCGTTGACGGCCTGGACGAATCCTTCGACGTCGGCGATCTCGAGCAGCTCCGCCAGCTTCTCGAGGCTCGAGGCCTTGACGATGCCGCCGCCCATGCGCTCAGCGGTGGTCATGCCGGTGACGCTGATCTGGCTGTCCATGGCGCCGGTCTCGATGTCGTACATCATGTCCATGAGGTACTCGGGACGGCCGAAGTTGGGGCCGGTGTGCTCGAGGCCGCAGCTTGCGATGTGCCTGAGGTAGTCGCCGCCCAGGATGCCGTAGCACTTGCCCGTCTTGCGGGCGCACGCCGAGCCGGCAGCGGTGATGTTGCCCTCGTTGCAGAAGCGCTGCATGTTCTCGTCGAGCCACAGGTGGCAGTTGCAGCCCCACGTACCGGAGGGGCCGCCACCCAGCGACATGTGGCCGCGCGGAGAGGGCTCAACGAAACCGCCCGCCCAGCACAGCATCTTGGTCGAGGAGCCGTCGGCCGAGGCGGCCATGCCGCCGCCGTTGAAGTCCTCCTTGAGGCCGCCGGTGCGCTCGTAGCGCTCCATGAGCTCGTTGAGCAGCGCCCAGCACATGTCGGAGTTCTGCACGTAGCCGCCGCCGCAGCTGATGACGGCCTTGCAGTTGAACTGCACGTACTCCTCGGCGTCCTGGTCGTAGACGATGACACCGCACACGGCGCCGCTCTCGTCCTGAACGACCTTGTAGCCCTTGTAGCCCATGAATACCTGCGCGCCCATCTGCACGGCCTTCGTCAGGCACGCCATCTGGACGGTGCCCAGGCTCGAGGAGGCGGCCACGCCGCCGTGGCCCTCGCGGCCGTGGAAGTGGCCCATGAACTGGACCGTGGTCGCCCAAGTCTTGGTGCCGGGCTGCTTGGGGTAGCCCGTGTGGTCGATGCACTGGTTGTTGTTCTCGTAGAACGACGCGAGGGTGTCGTACAGGGCCTGATAGCCGGCCTGGTAGCCTTCCTCGGTCGTCTCGCAGTTGGGGTCGACGGCGATGGACGCCCAGTCGATGCCGTCGGTCAGCTCGTGTACCTTGTCCGGGTCGAACATGGCCTGGATGATGATCTTGCCGTTGCGCGTGACGTCATAGGTGTAGAACGAGGCGTCAGGCTCCTGCTCGTAGGTGCCGCCGGGCGTATACTCGTTGGCGTACATCGTGTCGGTGACGAGCTGGTCGAAGGTCGCCTTGGCGTCCGCGTCCTCCACGACGCTCTTCATGCAGGCGAGCATGTTGTCGAGGCACTCGCCGGAGTTGTTCACGTACGAGGCCACGACCTCCTGGCTCACGCGGCCGGCCGAGCGGGTGGTGAACTCGTCGATGACCTCGCCCAGGTTGTACTGCGGGAAGCCTGCGTCGATGTTGAACTGGGCGTTCCAGGCGGCGATGTCCTCGCCGAGGAACGTCATGGCGAAGTTCTTCTCGCACAGGGCGACCCTCGCGCCCCTCTCCGATGCGGCGAGGGCCGCCTGCACGCCGGCATGGCCGCCACCGATGACCACGACGTCGAAGTCGTTGACCTCGCGCGCCACGGTCACCTCATCGGGCGTGCCGAGCCAGTCACCCGCGCCGGCATAGCCGAAGGTGCGACCCTCGGCCGCCGCCGCTGCACGGGCAGCCTCGATGTCCTTGGTGGCGCCACCGCCGGGGCCACCGGGGCCGCCGCCAGGGCCGCCAGGGCCACCCTCGCCGCCGGGTGCCCCGCCCTCTGCGGGCGCGCCCTCGGCAGGGGCTCCTCCCTCGGCCGGGGCGGGCTGCTCGTCGGCCAGCGCGGTGCCCGCGACGGCAAGCGCCATCGCCGAGGCACCTGCCACGAACGCGCGGCGCGTCATCTTGCTTTCGCTCATCTGTGCTCCTTCCCTGGATGCTTGTTGATCGTCCCGGGCTCCGTCGGCCCATGTCGATGGTCGCGACGCCGCCTCGTCGCCTTCAAAGGCGGCGAGGCCTGCGGAGACGATCTCCCCGCCTTCTAGTGTATGCATGCCGCGGCGTGAAAATGGGGTATCTTGGCCGAGAGGGCGTCTCGGGCCGATTTTCATATGTTTCGGGCGATGCCGGATACTCCGTTTGACCACACATCGCGTCACTGTGAGACAATAGGGGCATGGATTCGAAGGCATGCGGCAAGGGCGACGGCCACGTCGGGAAACAAGACGCATGCGGCACGAAGGGAGCCGCCATGGAAGGGCGCATTCGACTCACCTCCGCAAACGAGGACTATCTCGAGGCCATCGTCGAGCTCGAGGAGTCCCAGGGCAAGCAGGAGATCCGCTCGGTCGACATCGCCGCGCTGCTCGACGTGTCAAAGGCTAGCGTGAACAAGGCGCTGTCGACTCTTCGCTCGGACGGGTACATCGAGCAGGAGCGCTATGGCCGGATCACGCTCACCGATGCGGGCCGCGCCTATGGCAAAGAGGTGTGGGAACGCCATCAGTCGTTGCGCAACTTCCTGGTGAACGACCTGGGCGTCGATTTCGAGACGGCCGACGAGGAGGCGTGCCTGATGGAGCACGCCATCAGTCAGGACACCATGAAGAAGTGGGTGGATTTCCTCGAGCGCCTGCACCGGGACGAGGCCGACGGGGACGACCGCGCCGAGTAGCCTGACCGTCTGGGCGGACTTGTCGGCCGGGTCGGGGACACGGCGATGCGGTGAGTTGGGCCGGGCGAAGGAATCTGAGGGAAACGCGATACCAGCCCCATAAACGAAGCGAGGCCCGGTGGGGAGCCGGGCCTCTCACAAGGAGGGATGTGACGCATCAATTCTGCGTCAACCCGCAGGCAAGGGGTACCTGCGTAGCATCTTGAGGAAGGGGGCCTCAAGTGCTGATTTCATTATGCGTAACTTACGCGAAGCTATATGAACGTCAGATGAAGTCATATAAGGTTCAAAAAACTGATAGGACGTTTCAGGCAATTTGTCAGGATGCCAGGCGCTCACGAGGCGGGATCGCAGGGCCGCCGCTGGCCCTGCGCAGACCCATGTTCCGATGCGACCCAAACGCAGGAAGCCCCGCCCGGTCGTGGACTGGGCGGGGCTTCCGTCAGGCGTCCAGCAGGTCGTGCGTCTGCCGGGTCGGCCCGTGGCTAAGAGTGATGCCTTAGAGCTCAGCGAGGTCGCGGCCGAGCAGGTAGCTCAGGGTGCCGCAGACGGCGCCGAGGTTCTGGCCGGGCATCACGAAGTTATAGGTGTTGGCGTAGAAGTCGCCAGTCATGATGCCGGTGTTGTACAGGCCCTCGATGGGGTTGTCGTCCTTGTCGCAGACCTGCATCTTCTCGTTGGTGCGCAGGCCACCGCACACCGTCAGGAACGTGGCGCCCACGCTCTTGGTGGCGTAGAACGGGCCAGTCTCGATCGGGAAGAGGTACTCGGGGTTGACGTGGTACTCCTCGTCAAGGCCGTTCTTGGCGTACTCGTTGTAACGCTTGATGGACTCGAGGGCCTTCTCGGAGTCGATGCCGTCCATCTTCTCGACGAGCTCCTCGAGGGTGTCGGCCTTCCAGTAGGCGGTCGTGGAGCCGATGCCCTGGGACTCGGTGGCCTCAGCGTTCTCGTCCCAGCTGGCGATGATCTCATCGGGGGTGGAGGGCATGATGCCGTTCTCGAGGTCGACGCAGCAGCCGAACTGCTCCCACTGCTCCTCGGTGTAGGCGTAGTTGATGTCCCACACGGCGTAGGCGGTCTGCTGCGGGAGCATCATCTTGGCGATGGCACCGTAGGCGAAGTTGGTGATCTCGTTCATGTAGCGCTCGCCGTGGATGTCCAGGTTGATGCCCCAGAAGTTGGAGATGACGCCGTGGGCGGGGCCGGAGGCGCCACCGTTGATCATCGGGGCGACCGGGTCGATCTTCTGCCAGGCAGCGCCGATCCACAGGCCCATCTTCTGGCCGTCACCGGGCATCAGGCCGTCATAGGCAAGCTCGGTGTCGTAGTTGATGTTGTCCCAGGTGATGCTGTCCTTGAACGCGTTGTACGCGAACGGGCAGTAGCGGGCCATCATGTCGCGGTCCTTGGAGAAGTCGCCGGTGGCCAGGACGACGGCCTTGTTGGCGACGTACTTCACGTACTCGCCGTCGGCGTTCTGGGCAACGACGGCCGAGACGCGGCCGGTGTTGTTGTCGTCGCGGATGAGGTACAGGGCCTTGGTGTTGTAGTGGATCTCGCCACCGAAGTCATCGGTGAAGGCGTCGGCCATGGCTTGGGCCTGCAGCGGAGCGCCGAACAGGGCGCCGAAGGGCTGCTCGTCGTTGTAGAAGTTGTGCGACGCCGGCGGCACGTCGATGACCTCGTCGGGATCCGGGAAGCCGGGCTCCAGGGAGGTCTTCAGGCCCTTGGACTCGCAGATGTCGATGGTCCAGTCGATGGACTCGGCGGAGGCGTTGATCCAGCGCATCCACTTCTTCTTGTCCATGAAGTAGGTGCCGGCGGTCTGCTCGGACTTCACGATCTTACGGGCGATCTCGGGGTTGTACTCGATGCCCTTCTCGATCTGGTACTTGGAGCCGATGGCGTGGTTGGAGCCACCGCGGCTGATCGGCTTGGACGAGGCGGAGAAGACGATGACGTCAGCGCCCATCTCGGCGGCGGCGGCGGCGGTGGTCAGGCCACCCAGGCCGGCGCCGACCACGACGATGTCATGCGTGTAGGTCTCGACGATCTGATCCTCGGGGATGGGATCGGGGGCAACCTCGAAGCTCCACTTGACCTCGGCAGCCTTGTCGGCGGTCATCAGGTCGCCGGCGGCGGCGGTGGTGCCCTCGGCGGCTGCGGACTCGGCGGCCTCGTCGGCCATGGCGGTGCCGGCCATGCCAGCCAGAGCGGCCATGCCAGCGGCGGCGCCGGCGCCCTTGAGGAAGTGCCTACGATCGAGTTCCATGTAATCCTCCTTGATTGAGGCTGTTGGGCCCGCAGCGGGTTGCATGCGGGTCATGACAGGCCAAACGATAGCCCACGGGGGCAAAACGGCATACATGCAAGTTGGATGAACTCATTCATGCGCCCATGGTTACCTGCGGCGATGCAGTGGATGTTTCTTAGGAAGCCCTCTGGTCGGCGCCTCTGGGCCAAAGCCTGCCTGCTGGTGGCCCTTCGCTAGCGCTCCTGCTGGATGAGGTCGATCAACTCCTGGCGGCTGTGCACGCCCAGGTCCGCATAGAGGCGCTGGATATGCGAGCGGATGGTGTTTCTCGAGAGCTGCAGTATCGCCGCGATGGCCGCCACGTCGCGGCCGTGCCCGATGAGGTCGAGGATCTGCGCCTCGCGCGGGGTGAGCGCGTGCGCCTCGGACAGACAAGCGCAGCGCAGGCTGATGGGGTCGGGTCGCGGGCCGGCGTCACCCATGTTGCCGTCTTCGCCCTCGCCATCGGAGGTGCCGCCGGAGGCCTGGCCCAGGGCACCCCTTTTCCTCATGGCGATGAAGGCGATGGCCGATATCCCCCAGAGTAGCAGCGCGACGATGGCGATGACCTGGAACTGCTGGGGGAACTCGCTGGAGCTCACGATGCCCGCCAGGCTCCCGCCGAGCACCTGGGCAAGGTAGGTCCCCGCCGCGAACAGCCCGTATATGACGCCAAGCGGCGCCTTGTGCTCATGGGAGATCTCTATGCAGGCCATCATCATCAAGACCGAGGCGAGCGAGAAGATCAGGCACCCGAAGGCGAGGAAGAACCCCTGGTACGCCGAGGTCCAGAAGGGGAACAGGAACAGCGCCAACACGATGATGGGCGTGAGCGCAAGGAACACGGCCGTGATGCTGGGGTACACCTTGAACTTGAACCAAAGCAGGGCGAGGATGCCGGCGGACGCGACGCCAGCCACCTGGTACATGAGCATGCGGACCGCGTCGCTGGTCGACCCCAGGCTCGCGAAGCCTCCCATGGCGGGGCCTATGACCCCGATCATCATGACGCAGACGAGGTGCATCCACGAGCTCTGCCACACGGCCTTCCAGCGTGTTGGGGGCAGGGCATCGTCGGACCCGAGCTCGCCGTCGCCGGGGTCGTCGCATTCGCCGGTGCCCGTGGTTGCGGGGGTGCCTGTCCGGGCGCATGATCGCCCGACGAGGAGAAGGGCGATGCAGCCGGGGATGAGGACCAGGGCCAGCGGGTAGACGATGAGGTTGCTGGGGGCCAGCGCAAGCAGAAGGTAGGGTACCACCGTGAGCGTGCTTGCGGACAGGATCGCGATGCGGGCCTCGCGTATCCCCAGTGCGGCGAAGGAGAACTCCCAGCACACGAAGGCCAGCGCGCCTCCCGAGCCCAGCAGCGTCCCCGCCAGCTGGAAAAGCGGCAGCCCAGGCGTATCCAGCAGGCAGGCGACGAGGAGCGCCATCCCGCCCGCCGCGAGAAGGCCGCAGGCAAGCCCCGTCGGCTTGGCCTGCGAAAGCCGGGGAAGCCGCAGCGAGAGCAGGCCGTAGGCAAGGAAGGTCAGCACGTTGGCCGGCAGGCAGAACAGCCGCATGTCGGCGGCCCCCCAGGGCCAGGCGGACTGCTCGCTCAGCAGGTCGGAGACGCCCCACAGGGTGAAGGCGTTGAGGGCCAGCATGAGGGCAAAGCCCACGGCGGGGATTGCCCAGCGTGCCGATATGTCCACATGATGGCGCACCAACGCTGTGTCTGTCCCTTCGGCGTCTGTCGGACGGCATGGGCCGCCCCTACGGAAGCATACACTGCGCATTATATAGTGATAGACGGTCGTGGACCCGCATGAATGGACCGATATGCGCAACGAGTGCGACGGGTGTGTCGGATACGGCGACCGACCCTCGTCCGCTCCTTGCCGCTCATGCGAAGGACCGCCAATGCGCTCGGTCGCCTATTCGGGAAACTCCACCCCTCCCACGGTGGCGTAGATGGCGCCGGTGCACGAGGCGGTGGCGCCGCAGCACGAGCCGAGCACGGTTGCCCCGGCGCGCAGGAGTCGCAGCGCCCCTGCGGAGAAGTCGTCCGGGCCGCAGGGCCAGCGCAGGGAGCCGTTGGGCAGCGTGTGGGGCGCGCCAGCGCTGGGGCGCGCGATGAGCGGCAGGTCGCAGGCGGCGCGCATCTGCTCGATGGCGGTCAGGGTCTCGTCGATGCCCATGCAATTGCAGCCGACGGCCGCAACCCCGGCACGTGCGAGCAGCTTCGCCGCCTCGGCGGGGGAGGGCCGCCCGTCAGACGGGGCATCGTCGGCGTCGACGAACGACATGCAGACAAGTATCGGCAGGTCACACGTCCTGCGCGCCGCCTCGACCGCAGCGAGGGCGTCGTCGATGCTCGTGAACGTCTCGAGCAGAAGGGCGTCGGGCGCCTCCGAGGCGAGCGCCGCCATCTGCTCGGCGTACTGCTCCACGGCAACAGCGTAGCCGTCGGGCCACTCGGGCGCGACGGCGGGCGCCCCCTGTCCGTCTGCTCTCTCCGTGGCGGCGGGCTCATCGTTCTGCGCGGCAAGCATCGCCTCGCCGCTGCCCCGCTCCACGGCGACGCCGCAGGGCCCGACCGACGCGAGGACGTGGGGAAAGCCGGCCTCCCTGGCAAGCCGCACGCCCTGGCGGTTGATCAGGGCCGTGCTCGACGCCAGGCCGCTCTTCGCGAGTTGCGAGCTCGTGGCCATGAACGTGTTGGTCACGGCGCAGTCCGCCCCGGCGGCGCGGTAGAGCTTGTGCAGGTCCTCGACGATCTCCGGCTCGGTTATGTTGAGCGAGGGGAGAGGGAAGTCCCCGTCAAGCCCCTGCGCCATGAGCTGCGTGCCCATGGGGCCCTGCACAACCAATACGTCCTTGCCAAGCCTCAGTTCGATGTTGGCCATGATGGCTGCCTTTCTTGAGAGCGCCGGCCAGTCCGTGGCGCCTGGTAATCGCGGCCTATGCGGATATGGTACACGTCGCGCGCCACGCGACGCGGCGTGCGTCGGGGCGTGCCATGAAAAAACGCGTGAAGGTCAACGTGACCTTGAGTCTTTCGCGTCGTTGCGTGGACGAACGGTGATTGGTGCGACCGCTCGCCGATCTTGCGCATGCGTTTCAGGCGTTCTCGCAGGTCGCAAAGCGCACCGTTCGCCTCCTCAAAAAGTTCTCGCGTTTCTGTCCCGCTCTCTTGCTATAGTTGGTCATATCGAGAGTGAACCACATCATATTGTGGTTCACTCTGATTTTCTCTCAACAGGTAGTTGTTAGTTGTCATCTGCGCAGGTGACTGCCCGGATGGCTGGAACGCAGAAGGCGGGAGAGCGTATGTCAGTCGAGCACGCCATGGCACCCCAGTCCATCATCAAGCGCGACGGCTCCATCGTCGACTTCGATGCGGGGAAGATAACCGCCGCCATCGAGAAGGCGGGCGCGGCGACCGGAGAGTTCGGCCCGGACGAGGCCATCATCCTCTCGGGCCAGGCGTGCAAGGTCATCGCCCACCGCTTCGACGGCGCGAGCCCCACCATCAACGAGGTGCAGGACATCGTCGAGCAGACGCTCATCACGGCCAACCACTTCAAGACGGCGCGCGCCTACATCGTCTACCGTGAGCAGCGCAACCGCGTGCGTCGCGACCGCGAGACCTACGTTGACGTCACCTCCTCGGTCAACGAGTACCTCTCCCGCGAGGACTGGCGCGTCAACGCCAACGCCAACCAGGGCTACTCGCTGGGCGGCCTCATCCTCAACGTGTCGGGCAAGGTCATCGCCAACTACTGGCTCTCGCACGTCTACCCGCCCGAGGTGGGCGCGGCGCATCGCAACGGAGACTACCACATCCACGACCTCGACATGCTCTCGGGCTACTGCGCCGGCTGGAGCCTGCGCACGCTCCTCAACGAGGGTTTCAACGGGGTCCCCAACAAGGTGGAGTCTGCCCCGCCCAAGCACCTGGGCACGGCCCTGGGCCAGATGGTCAACTTCCTGGGCACGCTGCAAAACGAGTGGGCGGGCGCCCAGGCGTTCTCTTCGTGCGACACGTACCTCGCCCCGTTCGTCCGCGCTGACGGACTTTCGTTCGAGCAGGTCAAGCAGGAGATGCAGGGCTTCGTCTACAACATGAACGTCCCGAGCCGCTGGGGCACGCAGACGCCCTTCTCCAACCTCACGTTTGACTGGACGTGCCCGGAGGACCTGGCCGAGCAGCACCCGCTGGTGGGCGGCGTCGAGCAAGACTTCACCTACGGCGAGCTCCAGGCCGAGATGGACATGATCAACCGCGCCTACATGGAGGTCATGACCGAGGGCGACGCGCGCGGGCGCGTGTTCACCTTCCCCATCCCCACGTACAACATCACCAAGGACTTCCCCTGGGACTCTCCCAACGCCGACCGCCTGTTTGCCATGACGGCAAAGTACGGCCTGCCCTACTTCCAGAACTTCGTGAACTCCGACCTGCAGCCGCACATGGTCCGCTCGATGTGCTGCCGGCTGCAGCTCGACCTGCGCGAGCTGCTCAAGCGCGGCAACGGCCTGTTCGGGTCGGCCGAGCAGACGGGTTCCATCGGCGTCGTCACCATGAACATGGCGCGCCTGGGATACCTGCACAAGGGTGACGAAGAGGGACTGATCGCCGCCCTCGACCACCTGCTCGAGCTTGCCCGCACCTCGCTTGAGCTCAAGCGCAAGGAGGTCCAGCGCCACATCGACGGCGGCCTGTTCCCCTTCACCAAGCGCTATCTGGGCACGCTGCGCAACCACTTCTCGACCATCGGCGTCAACGGCATGAACGAGATGGTGCGCAACTTCACCAACGACGAGCACGACATCACCGATGACTTCGGGCACCAGATGGCCCTGCGCGTCCTCGACCACGTGCGCGAGCGCATGGTCGAGTTCCAGGAGGAGACGGGCCACATGTACAACCTAGAGGCCACGCCGGCCGAGGGCACCACGTACCGCTTTGCCCGCGAGGACCGCAAGCGCTTCCCCGACATCTTGCAGGCAGGCACGGCCGAGGAGCCCTACTACACCAACTCCTCCCAGCTGCCCGTTGGCTATACGGCCGATCCCTTCCAGGCGCTTGCCGAGCAGGAGGACCTGCAGAAGAAGTACACCGGCGGCACGGTGCTGCACCTGTACATGGGGGAGCGCGTCTCCTCGCCCCAGGCGTGCAAGCAGCTCGTCAAGCGTGCGCTCGAGAACTTCCGCCTGCCGTACATCACGGTGACGCCCACGTTCTCCATCTGCCCCAAGCACGGATACATCGCCGGCGAGCACGAGTTCTGTCCCCTGTGCGATGAAGAGCTTGCGGCGGCCAAGATCGCCTCGGGCGCGGCGGAGTAGCGTCGACCGAAAGCGGATATAATCATAGAGGCCTTCTCGGTTATTGGCGAAGGCGTGTGGAGGAAGGAGATCACCATGATCAATCGCGACGAGCTTACGAGCCAGGGCACCGTTGTGAACGGCGTCCACCTCTCCAACGAGGAGAGGCAGCCCTGCGAGGTCTGGACGCGCGTCATGGGCTACTATCGTCCGGTGAGCTCGTTCAACACCGGCAAGAAGGGCGAGTTCCACGAGCGTGTGGAGTTCGTCGAGCCCGCCGGCCTGTGCGGCTGCGGCAAATAGGCCGGCACGCGCATGGGCGCTGAGGCGGGGCTTCTGCGCATAGGCGGCATCACGCCGTTCTCCACGGTGGACTGGCCGGGCAAGATGGCGGCCGTCTGCTTTCTGCGCGGCTGCCCGTACCGATGCGCCTACTGTCAGAACGCCGGGCTGCGGGAGGCGTCCCGCGACGAAGCCGGGGATCCCGGCGCGTCGTTCGACGACCTCCTGCGGCTGCTCGACACCCGTCGTGGCCTGCTTGACGGCGTGGTGTTCTCGGGCGGCGAGCCGCTGGCCCAGCCCGCCCTCGCCGAAGCGGTGCGGGCGGTGCGCGAGCGCGGCTTCCTCGTTGGCCTGCACACCTCCGGCGCCTATCCCGAGCGCCTTGCGGCCATCATCGACGACGTGTCCTGGGTGGGGCTTGACATGAAGGCGCCGTGGGACGCGTGGGATCGCATCACGGGTGGGCGCGGCTCGGGGGAGCGAGCCCGGGAGAGCCTGCACGTCATCCAGCGCGCCGGCATCGACTACGAATGCCGCACGACCTGGCACCCCGACCTTCTGGGCGCCGAGGACATCGTCACCATCGCCCGCCAGCTTGCCGACGAGGGCGTCGAGAGCTGGGCGGTGCAGGCGTACCGCAGCGAGGGCGTCGCCGCCGAGGCCGGCCTGCGCGACGTCACGCCGACGCCTGGCGACATTCCCGCCGAGGCGCGAGGGGCCGTCGGGCACTTCGAGTTTCGCGAGGCGTGACCTTTGTGACCCGCGTTGCTCGCGCGGCGCCGGTATGGCATGGGTGTTTCGTGAGGTGCTTTGAGGGGCGCGGGCATCGGTAGATAATTGTGCGTGCAGGCATGTCAGTGCGCAGGTGCGCCCCAAAATGCTGCGGCCTGCCGGAATCTCTCACGATGCAGAGCGGAATCGACGGGCGCTCCCGTGTGGTTGCGGGGGCGCTTTTGTCCGCAGGGCGGACGGCCGAACGGAAGGCGTGATCTACACATGAGCTCGAGCACGATTCAGCAGAAGGAAGCACGACGGCAGGAGGAGCTGGACAACCCCCTGGGCACCGCCCCCATCCCCAAGCTCCTCATGCAGTACGCACCGCCCGCCATCCTCTCCATGATGGTGAGCGCCCTGTACAACCTCATCGACACCTACTTCGTCGGCAACGCCGTCGGCCAGAACGGCATCGCCGCCACCACGGTGGCGTTTCCCATCATGATGCTCATGGGCGCCTTCGCGGCGTGGTTCGGTGCCGGCGGCAACGCGCGCGCCGCCATCAAGCTGGGCGGGGGCAAGCCCGAGGAGGCCGAGCGCACGCTGGGCAACTCCCTGCTCATGCTCATCGTGGTGCCCGTCATCCTCACAATACTCTCGCTCATCCTGCTCGACCCGCTGCTCACCATCCTGGGGGCGACGGAGGCCAACCGCGAGCTTTCGCGCCAGTTCTGCCACATCATCCTGCTGGGCTTCGTGCTCCAGGCGATAGGCGCCGGCCTTTCGAACTTCGTGCGCACTGACGGCGCTCCCATGTACGCGCTGGTCATCATGTTCGTCGGCGCTGTCGTGTCGGCCATCCTCAACTACTTCTTCGTCATGCTCTTTGGCTGGGGCATGAGCGGCTCCGCCCTGGCAACGGTGGGCGGGCAGCTCGTCTCGGCCGTCATGGTCATCCAGTACTTCGTCTCCAAGCGCTGCAAGATGCGCCTGCACCTCGAGTATCTCAGGCCCAACATGCGCATCATCGGGTCCATCGCCTCGCTGGGCCTCTCGACGTTTGCCGTGAACGTCGCGGCCTCGTTCACGTCGAGCATGCTCAACGTGCAGATCGCCAACCTCGGCCCGGCCGACGTCATCGGCGCCGACGGAGCCCTCGCGGTCATCGGCACGGCCCAGAAGATCATCCAGATCCTGTTCTTCGTCGTGATGGGCTTCTCCATCGCCGCCCAGCCCATCCTCGGGTTCAACTACGGCGCCCGCCAGTACCACCGCGTGACCAGGACCCTGTGGACCACCATCGCCATCGCCCTGGTCGTCAACCTGGCGCTGTGGATCGCCTGTCGCGCGTTCTGCAGCCAGATCATGTCGTTCTTCAACCTGCCCGGCAGCCTGCACGACTTCGCCGACCAGGCGTTTCTGTACATGACGTTCTTCTTCCCGGTCGTCCCGATCCAGGTCATCGGCTCCAACTACTTCCAGGCAACCGGGCAGCCCATCAAGGCGACGTTCCTGACGCTCACGCGCCAGCTGATCTTCTACCTGCCGTCCCTGTTCCTGGTTCCCATGATCATGCCTGGCATCGTTGGCTGCACGCCCCTGGTCGCACTCACCGCGGCGCCGTCGGTGGCCGATGCGCTGGCCATCATCGTGACGGGCGTCTTCATGGTGCGCGAGGCCGGCAGGATCCGCAAGCTCACTGTGTCGCAGGACGAGCGCGAGCTCGCCAAGGCAACGCAGGCGCAGGCTTCCGCGCGCGAGTCGGACGGCGAGTAGGCGCCGCGCCATGGGACGAGAGGTGGACGAGCGGGCGCGGGCGCTGCGCGAGCGCATTCTCGCGGCAAGCCGGCTGGGATCGTCCGATTCCGGCAGTCGGCGCGCGGTCGCCGAGGGCGACCGGGTTCGGGCGTTCCTTCGGCCCGAGCGCGAGGATGATGACGGCTACGATCCCTTTTCCGACCGTCCCCCCTCGCAAGCGGCCGTGGAGGAGGATCCCTGGCGCTGAGCGCCCGGTCTTGTGACGACACGCCCTTTGCCTGCCGTCTTTTTTATCAAGATGCGCGCTGCGTCACGGGACATCTACATGTGTGGGTGTCCCGTGCGCTAAAGTGAACGGACACGAAGGAAGATGCCTGCCCATGTCGCGTCGCCTTACGCGCAGGCGCCGGCGGGCATGGCCGATGCTTGGAAGGGTGTCATCTGGTATGAAGGCAATCATCCCTGCCGCTGGTCTCGGTACTCGGTTCCTGCCCACGACGAAGTCGGTCCCCAAGGAGATGTTGCCGGTGCTCGACCGGCCGGTGATCCAGTACGTGGTCGAGGAGGCCCTCGACGCGCCGGAGTGCGACGAGTGCGTCATCGTCACGTCGCACGCGAAGCCGCTCATCGAGGAGTACTTCTCCGCGAACCCGGAGTACGTCTCCATGCTGAGGGAGCGCGGCAAGGACGAGTATGCCGACGCCTGCGAGCATGCCGGCGCGCTCGCGGTCTCCTATGTCTACCAGGATGACCCCGCCGGCCTTGGCGACGCGGTGCACTGCGCCGCCTCCCTCACCGGTGACGAGGCGTTCTACGTGCTGCTCGGCGACGTCGTCGTGCCCGATCGGTCCATCCTCCCCAAGCTCTGCGAGGTCTCGCGCGCGCACGGCGGCGCGAGCGTCATCGCCGTCATCGCGGTTCCCGACAGCGAGGTCTCTCGCTTCGGCATCATCGGTGGCGAGTGCGTGGGCGTCCTGTCGGGCTGCGAGGGACAGTCCGTGGCGTCCGGCGAGCCCGGCGCCGTGTGGAAGGTCACCTCGATGGTGGAGAAGCCTGCCCTGGCCGACGCCCCGAGCCACCTGGCCATCTTTGGGCGCTACCTCCTCTCGGCCCGCGTCATGGAGCTTTTGGCGAGCCAGCAGCCCGGCAAGGGCAACGAGATCCAGCTCACCGACGCGCTGGTGCGCGCGCTCGAGGACGAGGAGATGTATGCCGTGGTCATCGATCCCAGCGAGGGGCATGACACGGGCACGGTGCCCAACCTAGTCGCCGCCGGCGTGCGCATGGGCCTTGCCGACGAGCGCTTCGCTCCCGCTCTGCGCGAGGCGCTGGCGGACATCCTGCGCGAGGAGTAGCGCGCTCTTTAGCGATGAGGCCTGCCGCGTTGCGGGCAATGCTAGCGAATGGGGTCGCCATCCGGACGTGCCGGGTGGCGGCCCCGCTGTTTTTGAACTTTGCTCGCAACGGGTTAGCTGTCTTGCGCACGGGGTACCCTTAGATCGTCATGCGCGATCGAGGACGTGCGCAACAGTGGGGGAGGCGGCTTATGGAATCGATACGCTTCGGCGTTGACGGGTGGAACGCCCGCTATGACGAGGGCTTTACCGCGGAGAGCGTCGCACGCATTGCCGATGCTGCCGCCTGCGCGTTCCTGCGGGGGCATGGCGTCGGGGCGTCGGTCGTCGTTGGGTATGACATGCGCAGCGAGGGACGCCACATGGCGCAGCTCGCGTCTCGCGTCATGGCGGCGCGGGGTCTGTCCGTCAGGCTCTCGGGGATCGCCTGCCCGCTCCCGGCGTTCAGCTGGTACGTCAACCGCGATCCCGCGGTCGTCGGCGGTCTCGTCCTGACGGCGGGCAGTGCGACGCCCGACCACAACGGCGTGCGCGTGCGCATGGCCGATGGCGGCCCCTGCACCGAGGAATTCGCCTCGCTCCTCGAGTCGAGCATTCCCGCCGAGGCACCGGCGGACTCCGGTGTCTACGAGGACGTCGACATCATGACCCCCTACGTCGAGAGCCTCGTCTCGTTCGTCGACGCCGACGCCATCTCGCGCGCCGGGCTGTCCGTCGTGCACGACCCCATGTACGGCACCTCCAACGGCTGGCTTGCCAACGCGCTGTCACGAATGGGCGCTGCCGTCACCGAGGTGCATGCGGAGCGCGACGAGGGCTTCGGCGGGATTCGCCCCGAGCCCGTGGAGTCGTGGCTCGGCGACTGCCGCAGGGCGGTGCTGGAGGCAGGCGCCTGCGCGGGGCTTGCCAACGACGCGAACGCCCTGAGGGCGGGGGCGATCGACGAGAGGGGCGTGTACGTCTCGCCCTACAAGATCGCGGCCCTGCTTCTCGACCTGCTCGTGGGCTATCGGCGCCAGTCGGGCCGCGTGGTGTTCACCACGACCGGCTCGATGCTCGTGCGCCGCCAGGCCGCCCGGCTCAACTGCCCGCTCACGGCGATCCCGGTGGGCGCGCGCTGGGCGTATGCCGAGATGCAGAAGGGTGACGTCCTGCTGGCGATCGATGACTCGGGGGCAATCGCCCTGCCGGCGCATCTCGCCGGGTACGATGGCCTTCTGGTCGACCTGCTCCTCTGCGAGCTCATGGCGCGGTCGGGCAAGTCGCTGGGCACGCTTGTCGACGAGCTCGAGGACCGCGTGGGCCACATGGACTACGGGCAGAGGGACATCCAGCTTGACGCCGCGTCCATCCAGATGTTCCGCAACATGCTTCCCGGCCTGAACCCCCAGATGATCGCAGGCATGAGACCGGTCGATGTCGACCACGCCGACGGCCTGCGGCTTGGGTTTGCCGACGGGGCGTGGCTCCTCGTGCGTTCGGAGGGGGCGGACCAGACGGTGCACGTGTACGCCGAGGCTTCGACCATCCTCGAGCGCGACGCTCTGCTCGACGAGGGCTGCGCCCTTGCCCGCGGAGAGCTGTCCTGATCGTACGGGTCGTCCGCCGAGCTGAGAAACATCCCAGCTTATCATGCGTGCCTGAAAAGCTCCTGCAAAAAGCCTTCCGTTAGGTCTGTACCTAGTGACTTGGTAGGTGTACCTTATAGCAGACGCCATACGAGGCGTCTCCACGAGGGCCCTCACGCCTGCGTGGGACGCCTGGTGTCTGCCGTTTGGGTAACGTTGGTCGAGTCAGGAGGGGGAGGAGGGCTGCTGTGGGCATTCTCTCAGATCCGGTCATGCTGGCACGGATCCAATTCGCTCTGACAGTCATCTATCACTTCGTGTTCGTTCCGCTCTCGGTGGGTCTGGGCCTGGTCATGGCCGTCGCCGAGACACGCCACTATCGCACGAGGGACCCGCACGATCGTGCGGCGAGCCGCTTTTGGCTCAAGATCTTCACGGTGACGTTCACCGTCGGCGTGGCCACCGGCATCACCATGGAGTTCTCGTTCGGCACCAACTGGGCGGACTACTCACGGTTCGTGGGCGACATCTTCGGTGCGCCGCTGGCTGCCGAGGCGCTGTTTGCGTTCTTCCTCGAGTCGGTGTTCCTCGGTGTCATGCTGTTCGGCCGCAAGAAGGTGTCCCCGCGGTTCTACATGGTGTCCACGTGGCTCGTGTGGCTTGGCTCAATGCTGTCAGCGCTGTGGATCATCATCGCGAACTCCTGGATGCAGACGCCTGCAGGCTATGAGGTGGTGCAGACACAGGCGGGCGCCAAGGCCGTGCTCACCGACTTTGCCGCCGCGGCGCTCAACCCGTCGCTGCTTGCGCGGTACAGCCACACGATCTTCGCCGTCCTCATCGCCGGCGCCTTCGTCGCGCTTTCGGTCAGCGCGTGGTATCTGCTCAAGAAGAGGGACCTGCACTTCGCAAAGTCCACGATGACAAGCGCCACGATCATGGCGCTCGTCGCCACGGTGATCCTGCTGCCGACCGCTCACTCGCAGGCCGTCGTGGTCGCCGAAAACCAGCCGCTGAAGCTGGCGGCGATGGAGGGCCAGTACGAGACCGAGCCGGCGGCGCTCTATCTGTTCGGGTACGTCGACACCAAAAACGAGCGGGTCGTCGGTCTGGGCATCCCCGGCGGCACGAGCTTCCTCGCGTCAGGCAACTTCGACAAGGAGTATCCGGGCCTGTATGACGCGGCTGCGGCCGAGGGGGTGGACGTCGACGAGCTTCCGCCCACTGGGCTGGTGTTCCAGACCTATCATGGCATGGTCATGCTCTGCGGCGCCATCGTGCTGGTGCTCATCGCCGCCCTGTGGGTTACGTTTGCTCGGATCAGGAAGTGCCCGGAAGGAGAGGCTCCCAGCATCAACAAGTGGGTGCTTCGCCTGCTGATCATCTCGCCGCTGTTCCCCATGCTTGCCATCCAGCTGGGCTGGCTCACCGCCGAGTTCGGTCGCCAGCCTTGGGTCGTCCAGGGGCTCCTGCGCACCGACGAGGCGATTTCCGGCGCGGTGAGCGCGGGCGAGCTGCTGTTCACCATCGTCTGCTTCGTGGTGATCTACCTCATCATCTTTGTCGCGTGGATCACCATTGTCAGCCGCATCATCAAGAGGGGGCCCGTCATCTCCCGGGCCGAAGGCGAGCCGAAGCCGGAGGAGGTCCCGTCGATGTTCTCCGACGCGGGGAGTGAGGCGCGATGCGTCTGCGCGGCCGAGCCGAGCGAGGCGCGTCCTGGTCGTCCGAACACGGGAGAGGAGGCGTAAGGACGATGGTGGACATCACGACATTTCAGCTCATCTGGTTCGTTCTCCTGTCCGTGCTGATGATCGGGTACTTCGTGCTCGACGGTTTTGACCTTGGCGTCGGGATTCTCTACC
Source organism: Coriobacteriia bacterium (assembly GCA_963930185.1). GTDB lineage: Bacteria > Actinomycetota > Coriobacteriia > Coriobacteriales > UMGS124 > JAGZEG01. The sequence goes on along the minus strand of CAWVLT010000064.1, from coordinate 1,430 downwards.
CATTCCTGAGCAAGGACGAGAAGGAGCGCGCCGCCATGCGCCTCTCCATCGGTCCTGTTTGGGACGGCAACGAGGTGTGGCTGCTTACGTTGGGAGGCGCGCTGTTCGCGGCGTTCCCGCCGGCGTACGCCACGGTGTTCTCGGGGTTCTATCTCGCGATCATGGTCGTCCTCTTTGCCCTGATCCTGAGGGCGGTTTCCATCCACTTTATCGGCGATCTCCCCTCCGGGAAGGGGCGCCGCTTCTTCGAGGGTGCGTTCTTCGTCGGGTCACTGCTGCCCGCCGTGCTGTTCGGCGTGGCATGCGGCAACCTCATCAACACCGTCCCGTTGCTGGCAAACGGCGATGTCGCGGGTGACTTCCCCCAGCGTTTCGTCCAGCTGCTCGGCATGTTCCCCGTGCTGTGCGGCCTGCTGAGCCTCTCGCTCTGCGTGGCGCTTGGCGCCTGCTGGCTGGGAGCGCGCATCGGGGAGGGGCCGCTGAGCGCGCGGGTGGCCCAGGTGCGCCCGGCTGCCCTGCGCATCGCCATCGCGATGTTCGCGCTGGTTGGTCTGGCGTATCTGTTCGCTGAGCTGCCGAACCTGCCGCAGGCCGGGGAGCTCTACGCGCTGCCGGGGCTTCCTCTGGTCCTGCGCGTGGCCGCGGGCGTCGTCGCGTGCCTCGCGCTCATCGTTGCCCTGGCGACGAGCGGCAGGGGCGGCATGCGTGCGTTCGTGCTCGTGGCAATCGCTAGCGCGTGCGTGGTGGTAGCGTTTGCGGCAAGCCTGTTCCCGAGCCTCGTGCCCGCCGGCGATCCGCTCTTCGCCCCCATGGCGGCCGAGAACGCAGGACAGACGATCACGATCGCGGCTCCCTTTGCCGCGTCAGAGCTCACGCTCAAGACGATGTTCATCATTGCGTGCATCGGCGTTCCGCTGGTGCTTGTCTATCACGTGATCGCCTATCGCGTCTTCAGCGGCAAGATCCATGTCGAGCTCTTGGACGAGGAGCACTAGCTTGCTAGGGTGAGCGTGAGCGAGGTGGATGCGCGTCAGAAAAGGACGTTGCATCCAAGAGGATGGGGCGAGGGCCGGGTGACGCGCGGGCTTTTGGGCCGCATGTTCGGCATTGGCCATCGCTAGCCACAGGCCATATATATGTGCACCAGATGATGGGGCAGGCGGGCGTCATGACTGACGATCTGCCTGCCCCTTGCGCTTAGCAGGCATATCGAGCGTGGAATTATGAACAGAAGATGAAGCAGAAGAGAGAAAAACAAGTCGGATAAAAAGATGTGCAACACATCAAACAAGCAGGTAGATATAGGTAAATCACGTAATACTGAGGTGTAGAGAGCCTTATTTTCCCAAACTCCCCCTTGACCTTCCCCCCGCGCGGTGGCAACATACGTCCCTGCGCCGCGGCCCGGCAGGGCGGGCGCGCAGGACCTT
>CAWVLT010000063.1:0-35881 GCA_963930185.1 Coriobacteriia bacterium | reverse complement strand
AGGCCGCGACGTCCGCCAGCGCCTTGCTGGCGACGTCGCGGCCTTGCTGGTAGAGGTCGAGCAGCTTGGCGCCGTCATGCTCCATGTTGCCCACCTCCACGGGCCGCTCGGGCGCGATGACCACGATGGATCCCTGGCGCTCCAGCTCCCAGATGCGCTGCCGCTGGGCGTTGTAGCGCTCGGGGCGCGTGAGCAGCGCCTCTAGGTAGTAGGGGTAGTCGCCGTAGAGCGTGCGCAGGGCTCCCGGGGTGCTGACGGGCTTCTTGGCATACGCGCGGTCCTGGGTGAGCACCACCACGGCGCGTGCGGTGCCCTCCTGCCGCAGCGCTTGCTCGACCGGCACCGAGTCGCACGTGCCGCCGTCGAGGTAGCGCCGCCCCTGCACCTCCACGATCTGTGACACCATGGGAAGCGAGGCCGAGGCGCGCAGGTAGTCGGTCTTTTCGGGAAGGCTGTCCACCTCGAGGTAGGCTGGCTGGCCAAACACCACGTCGCTCGCCACGGCGTACAGGGTGGTCGCCGAGCTGTTGAACGTCACGTAGTCAAACGGGTCGAGCTCGTTTTGGACGTCCTGGTAGAGGAAGGTCGTGCTCATGATGTTGCCCGTGGTGGCGAGCTGGTAGGCGCTCATGTAGCGACGGTCGTCTCGATAGGCGAGGTTGATGCGGCACGACCGGCCGACCTGGCGCGACACGAACGACGCGCCCACCAGCGCCCCCGCCGAGACGCCCCACACGCTGCCGAACCCGTAGAGCCCTCGCTCCATGAACACGTCGAGCACGCCGGAGGTGAACATGCTGCGAAAGCCTCCGCCTTCGAGCACGAGCGCGGTATCCTGAGACATGGCGACCCCCTCATCTTTGCGTTGATGCTGTTCTCGCAAGCTTTCGCCTAAACATACCCCATGCGATGCCCCGTCGACGTGTCGCCTGCTAAGATCGACGATGGCAGACAAAGTCGCCGCATGCGCAGCGACATGGCCGAGTGCGGGCGCCCCTGCCGAGAGGCGGCCGCGCGGCGATTGGCGCGCGATGTGGCTGGCACCTACGATTGGGGTGACGATGGCGCAGGCAGGCGAGAACATCGACCTTGAGACGCGCGTCGACCAGGAGCTCGGCGAGGTCTCCCGACGGCTGATCCGTGCGCTGGAGGCGGCGAGGGGCGGCTGGACGGACGACACGACCGTGGTGAGCCGCGCTCGCGACATCCTCATGCTCGAGCATCGCTACCTTACCACGGGTCGTATCGTGGGTGGCGTGGCGTGCGTCGTGATCGTGCCGCTCATCATCTTCGGCATTCTCATGCTGGTGTGTCGCCAGCGGGAGGAGTGCCAGGTCGTCCTGCGCGAGGAGGCGGGCCAGACCGTGGTGTGCGCGCGCGGAAAGATCTCGATGGCCGCGCGGACGGCGCTCACGACGGAGCTGCGGGCGCTTGCCGAAGGCCGGCCGAGCGGCCATGCGCAGAACAACGGGCTTGACTCTCTGCTCGGATAGGGATATATTCAACTATCCGCACATGCGCATCTGCACATGCATAGGAGCGCGTGCGGAAATGTGCCCGCGCTTGCGGAAACATGTGCTTGTGGAGGCATGTTCATGCGGAAGCATATGCACGTAGGGCATGGCGTCCGTGCGTGCGGGAGCACTTTGAAAGGGTGGAACGCAGCGCCCAAGCTGGCCTTAGAGCCGCGCCATGGGGGCGACTGGTTTCGACATGGTTGTCCTGAGAGAGGAAGCAGGCCGTGGTCTCCTCGCCACGTTAAACAGGGGTACTTGTCAAAATAAATGACAAGCCTCGTTATGCCCTCGCTGCTTAATTAGTCAGCGACGTCAAACCGGAGTCCGTCCTCAGCTCCGGGGCGACGCCATTCATGAGGACTGCTCCTGCGGACGTAGCCGGTATGCCGCAGGCTAAGATCGAACTGGCTGGGGTGCCGATCGCCTGACGTCGTGCTTGACGCACCCGAGATCCGAACGACGTCTGAGCCTGGAGATGCCTCTCAGGGGATGGCTGTGGACCGGAGTTCGATTCTCCGCGCCTCCACCAACAACTGATGAGCGGATTCCCCGCGGCGGACGCCTTGTTCGCTATGGGGAGTCCGCTTTTACATCTATGCGCCGCGACGCCCGTGGTCCACGGTCAACCACGTCGGCCTCGCGGTCATCCCTGGTATCCGTCCTCTGATATCCATCTGGCATAGGCGCTCGAGTGCGATTTTGGGCATGTCCCCTCGTGGACATCATATCGCATGGGTGTGGGATCGCACGAACGGAGGTGTGGGAATGGACATGGGGCTGAGACGTGGCCAGGTCGAGCTCATACCTCACCGTAGAGAGTGGGATACCCTCGCGCAGGAGGCCGTTCGTGCGCTGCGCGAGGCGCTCGGCGACATCGTCGTGGACATTCAGCACGTCGGGAGTACTGCCATTCCCCTGATTTGCGCCAAGCCGATCATCGACATCGCCGTCGGCGTCCACGACGTTCAGGGGGTCGTCGAGCACGCGCCGCAGCTTGAGCATCACGGTTTCATCCTGCGAGGGCAAGACGTCCCGAACCAGCTGCTTTTTGTTGTGGGGGACTTTGCAAGGGACACGCGCACCCATCACGTACATGTCGTGGAGTATGGTGGCCCTGCGTGGAGGGACTACCTTGATTTCCGTGACTACCTGCGGTCCTTTCCCGAAAAGGCCCGGGAATACGAGGCATGCAAGCTACGGCTTGCTGCCCGCTTCTCACATGAGCGCGCCCGCTACACGCAGGGAAAGCAGGACACGATAGACGCGCTCCTCGCTGAGGCAAGACACTGGCGGCGTCTGTCTGGTCACGACGGCGAGTTCTGTGTCCAGCGGCGTCCAACGTGACGCCGGCAGTGGCCAGGATGTGGTCAGAACGGCGAGTTCTGTGCGGGCACTGGTCAAGAAGGCGAGTTATGTGTCGCCGGCGCATGCCCACCTGGTCAGGATGGCGAGTTCTGTGCGCCAAAACGGGCGTTTTCGGCCCGTTTTTCGATGCTACCATAAACGTCGTTCGTATCACCGCAGGCAGAGGCCTCGTCGATTTCCCTACCTTTTCAGTAGGGTCACACAGAACTCGAGATCCTGACCATCGCGACACAGATCTCGGTATCCTGACCAGTCGAACGCGGAAGTGGAACACAGAGGGGCCACGGAGGAGAGGCCCAGAGGGGCCTGTCGCAACGAAAACGCCCCGCATGGCTGCCGGCGGGGGCTGCCATGCGGGGCGTTTGCTGGGCGGTGGGGAGGAGGCACGCGTCGCATGAGCGTGCCGATCCGCGTCCTGTGCCTGCGCTTTCTCGCTACCTTTTCGCTACTCCGCGTCGGTGACCACCATGACGTCGCCGGCGACGACCCAGGTTCCTTCGCCGTCAATCGCAACGCCGCCGATGGCGTCGGCAATGGCCTGCGCCTCGGAGGCGTAGGCGTCGTCCTCATAGACGACGTAGGTCGTGCCGCCGGCAGACAGGCCAGTGGCCGCGCCGCCGTCCTCGACGTTGGTGTAGCCCAGAGCCGCGAGCTCCGAGATCGTGCCGGCGTTCGCATCCGCTCCGGCCACGCTCTTCACGTTCACGACGATGTCGGGGTTGGCGGGCGTCGAGGCCGTGCTCGTTGCCTGCGTGGTGCTCGTCTGCGCGTCGGTCGCGGTGGCGCTGTCCGCCGTGCTGGTCGTGCCCGTGGCGTCGTTGCCCCCGCTGGTGGTGGGGTCGCTCTCGGGGGTGTCGCTGTTGATGTCGTTGAGCGGGTCGATGTAGGCGTAGTCGGTCATGGGGCGCTCGCCGGCATCGACGGCCGCCATGATCTCATGCCACTGGTCGTCGATCGAGAGCTCGACGGACTGCCCGTTGATGTACTGGTTCTCGGTCGGGTTCATGGTGGAGTAGATGTCGGTACCCGTGTCGATCCCCTGCATGGTGAGGGCAAGGCCGGCGATCTGCTCGATCGTGAGGTCGGTGGTCACATACTGGGACAGCGCGTTGATGGCCGCCACCATGGTGGTGGGGCTCGACGAGAGCAGCTTGTTGGCCAGCGCTGCCAAAAACGCGCGCTGGTTCGCGGCGCGGTAGCGGTCGCCGTCGCCCAGGTCGTCGTAGGCGTGGCGCGAGCGGGTGAAGATGAGCGCCTCCTCGCCGTTGAGCACCTGCGTGCCGGCCGGCAGGTAGCCAGCGTAGTCCAGGTCGTTGATCTCGTAGGGTACGGTCACCTCAACGCCACCAACCGCGTCGGTGATGGCGGCCAGGCCGTCGATGTCCACCTCGGCGTAGTGGCTGATGGGCACGCCGGCGAACTGGGAGACCACCTCGATGACCTTGGACACGCCGCCCAGCGCGTAGGCCGCGTTGATCTTCTGATCAACGCCGTCGATGTTGACCCAGGTGTCGCGGTGGATGGACACCAGGGTAACCTGCTTGTTGCCGGGGTCGATGCGCGCCAAGATGATGGTGTCGCTGCGGAAGGCCGCCCCCGTGCCGTAGAGCTCGGCCTCGTCGCCCTCGGTGCGGTTGAGGCTCTCGTCAACGCCGAGCAGCAGCATGTAGAAGGGCGTGGTGTCCTCCCAGTTGGCGGGCAGGTCGGCGCCGGCCTCGGTCAGGCTCGACGCGGCACGGGCGCGGGCATCGGCCTGCTGGCTGGCCAGCATGGCGCGCGTCTCGTCGGACACGCCCTGGTTCATGCGGCTGCCGATGGTTCCCACAAAGACAAGCGCCCACACCACCAGGGCGATCAGCGCCACGACGATCAGGCCCACGACGCCTAGGATGACGCCGCGCCTGATGTTCTTGCGGCGCTTGCGCCCCTGGTAGTCCCCGGCGTAGCGGGCCCCACCGGCGTCGCGCGAGTACTGCAGCGCCGGGTTACCGGTGGCGTTCGTGTCCGGTCGTGCTGTGGGGCGGTCGGCGTTGCGAGGCGTGGTGCGCATGGGTCTCCTTCGGTGGCGTGTGTGCCGGCCGTGCGGGCCGGCGGGCTGCGGTTGGCGGGAGGGCCGTTCGGGGTAGAAGCGGCGCGGCCGCAAAGGGCCCGTCGCGTCAGTCGAGCGGCGGCGGGATGTAGGCGGGCACTTCACCGCCCGAGCAGATGAGCTCTGCGGCGTGGGCGGCCGTGCGGGACAGCCTGGAGCGCGGCTTCTTGGTGAGGCTCGCCAGCGGCTGGCTCGAGGTGCTGACGGGCGCGAAGTGCGTCACGCCCAGCGCGCGGCCCGCGTCGAGCAGGGCCTCGTCCATCGAGCCCACCACGGCCACGACGGGGATCCCCGCCGCCTTGCAGTGCCGGGCGACGCCGGCGACCACCTTGCCGTGCAGGCTCTGAACGTCAAAGCAGCCCTCGCCGGTGAACACGCAGTCGGTCTGGGCGAGCAGCTCGTCGAACTTCGAGATCTCCAGGACCGTCTCGATCCCCAGGGTGGGCGTCACGCCAAAGAACGCGGCCATGCCTGCGCCCATGCCGCCGCCGGCGCCGGCGCAGGGCATGTCAAGGACGTCGATGCCCAGGTCGCGCCCGATGATGACGGCGAGATGCGCCAGGTTGGCGTCGAGCTCGCTCACGACGGTGGGCAGCGCCCCCTTGCCGGGGGCGAAGGTCGCGCTTGTGCCCAGCGACCCGCACAGGGGGTTGGACACCGCGCAGATCGTCCTGATCTCGACGTCGCGCAGCTCGCTCGCCAGGCCCGAGGCGTCGATCGACTCAAGGGCGCCCAGCGTCGACCCGGTGGGCACGAACGGCTCCACGTAGCGGTCGAGGAACCTGACACCGCAGGCCGCGGCCGCGCCGCAGCCGCCGTCGTTGGTGCACGAGCTGCCCAGGCCCAGCAGGATGGTGGTGCATCCGCGCCTGGCCGCGTCGAGCATCAGCTCGCCCACGCCGTAGGTCGTTGCCTTGGCGGGGTTGAAGCCCTCCTCGACGAGGCGCATGCCGCAGGCCGCCGCCATCTCTATCACGGCGGTGTCGTCGGGGAGGATGGCGTAGGTGGCGTGGACGGGCTTGCCGAGCGGGCCGGTGACGCACGACTCGACCTGCTGGCCACCAAAGATGGAGTGAAACGCGTCCATGGTTCCGTTGCCGCCGTCCGACAGGGGCACGGCCCGCGTCTGGGCGTCGGGACAGCCGGAGCATATGCCCTCGGCCATGACGCGGCAGGTTTCCAGCGACGAGAGCGTGCCCTTGAACGAGTCGGGGGCTATGAGGAAGCGCATGGGTCACCGTCCCTTCCGCGACACGGCCGAACCTGGCGGTGCGAGGCGCGTGCGTTTGGCCTTGAGCGTACATTCAGCCTTTAGTTTACGCCAACGCGCCCGTCCGGCGCGTCGCCCTTCCGTGGGGGAGGGGCACAGTCCCGCAAAACTCCCAATCCTGAACGCGCCTCCATATGGCGCCTTCACATGGTGAGAGTGATCGCACCGAGTTCACACGCGTGGGATACAATACGGCACGTCCGCGCCGCGCTTGAGGCACGTGTGCCAGGCCGAGCGCGGCGCGCGGGGTGGCGACGCATGCGAAGAAGACGCGTCCGGGCGCGAGTCGGCCGGGCACGAGGGGACGGAGACCCATGGAACAGCACGCACGGCCAGGACGGGCTCAGCCGGTGGCTCCGGGGTTCTGGGGGGATGCCGGCGCATCGGGCGCCGCGGCGACCCCGGGATCTTCCATCGGCATATTCGACTCGGGGATGGGTGGGCTCACGGTGGCGCGCGCCATCGCGCGGGCCCTGCCTCACGAGTCCGTCTACTACCTGGGCGACACCAAGCGCTGTCCCTACGGGGTGCGCAGCGCCGACGAGATCCGCGGCTTCGTGCGGCAGATCGGCGCCTGGTTCGCCCAGCGCAGCGTGAAGCTGGTCGTGATCGCCTGCAACACGGCCACGGCCGCCGCGCTGCCGCTTGCCCAGCGCACGTTCGACGTGCCGGTGATCGGCGTCATCGACCCCGGCGCCCGCGCCGCCATCCAGTCGACGCGCTCCCGGCGCGTGGGCGTCATAGCGACGCCGCTCACCATAGCCTCCGACGCGTACGTGCGCGCCATCCACCGCATCGACGCGGGCGTGGAGGTCGTGTCGCTCGCCACGCCGCGCTTCGTGCCGCTCGTCGAGGACGAGCTTGCCACCGGCCACCACCTGCACGAGGACTGGCGCCGCGACCGGGACGTCTTCCTCAACGACAAGGTGCGCGAGGTGGTGGCGCAGGACCTGCGGCCGCTGGCGGGCTCGGGCATCGACACGCTCGTGCTGGGCTGCACCCACTTCCCGCTGCTCACCCCCGCCATCCGCGAGGTGCTTGGGCCGGAGGTCTCGATCGTGTCCTCGGCCGAGGAGACCACGCGCGAGGTGGTCTCGACCCTGCGCAGGCGCCATCAGCTCGCCATGCCCGGCTCGCTCGTCCGCCATCGATTCGCCACCACCGCCGACGACATCACCACCTTCGCGGCGGCCGGTCAGTTCATCTTCGGTCGCCCGCTCGCCTCGATCGAGCGCGTCGACCTGCGCGATCTGGAGAGTCTCGTGGAGACGGGCGGCGCCCGGCAGGCTGACACCGCATAGGGGGCGACGCCGCGCGAAGAGGCGGGGCCCCGCGCGAGGGGGACAGACGGTATCGCGCGACGGTGCGGCGCCCCGCAACAGACGTGCCAGGCGGCCAGACCGGGCTGGTTTGGCCGGACGGCAGGACAGCTGAACAGGACAGTACAACAGCACAACAGCAGAACAGCAGAACAGGAAAGAGGATCACATGTCACAGAGTCCCGCAGACGCCAGCATCGCCCTGACGCGCTCCTTTGGGCGCGCCGAGGACCAGATGCGCCCCGTCACGCTCGTGCGCGACGTGCTGCCGCACGCGCTGGGTTCGTGCGAGGTCAGCTTCGGCCAGACCAAGGTGCTGTGCGCGGCCACCATCGAGGAGGGGCTGCCGGGCTGGCGCATGCGCTCGCACGCGGGGTGGATCACCGCGGAGTACGCCATGCTGCCCTGCTCAACCACCACGCGCTCGCGCCGCGAGACCGCCAAGCGCAAGGGCCGCTCCATGGAGATCGAGCGACTCATCGGCCGCGCGCTGCGCACGGTGTGTGACCTCAAGGCCCTGGGCGAGTACACGGTCACCGTGGACTGCGACGTGATCAACGCCGACGGCGGCACGCGCACCGCCGCGGTCACGGGCGCCTGGGTTGCCCTGCACGACGCCCTGATGGTCTGGGTCAACGCCAAGAAGATCGGCCGGCTGCCCATCATCGACCAGGTGGTGGCCGTCTCGGTGGGCATGGTGTCGGGCCGCCTCGTGTGTGACCTGGACTACTCCGAGGACTCCGAGGCCGAGATCGACATGAACCTGGTGTGCACCGGCCACCACGAGTTCGTGGAGCTGCAGGGCACCGGCGAGCGCACGCCCTTCTCGCGCCAGCGTCTGGGCGAGCTGCTCGACGTGTCGGAGAAGAGCATCGACTACCTGCTGCGCGTGCAGGACGAGTGCGTGGGATGGAGTGACTAGGCGATGGGTGATGTAAGCGGTCAGACGGGCGCCGGGGCGGGCGTGCAAAGCGAGATGGCGCAGGCCGCGCCGGACGTCGCACAGTGCCAAGAGCAGCGCGGGGACGGGCAGGCGTGCCGCACCGTCGTCGTGGCGACGGGCAACGCCCACAAAGTGGTGGAGATTGAGGCCATCCTCTCCAGCAGCATGCCGGGGACGCGCTTTGTCTCCATCAAGGAGCTGGGCGACTTCCCCGATCCCGAGGAGACGGGCGACACCTTCGAGGAGAATGCGTTCATCAAGGCGCAAGCCGCCCACGAGGCCACCGGCTTGCCCGCGGTGGCGGATGACTCGGGACTGGTCGTCGACGCGCTGGGCGGTGCGCCGGGCGTATACTCCGCCCGTTACGCCGGCGTGCACGGTGACGACGCCGCGAACAACGCCAAGCTGCTGAGCGAGCTTCGGGACGTGCCCGCCTCCGAGCGCACGGCGCGCTTCACGAGCTGCGTGGCCTACGTGGACAGTCGCGCCCGCCTGTGCGGCATCGGCCACTGCGAGGGCAGGGTCGGCTTCGAGGAGCGCGGGGAGCACGGCTTTGGCTATGACCCGCTGTTCTTGCCGGACGACACGCCCGGCAAGACCATGGCGGAGCTGGAGCCCCAGGAGAAGAACGCCATCTCGCACCGCTTCCATGCGCTGCAGGCGCTGGCGGCCGCCCTGGGGGAGGACGCCAAGGGGTAGGGTACGGCGCAGGCATCCTGGCGGGCACTTTGGGAGATGCGGCTGGGCTGCGGCACGGGCATCCCAGGGAGTTGCGGCTGCGTTGCGCGGAGGTTTGGGTGGTCGGGGCCAAGCTGGCCCTCCCGGACCCTCGCCCGCAGCGCCTCCTCTGGGGCCCGCGGCCGTTTGCACGCCAAAATGCCTCCCAGGTGGAAGAAAAGGGGACTTTGGTACGACTCTCTCAATTGGGCGAGTTTTTTTGTCGAACGTCTATCGACGTAATTACTGCAGATTATTCAAAACAAATGTTGCATCAATAAACGAGACATTAACCATCCTAGTCAGATTGCCAGTTGACTCGTACCAAAGTGCCAAAACTTTCCCGATTCGCCCCTTTTGGGCATGCAAAAACCTGACGCATCCCATGGATCACGTCTTTTCGCGTGCCGATGGCAGGGCATGACCCGCGCGACCTGGATTCATCGACACTGCGGTCGTTGTTGTAAGATACGGGGCAGCATCGGCTGGCTGAGGGCTGAGGGTTGAGGCTGGCTGCGAGTTGTTGGGGCCGCGCGGGGCCGCATGTGGCACTCGCATGGTCGCGTGTGATGCCGGGGAGCGACAAGGACGAACGGAGCGTGCCATGGGTGCAAAAGAGGGACGTCGGCACAAAGTCACATGCCTGCGCGAGGCCATGGCCATCGTCTCTGCGACCATTCTCGCTCTCTCGCTTCTCGTCATCGCCCTGCCAGCTTCAGCGCTGGCCGATGTCGCGGGCGGTCCTGGCGAGGGCTCAGGCGATCCCGGCCAAGGCACGTCCCCGGGTGCGCCAGGTGCGGACGTCACGATAAACGCACCCTGCGGTGACGCTCTGACCTGGTCGTTTGACTCTGCGAGCGGCACGCTCGTGATCGAGGGCGCGGGTCCCATGTACGACTGGGGCAATTCCGATCAGGTGCCCTGGTATGGCGTGCGCGATCAGGTCACCTCGGTCGTCATCGGCGAGGGCGTCACCACGGTGGGTGCCAACGCCCTCTTCGGCATGCGCTATCTGGCGAGCGTCACGCTTCCCTCCACGCTCGCCTCGATCGGTGACAACGCCTTCGCTAACGCCCTGGACCTGGGAGCGATCGAGCTGCCGGCAGGTCTTGCGAGCATCGGCGAGGGCGCCTTCCACATGAGCGGCCTTGTGAGCATAGCGCTGCCCGACAGCGTGACCTATCTGGGCGAGATGGCGTTCATGTCCTGCGCAAACCTCGCCGAGGTACGCCTGTCGTCCGGCCTGTCCGAGGTCCCAAGCTGGGCGTTCTACGGTTGCGGCAAGCTTGCCTCGGCGGAGATCCCCGAGGGCGTGGGACGGATCGGGTCGCTTGCCTTCTTTGACTGTCCAAACCTGCAGCGCATCTACATCCCCTCGACGGTCGGCTGGATCGAGTCGCAGGCCTTCTCCGATGACGTGTCCTTCACGGTCACCATCTACTACGGCGGCACGAGCGAGGCGTGGGTCTGCGCCTTCAGCGCGGAGGAGAACCCCGTGCTCATGGCCTGTGCCATCGAGTTTCAGGCCACGGGGCTGGGCACCGACGTGAGCTCGGTCGCCGCGCCGCAGGGCGTGGCCGCCTACGCCTACAGGACCGACACGCTGCCGGCGTTCTACCCCGATTCGGCGGCCGACGCCAACACGCTCACGGCCCTCTATGACCTGGGCGGCGTCTACGTGACAAACGTCTCTGACGTCGTCGCCGGCGACCTTGACGAGGCGCTGGGGTCCTACACCACGCTCACCTTTAGCTTTGACGTATATAACACCCTGCCCTACGACGTGGTGATCGACGTGTTCGACGCGTATGGCTCGGGCAGCTGGACGCAGGGCCTGCGCGTGGAGGGGCATGCGAGTGCCCAGCCGGGCGTCACCCCCGAGAGCCTGGGCGTGAGCTACACGGACCCGTCGGTCTCCACACTCACGCGCGTCACGCTGACGATGCCCAGCCCCGGCTACCTGCTCATATCGGCCAATCCCGCGCAGTCGGTGGGGACGTTTGCCGAGAACGCGGCGCTTGCGCTGGCCGCGGGCACGGCGCAGGCCTACGGCGGCGCGAATGATCCGGCTGCCTGGGAGGCGGCGGCCGACGCCCTGGCAAGTGGCGTGCTGGACGCCGTGTTCAACGATCCCGCCAACGAGGGGGCGGACTCCCTTGGCGCCGAGCGTCTGGCCGGGGCTTACGCGCAGACGGCCTTTGACGCCTCCGCCGCCTATGCGGTCGGGAACACGGGCGCGGCGGCCGAGTTGCTCGCCTCGGCGTTCGCGGAGATGCTCGACGAGCTTGCCTCCAACGAGATGGCGGGCAGCGCGGCGGTCGACTGGCGCTCCCAGCTCGCCGATGCGCTGGGGATCGACGCCGCGACGCTCGCGGGCCTGGATCCCAAGACGGGGCTGGGCATCGCAACCGCCCCGGCCTTCGGCGAGGGAGGTGAGCTCGCGGCGACGATCGCGCGGCTCTGCGAGGCCACCGACGCGCCCGTGGCGGTGATCGGTTCCTCGGCGCGCACGAGCTCGACCACGATGCAGGGCGTGTCGGTGAGCTATGGCGCAGGAGAGTGGGACAGCGAACTGCCCACCGTGGTGCTCAACGTGGACGGAGGCGTCGCCGCGCCCGTCGTTGCCGACGCCTCGGGCGCGCAGCTTTCCTTCGGAGTGGCACAGGCGTACGACGTGTTCTGCCTCACGGTGGATCAGCAGTGCTGCGACCTGGCGGGACCGGCGCAGGTCACGCTGCCAACGCCGGTGGGCAGCGACGTGGCGGACTGCATCGTGCTGCGCCAGGCGCCGGCCGCCGCCGACGGCTCGCAGCCAACCTGGGAGGTGTTTGATGCCACGCCCGAGTACGGCGACTTCGGCGACCTTGCCTTCTCGGCATCCGAGGCGGGCGTCTACGCGATCGTCGACGTCACGACGGCCTACGACAGCGTCACGGGCGAACCCGCGAGCGCCTCCGGCATCGAGCTGCCCGAGCGCTACCTGGAGGTCTACGCCTCGGCGGCCAGCCTCACGATGGAGCCGGGCGGCACGCTCGACCTCGCCTGCATGCTGTGCGGGCCCGAGGGGCAGGCGCTCGCCTGGGATACGCCTGTCGTGGAGGTGGCCGATCCCGCCGTCGCCAGCGCCGGCGCGCCCGTCCCGGACGAGCAAGGCTCGCAGGCCTACCTGTTCTCGCTGACCGGCATCGCCGAGGGCGCGACCGACGTCACGGTGACCGACGCCGCATCGGGCGCCTCGGTGACGTTCGCAGTGACGGTGGGCAATGCGCACGGGGCGACCTACGAGCTCGACGACGTCCCCGCGTTCTACCCCGACGTCTTTGGGGAGGACGAGCTGCTCACCAACTTCTACGACGTCAACGGCCTCTACGTGAACAACTACGTGGCCGTCCCGGCCGCCGACGGGAGCTGGACCGTTTCCTTCGACGTCTACAACAGGCGCTACTACTGCGGCTCGGTCGACGTCTACGACGCCGAGGGCACATGGGTCGCCAGCAGGCGTCTCGAGCAGTACCACGACATTGCGAGCCTGTGGGACACGGGCGAGTCGGCGTACTATCTCATCAGCGATCTGGTGAGCGGGACGGCGCTGAGCTACCAGGCCGACGCGGGCTCGCAGCTCACCGAGGTGCGCGACCTCACGGTGCCGGCCGGCGGCTACCTCACCATATCCAACGCGGCCGCCGCCTCGCCGGGAACCTTCCTCTACAACGCCGTCGAGTTCCTCATGGTCGGCGCCGAGAGCATCGTGGACGCGGCCCTGGGCGACGTGGACTACGGCATCGTCGCGGACGCCGTCGTGTCTGACGTGCTCAGCAACCAAGTGCTGCGCGACGCCTTCCTCGATCAGTTTGCCGGCTTTGCCTACGAGATGGGGCAGACGGCCCTCGCGGCCGGGGTTGGTGACGCGGTGGAGGCCATGACGCTGGACGTGGAGGACCTCTTTGGCGAGTACGGGCTGGACTGGAAGGGGATTGCGCAGGCTGCCCTGGGGATTGGAGAGAACGTGTTCTCCGCGATCACGGGGCCGGTGGGCGCCACGCTCAAGGGGGTGTTCGCCCTCAGCGACATGACCAACGCGATGGTGCAGACAGCCCAGCTGTGCGACGGCCTCAACGCGCCGGTCATCACTCTGCTCGCACCGGGCGCGGATGGCGCACAGACGACGATCCGCGGCGACTCGGTGACGCCGACGTACGTCAATCTTCGGTCCGCCGTCAGCACGGAGGGGCTGGGCTTTTAGGGATTGGCTTGCGTGGTGTTGCTATCCAGTGCTGCTGTGTCCTCGATGCGTGCGTGCCCCGTACGTCCCGACTCTCGCATCGCGTCTCGCGCGCGAAGAAGTCGCTGCGGAAGGCTACGACGCCGTCACCTGAGCGAAGGCCGTCCGAGTATCTCGTTGAGCTGCGCGCGAATCCGCGTCGTGAGCGGCGTCTGCTCGGCTGCGCCGCCCGCTCCTTCGAGAAGCTCCGGAAACGGCACGATCGACGCCGGCGCCGTGCCGTCCGGGGTATGGGGGGCGATGTGGTGCTCCATCCATACCATGTCCCACCAGCGTCCCAGCTTGTAGGCGCACTTCTCGAAGCACCCCACCATTCGGTATCCCCGCCGCTCGTGGAACCCCACGCTGCCGCCCTCGTCCGGATATGCGATGCACGCCTCGGCGTTGGTGATGCCTTGCAGGGCGAGCAGCGCTTCCAGGGCGTCGAGCAGGCGCGTCCCCACGTGGCGGCCGCGACTGGCCCTGTCCACGTAGATGGACGTCTCGACCGACCAGTCATATGCCGCGCGTCCCTTGAACGCGCTGGCGTACGCGTAGCCCAGCGCCGCCCCGTCCCGGTCGACCGCGACAAGGTAGGGGTAGCGCTCAAGCGTGGTGGTGATGCGCCGGGCGAACTCCTCCTCGGTGGGCACCTCGTACTCAAAGGTGATGCCCGTCTCGCGCACGTAGGGGGCGTAGATCGCGAGCAGGGTGGGTGCGTCCTGCGCGGTGGCGAGGCGCAGGGAGACGGTCTCGATGGCCGGGCTCTCTTGCGCATCCGCGCCTGCGCCTGAGCCGGTCGTTTGCACCGCCGTCGGGCGCGCCGATCGGCTCACTGCCTTTGCTCCGTCCATAGCGTGCCGCCTGCCTTTCCGTCGTACTTTGGGGATTCGTCATCAGAGGCCGGGCTCAAAGACCAGGTCGATCAGCTCTTGGCGCGTGTGTACCCCGAGCTTGGAGTAGATCGCCTTCACGTGCCCCTTCGTGGTGTTTTTCGAAACGCAGAGCTTCTCGCTGATATAGGTGCCGGAGCGTCCCTTTGCGAGCAAAGAGAGCACCTCGGTCTCTCGCGCCGTGAGGCCGTTGGCCTCGGCGAGCTGGGCACAGCGCCAGTCGATGTCACCGGAGTCGCTCGGCGTCGCTTGTCCTCGCCTGCCCGCGGCAGCGCTGGAAGGCGAGGGCTGAGGCGAGCTTGAACCAACGCCCTGCGAAGCCGACGCTCCCTCCGGGGCGATCGTGCCTTCGCGGAGGCCGGTGCCTTCCTCGCCGCCCGGTTCACGGAGCTCAAGCGCGCCGCCCGTCCTCTTCTCGCGGCGCCAGAGAAACAGAAGGGCTGCGACCAGCGCATATCCCGACACGAAGGCGATGACGGCAAGCTGGACGAAGCCGTATCCCGAGTCGCCAACCAACGTGCCGAACCACACGCCGAGCAGGTTGATGAGATAGCTCACACCCAGGGTGACGCCCGACACGGGAGCGCTCCCCAGGTCCTCGCGCCTCGAGAGGGCCACGACAACCAGCATGAAGGCGAAGAGCATGAGCCAGTAGATGGCGACGATGCACCCGTTGACGACAACCTGGAGCCGCTCGCTCAGAAACGGCAGGAGAAACAGCAGCCCCAGCAGGACGGGGAAGATGAGGCGGAAGAAGTCCTCGGGCGCGTCAAATACCTTGAAGGCGCTCGCGACGATCGTGAACAGCAAGGCCGCCACTACCATCGCACCCGAGGTGACCAGGGTTGCCATCTCGGGGCCGGCGGGCGTGACCAGGGCGACCTGGCCAACGGCGCCAAAGGCGAACGAGACGGCAAGCATGCAGAAGAACGGGGCGAGCAGGTCGCTCACGCAGGCGCGCAGGTGGAGGGCGTCCGGCTGGTCTGCCTGCCTGGTCTGGCCCGTCGCGGACGGTTGGCCTTGGCGCTTCTCGCGTCGGCCGCTTGCGGTGATGCCCGCGCTTTCGGGGCTGCACCCGTCTGGCTCGGGCCGTTGTGAGCGGTCTGTCATGACGAGCAGTACGCCCGAAATCACGGGGCAGCCGAAGGCGATTGCCAGAGAGGCGACCGATGGGGCGATTACCAGGGCGAGCCCGACTGCCGAGGCCGCGACGCAGGCGGTGCACAGCAGCTTCCCGGAGGAGCCCGGCTGCGCGCGCCGCACCTCCTCGAGCCATGCTATCCACAGGGCGGACAGGCCCGCCCCAAGGGGGACGCCTGCGATAAGGAGGACGATGGGAAGGCCCGTCGTGCCTGCGAGGATTGCGAGCAGGAGCCCCAGAAGGCAGCCTACGACGGCACAGGTGGTCAGCGACGCTCTGGGGTGGCGGCCTCTTCCCGGCGTCAGCGCGTGCAGTGCAGACTGGGCCAGACAGGCGAGCGAGAACGAGACGATCAGGCTCAGCGAGAGCGCGTCGTTGGCGCTGCGGGAGAGCCCACAGGCCTCGAACATGCCATTCGAGAGCAGAAGCCCCTGCAGCAGGCCGATGGTCAGGCCGAAGCCCGCGAAAGGAAGCGCGCGCGTGGTTTGTCCGCCATGGCTTGCGGGCTGGCGCGCGGCGTTGCGCTTGTCGCTTCCCCTCTGTCGCGTGGCATTGGCCTCTGGCATCTCCGCCCCCTGGGATTGCTCCTGTCGATCGCGCTGTCCGTACGCCGGCCTTCTTGGTGTCGTCGCGTCCGGCCGTGCCCCTGTGCATACGTTACATCAAAAGAAGCCGTCTGGTGGGGTTTTCGGACGTGTTGACGAAAAGGCCGCGTCTTGCCGTCAGGCATCGGTTGCCTCGAGGACCGCGGGGCGTGTTGTGACAAGATGCGATAGCGCTGAGCTGGTGATTCCGTGTCTCCACCCAGTTTGGGTTGTATTGCGTTGCATGGTGGCACGCCGGGTGTCCCGGGCGACACGGCGCCATAACCACCCAAATGAGGTGGAGATCGGACGTCGGGTTCCATGGATGATGTCATCGGCGGCCCCGATGCCGCGGTGCATCGCGTACGGCTCCCGGGGATCTCGCCAACGACCAGACACCTTCATCGAAAGGGGTTCCAAGCATGATGGATCAGACCATCACTCGCCGCAGCTTCGTTTCCGCCGCAGCCGGCACGGTCGCTGCCGCCGGTGTTGCCATGGGCGCCGCTGGCGCTCTGGCTGACGAGGCGGCCAGCTCCGCCGCCGACGAGGCCGCCTCTGCGGTTTCCTATGACTGGGCCGGCCTCGCGCCCGAGCCCGTGACCGAGTTCGACGAGACGGTCGACCTGACCGACCAGTTCCTCGTGATCGGCGCCGGCATGTCCGGCTACGCAACTGCCGCCCGCCTGCTCGACCTGGGCAACAAGGTCACCCTGGTTGCCAAGACTGAGTCCTGGACGGGCATCGGCGGTTCGGTGTTCGCCTTCAACAGCTCCCTTGCCAAGGAGGTCGGCGGCGAGGTCGATCCCGAGGAGGCGCTGCCCCGCGTCTTCGAGATGATGAGCCACAACGTCGACGAGCGCCTGTGGCGCATCTTCGCCACCCGTTCGGGCGAGGCCATGGACTGGGCGTGCGACATCTGCGCCGAGGAGGGGCTCACTGTCCTGATCTCCGAGTACGAGCACGGCTCGCTGGGCGAGTACCCCGGCACGCACAACTTCGCCGGCGGCGCCAACTGCTGCTTCACCACTGACGCCGATCCCGCCTCCACCAACACGCTGCCCACCACCATTGGTAGCCCCATCATGGACTTCCTGCCCATCATGGAGCGCCGCTGCACCGACGCCGGCGCGACCATCAGCTACAACACCACGGTCACCCAGCTCATCAAGGACGAGTCTGGCCGCGTGACCGGCGCCGTTGCCACCAAGGACGACAAGACCGTGGGCTACACCAACGCCCGCGCCGTCATCCTGTGCACCGGTGACTACACCATGGATCCCGCCATGCTCTCCGAGCTGTGCCCCATGGCCGACAGCGAGAACACCTTCAAGGGCTTCCTTCCCTACGCCACCGGCGACGGTCACAAGCTGGGCGTCTGGGCCGGTGCTGCCATGCAGGACACCAAGCCTCACGCACCGATGATCTTCTCCCTGCCGGTCGAGTGCACCATGGGCACCTCGCCCTGCGCGCTGAGCTCCGATGAGATCCGCGCTCTGTACCAGGACGACCCCGAGCTGCTCCAGCGCTACCAGACGGCCAAGGAGTCCATCGTCTGCCTGACCATGAGCAAGAACAACCTTCAGGTCAACGCCAATGGCGAGCGCTTCAACAACGAGCACTGCGTCATGGGCTACGAGGGCATCCAGCTTCTGCGTCAGCCCGGCGGCAAGGTCTTCAACATCTACACCCCCAATTGGGTGGAGCACGTGCCCGAGCAGGCCGGCTACCTGGGCGGCCCCATCGCCACGCACGAGGACCTCATGCTGTTCATGTGCCCCGAGGGCGGCTTTGCCTCCCTCGACGAGCTGGCTGAGTTCAACGGCCTGCCTGCCGACACCCTCAAGGCGACGGTCGAGCGCTACAACCAGATGTGCGAGCAGGGCTACGACGAGGACTTCCTGAAGCCCTCCGAGTACCTGTGCCCCATCGACATGAACGGCCCGTTCTACTGCGTGCCCACCTACAGCGCCCTGCTGGTGTGCCTGGGTGGCCTGCAGACTGACACCGACCTGCACGTGCTCGACACCGAGGGCAACATCATCCCCGGCCTGTACGCCAACGGCTCGGTGGCGGGCAACTTCGTGGGCAACAACTACACCACGGTGTTCCCCGGCCTGAACTTCGGCCGCAGCCTGTGCTTTGGCTACCTGCTTGCCGGCTACCTGACCGACAACGAGTAGGCGCTGGCAGGCGCTGGCGTGAGCGGCTGGCGTGAGCCGTTGCCGTGAATGAGCCCTGACGAACAGGAGCCCTGACGAACAGGGTCGAGCAGGGTCGAGCTATAAAAGAATCCTCGAATCGTGCCGTCTCGCAGGCCAATCGCCGCGAAAACGCACTGGTTCGAGGATTCTTTTGTTTTGTTGTGTACTATATTAAGCATGCCGATTTGTATTCTTATAATATTCGTATTAGAATACGATTGATATCAAATTAGGATTATAATGGGATGCCGATACGGATACACCCATCAAGAGGGAGGGGTGCTTCATGGCAACCGCGGTGACAACGATTCGGCTGAGCGATGATGTGAAGCGCAGGTCTCTTCCCATGCTCGAGAGCCTGGGCATCTCGCTCAGCACATATGTCAACATGGCACTCGTCCAGCTGTGCCGGCAGGGGAAGATTCCGTTCGAGAGCTACGTGGCCCGTGACGTTCCCACGGAGGAAACGCACCGTGCAATTGTCGCGGCTCAGGCGCGCGAGCTTGGCCTTCTGCCGGATGACGCCCCGCGCTTTGGTAGCGCTGACGAGCTCATCGACGACCTGATGGGCGACTGATCATGTTCGACCTCGCGTACGAGCCACAGTTCAAAGCCGATTTCCGCAGAACGATGCGCAGATATCCCCAGCTGCTTTCGGAGTTTCGCGATGCCGCCGAAGAGCTCAGGGTGTCAGGCGTTTTGCCGGGGGCATACGGGGCGCATGAACTGGACAACCCCGGAGGCAACTACAACGGGTGCATGGAGTTTCACTTGGCGGACGGGAAGGTAGACGTCCTCGTTCTCTATCTGCCGCACAAAATGAACCCCGTCATTCGCTTCATTCGCATGGGGAGTCACGAAGAGCTCTTCCGTGGGCCTGTGTTCTGATGCTCGGTTGCTTGCCCAGCTGTCATCTTGCGCTGGCTGACACCCCTACAGCTCGTCGGTGTCGAGCCACACCGTGAAGGGGCCGTCGTTTTCGAGCTCGACCTTCATGTGCGCGCCGAAGACGCCCGTCGCCACCTCGCCTAGGTCGCGACGAACTAGGTCGCAGAAATACTCGTAGAGCTCGGTGGCCTGCTGGGGCGACCCCGCGTCGGTGAACGAAGGGCGGTTGCCCTTCTTGCAGCTCGCATAGAGCGTGAACTGGCTCACTACCATGACCTGGCCGCCCACGTCGGTCAGTGACAGGTTGGTCTTGTCGTTCTCGTCGTCAAAGATGCGCAGCTTGGAGATCTTGCCCCAGAGGCGCTCGGCCTGTGCCTGCGTGTCGGCGTGCCCCACACCCAGAAGGATGAGCAAGCCGCGCGATATCGCGCCTGTGGGCTGGCCGTCCGCGATTACGCTGGCGTGGTTGACGCGCTGGATGAGGGCTCGCATGTGCTTCCTTTCCCGGGGTGCGCTGACCGCGCGCGGACCGTGTGCAAACGAAGGATACGCATGGAAAAGAAATTCCTAGCGTATAGCTTTCAATTATTCCGGTCACAATATACCGTGACGCTGTGGGTATGATACCGTCACGGGGACGGGCGGGGTATCGTGCGCTGGCTTTTCTCAAGTTCTGTGCGCATCCGTTCGCTCTGCACCCCGTGCGGAACGCGTGCCGACCAGGTCGCTCTTTGACGGAAGGATGTGTCTGGCAAGGGGCCGGACACTGACGGGGCTTGCATGCAGTGGCAGTGCGGCCCAGATGGGAGAGGTCATATGGCAGAGATCAAGTTCTATCGCTGCAACCACTGCGGCAACATCGTTATGATGGTCAGGGACGCGGGCGTCAACCCGGTGTGCTGCGGCGAGAAGATGGAGCTGCTCGTCGCCGGCTCGGTCGATGCCGCCGCGGAGAAGCACGTTCCCGTGGCCGAGCTCACCCATGACGGGCATGTCCTGGAGGTCACGGTAGGCTCGGTTGCCCACCCCATGCAGGAGGAGCACTACATCGAGTGGATTGCCGTTGCGGCTCAGGGTCGCGCCGAGATCCACCATCTCAAGCCGGGCGAGGAGCCCAAGAGCTCGTTTGCCGGCGCCGAGCATGGCACGGTCTACGCCTATTGCAACCTCCACGGCCTGTGGAAGGCTGAGTTCTAGTGATGCGTTCTGGGGATATCCCCACGAAGGCAAGACATGTTAAGGGCGCCCGTCTCAGATGTTCTGGGACGGGCGCTCCCTCTTTGTGTTCCGAGCGCAAAAAGTCTTCTGAGATGGACAGACTTTGCGGTTGTGAGGGAGTTGGCGAAGGCCTACTAAACTGGTAGGTTTTCTTTGTCACAAGTAATTCAAAACAAAAATGCATTATGTTCAGATATGAGTTACAGTAAATAAATATGCAAGAGACACGGGTCACCAGTCATGCGATCAAAGTCCCTCACAATCGAAAAATCTGTCCATCTTGACGATGTTTTGGCGCACGGTGACGCCTTTCGAGCGATACCGATGGCCGGAGAGGATGTTAGCATCTCGTTATTTGCCGGATCGCTGTCGGCTGGAGGCGTGCACGTTACCGTATGATTATGAGGCCTGGCTGATTTATGCAATCCGGCTGATTATACGGCCCAGCTGATTATGCAGCCTGGCGTTTTGACGTTCGCGGGTAATGCCTGCCGGTTGGATCATGGGAGAGGTGCTCGGTAATGAGGGTCGCGTTGGCGCAGATGGGGTCGCTTCCCGGTGATTTTTCCACGATCGTTCGGCGCATGCTCGAGACGGCCGAGCGCGCAAGTCGGCTCGGTGCCGACCTCATCGTGTTTCCCACCACGCTGCTTGGCGGCGTGTACCCCATCGGCATCGGCGAGTCCTGCGCGTTCCAGATGGCGACGCTCGACGCGATCGAGGACTACGCGGCGCACGCGCCGCTGTGCTCGGTCGTCCCCGCGTACGTGTCCGACGGCGAGATGGGGTACGCCGAGCTGTTCCTGTGCCAGGACGGCGATGCCGGCCCCCTGCGCCTGCGCGAGGCCCGTCAGCTGATGGACGGCGGGCGGCTCCCCGAGGCCGAGCTGGCGACGATCCGCGTCGCGGGCGCGGTTGTCCAGCTCGTGGTTGGCGACTCCGGCATCTCCTCGCATGACGCCGACGCGGACGTGGTGATCGTCTTCTCGGCACTTCCGTTCTGCGACCAGGATTCGTCGACGCTGCTCGCCGCGGGTCTGGGGGACGGCGCTCTGCAGGGGTTGGTTGCGGAGTGTCCCTGCACGATCGCGATGCTCCAGGGGGTGGGCGGCTACGATGACGTGGTGCTGGCCGGCGGAAGCTTTGCTGCCTCGGGGGAGGGGGTTGTCCTCGCGGCGTGCCCGAGCTTCGAGGAGGGTCTGGTGACGTTTGACGTCGACGTGGCGATCAGCGAGGCGGACCCTCGCGCGTATCCCGCGCGCGAGATGCCCTTCGTCTCGGCGACCGGGAATGCCCGGCCTGCCGACGTCCCCTGCGTCACGGGTGACGCCACGCTGGTGGGGATGCCCGTCGCGGCCGCGCCCTCGCTCGAACCCGACGCCCGCACCTCGCTTCTGTGGCGGGCGCTCGTGGTCTCCGTGCGGGACTACGTGCGTAAGAGCGGCTTCTCCGACGTGATCGTCGGGCTTTCCGGGGGGCTCGACTCCTCGGTCGTCGCTGCAATCGCGTGTGACGCCCTGGGCCCCGAGCACGTGCTCGGCGTCCTCATGCCGGGCCCCTACTCGAGCGAGTCGTCGATCACCGACGCGACCGAGCTGGCGGGGATGCTTGGCATGCAGACGCGCACGGTACCCATTACCTCGCTGTTCGAGGCGGCCTCCCAGCTCTACGCCCAGGCGCTTGGAGGGGAGTTCGCCGGTGTCGCCTCCGAAAACCTGCAGGCGCGCCTCAGGGGCACGACGCTCATGTCGCTGGCGAACGCCACGGGCGCGCTGGTGCTCAACACGAGCAACAAGTCCGAGGCGGGCATGGGGTACTCCACGCTCTATGGTGACACGGTCGGGGCGTTCGCCCCTCTGTCCGACGTCTACAAGAGCCGCGTGTACGAACTCGCCCGCTGGCGCAACTCGTGGCTGGGGCACCCCGTCATTCCGCAGCACGTGCTGGACAAGCCCCCCTCGGCCGAGCTCTCTCCCGAGCAGACAGACGAGGCGTCGCTGGGCATGAGCTACGACGAGATCGACCGCATCCTCACGATGCATGTCGAGCGCGGCATGGACGCGGGGGAGATCGCGGGTGCGGGGGTGTGCCCGCGCAGCGTGGACCGCGTGCTCGGGGCGTGCCATCGCTTCGAGTTCAAGCGCCGGCAGGAGCCCATGGGCCCCATCGTCTCGCTGCGCCCGTTCGCCGACAAGGGGTGGCCTGCCGTCATCGGCTGGTGTGACCACGTGGGGGCCGGCGACGTTCCCGCGCCTGGGGCCGGCGAGGCCTCCGGGGCGGCGGATGCGTCCGACGCGATCCCCGACGACTTTGGCTGGGAGCCGGCAGACGAGCTGACGGACATGCTGTATGAGGAGATGGCCAAGGCGTTTGATGAGCAAGGCGACCCGGACGGCGACGAGTTCGATGACGGGGTGGATGTTCCCCGCGGCATCATAGGCCTGTCGCCCGTGGCCGCGCGTCTCGACCGGATGGCGGAGCGCCTGGCGCACCGTGACCAGGTCCTGGGCGTGATGAGCGACGTCGCCTATGGCGTGGCGATCTCCGGCAGGGGATCGGACATGGATGACGTCATGGGGATCCCGCTGTTCTCGAAGAACTAGGCTGCCAGGGAGTCAGCTCCGACGCCTTGCCTGAGAATCTACGCGGCGTTTCTGCTGAGGATCGCCCAGATGATGATGCCGACGATGGCGATGGCCACGAGCAGGCCCGTGGCGATGCGCTTGCGCTGATCGCGGCGCTGCTGCGCGGAGAATATCTTGAACCTGTCCTTCGGCCGCTCGAGATATCTGTCAAGGTCGACGATTCCCCTGCGAAACGCGGGAAGGGGATGCGCCGGCCTGTCGATGGCCGCCTCGCCCGGGTGCGTGGGCCTGCCTTGGCGTGCCTTGCGGCCTGCCTGCTGGCCGACGTCGCGCGTGCGCGTCTCGCCGACGCCCTCGGGCCCCTCGGGCCCCTCGGGGTCATCGTAGGCCTCGCGCTCGTCGAACCCCCACTCATCACCGGCGCCACGCCGACCCGTGTCGTAGCCAGGTGCATATGAGCCTGCGCGGGCGTCGCTCGTCTTTGGCTGGTTCTTGTCATCGTAGGTCATACGAGCTCGCTTTCGCGCTTGGTCGTGCGGTTCCGGACAGCTTTGAATGCCCATATCATACTACGCACATTCCCTCCACGCACTTTTCGGTGTTCGTGCATGAGGGCCGATCCGGCACTGTTCACAAAAAGCGCTGGTAAATGAGGTGTCGGCCCGGCCTCGATCCCTCAACTGGCGTTCTTAGAATCTATCAATAGGGCGCTAAGGTTTTCTAGAAAGAAAAACTTAGGAAAAATGTGCAGGAGTGTATAAAAGCCGGCAAGGGGGGAACATATCACAGCGAACAAAAGCGACGGGGTCGCAAGGCAGCAGGCATTCGCCGATGGCAGGCGGCCCCAAAAGAAGGAGTGAGCATAATGGCAAGCCTTATCCCGTATAGCCGCATCCCCGCAATCGCCCCCCTGTCCGACTGGCTCGGCTTCGTGAACGACATGATGAGCCCCGACAGCAGCTCGGACATCGCCCCGGCCTCGATGATGATGGACGTCGAGGAGACCACCGACGCCTATGCCGTGACCGTCACGATGCCCGGCGTGAAGCGCGAGGAGATCGACGTCGAGCTCAACCAGGGCCGCCTCAACATCACGGTTGACAAGAAGGACTCCGAGGAGGAGGCCAAGAAGAACTACATCCACCGCGAGACCCGCTCGTATCACGCGACGCGTAGCGTCTACCTCAAGGACGCCGACACCACGGGCCTGACCGCCCAGCTCAAGGATGGCGTGCTCGCGGTGAACGTCCCCAAGAAGCGCAACAACTCCGACGTTCAGAAGATCGAGATTGCCTAAGAGATCGGTCTATTTCGATGGCCCAGCTAGATGGCCTTACTAGATAGCCTCCCTCTCCAAACGCCGAGGGCTCGGTGATGTGGCTCCGCGCCGCCGCCGGCCCTCGGCGCTTTTGTGGGCGCTGCCGGTTTGCGGGCGCTGTCGGCCTCGCGACCTGCGCTACGTCCAGTCTGCGCACTGGGCGTTGCGTGCGTCACGCCCACGTGCTTTGCAGGCCTTACGTGCCCCGTTACGTGCCCCGGCTGGCTCTATGCGCTTTGCGCATCGTGGCGTACGGTCGTTTTCGCATGCTTTTTTGGGCTGAGATGGAAAGAAAACCGACTTTGGTACGAGTTGGGGTGCATGGTTTGTATGTGCAGCATAAAATACTTTTTGATATACCACATCCAATATCAATAAAACGTAAATATCTATAATTTTATTGCTTGCTAGAAAATCTATCGAATCACTCAAGTCGTTCCAAAGTCCCCATGCTTTCCATTTGAGGCCGCCGCGGCGTGCAAATGCGAATCGAAAACGTGGATCGCGGGTACAGACGCGCACCACCAGCGTGTCTTCCGCATGGTACGCACCAGTTTCTGGGCGCGCTTTCACGTGAGTGCCCTCGCGCGGGCGTCCTCACGCGAAGCTAATCGGCCGCTCCTGGCTGGCGACGACGATGCGAAGCTGCTCGGGCGAGTGGGGAAGCCTTCGCCGTCCGGCAAGAAGGACGCTGCGGCAGGTGGAGGGCAGGTTGGTGTGCTGGGAGATGTGCATGCCCACCAAGGCCTGCGTGCTGCTGGTCACCAGCTCGCCCATGGCGTCGGCGGCCTGGTCGTTGGACAGGTGCCCGTTGTCACCGGCTATGCGCACCTTCACGGCGTAGGGGTAGTTGGGGCACTCCCGCAGCATGACGGGGTCGTGGTTACTCTCGAGGGCGAGGATGCGTGCGTCTCTCAGATATTCGCCCGCCTCGTCGGTGAGATGCCCCATGTCGGTGCAGAAGCCCACTGCGTCGCCGGCGCGTTCGAACCGAAAGCCCATGGTCTCGGTGGCATCGTGGGGCACGTGGAAGGGCGTCACGCGGACACCGCAGATGACGAGGGGCCTGCGCGCCTCGAGATCCTCGGCGAGCACGCCTGTCGGCCACGGGCTGGCATGCGAGGTCCCGTGGCTTGCGAACACGGGCGCGTGGGTCTTGGAGGCGGTCACGCGCAGGCCGGCGATGTGGTCGACGTGCTCGTGGGTGACGAGGATGCCCTTGATGGACTGCGGGTCGAGTCCCAGCGCCGCCATGCGCACGAAGATCTGCCGGCACGACAGGCCGCAGTCGACGAGCAGGCAGCCCTGTGGCGTCTCGATGACGCTGGCGTTGCCCTTCGACCCCGTCCCCAGAACGTGCAGTCGCAGCCCGTCGGCCTCCCAGGGCTGGGGCTCGCATGCGCTGAGGTCTGTGGCGGCGGTCATGACAGGGAGCATGGGGCATTCCTCGTTCAACGTGGTGAGACATACAAGACGCGGCGGGACGGCGTACAATCAACCGTTGCATTATTACGCACGCCGCCGGCGCGGCGGCCCGCGATCTGCAGAAGAAGACAGGAGACGCACATGCCCAACACGGCCTGGCCCGAGGACGGGGAGCTCAAGGCGCTCTCGGCCTGTCCCGCGCCGACGCAGGAACGCTCGCCTGTCATCCTCATGGTGAGCGGCGGCTCGGACTCCACCGCACTGCTCGTGCGCGCCGCGACGGGGGAGATCGACCTTCGGGACGGGGGCGGGCCGCGGGCGATCGACCCGGCGCGCCTGGTGGCGCTGCACGTGAACCACCTCATACGCGGAGAGGCCTCCGACGGTGACGAGGCGTTCGTCGCCGATCTCTGCGGGCGACTGGGGGTCGAGCTTCGCGTGGTGCGGGCCGACGTGCCCGCGCTGGTCCGCGGCGCCTCCCGTGCCGACGAGCGCAATCTGGAGGAGGTCGCCAGGCGGGTGCGCTACGGCGCCGCCTGGGATCTTGCCTGCGAGCTGTGCGCGCGGCGCGGCGTCGCGCCGCAGAGCGCGCGCGTGCTGGTGGCGCACACGGCCGACGATCGCGCCGAGACGTTTCTGATGCGCGTGATCACGGGGGCGGGCCTGACGGGGCTGGTGGGCCTGCGCCCCACCTGCGGCATCGTCGTGCGCCCGCTGCTGGGCCAGACCCGGGAGGAGCTGCGCGAGGAGCTGCGCGAGCGCGGGATCGGGTGGCGCGAGGACGCGACGAACGAGGAGGACGTCGCCCTGCGCAGCTACGTGCGCCACCACGTGACGCCGGCCATGACGCGGCGCAACCCGTCGTTCGCGCGTACGCTGGGGCGCACGCTCGACCATCTGGCCGACGAGGACGAGCTGCTGGCGCGCCTTGCCGCCGACCTGCTCGATCAGGCGCGCCGACAGGAGGCGCCGCGCCCCGGCGCTGACCCTGCGACGCGGCGCCTGGCCCTGGACGCCGCCGCGATCGCCGCGGCCGAGCCCGCGCTGGCGCGCCGCGCTCTGCGGCTGGCGCTCGGGGAGCTTCTGGGGGCGGAGGGCCTGCGCCGGGCGCGCGTGGAGGCGCGCCACGTGGAGTGGCTGCTCGGATTGGCGTGCGAGGGGGCGGGGGAGGTGACGCTGCCGCTTGGCGTGCGCGCGTCCTGCGAAGGGGGGCTGCTGCGGCTGACCGAGCCAGCGTGCGACGAGGGTCGGCGCGGCGGCGCGTCTGGCCAGGGCGCCGGCGCCGAGGGGGCGGGGCTCGCGCAGGTCGCGCTGCCGGTGCCGGGCGAGGCCGCGTGGGGGAGCGCGCTCATCACGGCCGAGCTCGTGGAGGTTCCGGACGGCCGTGACGTCGCCGAGTTCGCGCGGGCGTGCGCCCTGCAGGCCCGCGTCCCGGCGGCGGGCTGGCGCGGCCTGCCAGCGTCTCGCTGCGTCGCCACGCTCGACGCGCGGGCGGCGGGCGTGGGGCGAGGGGGCGCGCTCGTGATCCGTGGCCCGCGGCCGGGCGAGCGCATGCAGCCGCTTGGGATGGGGGGACACTCCAGGCTCGTCCACGACCTGCTCATGGAGGCGCGCGTCCCCGCCGACGAGCGCGCCCGCATGCCGCTGGTGTGCGTGGCCGGCCTGCCGTGCGCGGAAGTGGCGCCGGGGGAGCGCAGCCACCTTTGCGCGCGCCGAGACGAACCTGAAACACGCGGCATAAGCTGCGACGGCGTTGTGTGGGTTGCCGGGATTCGGGCGGATGAGCGCGCGGCGTATGACAAACGGACGCATCTCTTGCTACGATTAGCAATCGTACCATTAGCCATCTGACAGGCCATCGTCGTATGCGAGGGGGCTTTGCGTGTCCGAGAACGCAGCGCGTCTGGATGACGACATCGAGCGCATCCTGTTTTCCGAAGAGCAGATAGCGCATAGGGTCGCCGAGCTCGGCGACCAGATCAGCCGCGACTATGCCGGGCGCCGCCCGCTGATGGTGGCGGTCCTGCGCGGGGCGTTCGTCTTCATGGCGGACCTGCTGCGCCAGGTCACGGTGGGTGCGGAGGTCGACTTCATGGCGGTGTCGAGCTACGGCAACGCGGCCAAGTCGTCGGGCATCGTCCGCATCGTCAAGGACCTCGACACGCCCCTGCACGATCGTGACGTGCTGATCGTGGAGGACGTGCTCGACTCGGGCCTCACCCTGCGCTACCTCTCGCGCAACCTGTCTGCCCGCGGGCCTCGTTCGCTGGAGATCGCGACGCTTCTGCTCAAGAATCCCGCGCCCGCGGTCACCCCGCGCTACGTGGGGTTCGAGTGCCCCAACGAGTACGTGGTTGGCTACGGACTGGACTTTGCCGAGAGGTACCGCAACCTGCCCTACATAGGCATCCTCAAGCCCTCGGTCTACGAAAAGTAGCCACGGCGACCCCTGGGCCGGCCGAAGGGCCCGGGCGTGTCATGGAACCAATCGAGAAGTAATGGAGACACCTGCGTGAGCGACGACAACGATTCCAAGAAGCACGACAAGAAGCGCCAGGACGGGAGGGAGGAGCGCAGGACCACGCTGCTCTCGACGCTGACGCACGACCATGACGACGACCCGAAGGATCCCAGGCAGTCGGGCTCCAAGATGCCCCCCGTGCGCTCCATCGTCCTGTACGTGCTGCTCGCGGCGGTCATCGTTGCCCTGGTGTGGGGCGTGGTGGGCAACTCCAACCAGGAGGTCATCGACGAGCTGGCGACGAGCGAGTTCGTGAGCGCCGTGGAGGACGGCCGGGTGCATGACGCCACCTACCGCGCCACGCGCGCAACGGTCGACGGCACCTACTGGCGTGACGAGGAGTCCGTCGGTGACGAGGGCGCCCTGGTCAAGTACTCCTCCACCTACATCGGCGAGGACGCGCTGGCCGAGCTCATGGCCGCGCACCCCGACGTGACCTACTCGGCCGACGTCACCACCAGCTCGCGCTGGATCTCGGTGCTCGGCAGCGTACTGCCCATGCTCATCATCGTGGGCTTCATGCTCTACATGTTCAACAAGTTCCAGGACCCCAACTCCGGGGCCATGCAGTTTGGCAAGACCAAGGCCATGACCGACGCGGCGAGCCGCCCCAAGGTCAAGTTCTCCGACGTGGCCGGCTGCGACGAGGCCATCGAGGAGCTCAAGGAGATCAAGGAGTTCCTCGAGGACCCCAAGAAGTTCCAGCAGCTCGGCGCCAAGATCCCGCGCGGCGTGCTGCTCGTGGGCCCTCCCGGCACCGGCAAGACCCTGCTCGCCAAGGCCGTCGCCGGCGAGGCGGGCGTGCCGTTCTTCTCCATCTCGGGCTCTGGCTTCGTCGAGATGTTCGTGGGCGTGGGTGCAAGTCGCGTGCGCGACCTGTTCTCCAAGGCCAAGGAGGCTGCGCCCTCCATCGTCTTCATCGTCGAGATCGACGCCGTGGGTCGCCAGCGCGGCGCCGGTGTGGGCGGCGGCCACGACGAGCGCGAGCAGACCCTCAACCAGCTGCTCGTGGAGATGGACGGCTTCGAGGAGCACGAGAGCGTCATCCTCATCGCCGCCACCAACCGCCCCGACATCCTCGACCCCGCGCTCCTGCGTCCGGGCCGCTTTGACCGCCAGATCACGGTGGACCGCCCCGACGTGAAGGGCCGCGAGGCTATCCTTGAGATCCACGCGCGCAACAAGCCCCTGTCGACCGACGTGGAGCTCAAGAAGATCGCCCAGCTCACGCCTGGCTTCTCCGGCGCCGACCTGGGCAACCTCATGAACGAGTCGGCCCTGCTCACCGCTCGCCGCGGCAAGGCACGCATCGGCATGGGGGAGATCAGCGAGGCGATGGAGCGCGTCATCGCCGGTCCGGAGCGCAAGAGCCGCGTCATGACGCAGGAGGAGCGCACCACCATCGCCTTCCACGAGAGCGGCCATGCCCTGGTGGGGCACACCCTGCCCAACGCCGACCCGGTGCACAAGATCTCGATCGTCTCGCGTGGACAGGCGCTTGGCTATACGCTTTCGCTGCCCGACGAGGACCACTTCCTCCAGACGCGTGGCGCCCTGCTCGACCAGATAGCAGTGCTGCTGGGCGGCCGGGTGGCCGAGGAGCTGTTCTGCGACGACATCACCACCGGCGCGAGCAACGACCTGGAGCGCGCCACCAAGCTGGCCCGCTCCATGGTGACGCGCTACGGCATGAGTGAGAGCCTGGGCACGCAGGTTTACGGCGAGGCGAACCACGAGGTGTTCCTGGGCCGCGACCTGGCCGAGCACAGCGACTACTCGCCCGAGACGGCCCAGCGCATCGATGCCGAGGTTTCACGCATCATCACCGAGGCTCACGAGCGCACCCGCAAGGTGCTCAGCGAGCGCTCCGAGCAGATGCAGCTGATGGCTAAGGTTCTGCTCGAGCGTGAGACCGTGGAGGGCAAGGCGGTGACCGCGCTGCTCGACAACCAGTGGGATGAGTACGTGGCCCACGAGGACGAGGAGCGTCGCAAGGTGGAGGAGGCTGACGCCGCCGAGCAGGCCGCAGCCGAGGCCGCTGCCCCCGCGGCCGTGCTGGAGGTGTCCTCCTCCGGCGCCGAGGTGCAGGTGGGCAAGGACGGCTCCACCACCGTCGTTGACGCCAACGGCACCAAGGTGACGCTTCCCCCGCGCGAGGCCAAGGACGCCGAGGCCAAGAGCGAAGCC
Source organism: Coriobacteriia bacterium (assembly GCA_963930185.1). Lineage (GTDB taxonomy): Bacteria > Actinomycetota > Coriobacteriia > Coriobacteriales > UMGS124 > JAGZEG01. The sequence continues at coordinate 5,436 of CAWVLT010000063.1, read as the reverse complement.
GCCGGTGAGGACGAGAAGGACGGCGCTGCCGAGGCCAACGAGGCTGACACCGATAAGGAGTAGCGGGCTTACAGAGAATACCTGCGATCCGCCACGACGGGACCTCCGGGAAAATGCGGAGGTCCCGTCGTGGCGTTGTATATTGAGCAGGCGTGACATGCGAGAGAGACTGAGACACGGGGCTCCTGACAACCAGAATGCGCGGCCCCTGCGCCCGTTTCCCTAAAATGACAACCAGAGATGCTGGCACGCAACCGACCGCAACCGCCATGCTTGTCTCGAAATCGCAGGCAGCCGACGGGAGGCGGTTCTCGACCGAGCGCCCGGAGGCCGGACGGTACGGGGGTCAACCATGTCAGAGGTTTCAGCGGTGCCATCGAGTCCAGGCGGCCCCGGGCGTTTCAGCCGCTCGTTCTTCGCGTTGGTGTGCGCCCAGGTTGTCTCGCTTCTGGGCGACCGCATCGTGTCGTTCGCCCTGCCGCTCTACGTGCTGGGGCTCACGGGCTCCTCATCGCTGTTCAGCGTGGTGACGGCCAGTGCGCTGGTTCCTTACGTTGTCCTCACGCCCATTGGCGGCGTCGTGGCCGACCGGGTGAGGCGCGGTCGCCTCATGGCGTGCCTGGACCTCGTGCTTGCGGCTGTGTGCGTGGGCTTTCTGCTGCTCGAGGGCGTGTGCGACTTGGTGGCCCTTTCGGCTGTGGCCATGATCATGCTCTATGCGGTGCAGGCGTTCTACGTTCCCACCGTGCAGGCGACCGTGCCGGGCATCGTGGCGCGCGACGCCCTGGTCACGGCGACGGCCGTCACCAACCAGGTCAGCTCGCTGGCGGGACTCGTCGGGCCGTTCGTGGGCGGCATGCTGTTCGGGTTTTTCGGGCTCGAGCCCATCCTAGCCATCGGGGCTGTCGCGTTTGTGGCGTCCTCCGCGATCGTCGCGGGTTTCGTGCGCCCACCTGCGGTGCGTCGCGCGGATTGCACTGGCGGGAGGCGGCCCCGGGGCGTCTTGGCCATCGTGGGGGGCGACGTGCGCGAGGGCCTGGCGTATCTGCGCGCAAACCCGTTCATCGTCAGGGTGTGCCTGCTCGCCGCGATGGCGAACTTCGTGATGTCGGCCTTTGTCACGGTCGCTCTGCCGGTCGTCGTCACGCAGATCCTCGGCCTCTCCGACCAGCTCATGGGCACGGCGCAGGCCGTCGCCTCCACGGGGGCGCTCGCCGGCGGGGCGGTTGCGGCCGTGCGGGGGTCGCGGCTGCGCTTCTCACGCGCGCCGCTGTTCTTCCTGCTCGCGTCGCTGACGTTCGTGCCGCTGGCGCTTGCGATCTACCTTGGCGAGCAGCCCGACATCGCTCCCATCGCGGCGTATGCCGGCGTCGTGGCGTGCCTGTTCGCCTGCATGCTGAGCTGTCAGGTCTTCTCGATTCAGTGCACCTCGTTCGTGCAGCTCAGCACGCCCGATGCCTTGCTTGGCAAGGTGATCTCGCTGGTGATGGCAGCATGCATGGTGGCCACGCCCGCGGGCCAGCTCGTGTGGGGCGTGGCGTTTGACGTCTTTCGTGGGCAGGCACCCGTGCTCGCGCTTATAGTTGGCGGCGTCAGCACCCTGCTGGCACTGCTGACTCTGCGTGCCTTTCGCGGGGCGCCCGGATCCGGCGCGCGGCAGGGTTGACGAACGCACTGGTGTGATGGTGGGGCGCGGCGCGCGGGGCGCATGCGGGAACCTTTGATCTTGGCATAGGTTCCCGGGCATGATGTGGCCGTGGAGGGCTTTTGACAGCAAAATGGGGCCTGTAGTGGAAGAAAAACCGACTTTGGTACGAGCATGCTAACTGGCTGTGATTTACCGAAATAGTCTAACTGTAATATAAATGCATACAAAATATCATATATATAAGTAATATGAATGATTCCTTAGGTACAAAGATAACCAGACAGGCAGGCATGGCCGCAGATGATGACCGAGTCGTACCAAAGCCCGAAAACTTTCCATCTAAGGTCTCTCTGGCGTGTATGATGATCCTAGCTGCTTCCAAACTGCTTGGGAGCTTGTCTTAGGCGTACGTTTGTTTTGTGGCCGCGCCATACGATCGTGGCTGCGCTACGTGATCCCATCTAGGCGCGGCGTCAAGGGCTCGTGCGTGGCAGGTGGGGTGCGCTCGGCGGTTTGCTCGGCGATTTGACGCTACGCTACCCCACGAACGCCACGCAGGCCGTCCACACCAGCGCGACCAGCACGGTGCCCATGCTGGTGGGGGCCATGAGGCGGTCGAAGCGCTCGGGGTCGGGGATGCGCCACAGGGCGATGAGCACGCGCACCCATAGCACCAGTGACGCCACCACGAGTACGTAGGTGAGCGGATTGCGAGCGCCGCACAGAGCCGCCGCCACCACGAACAGCACGGCTGAGGTGCCCAGTAGCGCCGTCTCGTAGGCGCGCATCGCCGGGTCGCCCAGTCGGTTTGCCACCGTACGCTTGCCCTTGGCGGCGTCGGCTCGGGCGTCGCGCATGTTGTTGACGTTCATCACGCCCATGACCGGCAGCATGAGGGCGAGACCCGCCACCAGACTCGCCCACGTGAACGCGTGCAGGTACAGGAAGCTGCCACCCACCACGGCCACGATGCCGAAGAACAGGCCGCTCATGATGTCACCCAGGCCCAGGTAGCCGTAGGGGTGCTTGCCGATGGTGTAGGTTATGGCGGCGGCGATGCAGGCCACGCCTAGGACGACGAACACCCCGATGGCCACCCATGAGCCGCCGGTCATGGCGGGCCCGCCGGCGAACGACACCGCGATGAGCGCGATGCCGACCGCGAACGTGACCGCGCACATGGCGACGAGCACGCGCTTCATCTCGGAGGCGCTGATGATGCCGCGCTGCATGCCGCGCCTGGGGCCCACGCGCGTCTCGTCGTCCAGGCCTGAGGCCAGGTCGCCGTAGTCGTCAGCGAAGTTGGCGATGACCTGCAGCAGGATGCTCGTCAGAAACATGAGGACGAGCACCGGCCAGCGAAACTGCCCGAAGGCGGCGGCGATGCCCGCCGCCACGAACGAGCCTGCCGCTGCCAGCGGGAGCGTGCGGACGCGGCACGCCTGCACCCACGCCGCGCGCCGCTCAGCGGGGGAGGGGGCGGCCTGGGCGGCCGGGGAGGTGCCGGCCTGAGGCTGGAGGGATTCTTTCTGGGTCGTGCTGCCGTTCTCTGGCATGGCTTGTCGGTCTCTTTCTACGCGTGGCTGCAGCATTGCTTGTGCTGGGTGGTGGCTAGGTGGCTGTTTGTGCTGGGCAGCCGCTGGGCGGCTACTTGTGTTGGGTGCGTTGTGCGCTGGCTACATGTGCTGGTAGTGCGCTTCCAGGTCGTTGGCGTACGCATGGGCCTCCTGGACCATCCTGCCCGTGGTGCGTATCCGGTGGATGAGCCAAATCATGTACGGCAGGCCGATCAGCACCGCGAGGCACAGCGCGATCATCAGCGCGATGAGCATGAACAGCAGGCTGGCGACCACGAAGATGCCGTGGTCCGCCACGAAATTCTTGAGCGGCGTGAAGCCGAAGGGAAAGAAGAACGCGGAGACGCTCAACAGTCCGAAGGCAAGGGCCGTGCCGACCTTTCTGGAAAGGTCATCAGACGCGAAGGCGTCGGCGAGCATCTCATCCGACGTCGTGGCGAGCCCGATACTTGTCGCGACGAACAGGATGATCCCCACCAGAAGGCAGTTGCGCATGACCTTTTTGTAGTAGGCGTGCGCGTCCTCCATGTCAAGCGCGTCCTGCTTGGCCGCGCGAACGCTGCGTGACATGTCCGAGAGGCTCTGCTGGTAACGGGCGAACGACTTCATCTCCTCGCTTACCGGCGGGCGCACGGTCTGGCGCACGGCCTTTGCCTCGACCTCGACAGCCGGGGGTTGCGCCTGCGTGCGATGCGAAGTCTGGCGTGGGGCCTGCCCGGCGCTTTCGGTGCTTTCGGTGCCTGCCTGATCGGCCTGCAGCCTGGCGCCGCATGCCTCGCAGAACGCAGCGCTCGGAGGGCAGCTGTGCCCACAGCTGGGACAGTTCATGGCGACGGGCCTCCTTTGGAACGGCGACCTGGCTAGGATATACGACGTCGCCATGATACTACTCGCCGGATCAGGGGGCGTGCGCGACCCGTCGGAAGGGCCCGTGCGCGAAAATCTTGCCAGACTGGACAGATTTTACGGTTGGGAGAGGATTTTGGGGCCTCGGGACCAGCCTGTGCGTCACGTTTAGGGTGAAGAAGTTATGGATGACGCATCGCCACCTCGTCTACCTGCACTGATGAAGTCCCAAGTTGAGAAACATAAAGCCTAGCGCTGTAATATGAATTCTCCCAACCGCATTATTTGTCCATCGGAGGCGATTTTTCGTGCGCGAGAGCAGAAAGCGGGGGCGGGCCGCGTCGCCGAGGCCTAGGTCACATGGGATCGGGGGCATGCCGTAACGGGTTTTTGCGCTCCGGGCGAGGGGATTTCTAAACCCCAGCTCACGACGCTTTTCTGTGAACGGCATGCCCGTCTGCCTGCGACGTCAACCATCTGTCAACTAAATGTGGGTTACGAGTCATACGAATACCACAAGATAATGTGTTTCCGTACACGATATCTTGTGGAAAGGGCGCTATCATAGCTTCCTGCTCGAAGCTGCTCGAAGCCCTGTCCGTTATCCGCGTCTGGGCGCACGCCGCCGAGCGTGCCGTTCGGACGCTGCCTGCTCGTTGCCCGTGCCCATCCGTTCTCTGCGAGGGAGTTATCGCCATGAAGATCATCAAGCGCAACGGCTCCGAGGTCGCCTTCGACCTCGCGAAGATCACCAATGCCATCTCCAAGGCAAACGAGACGGTGCTGCCTGCGCATCGCCTGACTCCCGAGCAGATCGAGCGCATCGCGCACAAGGTCGAGCAGAAGTGCGAGGACACGGCCCACATCGTGTCGGTTGAGGAGATCCAGGACATGGTGGAGAACGCCATCATGTCGGCCAACGCCTTCGAGGTGGCGCGCCACTACATCACCTACCGCTACATTCAGGGCCTCAAGCGACAGTCCAACACCACCGACGACAAGATCCTGTCCCTCATCGAATGCAACAACGAGGAGGTCAAGCAGGAGAACTCCAACAAGAACCCAACGGTGAACTCGGTGCAGCGCGACTACATGGCCGGCGAGGTGTCCAAGGACCTCACGATGCGCATGCTGCTGCCCCAGGACGTCGTGGAGGCGCACCAGGAGGGCATCATCCACTTCCACGACTCCGACTACTACGCCCAGCACATGCACAACTGCGACCTGGTGAATCTGGAGGACATGCTGCAGAACGGCACCGTCATTACGGACACTCTGATCGAGCGGCCCCACAGCTTCTCCACCGCCTGCAACATCGCCACCCAGATCATCGCCCAGGTGGCCTCCAACCAGTACGGCGGCCAG
>CAWVLT010000062.1:0-18973 GCA_963930185.1 Coriobacteriia bacterium | reverse complement strand
CGGGATCGCATTGGGATATAGTTCAATGGCAGAACAGCGGATTCTGGTTCCGTCAATGGGGGTTCGACTCCCTCTATCCCAGCCATGTGTTCTCGCTTGAAACCTGAATGGCCCGTTCGTCTAGCGGTTTAGGACATCGCCCTCTCAAGGCGGAGATCACCAGTTCGAATCTGGTACGGGCTACCAGTGTTCTACCCAAGCGAAAGCTTGGTTGACAATATATTTGGCCCGTTCGTCTAGCGGTTTAGGACATCGCCCTCTCAAGGCGGAGATCACCAGTTCGAATCTGGTACGGGCTACCAAATGTAATCAGGCCATCGGGAAGACCCGGTGGCCTGTTTTGGTTCGTGTGCCCGACTTTTGCGGCGCCACCGTTGATCTCCAACCCCTTCTTTTCCCTCTTGTCTTCCTTGTATGTTTCTCTGCCCTGTACGGATGCTTGTCCAGACGTTTGCCTGGGTGCTTGCCTGGCGCCTGCCATGGCCCTCGGATGTGGGAATCTGTCTGCTTACGTATTTGCATGCCAAAAGGGCCCCGAGTGGAAAGAAAAGGGACTTTGGAACGACCTTGCAGATTTATATAGATCCACTAGGAATACATCAATTACCAAAGGGGTGGGGGAGACTCAGGTAATTCAACCTGCACCTCAACATTATTAAGGCAGTGGTGTCAGGCCACCTGGTCGCAGCTCGGGACACTCGTTCCAAAGCCGGAAAACTTTCCACTCGAGCCTCGTTTCGCAGTGCAAATCCCCAATGCAAGCAAATCGGGCCGCCACCTGCCCGTGCGCTGCTGGCGCATGTGCAGAGGGCGGCCCGCCGTCGCCTTGTCCTTCGACTCTACCCCTCGAGCCAGCACTTGGTGAGGCGCGTAAAGCCGCCGGCGCCCAGGAACAGGTTATGCACGCGGCTCGACGTCACGTACGCATGCCGGTAGAAGAACAGCGGCACCACGGGGAAGTCCTGCGCCACGATGGCGTTGGCCTGCTGGTATGCGGCATTGCGCTCGTCGGTGTTCACAATCTGCACGGCCTGGTCCATGAGCTTGTCGAACTCGGGGTTGGAGTAGTGGGCGTAGTTGTTGCCCACGCCGGTGTAGAACAGATCGTTGAGCACGTAGTAGGGGTTGGGGATCGTCACGATCCAGCCCATGCGTCCCATCTGGAACTCGTCGGTCTGGCACGCGTCGAGATACGACGCCATCTCCTGCACGTCGATCACGACGTCGACGCCGCACGCCGCCAGGTCGGCCTGGATCATCGTCATGCACATCTCGTTGGCCGAGCCCGAGTTGGTCGACAGGGTAAGCGAAAGCCCGCGCTTCCCGTCATCGCTCGCCGGATAGCCCGCCGCGTCGAAGTGCTGGGCCGCCAGGTCCTTGTCACCCCCGGCTGGGCAGAAGTCCCAGGTGGTCTCCTCATAGCCGGCAAAACCGGGCATGAGCACGTTGGCAGCCGGGGTCCTGGTGCCTTGGAACACCGAGTCACAGATGGCCTGGCGGTTGATGGCGCACGAGACGGCGATGCGCAGGTCGCGGTTGGCCATGAGCTCGTTGTTATTATTCATGATGAGGTAGAACAGCGAGGTCTCGTCTCCGGTGGGCGTCTGGTGACCGGGGTTTGCCACGTATCCGTCGCTGTCGGCGGTGCCGTAGGTCTGCGTGGAGAAGGTGAACTGGCCCGAGGGCACGATGGTGAAGTCCAGGGTGCCGGCCTGGAACTCGGTCCAGGCGGTCTGGTCGTCGCGGAAGATCCTGAAGTTCACCCCGTCGAGCAGCGTCTTGTCGCCCCAGTAGCCGTCATAGCGCTTGATCTGGATGTACTGGCTGTCCACCCACTTGCCCTCCATCTGGAAGGGGCCGTTGCCCACCGGCGCCACGCGGAAGGCCTGGAAGTCCTCCTCGGTGTCGGTGCAGCCTGCTGGCACGGGGGCGGTCGCCATGTCGGCCACCACCGAGTCAAAGTCAGCGAACGGCGCCTTGAGATTCACGACGAGCGTGTAGTCGTCGGGGCACTCCACGTCAAGCTCGGTTGCCTCGCCGGCCACCATCTCGTCGGCGCCCTTGACCTGCGTCACCTTATACGCGAGCGTGGAGGGCGCGGGCTTGACGTTGGGGTTGCACAGGCGCTCCCACGCGTACTTGAAGTCGTGCGAGGTCACCGGCTGCCCGTTGTGGAACGTCGCGCCCTGGCGCAGGTGGAAGGTGAACTGCGTGGCATCCTTGTTTGACTCGTAGCTCTCGCAGGCCAGGGGCTCGATCTGCTTGTGCTCGTAGTTGTAGCGGGTGAGCGGCTCGAAGAGGTTGTGGATGACCTGGATGCCCTGGTTCTCCTCGGCGTTGAACGGCTCGATGCCCACCGGGTTGGTGAGGTACCAGTTGAGCGTGCCGCCCGTCGTGGCGCCGGAGGTGTCGGAGTCGATCTCGCTCATCAGGGAGCCGGTAGCCTGCTGACTGGCGTCATCGGCGGCCTGCTCGTCCGCGCTGGCCTGCCCGTCCTCGTCCGCGAGGGCCGCCTCGCCGTCCGGGGCGAGCGCGAGCAGGGCGAGGGTGGCCGCCGTGCCAGCGACGAACTCGCGGCGGGTCATGGCGTGCGTGGCGTGCATGGCGTGCATGGCCGCTGTGCCCGGGTCGGTCACGGCGGGATGGGTCGAAGCTGCAGCTGTCTGGGTCGGTGCTTCGTGCGTCTGCATGTGGCGTGCCTCCTTACGGCAGGGATGCCCCGTGGCGCGGGGCGATGCGATGTGCTCGCGACGGCGCGGCACCCATACGTCGGGCGCCGCATGGTTTTCCTTGCGAAGTGGCCTCGCCATTCGTTACAGGCAGATGAACGAGCGGTAAACCTTCGCCGTCTGTGAGGATCGCATCGCTTACCGCCAGCTGCGAGAAATGGTTCGCGGACCATGGAGTTTGCGAACCGTGGGGTTTGCGGACTGTAGATGCACTTGCACGCAAAAAGGGCCTCGGGTGGAAAGAAAACCGACTTCGGAAAGAGCATGCCGACCTATGCAGACCTATGCAGACCCACTACGAATACACCAATTACTAGAAGGGTAGGGGAGACTCAGATAATTCAACCTGCACCTCAACATCATTAAAGGCATGGTGTCAGGCCGCCTGGTCACCCTTTCCGCAACTCGTTCCAAAGTCGGAAAACTTTCCACTCGGGGGCTATTTTTCGTGTACAAACCGTTTCGCGTGCCTTCCCGCAGTGCTTGGGGTGCCCCTTTGTTCGCATCGGGCCTTGTCATTACGGCCGTTACCCCGCGCAGCCGGCACACTCCGCACAGCTGGCGCAGGCGCTCGGCGCGGCGGCCAGGCCTCCCAGCGCGGTCTCGCGCAGCGTCTCGGGCAGGGCGCGGCCCACCTTGGCCATGGCGTCGACCGCCTCGTCGAACGGCACGGGCAGGGAGATCCCGGCAAGGGCCATCTGTGCGGCGGTGTAGGCGTTGGCCACGCCAATGGCGTTTCGCGTCTGGCAGGGAACCTCAACCAGGCCGCGGATCGGGTCGCACACCAGGCCCAGCAGGTTGGAAATGGCGATGGTCGCCGCGTCCAGGCACATGCGCGGTGTGCCGCCGAGCAGCTGCACGAGCGCGCCGGCCGCCATGGCGGATGCCGAGCCCACCTCGGCCTGGCAGCCTCCCTCGGCGCCCGAAACGCTGGCGTTGCGCTCGATCACCGCGCCGATGGCCGCCGCGCAGTACAGGGCGCCCATGAGGTCGTCGTCGCTCGCACCCATGGCGTCGCCGCAGGCCAGAAGGCTGCCGGGTAGCACGCCCGAGGAGCCGGCGGTGGGCGCGGCCACGATCACGCCCATGCACGCCGAGCGCTCTAGGGTCGCCATCGCCAGGGCGCAGGCGTGCGAGAGGGCACGTCCGCACAGCGCGTCCACCGGGCCCTCCCACGTGTCGAGACTGCGGGCCTGGTCGCGCAGCATGCCGCCCAGCGAGCGTTGTGGCGCCGTGATCGTCTGGGTGGTCTCCTCGCGCATGACCTCGAGCACGCGCCGCATCATGCGCAAACTGTCCTCCTTGCCGCGCAAGTCGCCCTCGCGGCGGCGCATGACCTCACCGATCGAGACGCCGTGCGTGGCGCACAGCCCGAGCAGCTCCTCGCCGCTGGCGAACTCCAGCTCACTCGTGGCGTCGCCGGCGATGGCGCTTGAGCGCGGCACCCTCACGATGCTGACGCCGAACACGTCGGGCGAGGCCTCGATGCCGGCGATGACCTCGGGGGAGGGGGCGCTGTCTGTCTCGAACAGGGCGTAAGCGGCCTGGCCGGGCGTGGTGCGGTACGAGCTCATGTAGGCGATGTTCACGCCGGCGGCGCCCAGCTCGCCGGTCATGAGGGCAAGCATCCCGGGGACGTCGCGGTGCGCCACGAAGATGGCGGGCATGCGCCCGGTGAGGTCCACGCTCACGCCGTTCACGCGGGTGAGGCGCACGCTGCCGCCGCCCACCGACTCGCCGCGCACCACGGTGCTGGTGCCGTCGGCGCACAGCATCTCGATGTCGACGGTGTTGGGGTGCAGCCCCTCGCCGCCCTGGCTGGGGACGAACTCCCAGACGATGCCCCGCTCGCGCGCCACCTCGAAGGAGCGCTGGATGTCGGGGTCGTCGGTCGACATGCCCAGGATGCCGGCGAGAAGCGCCCGGTCGGTGCCATGGCCCGAGTAGGTGTGGGCAAACGAGTTGTACAGCGTGAACCTGACGCGCGTGACGGGCGACTCGCACAGGCTGGCTGCCATCTGGGCGATCCGCAGGGCGCCGGCGGTATGGGAGCTGGAGGGGCCCACCATGACGGGGCCGAGAATGTCGAACGTGGTTGCGACGCGCATGGGGGAGCCGTCCTTCCGTTGGGTGTCTTGCCTTGGGATTATAGACACCTTGCGGAGGAGGGGCCGCCCGCGAGGCCACATGGCGCCCCGCCATCACGGGAAGGCCGCGTTTGGGAACAATGTTTGGGAGCAATGTCCATGCACCCGCCATGCACTCGGCATGTGCTCGCCATGCACTTGCGCCGTACCCGTCGTACCCGTGGTATCTGACGCAAGGACTATCCCCGCACGAAACGGAGGCTTCCCATGAACGCACCCACCATCGTCGTCACCGGCTTCCAGCCGTTCGGCGGCCAGAGCATAAACCCCGCCCTCGAGATCGTCCGCGCGCTGCCCGAGCAGATCGGCGACGCGCGCATCGAGAGGGTGGAGGTGCCCGTCGTCTACCAGCAGGCCATGGAGCCGGTCGCCGCGGCCATTCAGTCCTGCGAGCCAGCCGCGGTGGTCTGCGTGGGCCAGGCCGCCGGGTACGCGTGCCTGGCGGTGGAGCGCGTGGCGATCAACGTCGACGACTGCCCCGACCCCGATAACGCGGGCAGCGTGCGCTGCGACGTGCCTGTGAACACCGAGGGGCCGGCCGCCTACTTCGCGACCCTGCCCGTGCGCGACATGGTGCGCGCCATCGAAGCCGCGGGCTTTCCGGCCCGCATCTCCGACTCGGCGGGGACCTACGTGTGCAACCACCTCATGTACAGCGTGCTCGACCACGCGGCGCGCCAGCGCCCCTCGATGCTGGCCGGGTTCGTCCACGTGCCGCTGCTGCACGAGCAGGCCATGGCCGGGCAGATGCGCGGCAAGCCCAGCATGTCCAAGCGCGACATGACCGATGCCCTGGTCGCCGCCCTGGGGGCCGTGGCTGCCGTCATCTAGTCGCGGGCCCTGCGCGCGCCCGCCGCCTGCCCGCATAAGGAAAAGGGCCCCGCACCGACGCCTGTAATGCAGTCGGTGCGGGGCCCTTCGATTAGCGCGCCGTTGCTGCCATGTGATGGCTCCGGCCTGTTTGCCTGCCTGCCTACTCGGACAGCCAGCAGGTGGTCATGCGGCAGTAGGTGGCGGGGCTCAGGTACATGTTGTTCACCCGGCTGGACGCCACATAGGTGTGCAGATAGTAGAACATCGGGATGTTGGGGAAGTCCGCTGCCACGATGGCGTTGGCTTCCTGATAGGCGGCGATGCGCTCCTCGTCGTCCACGACGGTGCGCGCGTGGTCGATGGCGGCGTCAAAGTCGGGGTTGGAGTACTTGGCGTTGTTGTCACCCGAGCCGGTATAGAAGATCGGCTGCAGGATGCCGTCAGCGTATGGGACCTGGATGACCCAGCCCAGACGGCCGATCTGGAAGTTCTGGCCCTGTAGGGCGTCGATGTAGGCGGCCCACTCCTGGACGTCGATCGTGGCGTCGACGCCGCATTGGTCGAGGTCGGCCTGGATCATGGACATGATGTCCTCGTTGCCCGAGCCGGAGTTGCACGACAGGGTGATGGACAGACCGCGTCGCCCGTCATCGCCCAGCGGGTAGCCGGCCTTGTCGAAGTACTCGGCGGCCTTGTCCTTGTCGCCCTCGGGCGGGCAGTAATCCCACGCGTTGTCCTCGTAGCCGGGCACGCCGGGCACGAGCATGTTGGTGGCCGGCTCGCGGAAGCCCTGGAACACCGAGTCGCAGATGGCCTGGCGGTTGATGGCGTAGGAGATGCCGATGCGCACGTCCTTGTTGGACATGACCTCGTCCTCGTTGTTGACGATCAGGTAGTAGATCGACGCCTCGACACCGTTGAAGGTCTGGTGCCCGGGGTTTGCCGTCATGCCCTCGTCGTCCGCCTCGCCGTACTGCTGCAGGCAGGCGCTGAACTGGCCGGAGGGGATGATGGTGAAGTCAAGGTTGCCGGCCTGGAACTCGGTCCAGGCGGTCTGGTCGTCACGGAAGATCTGGAAGGTCACCGAGTCGAGCAGCGGCTTCTCGCCCCAGTAGCCGTCATAGCGCTTGATCTTGATGTACTGGCTGTCGACCCACTCGCCGTCCATCATGAAGGGGCCGTTGCCGATGGGGGCCACGCGGAAGGCCTGGAAGTCCTCCTCGGTGTCGGTGCAGCCGGCGGGCACGGGCGCCGCGGCGACCTCGGCGGCGATGGAGGGGAAGTCGGCGAACGGGGCCTTCAGGTGCACGACGTAGGTGTAGTCGTCGGGGCATTCAACGTCCAGCTCGGTGGCCTCGCCGGCCATCATCTCGTCGGCACCGGCAACCTGGGAGAGCTTGTAGCCCAGGCTGGAGGGGGCGGGCTTGACGTTGGGGTTGCACAGGCGCTCCCAGGCGTACTTGAAGTCCTTGGAGGTCACGGGGTCGCCGTTGTGGAACGTGGCGTCCTGGCGCAGGTGGAAGGTGAACTCGGTGGCGTCGTCGTTGACCTCCCAGCTCTCGCAGGCCAGCGGCACGATCTCGCCCTTGTCCCAGTCGTAGGTGCACAGCGGGTCGTAGGTGTTGTAGATGACCGAGACGCCCTGGTTCTCCTCGGCGCTGAAGGGCTCGATGCCCACGGGGTTGGTGATGTAGTACTTGAAGTCACCACCGGCCGTGCCCTCGCCTGCAGCGGAGGTGTCAGCCGCGCCCGACTCGCCGTCGGTGGCGTCGGCGGCGCTGCTGTCGTCAGCGGCCGGGGTGCTCTCCTCCTCCTTCTGGCTGTTGCAGCCGGCGAGAGCGATCATCGCTCCCGTGGCGAGTGCGCCGGCGACGAACGTGCGGCGGTTCAGGCCCCGGACGTTCTTTGCGCTCGTACTCATGTTGATGACCTTTCTCTCGTGCGACCGGGAGGTCACGGTTACGAAGGCGATTAAAAGAGGGGCCCCGGCACGCGCGTGGCACGTACCGGGGCCAGCCATCGCTTCGCGCGATGATACAACCTGAATGATTGCCAGATTGTAACAAGATGCGTCACGATCGGGCGAGAAGCACGAATTAGAGGGTGACGAGCTCCTTAGCGGCCTCGAGGCGTCCCAGGGACACGGCGCGGCCCAGCAGCTCCATGCTCTCGGAGAGGGGCGGGGACACCTGGTTGCCGCACTCGGCCACGCGCACTGCCTGGAACAGGCGGCGCTTACCGACCTCCAGGCGCTCGGGCAGCGGCTCCAGGGCGGCATCGATCTGCGCGGCGTGCCACTGGTCCTCGCCGATGGCGGACAGGGCCTCGATGGCGGCGTCGAGCAGCGGCAGCGTGCCCTCCTTGTCGATGTTCTTGTGCACGGAGGCTTCGTCGTAGCTGGGGCGCTGCCCCTCAAAGAGGAAGCGCGCCTTGTCAGCCACCTCGCTGGTGTGCGTCACGCGGGTCTTGAGGATGCTGGCCAGCAGGTCAAACCACGCCGGGCGTCCCTCGTAGGCGCCCTCGTCGACCAGGCCCGCCGCGGCGAGCTGGGGCACCAGCACGCGCGTGGCGAAGTCGGCGTCGGACATGGCGCCCAGGTACTCGCCGTTCATCCAGGAGAGCTTCTTCTCGTCAAAGACCGAGGGGTTCTTGGAGATGCGGTCCAGCGAGAACCTCTGGGCGATGACCTCGGGCGGCACGATGGTGGTCTCGCCGTCGAGCGACCAGCCCAGCAGCGCCAGGTAGTTCACCATGGCCTCGGGCAGGTAGCCGCAGTCGCGGTACTCCTCAACGCTCGTGGCGCCGTGGCGCTTGGAGAGCTTCTTGCCGTCGGGACCCAGGATCATGGAGAGGTGGGCGAAGGTGGGCACGGGCGCGCCCAGGGCCTCGAACACCAGGATCTGGCGCGGGGTGTTGGAGAGGTGGTCGTCGCCGCGGATGATGTGGGTGATGCCCATCTCGGCGTCGTCCACCACGGTGGCGAAGTTGTAGGTGGGCGTACCGTCGCTGCGCACGAGCACCATGTCGTCCAGCTCGCTGGCCTCGAAGGTGCACGGGCCGTGCACGGCGTCGTCCACCACGATGGGGCCGTGGCTCTCGGGCACCCTGAGGCGCCACACGTGCGGCTCGCCGGCCTCGATGCGCCGCTTTGCCTCCTGCGGGTCGATGTCGCGGCAGGTGCGCTGGTAGCCCTGGAACGAGTCACCGCGCTCCTTGGCCGCGGTGCGGGCGGCCTCGAGCTCCTCGGGCGTGCAGAAGCAGGGGTAGGCCGAGCCGTTGGCGATGAGCTTCTCCAGGGCTGCCTGGTAGTGGTCGGCGCGCTGCTTCTGGAAGTAGGGGCCGTGGTCGCCGCCGACCTGGGGGCCCTCGTCCCAGTCGAGGCCCAGCCAGCGCATCGAGCGCAGGATCTGCTGGGTGTTCTCCTCGGTGGAGCGCTCGGGATCGGTGTCGTCGATGCGCAGTACGAAGGTGCCACCGTTGGCGCGGGCGAACGCCCAGTTGTAGATTGCGGTGCGGGCGCCGCCCAGGTGCAGCCTGCCGGTGGGTGAGGGCGCGAAGCGAACGCGGGGCTTGTCAGACACGGGTGTCGACTCCAATCAGATACGGTCAAACGAGTCAGTGTGGTCAAAGCGCAACCAGTCAGTATAGGGCTTTGGCGCGCGGCTGCGCGGCTCGCCGGCGCTGCGACAGGAAAAAGACGCGAGGGGACGGCTAGCCGATCGCACGCACGCGGCGGCGCACCTCCTCGAAGATGCGCGCCTGCGCCTTGGGGGACACGCCCATGAGGCGCAGCTGGCGCGAGGCCTCCTTGCGTCGGGCCACGGCCTGCTCCAGGCGCGCCTGCAGCCTGGCGAGCTCTCGGGTCTTGGGGTCATCGGCCAAGCCGGGCTCGCCGGGAACTGCCGCCTCGCAGGCCGCGTTGGCGCTGGCGCCGGCGTCCGAGGGCAGCGCGTCGAGCTGCGCCTGGAGCCGCTCGGCCGTGCGCCGGGCTGCCTCGCAGGCGAGCACCCAGCCCAGGGCGTCCTGCTCGCGCAGGTAGCGCGTGCGGTTGGCCGTGCGCATGCCCGCGAAGCGCGCCAGCTCCTCGGGGGTGGGCAGATGCACGTAGCAGGGGCGCACCGAGCGGTCGGTGGAGAAGCGCCCGGACGCGGAGGATCCCAGGTAGTGACGCTCCGGGCAAAGCGGCGTGACGGTTCGTGCCATGGGGCTCCCTTCGGGCGCGTGGCGGGCGGTGGCAGATGCGGGCCAAGCGACGCCCCGGCCGTGCGGGCGCGTGCGCGCCCGGCCTGCGTGACGCGGCGTCATCTTGGCGTCGGTGATTCTACCGCGTGTTGAGCCAGCGTGCCCATACCCCGGCGCGCTGACACGGCATCTGCACGCCTGCGGGTCCGTGCTGCGCCGCCGTGGCGCCCGGACACTCTTCGCTTTAGCGAAGCTTACCCAGACCAATCGTACGTAGTATCCTTGAGCATGCATACCAAGGGATGCCTGCGCAAAGCCGTGCATGCGGACTGGCATGCAGGTTACGGACTCGGCGTGCGCCCAAAAAGCGCTCAAAAGGGCGGAGCCACAATGCGGGTTGCGATGGAAAGCGGGAGGCTGCGCATGGAGTACATCTCGACGGCGGAGGCCGCGCGGCGCTGGGGCGTCACGCCGCGGCTCGTTCAGAGCTACTGCGCCCAGGGGCGCATTGCCGGTGCCGAGCGCTTTGGCCGCTTATGGCGCATCCCCAAGGCGGCGTCCAGGCCCCGCGACTTGCGCCGTGCGCATCCAGACGTCCAGGTCGACGTGGATGCGAACCACCTCACCGCCGGCTCGGGCGCCATGTCTGCCCCCAATCTCATGCCCCTCATGAATACCGCCTTCAGCCCCGGCTGCGCCCGTGCGGCTGCGGAGTCGTTCGCCAAGGGGCCTCAGCGCGATATCGCCCTAGCAGAGCTTGCGTACTTTCGCGGCGAGGCCGCGCGGGCAGACGAGCTGGCTGGCCCCTGCCTCGCTTGCGAGAAGCTGGATGCGCGCCTGTCCGCCTGTCTCATCTGCGCCTATGCCAACCTGCCCCTGGGTCGCATCGATCGGGCTCGAGCGGCGCTGGAAGGGGCGCGCGGCGCACTGATCCAGGCATCTCAGGCAAATCCGCGTCTGCGCGCGGCCGAGGCCTTCGTGGCCCAGACCGCAAGCGTGCTGCTCCATCTGCCCCCCCCCGACCACGCGCCCGATGCAGGAGAGGTGATGCCCATCCTGCCTGCCGGGCTGCGCACGTTTGCATGTTACGTGCAGGCGCACGCGGCCTATCTCGCCGGCGACTGGGCCCGCAGCCTTGGCATCGCCCAGACGGCCCTGCTCATGCAGGATGAGGTGCATCCCATTCCCACCATTTACCTGCACCTCGTCGCCGTCATGGACCTCATGAGCCTTCGACGGCCCGACGAGGCGCGCACGCACCTCATGGCGGCCTGGGAGCTCGCTCGCCCAGACGACCTGATCGAGGGCTTTGGCGAGCACCACGGCCTGCTCGGCGGCATGCTCGAGGCGGTCATCAAGCCTGCCTGGCCCGAGGACTTCCGTCGCATCATCGACATCACCTATCGCTTTTCTGCCGGTTGGAGGCGCATACACAACCCCGCTACGGGCGACGCCGTGGCCGACAACCTGACCACCACGGAGTTTGCCTCCTCGATGCTGGCCGCCCGCGGATGGACGAACGTCCAGATCGCGGAGCACCTGGGCATCTCGCCCAACACGGTGAAGACCCACATATCCTCCGCCCTGCAGAAGCTGCATGTGGAAAGCCGCTGCGACCTCAAGCGCTTCATGCTCACATAGCTGTTCACATGGCGCCCAAACCATGAAAAATGCGTGGCGTGAGCGCCATGGCCGTCATACGCATTACCCGTTTTACGTGCTTTGACGGGTGATGTGTGCCGTTGGGATTCTGCCGATAATGAACGGCGTATGGACGCACGGGCAGACGAGACGGAAAGGACGACGGACCATGGCAATGGCAAGAAGGCTCCGGGCACTCATGGTGTGCCTGCTCGCAGCCGTGGCGCTTCTGGGGTGCCTGCACCCCATCGTGGCGCTGGCGGCGGGCACGCCGCCCCAGGAGGTCGAGGTCGGCGGTACCGACGTGACCGCCGGTGGATACTGGGCAAACGACGGCGCCGGTGGGCTCGTCCCTGGCGACGCGAGCAACTACAACGTCCACTACGACGGCGCCGGCACGCTCACGCTGCGCGACGCGGTGCTCGATGGGGACGAGAGTGGCAACCTCTACGCCGCGGCGGTCTACGCATACGCGTACGATGGCGCGCTCGACTTCACGGTCGTCCTGGAGGGCGCCAGCACGCTGACGGCCGACATACCCCTGGCAGTCTGGAACGACGCCGATCTGGATGTGGACACCAACGTCACCATCACGGGGCCGGGATCTTTGGATGTCACGGGCACGTGGAGCTCCTTTGGCAGCGCGAAGACCGGCGGCATCTTCGTCCAGGGCGCAGACGGCAACACCAGCCTCACCATCAACGGCGGAGCGCACCTCACCTCGACCTGCGAGAGGTCGACGGCGCTGTCCCTCATCCACCACGCGGGCAAGAGGGGCGACATCTACATCGACGGCGCCACGGTCGAGGCATACGGGTACAACGCCACCTACGACGGTGCCTCCATGGGCATCTATATCGATCGCGCGGGCGACCCGGCCGACGTGGCCCAGGACCACCGCGCCATCCACATCAGCGGCAGCAGCATTGTCAACGCCACGGACATCGGGGCGACTGACGCCGGGTACGTCGCGGACTTTACGAACTGCATCGTGCAGGATGGCAATGACCCCAATGGCGCAGGTTGCTGGAACGTGTACGGCGAGGTGACCCTGCGCGAGGATCTGACCATCCCCGAGGCACAGAAGCTGATCGTGGCTACCGGTTCAACTCTGACCATACCCGAGGGCGTGACCCTGACCAACAGGGGGACCCTCGAAAGTCGGGGCCCCATCAACAACTACGGTGTCATCAACCAATTTGGCAACGGATATATTCACCCTGGCGGCGGCATATATGGCCCGGGCTACGTGAATATCCAACCAGGAGAAGTGTTTGCCTCTCTGGGTGATGCGACGATTGCAACGCCGTTCGAGGGGTCGTTCTTCATGTATGAAGACGATCGCTTCCCCATGCAGCTCACCTGGAGCGTCACGGGCGGCTCTCTGCCCGACGGCCTTACGCTTGACCCCGCGACCGGCGTCCTCAGCGGCACTCCTACCAGGGCGGGCTCCTACACGTTCGAGGTGACGGCCACCAACCCCGTGGGCAGCGCGAGCAAGACCTTCGAGATGACGGTCGACCTGGCGGTGCTGGAGGCGTGCCCCGATGTGACGCTCAACGTCTGGAAGACGTGGCAGGGCGCCGACCCCGCCGAGGGCCAGGGCGAGTTCTCCTTCGAGGTCACAGACGAGTCGGGCCAGGTGGCCTCGCGCGGCCAGGTGACGATCGAAGGCGACGGCGGCCAGTCCGGCGATCTCACGGCCACGGCGGGCATGCAACCCGTCGTCATCGACTCCGCCCTTATTGAGGAGCACATGGCGGTTAGGTCGGGCGATCCCGCCGCAGGGGAGGACCCCGTCGAGTTCTACGGGTACGCCTTGTTCACCTACAAGGTGCGCGAGGTCAACGACGGCAAGCTCGGCGTCACCTACGACGACACCGTGTATGACGCGTTGGTTGAAATCGTCGTCGGGCCCGACGGCATGATCAGAGAGCCTGCGGTGAGCTACATCTCGCCGGACGGACAGGTGTCCAGCGAGGGATGCGGGTTCACCAACTCCTACGCCGCCGTCGAGGCCGCCTCGTTCGTACCGCCCGCCGGACAGGTGAGCACCGCCTGCCAGCCCGCCACCGACCTGAGCGGCCTGCGCTACAGCTACGAGATCGTCGACGCCGGCGGCACCGTGGTGGCCGGCGGATCCTCGGACTCCTCCAACGGGACCGTCAGCTTCGGCTCCATCGAGTTGCCGCGGGCCGAGGGGACGTACTACTACACCGTGCGTCAGCTCGACGCGCGGACGCCGGGTCTTACGCCCGACGCCACCACCTACACGCTGTGGGTGAGCGTGGGCGACAACGGCGCGGGCTCGTGGGTCGTGACCGACTGGGGCTACGTCAACGACGCGACCGGCGAGACGTGCGCGGCGCCGTATTTCCAGAACGTCTACGACGGCGGCGTGACCTCGCTGGCGCTGAGCTCGACCGTGAGCCTCGACGGCCGTGCGCTTGAGGCCGGCGAGTTCAGTTTCACCATCTACGACTACACGGGCGACGTCGCGGGCGCGCCGGTTGCCCGCGGCACCAATGACGCCTCCGGCATCGTGAGGTTCGGCTCGCTGAACTACAGCTACAACGTCGTGGAGGGCACGGACGGGCAGGTGGATGGGTCCGACGGCGCCGACGCGGGTGGCTCCGCGGGCGGCGACGACCTTGCGACCGATGGTGACCCTGCGTTTGATGGCGGCCCTGCGACTGGTGGTGATCCTGCGGGAGCCGACGGCCCCGCGAACGGCGATAGCCCCACGTCCGGCGGTGAGCTTGCCTCGGGTGACGGCCTCGCGTCGGGCGACGCCGCCACCAGCGGTGACCCCGCGCCTGGCGATGGCGTTGCGGCCGGCGGTGACTCTGTGCCTGGCGACGAGCTCACGTCCCCTGATGGCGCCGCGGGTGCCGATGCGTCCGCAGGCGATGCCTCGCAGGTCGCGGGCGACGCGAGCGGCGTCGAGGGCGCCGACGCCATCGCCGGCGCTGGCGACACCGGCGTCCCGGCCGATGACGGCGCGGCGACCAGCAGCCCGAGCGAGGCGGACGACCCCGTCGACGACGCTCCCGTCGAGGCCGCCACGACCGACGAGAGCGTAAGCGCGCCCGTCTCGGCGGACGTTGCCGTCAACCCCGTCGCCGAAGTGCTCGCCCTATTTGCCCCCGGGATCGCCGTCGCCGGCGACGCCGACCTCGCCGCAACCATGGTGGGCACGGTGAGCTCGACCGACCTGGGCCTGCACCGCTACCTGCTGTGCCAGGACGGCGGCCAGCGCGGCGGCGTGACCTACGACCAGCGCAGCTACATCATCGACGTCGAGGTGGTCGACGACGTGGCCAGCGGCTCCATCCGCGCCTCGGTCGTAGGCGTCACCCTCGTCAACCCCGACGGGTCGCAGGTCGTCCTTCCCGTCGAGGGCGCCGACGGCCTCGGCCAGGTGACGTTCGAAAACACCTACCAGATCACCAGCGCCTCCTACGTGCGTCTGGACGGCACCTCCACACTCGTGGGGCGCGACGCACGGGACGGCGAGCTGTCCTTCGAGGTGACCGACGCCTCCGGCGCGGCGGTGGCCACAGGCCTGAATACCGCTGCCACGGATGG
This sequence comes from Coriobacteriia bacterium, assembly GCA_963930185.1. Lineage (GTDB taxonomy): Bacteria > Actinomycetota > Coriobacteriia > Coriobacteriales > UMGS124 > JAGZEG01. The sequence goes on along the minus strand of CAWVLT010000062.1, from coordinate 3,873 downwards.
GCAGGCCGGACCCATCGAGTTCACCTCCATCGAGATCACCGCGCCGGGCAGCTATGCCTACACGGTGCGCCAGACTCGCGCCGGCCAGACCGTTAGCGGCGTGACCAACTCCGCGCAGGAGTTCGCGGTGCGTATCGACGCGACCGACGACGGGCAAGGCGGCCTGGTCTGCGACGTCACCTACCCCGACGGCGGCATCGCCTTCGAGAGCGCCTACAGCCTGCAGGGCGTGACGGCCCAGGTCGCGCTCGAGGGAACCGTTACGCTGGCGGGCCGCGACATGGCCGCCGGGGAGTTTGGCTTTGCGGTCTACGACGGGCAGGGTTCGGTCGTGGCTAGCGGACGCAACGTCGCCGCGGCTGACGGCCAGCCCGGCGGGATCGAGTTCGGCGCCCTGGCGATCTTCGCGCCCGGCGAGTACGACTTCTCGATTGCCCAGGTCGCCGGCGATGCGGCGGGCGTCACGTACGACACGCGCGCCTACGCCGTGCACGTCTCGGCCACCGACAACCTCGACGGCACCATGTCCGCCCAGGTGAGCTACCCCGACGGGACCCCCGCGTTCGCGAACGCCTACGTGACACCCGAGCAGCCCGGCGGCGACACGCCAGGCGGCGAGGGGCAGGGTGGCGATATGCCCGGCGACCCCGATAAGCCGAGCACGGGCGAAGGCGTCGGCGGCTCCGGTGGCCAGGGCGGCTCTGCGGCGCCCGAAGTTCCCAAGACCGGTGACGCCTCCAGCGGTGTCGCCGCGGCCGCCCTTGCCGGCGCAGGCGCGGCCCTGCTCGCCGGCGCGGGCGTGGCGGCGGGCACCTCCGCGCTGAGGAGGCGTGCGGGGTAGGACTCGCCGCGTGCGTCTTCTGCCTGCGCTCGTCAATATGCACGACAACATGCAGTGAACCACGCAGGACACCACGCAGGCAGCACCGAATTCGCACGGACGGCTCCCTTCCGGGGCCGCCCGTCTTTTGCGCGGATGGAGACGCGCGACCGAGGGCAGGCCGTGCCTACCGATCGGTCGCACTCGGGGCGAGGAGCTCCTCGCGCAGGCGCCGGCGTCTCTCCCAGAGGTTGCCGCGGGCCCTCTCGCCCCGGGGACGCGCGCCCAGGTGATGCGCGATCTGATGGGCAACCTCGTCAAATGCCTCCATGGAATAGGCCTGCCGTCTCGACACCGTCACCACGGACACCCCCGAGCTGGCCAGGTTGTTGCGCCTGCGCGCGTCGCGGGCGATGCGCTCCGGGCCCGTATGCGCCAGGTCACTGTCGTACTCGACCGCCACTCGACGCCGCGCCCAGTACAGGTCGCAGCGATAGGTAAGCTGCCTGCGGCGTAGCCCTTCGCCCACCCATACGCTGACCCGCGGGTTCATCTCGGGCCAGGGGAGGTCGTACCCGCCGAACGAGCCGGGCAGGCACAGCAGCTCCACCAGGGCGCTCTCCATGGGGGAGGCGCTGCCGGACAGCACGCAGCCAACGGCCCTGCGCGCGGACTTGACGCCGTGGACGCCGCCCGCCCGTTCGAGGTACTCGCGCAGCGTCGTGGGCGTGGCGACGGGCTCGCTTGGGAGGAAGCCCTCCGAGCTGTCCGGCGCGAGCACGTAGGCGCCGCACATCTCCAGGCCCAGGTTCACCAACATGCCGTGCGAGAGGCGCCTCGCCATCTGTAGGAAGCAGAATTCCGGCGAGCTCACGTACACGCGCTCGGACACCTTCACGAACGACCCGGTAGGTAGGTCCGTACTACACAGCCTGTTCACAAACAGCTTCGAGGTGCTGCGCGCCGAGCGATTCCGTACGAAGAGCTCGAGCGGCGTCGGGATGCCCAGAAGTTCGCATTCGAGCAGGTCGCGCGCGACCTTTGAGCTGGGGAGCCTGGGACTGACCATCCGGGCCCTCGTGGGTACTCCGTACGTCTGCCTCCCACCGCGCGTGAGCAACGCATCGAGCGTGCCGCGCCAAGCGTTTATGCGGCGTTGTCTACGCCAATATTCGAGCGCTGATGAGCCTGCAAGATAGATAGCCATGTCCAGAGGGTACATCGCAATGATCAAAAAGGCAAGAACATAATATAAGAAAATATAGCTAGTCTTACAAATATATACACAATAAATGTTGTCAGATTTATGTCAGAATGACATATTATCTAATTAGTACGTAAGTGACGATGACTGTCTATTTCCCCTGTTTTGACGCGCGGGCTGATGTGCTAAATGGCATGATGGATTTCCGAGAGGGTTTCGCGCGCCAAAAATCTTCCGCGATGGACAAAGTTTTCGGTTGTGAGCGAGTCGATTCGCTTCGTCCTCCGTCTTGAGAATGCCTTGCAGCGGCGTTTTCAAAGATAATTACTAAAAGTGCAGGTAGACATCGGTGTCATTTTGTGTGCATCTAGACGTTTGTTGGCATAGGTGACCGCAAGTCCCTCACAACCGTCATTTCTGTCCATCGTGGCGACTTTTTCGCGCGCGGGGGTTGTGGGGCGCCGTTTTTGCGCCGCGGTGTTGTGGGTTTCGCCTAGCGGGCCACTGGGCATATGGGTGTCTCGTGGCCTTTTCCGATTACACAACCTCTGCCCGACGCTGCGAGGCGCGGGTGCTATGCTTGCGGGCACTCATCAAGAGGGAGGGACGCCGCGCCTCATCGCCGCCGCTTCGCGGCCGCGTCTGAAGCGGTGCCACTCCATCGGGCATCAGGGACCGAGCCCTATGACGCCCCGGCAACCATCCCGCCTAAGGTACCCCTCGCAGGATCGAGGGGGATGCCTGCGCAACGCAGGCGGGAACGGTGCCAAATCTCGGCAGGGGAGTGCGGCCTCGCCTCGGCGCAGCGCGTCGCACGACGCGCGCCCGGTGCGCGGCGGCGTGGCGCCGCCGCAGCTCAGGACGCATGACCCTGGAAGATGGGGGTAGACGGGACACCTTCTAACACCCCTTGTGACCATCTGCGAGGGGATGCCCTCGCGCCGCGGCGCCAGCGCCGCGAACGAGCAGGAGCAGGAGGGCCCGCCATGGGTCAGGAGCTTCACCTTCATCACAACCGTGACTTCCTCTTTACCTCGGAGAGCGTGACCGAGGGGCACCCCGACAAGGTGTGCGACCAGATCAGTGACGCCGTGCTCGACGCCATCCTCGCCAAGGAGGCCGAGCTCGAGCGCGCTGGCTACGTGTCGCCCTCCGGCGAGCCGGCCAGCCTCGAGAAGGTACGCTGCGCCTGCGAGTGCGTGGCCACCACGGGGCTCATCCTCGTGACCGGCGAGATCCGCACGCAGGCCTACGTCGACGTCGAGGCCATCGCGCGCCAGGTGCTCGAGCGCATCGGCTACACGCGCGCCAAGTACGGCTTCGACGCCCACACCTGCAGCGTCCTGTCGGCCATCCACGGCCAGTCCAGCGACATTGCCCAGGGCGTGGACGAGAGCTACGAGGCACAGCGTGCGCTCACCGACTCGACCGACCCGCTCGACCTCATCGGCGCCGGCGACCAGGGCATGGTCTTCGGCTACGCGGTGCGCGAGACGCCTACGCTCATGCCCATGCCCATCTACCTGGCGCATCGCCTCTCGGCGCGCCTCGCCCAGGTACGCAAGGAGGGCGTGCTGCCCTACCTGCGCCCTGACGGCAAGACCCAGGTGACGGTGCGCTACGAGTCGGGCTTGCCGGTGGCGGTGGACAAGATCGTGGTCTCCACCCAGCACGATGAGTCCGTCACCTCCCAGGAACTCATCCGCACCGACGTGACGCGCGAGGTCATCGCGCCGGTCCTCGACGAGCAGGGCATCGCCTGGCGCGACGCCGAGATCTACGTGAACCCCACCGGCCGCTTCGTCGTGGGCGGGCCCATGGGGGACGCGGGCCTCACCGGCCGCAAGAT
>CAWVLT010000061.1:0-11766 GCA_963930185.1 Coriobacteriia bacterium | reverse complement strand
CTCGACCCGCCATTCCTCCCCGAGCCCCATCGAGTGCTCGAAGAGCCTCGCCAGCATCCCCGCCTGAGCGTCCATGTGGGAACCCCTCTCCTCCGCCCGTCGGCAGAATGGTACCGCTCGGGGTACCCGCGGTCACGGGGGACGGGGCGTGCTACCCACCAAAAGCTTCGATGAGCCCAGGTGAAGTCGCTCTACGACCGCGACCGGCGCCTTGGCACCCCCGTGAGGGCGGTGCTGAGCGGCTCGTCGTCGCTTCTGCTCCACAAGGGCATGGAGGACTCCCTCATGGGCAGGTTCGAGCTCATACGCTCCCCGCACTGGAGCCTCTCCGAGTGCCGGGAAGCGTTCGGCTTCTCGCTCGACGACTTTCTCTACTTCGGCGGCTACCCGGGCGCCGCGCCCCTGGCCAATGACGAGAGGCGCTGGCGGATGTACGTGCGCGATGCGATCGTCGAGCCAACCATCGCCAAGGACGTCCTCGAGATGGCGGAGGTGCGCAAACTCGCGCTCATGCGCGCGCTCTTCCGCCTGGGGTGCGCCCACTCGGGCCAGGAGCTCTCGTACACCAAGATGCTCGGTCAGCTGCAGGACCAGGGCAACACCGTGACCGTAGCTCACTATCTCGACCTCCTCGGGAAGGCGGGGATGCTGTCGGCGATACCGAAGTTCTCCGACAAGGAGCTGGCCAAGCGCCGCAGCTCACCCCGCCTCATGGTGCATGATACCGCGCTGCTCACGGCCATGTCTGACAAGGGCAGAGACGCCTTCCTGGGCCGCGGCGAGCTGCGCGGCCACCTGGTCGAGTCCGCCGTGGGGGCGTACCTCATCGCACGGGCGGAGTGCGAGGGCTTCGATGTCATGTGGTGGCGCGAGGGGAGCAGGGAGGTCGACTTCGTCATACGCGATGGCTCCTCCCTGACCGCGATCGAGGTGAAGAGCGGGCACGAGGCTGGCCAGAGCGGCATGGCCGACTTCCTCGACTCCAACCCCGGCGCGAAGAGGATAGTGGTGGGCGGCGCTGCGGCTGGGGCGTGCAGTCTGGAGGATTTCCTCATGGGGGACGTCGAGCTGTTCTACTAGGCACCGCTTTGCGAGTGGCTTCGTGACGCTTTTGCCAAGTGGCGGCCATCTAAATCTGCGCAATGTGGCCTGACGTCGAGCTGACCCCAGCCTGACAAATTCAGGTCGATTTTGGCGGTTGCGTCATCCGAGGTGGATGGGCCTATTTCTAGGCATGTCAGGCCCTGGTCAGGCATGTGTCCATCTCCAGCAAACCCATACATCCAAGGGGTTGACAGCCTAGTAGCCTATGCGCAGGTACCGCGCATGGACGAAAGGGGAGACGCCGATGGGTGACGCGGGCGCTGGCTGCGGCATGGACGATGAGAGCGCTGCAGGAGAAGGGGCCGCGCGCAGCCGCAAGGCCCTCTACGACGCCGCTTGCAAGCGCGTCCTGTCCAACAAGATAATCCTCGCCTGGATACTCAAGGGCCTGCTGGCGGAGTTCGAGAGCTGCCCGGTCGAGACTATAGCGGATAGCTGCATCGAGGGGGATCCGCTTGTCGGGGGCACGGGAGAGAGCGGTGACATGAGGGTCTCGCGCGGCCTGTGCGTGGGAACGGCGCCCCTCATCGCCGGCATGGGGCAGGGCGCACCGCTCGCGTCGGGCGACGTACTCTTCGACATCCCCTTCCGCGCCAAGGCCCCGGGTGACGGGGGCGGGCGGGGCCCGGTCGACCTGATCATCAACGTCGAGTCGCAGCACGACTTCCATCCCGGCTACCCGCTCGCTTCGCGTGCGTGCTACTACTGCGCGCGCCTGCTGGCCTCCCAGCACGGGGTTGAGTTCGCCAACTCGCGCTACGGCGACCTCAAGAAGGTCTACTCCGTCTGGCTGTGCACCGATCCGCCCAAGTTCCGGCGGGGGACCGCCAACTGGTACGACCTGCGCGAGCACGTCTTCCCTCCGGGCGCCACCGGCCTGCCCCGGGGCGACTACGACCTCCTTGGCATGGCCATGCTGTATCTGGGCGGCGAGGACACCGGGGAGCGGGCCGGGCTGAAGGGACTTCTCAACCTGCTCACGACCGTCTTCGTGTCCGACGCCTCCCCTCAGGAGAAGATGCGCGTGCTCGAGGAGGGGTACAATATACGGGGAACCGCCGGTCTTGAAAGTGAGGTGCGTGCCATGGGGAGCTTCGCCGACGTCGTCGAGCGCCGTGGGTTCGAGAAGGGCAAGGCCAAGGGCATCGAGGAGGGCATCGAGAAAGGTATCGAGAGGGGAGTGGCGCAGGGCGTCGTCGAGGGCGTCGTGTCCTCGCTGCGCAGCCTGCTGGCGAGCACGGGCTGGCCGCTTGGCCGGGCCATGGACGCGCTGGGGATCCCCGAGGGAGAGCGGCCGACGTATCGCGACCTGCTTGCGCGTTAGATCTGCGCGACGTGTTGGGATCGTTTTTCTACTCGACCCGGCTGAAGGTAAGCGAGATGATGCGAGGCGGAATCAGGCAAGGGGCATCGTGATAGAAACCGTTATCGAGATCGTGACTGCCATAGCAACAGTGGGGACCGTTCTTGTGGCCCTGTATCAGCTGAGCCGAACCATCAAACTGCATGACCGGGATCGCGACGACGACCTGTATTCGGATTACGAGAGCAAGGCCTTCCTCGTTGATGCCTGGGTTGCGGTGGAGGGCGGTGCGGATGGTCAGAAGGAGCGGGTCATCATGATCCGCAACGGTACGGCTGGCCCAATTCGCGACGTTTCTCTTCGGGCCCTGTGGCCCATGGAATCCAAAGACCAGGAAATGCTGGCCGATGACTGCGAACTGGCCGGTGAGGGCGCGGAGAAAACCCAGACAGAGGAGCGCGTCCCCGACCGCAGGACTCCCTGGCAGATCTTGCCGCAGGGCCTGTGGCGCGTGAGCAGAAAGAAGGGGAGCCACTGGGGATGGGATTTTCCAAAGATGGTCTCAGAAGATGAGGCAATCAGGTATGAGCCCCAGTTCTCCGTCGGAGATAGGCACAAGTGGATATGTCACCGCATCTTGGAGCTGCGGTTCATCGACACGTACGGAAACAAGTGGTCGCGCCTGTACAGAATCGATCCTGGCGGCGAGGGAACAAACACCGAGATGCTGCTGCGCTCCACCCGGCGAAAGAGCCTGGAGCCATACGCAAGCCCGGAGCCCATGGCGAGGTAAATCAGGGATGCGCACTCAGTGTTTTGGGCTCAAATTAGCGCTATAATAATAGCGTTGATTTACGCTTATGCTTGCATGGGAGGTGCGATCGATGGCCGAGCTCACTGCCACTGTCGCCGAGGCGCGTGCGAACTTCTCGAGGATCGCCGCGGTGGTCGATTCGACAAGAAGGCCCGTCACCGTGTTCAGAAACTCCAAGCCCTGGGTCGTGATCGCGCCGATCTCCGCCGGCTACGGGGACCATATCCCCAATATAGACTGGACGGACAAGGGCGTGGTTCGCATGGACCCGGTCACGCGCAGGACGGTTTTGCCGGCCGAGTGGGACGATCCCGAGGACGAAGGTCTATATGACGACCTCGCGTAGGCCTGCGGTCGGTGACATCTGGCTGGCGTACGTCGAGTTTTCGGATCACCCGGGCATCGGGAAGGTGCGGCCCGTGGTTGTCATTGACGTGCATGACGACCGATGCTTGGTTGTTGCGGCAAAGGTCACCTCGAAAGATCTCAGGGTCGACGGGTCTGCCAAGTGCATCCCAATCTTGGATTGGGAGCGATGCGGCCTGCGCAAACCCTCGTACATCCGACTGGACCAGAGGCTCGAGCTGGCATTTGAGCGCCTGTTGAGGGACGCGCCCATAGGAACACTGCCTGAGACATATCTCATGCTCGTGAAAAGCGAACTCGAGAGTCTGTGACCAACGGCAATTGAGCCTGCCCTGTGGGGTCGGTCCGACGTCTTTGACGCCTGGGCATGTTGTGGGTATGTGGTAGACTGAAAATCCCACCAACCAGGGCGGCTTGGGCGGCCATCCGTCCGCGCCCACGCATAGGGAGCGCAGAATGACCACGCCAACGGCCACGCCCGACGACCTCGACCTGTCGGGCAGCAACCTCGACCTGCCGAACAACGACCTCGACCTGCCGGGCAACGATCTCGACCCCGATACGCCCACGCCCGAGCAGCAGAAGAAGATCCCCCTGTTCGTCAAGGTCTACGGCCTGCTGTGCCTGATCGACGGCGCCATCACGCTGCCGGTCGTGGCGCTTCTCGTCGGGATCATCATCTGGGCGGTTTCCACCCAGCCCGACCTCGCCTCGATCGGCGAGAATCCCACGCTCACCGTCATCGTCGCGGCCATAGCGCTCGCCGTCGCCGTGGTCAACGCCGTCTGCCTCATCGTCTTCGGCGCCTCGCTGCTCAAGAACCGCCGACGCCATGCGGCGCGCTGGTCGCACGTGCTGCTGGCCATCACCTCGCTGCAGGTCATCCTGAGCGTGATGCTCCAGGGCATCGGCGAGCATCTCATTCCCTCGGCCATCCAGCTGGGCATCCTGCTGTCCCTCTCGATCACGATAGACCCCTCGCTTCACGAGGAGCGGGCGCTGCAGTGGCGCCTGCGCGCCATGCATGACCGCGACGCCTACGAGGCCGGCACGCTGGGGCGCGACCCGCAAGGGAAGGGCTACATCGAGCTCAACTTCTTCAACCTGTTCTGGGTGTTCATGGTGTGCTGCGTGCTGGGCCTTCTCATCGAGGTGGCCTTCCACATGCTGATCGTCGACCCCGGTGTGTACCAGGACCGCGCCGGTGTGCTGTTCGGGCCGTTCTCGCCCATCTACGGATTCGGTGCCGTGCTCATGACGGTGGCGCTCAACCGGTTCTACAAGGCCAACCCCCTCATCATCCTGCTGGTGTCCGCCGTGATCGGGGGCGCCTTCGAGTACTTCGTGAGCTGGTTCATGCAGACGGCGTTCGGCGTGGTGGCGTGGGACTACACGGGCGCGAGGATCCTGGGCGTCGCCGACCCCATCGCCTACGTGTGCCAGGGACGCACCTCCACGCTGTTCATGCTCATGTGGGGCGTGCTGGGCCTGTTCTGGATCAAGCTGTGCCTGCCGCATCTTCTCAAGCTCATCAACCTCATCCCCTGGAAGGTGCGCTACTCGTTCACCACGGTGTGCGCCGCCCTCATGCTGGTGAACGGCGTCATGACATTGCAGGCGCTGGACTGCTGGTTCGGTCGCGTCTCGGGCATGGAGCCCGACTCGCCGGTGGAGCGGTTCTACGCGAAGCACTTCGACAACGAGTATATGGAGCACCGCTTCCAGAGCATGACGATCACGCCCGAGCACTCGAGCCGCGTCGACGAGTCCGGCGTGGTGGACTCGATGAGCGGAAGCTCGGTCGCCGCGCGCGCCGTCGATCCCACGGACGGCCTGGTGGGGGCGGCGGGCGCCTCTGCGGCTGGTGACTCGTCTGTGCACGACGCCTCGGCGGCCTCTAGCTCCGCCGGCGTTGACTCGCTGGCGGGCGACTCGTCTCGGCTGGAGGCTGCGGCGTAGGGTTGCTGCTTGCTGGGAGAACACGTACAGGCGGGGCATGGGACGGGGGAGAAGCGGCTCGCCGGCTTGCCATTGCGCGGGAGTGCGCGGTTTCTGGCAAGAATCCCCGAGGTTGCACGACTTGGTGGAATAACGCCGCGCCTAGGCGTTGGTTGCGTAGGGGCGATAGGGGCGGTGGGCTTGCCTAATGCGATGTCTACCAGCGTTTCTGTCACCGTGTGAGTAATCATCAGCAGGCGGGTTGGCCGCTGTGGGTGCCCAGTGCCGCTCCGAAGCGCTGCGATTCGTTCAACCTCGGGAATTCTTGCCGCTCTGGGCCGGTTTTCGCGCAGACGAGCCGTCGTTTTGGGCTTGTCACGGGCACATGTGTCGCTCGAGCCCTCCGGCACATGCGGAAGCCATGCGTGAGGGGCGCGCATGAGGGGCACGCGCGAAAGAGGCGATGCGAGAGAGGCGATGGCGCCAAGAAGAAGCCGGGGCGAGACCCCCTGGGAGTCTCGCCCCGGCTCAAGGCCGTCCGTGGTCTGGCTCAACGCGGCGAAGAGTCGGCTGGGTGGCCGCAGGCTAGCCCGCGGCCCATGGCCCTCGCTCTACATCGAAGCTGCCGCGTAGGCCTCCTGCGCCTCGGGGAACAGGCCGGGATCGGCCGTCTCCGTGACCTTGCTCAGATGGAAGCCAAAGGAGCTCGCCTCGTCCTGCACGGCCTCGACGTGGAAGAAGCGCAGCGTGGGCGCCCCTTGGTCGGAGACGAACAGCATGGCGACGTCAAACGAGACGACGCCATCGACGAGCTGCTGGTTTGCCATCCAGACGCTCTGGTGGTTCTGGGGCTCGGAGACCTTGGTGATCTGCCAGCCGTCACCGGTGAAGACGACCGTGTCGGAACCCACGATCGAGGGGTCGGCGGGGCTGGTTCCGAACACCGACGCGAGCACCTGCGTGCCCGTCGTCAGCGGCACGTAGATCGTGACGCCGTCATCGCTGACGTCGAAGCCCAGCGGGTTGGCGGGGTTCGCGCTTGTTGCGGCCGTCTCCATGTAGGTGGCGGGGCCGGCCGTGTCGGAGCCGCCGAGCACCACCGAGAGCAGCGACGCGTCGAGGGCGGGGAAGGCCGCCGGGTCGGCGACGAGGTTGCCCTCGGCGTTCGGTGTGGCCAGGGCGGTCAGGTCGCTGCCGCTCACGCCGAGTGTCGCGCGCAGGTAGCTCGCGGTCAGGCAGCGCAGGCGATCGGACTGCTCGGCGGTCAGCTCGCTTGCGACGGGCTCGGCAGGCGCGGGCTGCGCCTCGGCGGGCGTCGACTCTGCGGGGACGTCCTCCTCGGCAGATGCGGCTTCCCGCGAGGGCTCGGTGCTCTCAGCGGGGGCCTCCTGCGCGGGCTCGCCCTCCGCAGGCGCGGGAGCCTCGCCTGCGGCGGCCTCATCGGCGGGTGCATTCGACTCCGCGGGCGCTTCCGCCTCGGCGGACGTCTCCTCGGGGACGGCCGTCTCCTCTGGTGCGGGCGTCTCCTCGGGGGTCGCGGTCACCTCGGGGGCAGCGCCCTCCTCAGGCGCGGGCGCCTCCTCTGTCGGGGGCTGCTGGGCGTCGGTGGCCTGGTCGCTTGGCGCAGACGCCTCGGGCGCGGGCGCTTCGGCGGCAGGTGTGCCCTCCTCGACCGCCGGCTCACCCTCGGTGGGCGTCGTCTCGCTGGTGGGTGTCTGCTCGGCCGGGGTCTCGGGCGTGGTGGCGCCGGGGTCTGCCGGGGTCTCTTCGGCCGGCGTCGTCGCCTCGGGCGCGGGCGTCCGCTCGGCCGGTGCGGGCGCCGGCTCCTCGGCGGGAGCCTCATCGGCCGCCGGTTCGGTCTGGGCCTGTGCGACCTTCTCCGAGACGCTGACCGAGGGGGCAAGCTGGGCCGTCACGACGGCGGTTCCGTTGCCGGGCTCACCGCCGGCGAACGCGAGGTCACTGATGACCTGTGCGCCCGCCCCGAGCGGGGCGAGGCCGGCGTAGTCAGAACTGGTCAGGATCGTCGCCCAGTCGGGCGCCCGCAGCGACACGGTCGTCCCGTTGCCGAGGTCCCAGGTGCCGACGAGCTGGTTCTCCACGTCGTCGGGGTTGTCCGACTCGGCGCCGGTCGTGGGCGCGACGGTGAACGTGGCCAGCGTATAGCCGGGCGCCGCCGTCGGGGTGACGCTGAGCGCCTCGGTCCCGTCCTCACGGCTGGCCACGATGAGGTCGACCTTACCCTGCCAGTAGGCGGGGATGTCGAAGTCGACGTAGTTCGTCGTCACGTGATAGGCGTCGCTGACCGCGTAGCCCCACGTGCTCGAGTCCGTCCGACCGATCAGGGGGTCGGTCGCGGAGGCCTGCTCGCCGGCGTCGCTGGACGACGGCTCGTCGGCGGGCTGGCTCTCCTGGGCAGGCGCGCTCTCGGAGGGCTGGTCGGCCGGCCGGGACTCGGCGGGCTGGCTGGGCTCGTCTGCCGGCTGCGACTGCTCGGGTGCAGGCTGCTCCTCGGTGCCGGGCTGCTCGTCTGCCGGCTGGGTCTGCTCAGGCTGCTCGGGTGCAGGCTGTTCCTCGGCGGGCTGGTCGCTCGACTGCGACTGGTCGGCCTCGCTCGAGGCCGCCGGCTGATCCTCGACTGCCGGCTCCTCGGCCACGGGCTCGTCACCCTGCTGGCTGCTGGCGGGCTCGTCGGTTTGCTGACTGTCGGCGGGCTGGTCGCCCTCGGCGGAGGCGTCGGGCGCGGCAGGCTCCTCGGCGCGGCTCACCTCGCCGTCGGTGGATTCTTCGGCAGGCTCCTCGGTGTCCGCGGGCTCGCCTGTAGGCTCGTCGGCCTGTGCCGATGAGCTGGGCCCTTGGGGTTCGTCGGCGGCGGAGGACTGGTCGGCGCCGTCGGGCTCGTCGGCGTCGTCGGAGCTGTCCGCCTCGTCGGAAGTTGCGGGCTCGTCGGCCTGCTGCGACTCCTCGGGCTGCTCGCCCTCGTCTCCCTGCTGGGATTCGGCGGGCTGCTCGCCGTCCGCAGACTGCTCGCCCTCGGCGGGCTGATCGCTGTCGCTGGGCTCTTCGCCCTCGGCGGGCGCCTCGGGCTGTGCCGGCTCCTCCGCAGGCTCTTCGCCCCCGGTGGGCTGCTCGCTCTCCGCGGGCCGCTCCTCGTCGGCGGGGTCGCCCAGGACGGGCGCCGTCTGATAGTCCAGATCGGTCGCCGTCGCAAGGTAGGCGTCGAACTCGTCCTTGGTTATCTCCGTGCGCTGGTCGCCTTGCGCGTAGTACCAGGCGTCGCCCTCGTGCGAGATGGTGAACGCGGTCACGAAGGTGGTGCCGTCCAGCTGCAGGAAGCTGTACGAGGCGCCGTCGTCGCTGGGCGCCTTCTCGGCGAAGACCAGGGCCTTGTGCTCGGCGGAGTAGAGCAGCCCCTCGGGCGCGTAGCCGTAGAGGTCCTGCACCAGCACCGCCTGCCTGGCGGCAGTGTCGTAGGTGTACACCACGGTATCGTCGATGTTGTCCGCCTCGACGCCGTTGCCGTCCATGCCCAGCACGAGCAGCTCGGAGACGCCGTCGCCGTTGATGTCGAGCAGCGTGTAGATCCAGGCCACCTCGCTGGTGGTGTCGGTGACGTGCTCCAGGTAGCTGCCGCTGGTGAGGATGTCCATGTAGGCGGACAGCACCGCGGCGTCGTCCTTCTCGTCGTCGGCCACGTCGCCGTCGTTGATGTTGATGTCGGTGTCGTTCACCACGATGTTGTCGATGTCGATGTTGGTGGTGTTGTCGATGTCTATGTCGACGTAGGTCTGCTCGGTTACCATGACGCCGGTGTAGGTGTTGAAGTAGTACGTGGTGCCGTTGATGATGACGGGGCCGGTGCAGCGCACGCCGTTGATGTCATAGTAGTACCAGCCGCCGGGGCGATGGACCGCGCCGATGCACATGCGGCCGTCGTAGGGGTCGAAGTAGTGCCAGCCGTCGGCCAGCCACACGTCGCCGTGCAGGCGCACGCCGTTGGCGTCGTAATACACCAGGCGGCCGTCGGACATGCGCACAAAGCCGGTCACCATGGCGCCAGTGTACTCGTTGAAGTAGTACCAGTTGCCGTTGATCTGGCGCTCGCCCTTGGCGAAGGAGCCGCCCTCCAGGTAGTAGGTCACCCCGTCGATGACCGTCCAGCCGTTGAGCTGGACCGCGGTGACGTCCTTCACGGCGAAGCCCCAGCCGGTGGTCTGGTTGTCGCTCACCAGCTTGACGGTCACGGTGTCGCCGCCCACGCGCACGGTGGCGCCGGCGAGCTCGCCGCCGGTGTAGGAGCCCACCAGGCCGCCCCACGCGTCGTAGATCTCGATGAAGTCGAAGCTGTTCTCGACCGCGGTGTTCGCGTCGAAGGTCACGTCGAGCGCCTCGGCGCCGGCCAGCGTGTAGACCCACTGGTCGAGGCAGTCGTTGGCGTACTCGTGGGCGGTGGCGATGCCCGTGGGCTTGTCGACCACGTGGATGTCGCTGATGACCTCGACCTTGCAGGTGACCGTCACGCCCGAGCCGTCGATGGCCTTGGCGGTGAGCGTGGCCGTGCCCTTGGCGATGCCCTTCACCGTGCCGTCGGCGCTGACGGTGGCGACGGCGGGGTTGGACGAGGTCCACTCCACGCCCTTCTCGGTGGCGTCGTCGGGCTTGACGGTGGTGACCATCTGGCGCGTCTCGCCCGCCTCGATCTCGAAGGAGGCGCGGTTGAGGGTGATGGACTCCACCGGGATGGTCACGGTGAGCTCGCAGGTCGCCTGCACCGATCCGGCCTTGGCGGTGATGGTGGCGCTGCCCGCGCCCACGGCCTTGACGGTGCCGTCCTGGGTGACGGTCGCCACCTTGGCGTCGGAGGACTCCCAGGTGAGCACGTCGGTGGTGTCGGCGGGGAGCACGGTTGCCTTGAGCTGCAGGGACGTGCCCCTGAAGACCGAGGCCTGCGTCTGGGAGACCGTGACCGAGGTGGCCGGGATCGAGAGGTCCTCGAAGGCCAGGCCGTACTGCTCGGCGAACTTCTGGGCTGCCGTGCCCTGGTTCGCGCGGATCGTGAGCTGGGCGGGCGGGTTGCCGGTGTTGCCGAACACGGTGACGTCGACACTGGCGATGTTGTCGGGCAGCGTGAGGGTCTGCAGTCCGTCCAGGCCGGCGAGCATGAACGGCGGCAGGGTGACGGCGCCCTCGGCCACCGTGACGTCGGCCAGCTTGGTGCAGCCGGCAAACGGCCCCTGCGGGGTCTGGTCGGACCAGGTGGTGCCGCACGCGACGAGCGTGGAGGGCAGCTCGACCTCGACCAGCGAGGTGCAGCCCGAGAAGGCCCCGGCGCCGAGCCACTGCAGCGAGGCGGGCAGGGTGACCTGCGCGAGCGAGGTGCAGCCCGAGAACGCCGCGTCGCCGATCTGGGTGACCGACGCGGGCAGGGTGACCGAGGTCAGCGTCGCGTTGTTGGCAAACGCGCTGGCGGCGATGGCCGTCACGGCGTGCCCGTCGATGGACGAGGGCACGCTGACCTGGGTGGCCGTCCCGGAGTAGGTGAGGATCGTCACGGTGTTCTGGGCGCCGAGCGCGTAGGTGAAGCCGCTCTGCTGGGCCTGCGCGTCGGTCATCTCGACGCTGGCCTGCGTCTTGGCCTGCGATCCCGACCCCTGCGCGGAGGCCGAGGATCCCAGGGCCGCCGCTGCGGCGGCACCGCCGGTGCTCGTGCCGGCGGCGTCCGTGGCCCTCGTGACGCCGGCAGTCGCGCTCGCCGCGGCGCTCGCCTTGGCGCTGCCGTTGTCGGCCGAGCCCGACCCCGCGGCCTGCTGCGCCGAGGAGCCCCCGGGCGTGAGCGACGTCTCGATCGGCTGGGTGGACGAGGCCTGCGCGCCGGCCTCGTCGGCCAGCGCCTGCGGGTGGGTGGCCATGGGCGTGGCGAGCAGCACCAGGCCCAGGCCGGCTGCGGGAAGCACGCGCCTCAGCGCGCTGCGGGGCTGTCGCGCCGCCTCGCCGCCGGCGTCGCTTGCAAGCGAGCGAACGACATTGTTCTCGATCATGTGTCCTCCTATCGGCTACAAGGCCAGCGAGAACAGATGCGCCGCGCGTCTCGTGCGCGAATGCCGTTGCCGCGACAGGTCGCCCGGCGCCCAACTGGCGTGTTGTCGTCGCTATTGTAGCGTGGAGCGGGCTCGATGTCCGCAGGAAAGCCGCCGAATTCGCCCTTTTATGCGTGGGGCCGGCGACGCCCCTGTCGCAGGCG
>CAWVLT010000060.1:0-24476 GCA_963930185.1 Coriobacteriia bacterium | reverse complement strand
AGACGGGCAGGAGAAGCCGGAAAGCCGCCGGCGAAGAGAGCCGCCGTCCCGTAGCGTTAGCTGCGGGAACGTGTCGATGAGTGTGGGTGTAGCGCTGATTTTGAAACTCAACCGCGATCGCATATGCGCGGATTCGGTGACCTGCATGTCCAAAGTGATAGACTCGTCACGCCGTATAAGTCCCTTGCCCGTCTGTCTGGTGTGACAGCTCCTGTCGCAGGTGGCGGACGGCTGGCGCGGCCCGCATCGGCACGGGATTGCCGCATCTTTTCTGTGGGAAGGAACTGACGTCCATATGCAAGGCGCAAACACGAAGGGCGCAAGCTACGTCCCGCTGCTCGTCGTGCTCTATGCGAGCGCGTTCGTGGCGGGGTTTAACGAGAACCTGGTCAACATGGGCCTCATGTCCATCATGGCCGAGTACGGGGTCGACTCGGTCACGGCACAGTGGCTGGTCACCGGCTACATGATCGTCGCCACGGTGGTGGTGATGTGCATGGCGTTTCTGTACCGACGCTTCAAGCTGCGCGTGCTGTTCTTTGCGGGCGCTGCCTTCAGCATCGTGGGCTCGCTCATGGGCCTGCTTGCGATGAACTTCCCGTTTCTGCTGGTGGCCCGCCTCATCCAGGCCGTCGGCACGGGGCTGTTCATCCCCCTCATGATGAACACGATCATGGTCGTGGCGCCCAAGAACAAGCTGGGCACGTTCATCTCCATCGGCGGCTGCACCATCACCTTCGGGCCGGCGTTCGCCCCGGTTGTGTGCGGCGGCCTCGTCACGGCGTTCGGCTGGCATAGCATCTTCGTCGTGCCGCTCGTGGTCATGGCGGTGCTTGCCCTGCTCGGCCTGGTGTTCGTGCGCAACCTCGAGAACACCGAGGCCCACCTGGACGTTGCGTCTGTGGCGCTTTCCGCGGGCTTCCTGTTCACCCTGTGCTTCGGCCTGGCGCAGATCACGCTCAACGCCGTGCTCGGTGCGGCGTTCCTCGTGGTCGCCGTCGCCTCGGCCGTGGTCTTTGTGGTGCGTCAGCTGCGCTGCGACCATCCGCTCATCGACGTGCGACTCATGAAGAGCGCGCGCTTCTGGCCCGCCGTGCTCATGGTGGTCGTCGCCATGACCACGACGTTCTCGTTCAGCGTGCTGCTTCCCCTGTACTTCGAGGGGGCGCTGGGGATGACGGCGTTTCTGGCCGGCGTCATCATCCTGGTCCCCGTGCTTCTCAACGCCGGCTGCACCTTGGTGGCCGGTCGCGTCATGGACGCGCGTGGCGAGTGGCCGCTGCTGCCGCTGGGCTTCCTGACGCTCTCCCTGGGCGCGCTCGTGGTCGCCCTCACCGCTCCCATGCTCTCGGCACCGGCGATCTTCGTGGGGGCCCTTCTGACGTACGCGGGCGTGGGCCTGGTGTTCTCGCCCTCCCAGACGGCTGGCCTGCGCACGCTGCCGCCCCAGCAGAACGCGTTTGGCGTGGCGCTCATGTCCACGTTCATCCAGATAGCCGCCTGCGTGGGCCCCGCCCTGTTCACGGGTGTCATGTCATCGGCCCAGGGTCAGGCGCTTGCCCAGGGGGCCGAGGCCGGTCTCGCCACCGCGCTCGGCTTCTCCGCCGCCATCAAGGTGGCCACGGTGATCGGCGTGGTTGGCCTGGCGACCTCGTTTGCCTACGCGCTTGCGGCGCGCCTGCGCGGCGCCAGGGCCAAGGGGGTCGCGCCGCGCGTCGACGCCGCTATGGCAGAGGCATCCCGGGCCGCCGGACAGCAGGCCCCTGCCGTCGGCGATGCCCAGACTGCCGTCCCGGACGTCCCTGCCGCCATGGACGGTGTTCCCGCTGCTGCGGGCGCCTCGCTTGAGGGCGTGGGCCTCGCCTCGATCATGCAGACCGATCCCTTCGTGATCTCCGCCGACGCCCGCGTGGGCGAGGCCATGCGCAGCCTCGCGGACCACAGGGTGAGCGGCATGCCTCTCGTCGACGAGGGCGGTGCCGTCGTGGGCTTCGTGTCCGACGGCGACATCATGCGCTACCTGGCGGACCAGCACCCGTTTGTCTCCGGCTCGTACTCGCTCATCGAGGTGGCGAACAACCGCACGATCGACGAGCGCCTGCGCGAGCTCATCGAGCTGCCGGTGAGCACCATCGCCACGGGCAAGGTGGTCACGCTCGACGCCCAGGACACGCTCAAGGATGCCTGCCAGCTTCTCTCTAGGCACAAGTTCAAGAAGGTGCCGGTCGTCTCGGGCGGGCGCGTCGTGGGCATGGTGAACCGCTCCGACGTCATTCGCTATGCCATGGAGAGCTGCCTGGAGGCCGAGCGGCCGCAGGAGGCACAAGGAGGCCGCGGCTAAAGCTCGCTGGGGTGCGCGCCTGTGTCCCACGCATGCCACGGACGTCTTGCCCGCGCACCTTCGCGCGTCCGTATCAGCAAAAACGGCCCTGCGTGGGGGTGCGGCAGGGGTGGTGCCATGCCGGGAGACGTCGTAGGCTTGTCAGGCGGCGCGTCACCTCTCCGCCCCCTCCACGACCGAGAGCAGCTCCTGCTGCGAATGGATGTCGAGCTTAGCGTAGATGTTCTTGCGATGGGCGCTCGCGGTGTTTCGCGCGATGCCGAGAGCGGAGCTGACGTACGCCACGTCTCGCCCCCGCGCGAGCAGCTCGAGAATCTCCGTCTCGCGCGGCGTGAGGCCGCCGGCGCGGGCCACGGCCTCGCAGCGTCGGTCGATCGACTCCGAGCTCATGCCAAACAGCAGGGGTGAGAGCGATATGAGGCTTCGCTCGGGGAAGAGCGTGGTGTAGGCAAGCCCCAGGACGAGCACTCCGGCAAACAGCACGACGGACATGAGCTGCGGTCCGCTTGCGACGAGGCGTGTCTGCTCCATGGCCTCCACGGCGAGAAAGCCGGCGAACTGACCGAGGAACTGGCCGGCCAGCACGGGGCAGAACACGCGCAGCGCCGCCGCCCTGCGCATGAACGCGTATCCCAGCGCCAGCGGCCACATCACGGCGCTCACCAGCGAGTAGCCGACATACACCATGACGTAGGGCACGAACACGATGCCCGCCTCGCCTACGATGCCGCTCGAGGCTGCGACCCCGGTTGCGGTGACGCCGCACAGGCAGAACAGAAGCGCCGCCCTGTAGTAGAACTCGAGCCGATAGCCCCTCTGCCGCTCCATGATGAGCACGCAGAGCCCCACGGCCAGCAGCGTGAGCACGGCGACGACGGCGAACACGCCGGGAAACAGGTTCATGGGGAGCTTGCCGGGCAGCATCTTGATGAAGTAGCTCCAGAAGAACTGGATTGCCAGCGAGAACACGCCAATTGCCAGCGACATGCGCACCAAGGTGCTCTGGTTGTCGGGCGCGTCGGCCTGCCCGCCCGAGGGAGAGAGCCGCGCCGGGCGGCTTGCGGGCACTGTCGAGGCGTCGGGGCCCTCCTCGGCACACCTGCCCGCGCAGAGCAGGCACCGGTGACTGGCAAGGGGGAGTGCCGCCACGATGAGCAGCCGTAGGGGAAGGGGGATCAGGTCGATCCCGATGAACGGTAGCCACTGCAGACAGGCGGCGAGCGACACGAGCAGCAGGGACTCGCGAAGGTCAAGTGCGGACAGCCTGCGTCCCCAGGCGGGCAGCTCCCAGGCAAGCATGACCCCGATTGCCGCGCCGAGCAGATAGGGGATGATGCGCGGAACATGCGGGTTGAGACCCGCCAGCGCGGTGCAGCCAATCGCGGAAAGCGTCCCGAGGACGCAGAGGGCCAGCCCGCATGGGCGGCTGTCAGAGGCGGCGCGCAGGATGATCGAGCCGCGACGCGTCTTGCTGAGCAGCGCATAGGCGAGCGTCAGGGTTCCCGCGCACAGCGTGAGCGCGAGGAAGACGGGATCGTGGACGAGGCCGCCTTCCTCGTTGACCGCGTCCCTGAGTACACCCTCGAAGCAGATGAGCAGGTTGATCCATGCAAGCAGGCAGGCGAGACCGACCCAGGTGCCCCATTTGGTCGCAAAGACTGAAAACGGCAGAAAGGCACCGGACTGCGCGGCGTGTGGCGCCCTACCTACGGTGCCGGATGTACGCTCGCTCGCGGATGCCGCGTTCGCGACGCGGGCATCGCGTGTCTCGGCTCTCCCCATTCCCCTTTGCGCTTGCGTCCCCATAGGCAACCCTTGTTTTCCGTGGCTCGACCAACTGCATGGTTCGACCAACTCTTGTCCCCGCGCCTGCAATGATGCCGGTTTTTGGTGGCGTTGCGCCACACCCCACATGGCCAGCCCATCCAAGCAGCACAAATGCGACCTAACCTCAGCGAGGTTAGACCCCCTGAAACAAGGATACCCTCTTGCGGGCAATGGATGTCCGTGGTTCTCGCACCTATCGTGAGCCCAGCGAGGTTCGGGTGCCGCCTGGCAGCGCGACCTCACAAGGAGGCCCCGCGAGGGACCCTGACGAGAAAGAGGGACATGATGGACAAGAGAAGCGCAGTGGTCGATGAGCTTTCCAAGATCCGTGGCGCCATCAGGCTGCCCGAGTCGATGACCCGTCGCGGCTTCGTGGCGGGGGCCGGCATGGCCGCCGCTGCCGTTGCCGCCGGCGCCACCGCCGCCCTTGCCGAGGAGGCTGCGCCCGCCGAGGGCGAGGGCGCCCCTGCAAAGGCCGCCGCTGGCGAGGCTGCCCCCACCGCAAGCGCGGGCATGACGTTTGCGGGCAACGAGGGCAAGACCATGGGCGAGGTCCTTGGCGCCGGCTGGCTGGGCGAGGAGCCTCAGATCGCGGCCGACCAGATCGCCGAGACCATCGACACCCAGATCGTGATCTGCGGCGCCGGCCATGCAGGCACCGCCTGCGCCCGTAAGGCCGCGGAGCTCGGCGCGCAGGTCGTGGTGGTCGACCCCCAGGCCGAGGACGGCTTCATGGTGCTGGGCAACGACGTGGGGCACCTCAACTCCTCGTGGCAGATGGACCTCAACGGCGTGCCGCGCTACGACGAGACCGAGTTCATGAACGAGTACCAGATCTACGCCGCCGGCCGCGCCCAGCCTAAGTTCGTGCGCGACTTTGCCTATCGCTCGGGCGAGGCGTTCGACTGGTTCATCGACAACCTCACTGACGAGGAGAAGGCCGGCATCATCTGCCTGAACTGGCCGGTGGCCGACGGGTACAACTACAGGAAGGGCATCTTTACCTCGTACGTGGGTACGCCCAACTTCCAGGGCGCCGACGGCGTGGGCCTGCAGGAGGCCGTGATTCGCACTCAGCAGATCGCCAAGGATGCGGGCGCCCAGTTCATGTACGAGACCACCGCGGTGCGCCTGGTCCACAGCGAGGACAACACCGAGGTCACCGGCGTGATCTGTCAGAAGGCCGACGGCTCCTACGTGCAGATCAACGCCAGCGCCGTCGTTCTGGCCTGCGGTGACATCGGCAGCAACTCGCAGATGTACAACGCCATCTGCGCCGAGAACTACGCGCTGGGCGAATACCGCGACTGCTCGGCCATGAGCGGGCGCGACGGCAGCGGCATCGCCATGGCCATGCGCATCGGCGCCAAGGTGGAGATCGGCACCGGCGGCGACATGGGCAGCCACGCCTCGTTCCCCATGAGCCCGATGGAGGGTGCCGAGACCATCTGGCTCAACAAGTACGGCAAGCGCTTCTGCAACGAGGCCTACGGTGGGCCTCTGCTTTCCGGCTGCGCCACCGCCCGCCAGCCTGGCAGCATCATCTACAGCGTGTGGGACTCTGACTGGAAGACCGTGCTGCTCAACCAGATCGCCGGCCACCTGGCCCTCAAGGACTGGGGCGAGGAGAGCGTCGAGAAGATCGGCAGCTACATGGAGGCTGCCGTGGGCAGCGGCGCTGAGGGCGACGACACCTCGGGCAAGTTCCTCTACTGCGCCGACACCCTGGAGGAGCTGTTCTCCTACATGGGCATGGAGGAGGGCGTGGCGGCCAACGCCATCGCCGAGATCGAGGCCTGGAACGCCGCCGCCGAGGCGGGCGTGGACACCGAGTTCGGCCGTGACCCCGAGATGCTGTGGCCCATCGTCACCCCGCCGTTCTACGGATTCGTGGGCGACAAGCGCGTGGGCGGCGGCTCGCTGGTGGCTACCTCGGGCCTGCTGTGTACCGGTGACCAGCAGGTGCAGGGCCAGGGCTTCGAGCCCATCAAGGGGCTCTACGCCACGGGCAACTGCTGCGGCGGGCGCTTCCCCATGGGCTACAACGGCATCATGAACGGCGTGTCCATCGGCATGTGCCTGACCTTGGGCATGACCCTGGGCGAGTTCTTGGCTACCGGCGACCTTGACGAGGCCACCACGCTGGGCAAGAACAACGCCGCGCCCAAGCGGTCCGACAAGGGCATGGGCCCCGGCCCGATGCCCGGCGGTGACGAGGGCGGCGCTGAAGGTGGCGCTCCTGCGGGCGAGGGTGAAGCCCCCGCTGGCGAGGGCGCGCCCACCGAGGGTGAAGGCGCTCCGGCTGGCGAGGGCGCGCCTGCCGAGGGCGAGGTCGCCGCGTAGGGCAGGTTTTGCCGCATCGACATGATCTGCGTGTTGCACGCCACAGGGGCGGGGCGTCTTTTGACGTCCCGCCCCTGTGGTTGTTACGGTTGTCTGGCCGTATGACACTCTTCTTTAGGCTCTTCGTTTGTATTAAAATGCCTTATCTGTCTGCCGTATTCTCCGATCAGAGTACTAAAATGCATTATCCTGATCAATAATCGGCTAATTATTGTACAATTGACTGTGAGCTTTGTTGTTTTTAGCACAATTAGGGCATTGCCATTGGATTAAACGGAGCGCAAAATGATTGGCTATATCCTAAACAAAGGGCAGCTGGAAGCTACGGTACGCAGTCTTTCTGGCAAAAGGCTACGCGAAAGCGAAGTCATCGAGCTCAAGGAAGCAAAGAACGACTTTAGCTTCAAGGATATGACTCGTTATTTTTCTGCTCTGAGCAATGAGGCGAATCTAAGAGATGTCCGGACGGCGCTGCTCATCTTTGGTGTCACCGATTCGGGCGAGGTCTGCGGGACAAACTATAGATCTGGCTCGCCCGAAAAGCTGCAAGGCCTGAAGCGCGAGATAGCTAGCAAGACGAACCAGCAAATGACATTTCGGGAGATCACGGAGCTTGATATCGACGGAAAGCGCGTGGTTGTTTTCCAAATACCCCCTGCGCTTAATGGTGCGCCAACTACATGGGAGGGCGTTGCATGGGGACGAAGCGGCTCGTCTCTTGTCCCGTTGTCCCTCGATAAGATAGACGCGATCAGGGCCAAACCACACACAGAATGGGGGCGGGAGGTCCTGGAACGCGCCACCATTGAAGATTTGGATCCCGATGCGGTTGAGCAGGCAGTCCAAGCGTTCAGAACCAGATTCTACCAGGCAAGGCCTGCCCTGCTCGACGGATTGTCAACATACGACCTATTAGAGAAGATGGGCTTGACAAGGGGCGGCATGCTCACGAATGCGTCGCTCCTCCTGCTTGGACGCTCGGGAGCCGAGGAATATCTTGATGGCCCGGCCCCGTGCTTGACGTGGACGCTTTATGGGGATGGTGGACAGGCGGTCAGCTACCAGCATTACGGTGTCCCTCTTATACTGAATGTGGAGAGCGTGTGCCACAGAGTGAGAAATGAGCGCGTCTTTATGCGAAGCGCGGGCTCATCTATGGTGGTTCAGCCGATCCCGCAATACGAATGGTGGTCGATGAGGGAGCTGCTCGGCAATGCGATTGCCCATCAGGACTATGGAGTGAGTCGCCATATCTACTTGCATGAATTTCCCAACAAGCTTGTTTTCTTGAATGAAGGCGGCTTTATTCCCGGCTCGATTGAGGCCGTGCTTAGGGAAGGCTATCGGGCTCCTCGCTATCGAAATCCCTTCCTATGCGACGCTCTGATGAAGCTGGGCATACTGGATCGCAACACGCTGGGAATTCGCCGCGTCTTCGAGGCACAGAAAAATCGCCGCATGCCCTTGCCAACGTATGACCTTTCCGGCCCGGCCCGCGTGTCGGTGACGTTGTGGGGAGTCGAGCTGGATCCCCGATATACGAACGTGCTTGCTAGCGTTCCCCTTGATTTGAATGAGGCATACGTGCTTGACTGCGTACAGAAGGGGCTTCCCGTTGATTCGATGCGGGCAGACGAGCTTGTGGGCAGGGGACTTCTGACGAAGAAGGGTGACGCGTACGAGATAGCAGAGATCAACGCCGGAGCCGAGATGAACGTCGGCGCTTCTTCTAGTCTCTCTAAGGAGATTTCGTCTACCGCTTGGGAAACGACTCGTGAAGGCAATGAGACAAAACACGCGTCGGACGGTCTGCCGCAGATGACCGTACCTCGGCACGGGAATGGTGGTGCCGGGCGTACGACGCTTGCTAGGCAGGATATCATTCTTGACATTCTCAAAAACGGGGGCATGCCTCGCCGGGAGATCCTTGCTGAGCTGCAAAGTCGAGGCGCACTTGGCCTGTTCGGGAACCGACCGCAACGAACGCTGAGCCTGACACTCAAGTTGATGCGCGAAGAGGGGGCGCTGGTGTCGGAGGGAACGACGAAGGCAGCCGTCTGGATGCGCCCCTCGCCGTCAGGAGGCACCGATGGCTAAAGGGAGTGCGGTCTTGTCGGGGGAACGGAGTGCCTGGCTTGTGGGCCTGGGCGTCGGTTTGTGTATCGCTGCCACAGAGGTGCAACGCTACACGGTGATGTGGCCCTCGTCGCTGTATACCACGACGGCACAGGAGCGCTTCATCTGGCTGCTCGGCTTTCTCACGCTCGGGTTTGCGCTCCTTGCTACGCTGCGGGTGGGCAAGGGCAGGGGCCTATATCAGATGCCCCTCCTTTCGTGGGCGGTCGCGGCCCTGTCGTGCGCCGGCGTCGTCATTCGCTCGCTCGCCACGTTTGACATTCTTTCGACGGGCCTGCCCGTCCAGATACTCATCGCGCTCACCATGGAGTTGCCGTACTTCCTCATGCCGATATGGGCAAGCTGGCTGCTGGCGATAGGGAGGAGCGCCGTCATGCGCGTGGTGCCGCTCGGCATCATCGTGGCGGGGTTCGTCCAGATCCTCGTGTCCCTGCTGCTGGGGCACCCGTTTTCCCACGCTCTGGCCGCGGTGCTCGCGCCGGCATCGGTCGTGGTGCTCCACGCCCTTTCACGAAGGCGCGATGCCGTGGAGCCCCAGGCGTCCGCACCGTCGCACGTGGATGGTGCCGAGAGGGCCGTCTGCCCGTCGTCTTTGCTCGGCGTTACCTGCGCGCTGATCGTCGTGGCGTCGCTGGTCGTATACGTCATCCACGCCCAGTGGACGGGCCTTCAGGACCAGGGACCGGCGTCCCTGCTCGTCCAGATCTGCACGGGCTGCGGCATGCTCGTGGCGGGGGTCCTGCTGCGCTTCGTGGTGGACAGGCTCACGCCCGGAAGCATCACGGACTTCTGTTTCATGCTCGTGCTCCCGGCTGCCGTTGCCGGCCTGTACCTGTCGCATGCGATTGACGGCGTCGCCTTGGTCGTTTCCGTCATCCCGCTCAACGTGGTGTATGCGACGCTGCTGTTCTTCGTCTGGTCCGTTCCCGCCATCTATAACACGTCAATGGCGCCGGACATGCTGAGCATGCTCGTTTTCTTCCTCAAGCGGGTGGGCATCCTAATCTGCCCGTTCTTCATCTCGATGTTTACCGTGCTGGGCGTTGACCTCATCTGGATGACGTTTGGTGCCATCATCGCCCTCATATCGCTTGACGTCGCGCGCTATCTCATCGAGCACGGGGGCTCCGGCCGGTCGGCGGATGGGCGCGCTGACCGGCCGGGGCAGGCGGGTCCCGTGCCCGGTGGGCTCGAGCGGGCATGCCAGAAGATAGCAAGCGATTATGGCCTGACCGCGCGCGAGGGCGATGTGCTTCGCCTGCTGGGACGAGGCAGGACCGCGCGGCACATTGCTGGCGAGTTGGGGATGTCAGACGCCACGGTCAAGACGCATATCGCCCACATCTATCGCAAGCTCGGTATCAACTCGCAGCAGAGCCTGCTCGACATCGTCGAGGAGCATGTGGGGCGGAGCTGAGAAGTCCGGCGCCCGTGCACAGCTGGCCCGTGCTGGTTGCGGGCTTGAGGCGATTGCTGTGATTGCCATGGCTGCGATTGCCATGCCGGCCGATGCAAGGCAGCGACGGATTTGCACGTTTGCCTTGGCAAATTCGTGCAAATCCGTCGCTTGGATGCCGCGCGTGCTATCAGCCCACGGCCGTGGGTCATCGACTCACGGCCGGAGCGCACCGAGCCTGGGCGTTGGACATGCCGCCATGCGCCGGCAACGTCGCGTGCGCCCCTGGCCCGGTTTTGCCTTGCGGGGCTACAGCGTCTGCAGGTAGTTCACTGCGTTGGTGCCGGCGAGGCGACCAGAGGTGAAGGCCCAGCCAAGGGCCACGCCGCCGTACTGGGCATAGGGGGCGAGGTTGGTCTCGATCACGCCGCCCGAGTCGTTGCCGCAGGCGTACAGGCCGCCGACCTTGGTGCCGTCGGGCAGCAGCACGTTGATCTCGCCGTCAACGTCCAGCGCCGCCAGCGTGGCGTAGGGCACGGGCTTGCACTTGATGGCGTAGTACGGGCCGTAGTTGATGTTGGAGACCAGCGTCTCGGGGTCACGGCCGAACTCGGTGTCCTCGCCAGCCTCGCAGAAGCCCTGATAGCGCTCGACCTGGGCGACGAAGTCCTCGACCGGGACCTCGATGAGTTCGGCCAGCTCCTCCAGGGTGTCCGCCTTGAAGACGTAGCCCTTGGAGATGGCGGTCTCGAGCACCTCGTAGATCTGCGGGATGGGCCTGGCGTTGGGATAGCCGCCCTGGCCGAACACCTTGGTCGAGCGGGCGTAGGTGCCGGGCTCGCCGGCAAAGCCGCTCTCGGCCAGCTGGTCGATGTAGTCGGAGCCGTAGATGGTGAACCAGGTGGGGCCGCCCGCCCAGAACGCGAAGGTGCCGCCCTCGTTGTAGTGGCGCACGCCGTCGGTGCCGACCTGCAGGCACTTCGTGTCGATGCCCAGGATCATGGGGATGTCGTTGAGCGACCAGACGTTCTGCTCCTGCATGCGCTCCTCGAGGCCGTCGCGGTAGTACACCGGGTACTCGGTGAGGTAGGTGTCGGTCGTCTTGAAGTGGATGCAGGGCGGCATGTCCAGGTTGTAGGTGGCCATGCCCTGGTTGATGGCGGACTCGATCATCTGGCCCTTGTTCTGCGCCATGCCCCAGAGCTTCCAGGGCTGGGCGA
The DNA here is from genome assembly GCA_963930185.1 of Coriobacteriia bacterium. GTDB lineage: Bacteria > Actinomycetota > Coriobacteriia > Coriobacteriales > UMGS124 > JAGZEG01. Next base: position 13,213 of record CAWVLT010000060.1, on the reverse strand, counting down.
GCGGATACTCGGGGTTCTGCAGGTACTCGACCTCCAGGTCGGTGTTGCCCGCGAAGCCGCCGGTGCACATGATGACGACCTTGGCGTTGATGGTGTACTCGGTGTGGTCGACATTGCTGCGGGCCTTGACGCCGGTGACCTGGTTGGATGCGGCGTCATAGAGCAGCCCGTAGGCAGTGGTCTCGAGCATGTACTCGCCGCCCAGGGCCACGTAGTCGCTCACGATGTGGTCGTAGTACTGGCCGACGGTGGTGGAGCGGTCGCCGAAGGTGTAGTCGGGATACTCGGCGGCGTAGTCGATGTCCTCCTCCATGTTGGACTTGTAGACGTACTGCTGCTTGCACAGCCACGTGTTGGTGCCAAAGCCGCTCATGCCGCGCGTGAAGACGAAGCCGTGGTCGAACTGCAGCCAGTCCACCGTCTTGCCCGACTCGTCAAAGAGCAGCTGCACGATGTCGGGCTTGCAGGGCGTGCCGATGCTCATGGTGGCGATCCAGTCATCGTAGAGGCTCTGCGCATCGCACCACTCCTCGCCGTTGTTGTACTTCTCGATGTAGCGCGGGGCGTTGATCGAGAAGGGCTCGCCGGCGTTGGAGGCCGTTCCGCCATACTTGCCGGCGGTCTCAAGGGCAAGTACGCTCACGGGACGTCCGGCAGCCTGCATGGCCTCGGCAACCGACATGGCGGCCGAGCAGCCGGCGCCACCCATGCCGCAGACCACGACGTCGTAGTCCAGGGTCTGCTCGCCACCCTCGTAGACGGGGTTGACGTAGAAGTTCTTGATGGCGTCCTCGCTGGAGCCACCCGCCTTGAGGGCCTTCTTGAGAGCGTCCTCCGTGGCGGCCTTGATGCCGGCGCTCACGCTGGTGGCGCCGCAGATGGAGTCCACGGTCACCGACTGGTTCTCGATCATGCGCGGGATCATGAGGTCCTCGGCGGCCTTCATGATGACGGGCTCCTCGCGGTTGAGCTCGCGCTCGATGACCTCGACGGAGAGCAGACTGGTCTCGTCGACCTCGATCTTGACCTGCACGGGCTCGATCCAGTCGAAGCCCTGGCCCTTGCCGCAGTAGATGCCCGGCTTCATCTTGACCTCGCTGGGCGCGCCGGAAAGGCCGGCCTGTACGAAGCAGTCGTCGGTGGCACGAAGGATGGCGTTGGAGGTCATCGTGGCGCCGCTCAGGACGTCCACCCCCGCGGTTCCGCCGGCCTCGACGATGGCGGCGGGCAGCTGCTCGATGGCCTTGCCGCCGCGGTCGGGGGTCTCCTGCGCGCCCTCGGCCACGAGCTCGGTGAGCACGCCGGCGCTGAAGGTCGCGGTCACTGTGACGTCACCGGCAAAGCCCTTGGCGGTGGCGGTGAAAGTTCCCTCGACGGACGGATCCGCCGCCGCGGGTGCGTCTGCGGCGGAGCTTGCGGCCTCCTCGGCGCGGGCGCCGGCCGCGGACAGGCCCATGGCGCCGGCGACCCCCATGGCACCGATGGCCGAGTTGCGTACGAACGTGCGCCTGCTGATCTCGCTCATGTGTCCTCCTCGCTGCAAGCTGTTTGCGCGGCCATCATGGGGCCGCCGTGACGACTCAACGATATGCGGCACCTCTGTACCTCGCGACCTCACGGCGGTATGAGGGGCTCATCATCTGAGTATGAGATAGCGGAAAAATAGCAGGTGACAATAGATAAAAGTAAGTGAGAGGCCGTTCGGGTGCGTTGGCAGGGCGGCGCGTGCGTGCATTGGGTGTTTACTGCTAAATTGATGTGGCTATTCGGTATGGCCGTAGTCAGATAGCCTTGTTTTCGTACCTTAATCAAGGAAGGTATAACCTTGTATTCGTAGTCAAATTGGCATGCAATAAACCTTGCATTCGTTTTTATGGCTAGATATTATGCAGGTGAAGCACAGTACAGGAGGATGGAATGTTCAGACGGAAGCTTTATGACGAGCTGCTTGCATGGAAGCGAGAACCGGTTCGCGAGAACGCGCTTCTGATCGAGGGGGCACGCCGTGTCGGTAAGAGCACGCTGGTCGAGGAGTTTGCTCGGTGCGAATACCGCTCATACATCATCGTGGACTTTTCTCATCCAGAAGACGGTGTGCTGGAGGCATTTGAGACGCAACGTAACCATCTGGACGTGTTCTTCATGTACCTGTCTGCTGCCTATGGAGTGACCTTGCACAAGCGAGAATCTCTTATCATCTTTGACGAAGTTCAGTTGTATCCAAAAGCGCGCGAGTTCATCAAACAGCTGGTTGCCGATGGGCGCTACGACTACATAGAAACAGGCTCCCTTATCTCGATCAAACGAAATGTCGAAGGGATCCTCATCCCTTCTGAGGAACATTCTATTGAGCTCGACCCGCTCGATTTCGAGGAATTTCTGTGGGCGCTTGGAGAAAAACCTCTTGCTGATATGATCCGATGGTCATTTGAGGCATTGGAACCGCTGCCAGACGCCTTTCACAGAAGGGCTCTTCGGCTGTTTCGGGAATACATGCTGGTAGGTGGCATGCCGCGTGCCGTACAACGGTATGTCGATAGCCATGACCTGCAGGCGGTCGATAAGATCAAGCGAGATGTCCTATCGTTGTATCGCAAGGATATCGCACGATATGCAAAGGGCTATGAAACAAAAGTGTTCGCCCTTTTCGATGCGATCCCATCACTTCTATCTACGCATGAGAAAAAGTTCAGTCCTTCAGTCGTTAGCGAGGGATCTCGAACGCAGGAGTACAGCGATTCCATTTTCTGGCTTTCTGACGCCCGAATCGTAAACTGCTGCTACAACTCAACGGATCCTCATGTCGGGCTTAAACTTTATGAGGAGAGACCATCCTTTAAGTGCTATATGGCTGACACGGGTCTGCTGGTCACTCAGTCATTCTCAGACACGAGGGTGACAAGCAACGAGTTGTATCGGGACATTCTTTTCGGAAAACTAGAAGTGAATGAAGGCATGCTTGTCGAGAACGTCGTGGCGCAGCAGCTCAGGGCATCGGGTCACAGGTTATTTTTTTACTCACGGGCGAGCCGTGAAAACGCCTCCGAGCGCATGGAAATCGATTTCCTCACTGTTGCTGGGTATCCCAACGCTGCCATGCGTTCGCGGGTGAGCCCAATCGAGGTCAAGTCCAGATCGCGCTATAAGACGGTGTCGCTCGACAAATTCAAGGCAAAGTTTGGGAGTAGGGTGGGCATCGAGTATGTATTGCACCCAAAGGAATTGAGGGTCGAGGGCGATCGGCGGTTCCTCCCTCTCTATATGAGCTGGTGTTTGTGAAAAGTCTGCTAGGCTGCGTGCTTGTGCAAGGGGGTATGGGGATGGACATTCAACAGCTGCGCCACGTCGTGCAGACGGCGCAGATGGGGAGCTTTCAAAAGGCGGCCGACGCGCTCTTCATCACGCGTGCCGCGCTCAGCAAGTCGATCTCGCAGCTCGAGGGGGAGATCGGCTACCCCCTTTTCGAGCGCCTGCGCACGGGTGTGAGGCTTACCGAGCAGGGAAGGGCGCTCTGCAGGCGCATGGAGCGGTTGGTGGACGACTTCGACCAGTTGAATGCCGACATGCATCAAGAGCATCGGATGTGCGAGATAAGCATCTGCATCCCCAACTCGTGGCTCGAGCATTTCTCGGCTTCGATCAATCGGTATTGCGCCGAGCATGCTCATGAGGTGCGCATCGAGGTCGAGAGTTACTCCGATGCCGAGTGCATCCGAAGGATCAGGTCTGGCGAGACGGACATGGTGATCACGCACCTTCGCGTCCCCGACATGCTCGACGCCGGCGTCACGCTGCTGCGTTCTCCCCTCTACTTCGCCATGAGCGCGGAGAACCCCCTGGCGGCCAAGGACACCCTGTCCAGAGAGGACCTGGAGGACCAGAACATCATCTACTATTCCTGCGGGTTTGACCGGGTGTTCTGGGTGCCGCTCGTCGACAACCACCGCGAGCGCTTCGACAACGACCTCATGCACATCTACGCTCAAGTCTTTCGCAATGAGGGCATATTGCCAACGCCACTGTACACGATTCCCTTCTTCGGACAGGGGATCGTCTGCCGCAAGTTCGTCGGTGAGCATGACACGATCGAGACGTACTGCTTCATCTCGCCGCGCGTCCAGGCTGACTCCGCGCGCAAGGAGGCGTGCCTGAAGCTGCGTGAGGCCCTGCGGGCGTGAGAATTCGTTGCCCCCATCGCTTCTTCTTCTCACTTTTCCCCTAACCGGGCGCGATGTCATACTTCTCTGCGAGGCACGGCCGTGCGTCCTGGCATCGTGGGACGCTTGTCGCGCCTGTCTGTAGGGTTGCGATGGGGGCGATCACATACGGCGCATCTGCCGTGACGTCTTGCTGGGCTATCACAAGGAGGAAGCCATGGGAACCATCGACACATCCATGTCCCGTCAGGCATTCGTGAAGGGGGGCGCCGGCATGGCCGGGATTGGGCTGCTGGGCGCGGCAGGCGTCGCCCTTGCTGACGAGGCGTCTGCCTCGGCCGAGGCGGACGGCGAGGCCGGCGGTGCGGCCGCTAGCGGCATGACCGCCTCCGACTACGAGGGCAAGTGGGCGTTCGAGATCGCGCCCGAGCCCATCACCGACATCGCCCAGACCGTCGAGGCAGAGCTCGTGGTGGTCGGCGCCGGCTATGCCGGCATGGCGACCGCCGCCTCCGCCCAGCAGTCTGGCGTGCAGACCGTCGTCGTGTCGGCGTCGAGCATGGTGACGTGCCGTGGCGGCTCCAACAACGCCACGTACAGCCGCGTGATGGAGGCCGCGGGCATCAGCCGCGAGGACTTCGACATCGAGAACGTCTACCAGGAGGAGATCGTCTCGGCCTGCGGCAACCGCGTCGACTCGACCAAGTGGTCGCGCTACGCCAACAACAGCGAGGAGGCCATGAACTGGCTGCTCGACCTCACCGAGGCCCGCGGCGTGGGGTGCTGCCTGGAGATCTGCAACTCCGACCCCGATGACCCGCGCAGCCCCACGCACATGTTCCCGGCGTCGCACTGCTTCATCACCGACGAGATGACCTTCGCCGGCATTGGCCAGAGCCTCGCCATGGACGCCCTCGAGGACGAGTTCCTGCAGCAGGGCGGCACGATCTACTACAACAACGTCGCCAAGCAGCTCACGCGCGACGGCGTGGCAAACGGGACCTCGGGCCGCGTGGACGGCGTCATCGCCCAGAACGAGCAGGGCGAGTACGTGCTGTACAAGGCGAGCAAGGCCGTGGTCCTCGCCACGGGCGACTTCAGTCGCGACCGCGACATGCTGGCAAAGTACTGCCCGCAGGCGATCGACATGATCGACTGGGAGAAGGCGGCCTACTGGGACGAGGAGGAGGGCTACGACTACGGCCTGCATCCCGAGGAGAGCGCCGGCCTGTTCCACGGCGACGGCCACAAGATGGGTCTGTGGGTAGGCGCGGCCTGGCAGAAGACGGTGCCGTGCGCGACGAACGTCCAGGGCAGCTGGGTCTGCGCCACGCAGCCCTACGGCTCTCACCGCGGCCTCATGGTGAACAAGAACGGCATCCGCTACAACAACGAGGACTGCAACGGCGGTGCCGAGTCCATGGCGCAGCAGATGCAGCCCGACCACGCCTCCGCGTGCATCTGGGGCCTCAACTATGCCGAGGACGCGGCGCCGTGGCACACCTTTGGTCAGCATAACGGCGACGACCCCGTGCCCACCGAGGAGATCATCGCCGGCTGGGACCAGAACGTCGAGGCCGGGTCGTACTTCAAGTGCGACACCCTCGAGGAGCTGTGCGAGAAGCTCGGGCTGCCCGTGGAGCAGACCGTCGCCACCGTCGAGCGCTACAACGAGCTGTGTGACGGCGGCCGTGACCTCGACTTCTTCAAGAAGGCCAAATACATGGTCCGCATCGACCCGCCGTACTACGGCGCGTGGAACACCCTGCCGCAGTTCTTCACCGTCCACGGCGGCCTGCGCACGAACACCAACATGCAGGTGTGCGACGAGAACGACGAGGCAATCCCCGGCCTGTACAACGTGGGCACGATGGTCGGCGACTTCTTCTCGAACATCTACACGTTCCGCATCCAGGGCCAGTCCTACGGCTCGTGCCTGACCTTCGGCTACCTCACCGGCAAGTACATCGCCGAGAACGAGTAGCTCTTGGGTTAGCGCTTTCAGGTTGGTGATCTAATGGGGATGGCGCCGGCTTCTCGAACGAAACCGGCGCCATTCGCCGTTTTATTTACGCAGATGTAACGCTCGTCGTGCAATATGTCGTGCTATATGCGCATGCGAGCAACCCTCGCACGCTCGGTACTTACCCCAGGTGGGGGCACTTCGAAAGGCAGGCCACATGAGCAAACCGCAGCCGATACTCACGGCGCCCCACGAGCAGATCGAGGCGATCCAGCTCGAGGGCATCAAGAAGACCGTCGTCAGGTGCTACGAGAACGTTCCCTTCTACAAGAAGAGCTTTGACGAGGCGGGCTTTGACCCCTGCGCCCTCAGCTCGCTCGACGACCTCAAGAAGGCGCCGTTCATCTGCAAGCAGGACCTGCGCGACAACTACCCCTACGGCCTGTTTGCCTCGCCGATGTCCGACGTCAAGGAGATCCACATGTCCAGCGGCACCACCGGCGTGGCGACGGTGGGCGGCTATACCCAGCACGACCTGGACATCTGGGGCGAGTGCTTTGCGCGCGGCATCATCTATGCCAACGGTGACGAGAACGACATCGTGCACGTGTGCTACGGCTACGGCCTGTTCACCGGTGGTTTGGGTGCGCACTACGGCGGCCTGTGGATGGACTCCACGGTCATCCCCATGTCGGCCGGCAACACCGAGCGCCAGATCCGCGTGCTCAGGGAGATGGGCTCTAGCATCATCTGCTGCACTCCCAGCTACGCCATGCACATCGCCGACACGGCGCTCGAGATGGGAATCGACCCGGCCAAGGACTTCCACCTGCGTGCGGGCATCCACGGCGCGGAGCCGTTCAGCGACAACTTCCGCCGCGACCTGGAGCGCAAGCTCAACTACAAGGTGCTCGACGTGTACGGCCTGACCGAGACCATGGGTCCGGGCGTGGCCATTGAGTGCTGGGAGCAGAACGGTCTGCACCTGGCCGAGGACCACTTCTACGCTGAGATCATCGACCCCGTGACCGGCGAGAACCTGCCCGATGGCGAGTGGGGCGAGCTGGTGCTCACCACGGTGGACCGCGAGGCGTCGCCGGTGGTGCGCTACCGCACGCGCGACATCACGCGCATCCTGCCGGGTGAGTGCGCCTGCGGTCGCACGCACCGCAGGATCGATCGCCTGCACGGGCGCACCGACGACATGCTCATCATCCGCGGCGTCAACGTGTTCCCGAGCCAAATCGAGGACGTCGTCAAGACGTTCCCGCAGGTGGCGTCGTGGTACCAGATCGAGCTCGACACCAAGGGCTCGCTTGACATCGTGACGCTCAAGCTCGAGGTCAACCCCGACTTCCCGTTTGATATGATCGGCGCCATCGAGGGCCTGCAGAAGCAGATCAGCGCGGCGCTCAAGAGCGCCCTGTCGGTGGGCATCGTGGTCAAGCTCGTGGAGCCGCACACCATCGCGCGCAGCGAGGGCAAGGCAAAGCGCGTCGTCGACTTGAGAAAGGGGATCAAGTAATGGTTGAGCAGATCACCGTCTTTCTGGAGAACCGCGAGGGCCGTCTGGCCAAGATGTGTCGCTGCATCGCCGATGCCGGCGTGAACATGAGCGCTCTCACCATCGCTGACACCGCAGACTACGGCGTGGTGCGCATCATCTGCGACGATCCCCACAAGGCAGTCGCCGCGCTGGAGGAGGGCGGCTATCGCGCCGTCATCACCAAGGTCGTCGCCGTGGCGGTGCCCAACCGTCCCGCCGGCTTGGCCGAGCTGCTCGACGTGCTGGACGAGCTGGACCTGAACATCGAGTACGGCTACTGCTTCTCGCTCAAGGGTGAGCTGGCGGTTGACGTCCTGCGCTTCCGCGAGCCCGACCAGGCAACCGAGGCCATCGAGAAGGCCGGCTTTAGGCTGCTGGGGCTCGACGAGCTAAGGTAGGCATACCGATAGAGGCGGATGCTCCGTCATGCGACATGAACCATGTGTGCGGGCCGCGTGGTGCGGGCTGCGCTCTGCCTAGATTGGGGCTCGGACGTAGGTCATCCGGGCCCTTTTCCTTGGGCGGCTGCCGTTGGCTTTGTTTCATTGCCTTTCGCGCCTGCCTGCGCGCGCCTGTCGCCTCCGCGGCCTCGTCTTCACGGCATCTCTGGTTGATTCCTTGACTTTTGGCGGGGATTGGAGTGTGCCTGCAGCCGAAATAGCTATCTTTGCCATTTTTTGGAGGATATGAATTTCATAGGGGAATCCTAGGATATCTTCTTGCAGTATATTCTTTCAGGATAGTGTTACGATTTTCCGGTTGCAGTGTCTGTGCCTGCGGTTTTTCTGAAAGTCGTAACACCTACGCCAAATTGAGACGAGAGAATGGCTTAGAAGTGAAGTGGTATGAAATTCATACCCTAAGAAAAATGGCAAAAAACGGCCTTTGGGGTGCTGCGTCCTATCAGGCGGCCTTGCTGCCCGCCTGGCAATATCGCAGATGCGTCTGATGCCCTGTCTCCTATCATAGGCACAACGCTTTCAGAAGTGCGTTGTGCCTAGATCGCATCCATATTCCAACTTATGATGATAAATATTAGTATAGTAGATATTATGATTCGTATTATTTGTCAGATAACTGTCAGATAGTTATATGAACTATATGTATTTGAAATAGAAGATGATGTAAAAGTGTCTAGGGAATACACTGCAAAGCATGAAAGCGTATCTAGTGGCCTCATCATCACTTGCATATTGGCGCAGGGAGCGTGAGGCAAATCCATGGTTGGGTGGCCTCGCCGACATGCCTACCTGCTCGTTGCCGGGTGGCTGTTCCCGGTCGCGAACGCGCTCTATTGGTGACAGCGCACCTGGTATTGAGCTCGTGAGGGACCTCCTGCAAGACGAGCTGCTTGGCATCCCCACACCGCTTGAGTTCCTCGTTCACGGTGCGGGCCTTCGTCGGCAGAGCAGCCTACATCGCTGCAGGTCGTGGTTGGGCGTGGTTCCTTCTGGTTCGTTCGTGCGCATCTCGGATCGCCTGTTCGTCAGCTCCCCGGAGTTCTGTCTCATGCAGCTGGCTTCCACGCTTTCCTATGGGCAGCTTGCTTGCCTGTGCTTTGAGGCCTGCGGTGCCTACGTTCTGTCGAGTCGTTCGGCCGAAGGGTTTCTGCGAGCTGTGCCCATCACAAGCCCTGCCCTTCTGACGTCATTCGCGGAGCGGTCGGCCGGCCTGAGTGGGGTGCGCCCGTTTAGAAGGGTGATTCGCCGCGTTCTGGCCGGATCGGCCTCACCCATGGAGAGCGTGCTCGCCATCCTCCTGTGCTTTCCTCGCATGCTGGGCGGGTATGGGCTACCTCTCCCCAAGATGAACTACAGGGTTGACGCCCCCTGTCATGCCGGCTCTTTGGCCGACAGCCCGTATTACCTCTGTGATTTGTATTGGCCGTCCGCGAACCTAGCGGTTGAGTACGACAGCGACCTGTCGCATGCGGGATCGGATCGCATAGCCAGTGACGCGCAACGCCGCAACGCACTCGAAAGCTTGGGAACGACCGTGCTGACGGTGACGAAGAGGCGTTTGTATGACGAGATGACCTTCGACAAGACGGCGCGGCAGATCATGGGGCATCTCGGGAGGCGGGCACGCGACGACGCGTCGCCCCGCAACGAATGGGGAAGGCGGATGGAGCTGCGCAGGGAGATCCTTCCGCCGCGAAGGTGATGGTGGAACCGATGAGGGGAGGCGTGGTCGGCGTGCTTGGACGGGGTATGCGCGAGCGGGTGAGTGCGCGGGCGGGCATATGCGGGCGGGCATATGCGGGCACGCGCGTGCGGGTGTGGCCCGCCGGTTTTTCTCCATGCGCGGTTCCGCCGTCAGGGAATATGAATTACCATAGGCGCCAAGGATTGGATTGCCGGGGCTGGGCAGTTCGGGAATCACCCGCCGGGGAATCTGCCGAACCGGACTCGTCGAACGGAGCGTGTGACATGATCGAAGTGGGGCGCGACAAGGCTGATCTCAAGGCGGTGCGCGAGAGCATCGGCATCAGCCAGATCGACCTGTCCGAGGAGCTGGGTGTGACGGTGCGCAGCATCAAGCGCTGGGAGCAGATCGGCTGGGAGGAGCCTCCCGAGCGCGTCTGGGAGCTGGTCGAGGACCTGGTGGCCGCCCACGAGGAGGAGGTCGACGACCTGGTGTCGCGCATTGTCGCCGACCTCGGCGATCCGATCGCGTCGGGTGATCCGGCCGAGGCCGGCGGCAGTGGCTCGGTCGTGTGCGCATCGACGGAGGAGCTCGTGGCGGATGGCTTCGTGACGCACGACGCCCCACAGCCTGCTGGTGACGCTACCGAGGAGCCGACTGCCGAGGACGATTCACCAGCCGAGGGCGAGGTGGCCGACGTGGCCGAGCAGGCCGGCGGCGCGTCTGGCGAGGGAGCTGACGAGCAGTCTCAAGCCGAGCCTGCCGCAGACGCGGACCCGCGCAAGCTCGTGTATTTGGCCTACTACAAGAACCAGGACCACTACGAGTGCTTCCCTCATCGTCAGGGCACGCAGTTCACCTGGGGCAATGCCATCGCCCGCCGCGCGGCGGACATCCTGCGCTTCAAGGGCTATCGCGTGCTGTTCTACTATCCGGCAGCAGACGAGGACTAGTGTCGACGTCGGGCCTTCCGGGACGGCGCTGCAAGTGGGGGACGGGGCGTGCTTCGCCGGTGTAGGTGCCGGTCGAGCCGCCCCGTCCGCGTTTTTGGCGGGCGGTCGCTTGCAGACGGTCGATTGTGAATGGTCGCCCGCGGGCGGTCGCTTGCAGGTGGCCGCATGCAGGCCAGTATGTGGTCATTTAGCGAGAAGGCCCCGCAGACGGCCCGTCCTTACCCCTTTGCCCGACGCCGGCGGGAATGAAAAGACACCTGTCCGCTCGAGGCTCGTATTATGGAGTATCACGCACCGCGCTTGCGGCATGGCTCTGCCGCTCGTCTGCATGATCCTGCTGCCCGTCGCGCGGATTGCGTGCATGCTCGCTTTAACCGTGCTCTTTGCTTTTTCAACACCCACAGGGGAGGAGAGACTGGATGGCACGAGCGTTTAAGTCGATGGACGGCAACACCGCCGCGGCGCATGTGTCCTATGCGTTCACCGAGGTTGCCGGCATCTATCCCATCACGCCGTCGAGCCCCATGGCCGACCTTGTCGACCAGTGGTCGGCCAACGGTCGCAAGAACATCTTTGGCTCCACGGTCAAGGTCATCGAGATGGAGTCGGAGGGCGGCGCAGCCGGCATGGTGCACGGCTCGCTCTGCGCCGGCGCGCTCACCTCGACCTACACGGCCTCGCAGGGCCTTCTGCTCATGATCCCCAACATGTACAAGATCGCCGCCGAGGAGCTGCCTGCCGTGTTCCACGTGAGCGCGCGCACCGTGGCCACCCAGGCGCTCAACATCTTCGGTGACCACTCCGACGTCATGGCGTGCCGCCAGACCGGCTTTGCCATGCTCGCCGAGGGCAACGTCCAGGAGGTCATGGACCTCTCCGCCGTGGCGCACCTCGCCGCCATCAAGGGGCGCACGCCGTTCCTCAACTTCTTCGACGGCTTCCGTACCTCGCACGAGATCCAGAAGATCGCCGTGTGGGACTACGCCGATCTCGCCGAGATGTGCGACTTCGACGCGGTGAAGGCGTTCCGCGACCATGCGCTCAACCCCGAGCACCCCGCCGCGCGTGGCAGCCACGAGAACGGCGACATCTTCTTCCAGCACCGCGAGGCGTGCAACGGCCGCTATGACGCGCTGCCTGCGGTGGTCGAGGAGTACATGCACCAGGTCAACGAGAAGATCGGCACCAACTACGAGCTGTTCAACTACTACGGCGCGCCCGACGCCGACCGCGTCATCGTGGCCATGGGCTCGATCTGCGACGTGGCCGAGGAGGTCATCGACTACCTCAACGCCCACGGCGAGAAGGTCGGCCTGGTCAAGGTGCGCCTGTATCGCCCGTTCGTGAGCGAGAAGTTCGTGGCGGCCCTGCCGGCGACGGCCAAGAAGATCGCCGTGCTCGACCGCACCAAGGAGCCGGGCAGCGTGGGCGAGCCCCTGTACGAGGACGTGCTGTGCGCGCTGGTGGAGCAGGGCCGCATCGCCGACCTCACCGTGACCGGCGGTCGCTACGGTCTGGGGTCCAAGGACACGCCGCCCAGCTCGGTCTTCGCGGTGTACGCCGAGCTCGCCAAAGACGAGCCCGCGCGCGAGTTTACCATTGGCATCGTCGACGACGTGACGCACCTCTCGCTTCCCGAGGACCACGACTGCCCCAACACGGCGGCCCCGAGCACCATCGAGTGCAAGTTCTGGGGCCTGGGCGGCGACGGCACGGTGGGCGCCAACAAGAACTCGATCAAGATCATCGGCGACCACACCGACAAGTACGTGCAGGCCTACTTCCAGTACGACTCTAAGAAGACTGGCGGCGTGACCATCAGCCACCTGCGCTTCGGCGATTCTCCCATCCGCAGTACCTACTACGTGAACAAGGCCGACTTCGTGGCCTGCCACAACCCGTCCTACGTCACCAAGGGCTTCCGCATGGTGAACGACGTGAAGCCGGGCGGCACGTTCATGATCAACTGCCAGTGGACGCCGGAAGAGCTTGAGCATCATCTGAACGCCGAGGCCAAGCGCTATATCGCCAACAACGGCATCAAGCTCTACACCATCAACGCCATCGACCTTGCCCGCGAGATCGGCATGGGCAAGCGCACGAACACCATCCTGCAATCGGCGTTCTTCACGCTGGCGAACGTCATCCCGCAGGACGAGGCCATCCGGTACATGAAGGATGCGGCCACGAAGTCCTATATGAAGAAGGGCCAGGACGTCGTCGATATGAACCACCGCGCCATCGATGCGGGTGCCACCGCGTTCGTGCAGGTGGAGGTTCCGGCCAGCTGGGCCGAGGCTGTCGACGAGGGCGAGGCCCCCGCGCTCGAGGGCCGCGCCGAAGTGGTGAAGATGGTCCGCGAGATCATGGAGCCGGTGGGCCGCATGGACGGCGACCGCCTGCCCGTGTCCGCGTTCGTTCCGCACGTGGACGGCCAGTTCGAGCAGGG
>CAWVLT010000059.1:0-27436 GCA_963930185.1 Coriobacteriia bacterium | reverse complement strand
GCCGACTGCGTCTTGGGTGAGGTACGGTTCATCTCGTCGGCGAGCAGCAGGTTGCAGAACACGGCGCCCGTCTGGTAGGCGAACTCGCCCGTGTCGCGCCGGTACATCGAGAAGCCCACGATGTCGGAGGGCATCACGTCGGGGGTGAGCTGCAGGCGCGTGCACTCCAGGCCCAGCAGCCGCGAGAACGCGAGCGCGAGCGTGGTCTTGCCCACGCCCGGCACGTCCTCGAGCAGCACGTGCCCGCCGGCGAGCAGCGTCATGAACACCTCGGAGGTCACCTCGTGCTTGCCGATGACGACCTCGTCCACGCGCCTGAGCACCTCGGTGGCCAGCTGCCTCAGGCGCTCGCCGCCGTCCGCGGCCACCGTGGCCGGTGCGTGCCCGCGCGGTGCGACGTCCGGCGCGGGCGTCTGGGAGGGGTCTGCGTGCGTGCCGATGTGCGTGGGCATTGTCACTCCTTGGGACGGGTGGTGGCTTCGGCGGCCCGGTGCGTGCCCGGGCGCGGCGCCCTTGTGCACAGCATAGCCAATTGGCGCGTGACGTGGGAGGGCGTGGGCGTATTCACCGGCTAAACGCGAGCGGCGGGCGGTCGCGCGCCGGCTGCGTGCCGGCCGCGCGCACCGTCGGGCACTCGCACGGCCGCCGAGCAAAGATAGCGCCTCGATCCCGCTCCAAGTCAAGGGCCCCGTCGGCGCGTCTTGGACTTTCGGACTTTTTCAACGTCGAGCCGCCGTCGGGCGGATTCGTCGGTGCCGCGCACACCCGCGGGGCGTACACTAGTGGCGGTATGCAATGACGCCCATGTCGGCGCCGCACCGCCCGCGAGGCCGGTGCCGGCACGAGAGGAAAGGATCGGATCGCATGACAAGCAAGCAAGACGTCGCCAAGGGCCTGCTCGGGATCAAGGCCGTGTTCCTGCGCCCTGACGAGCCCTTCACCTGGGCCTCGGGCATCAAGAGCCCCATCTACTGCGACAACCGCCTCATCCTGTCCTACCCCGAGGTGCGCGAGGTCGTCGAGAGCGGCCTGGCCGAGATGGTCGAGGAGCTCTACCCGCAGGCCGACTCCATCATGGGCACCTCGACGGCCGGCATCGCGCACGCGGCGATCGTGGCCTACAAGCTCGGCAAGCCCATGGGCTACGTGCGCGGCTCCGCCAAGGACCACGGCCGCAAGAACCAGGTCGAGGGGCGTCTGGAGCCCGGCATGAAGGTCGTGGTCATCGAGGACCTCATCTCCACGGGCGGCTCCTCCATCGAGTGCGCCAACGTCCTGCGCGAGGCGGGCGCCGAGGTGCTCGGCGTGCTGAGCATCTTTACCTACGGCATGGCCAAGGCCGCCGCGAACTTCGATGAGGCGGGCTTCGCCCACGCGAGCCTGTGCGACTTCGACACGCTGGTCGAGGTGGCCGCGGCCGAGGGCTATGTCCAGCCCGGCGACGTGGCACGCCTGCGCAAGTTCCGCGACAACCCCTCCGACGAGTCCTGGATCTCCCACCAGGAGTAGCCAGGGGCTGGCAGTGGCCAGGGGCTGGCGGTCCGAGACGAACGGGCCGTACATGCCCGGGCGTCATTCCCATCACGTATCGGTCGTGCGCCTGGACGCGCACGCTATGGCAAGGAGGTAGCTGATGTCTGACGAGAAGAACAACGAGTGCGGCTGCGAGCAGGACTGCTGCTCGGAGCACGGGCATGGCGAGGGCGGCCGCTGCTGCCACCGCCACCATCACCACCATCATCACCCCGTGGTCGAGTTCGCCGAGCGTCCCGAGCCGGTGAGCGCCAAGCGCACCTGGGAGTGCGACGGGCAGACCATCGCCTACACGGCGACCGCCGGCCACATCGACATCCGCGAGGACTGCGGCAAGCCGATCGGCTCGCTGTTCTCGGTCTGCTTCACCGCCGATGGCCCCGACGGCAACCCCGACCCCTCCCGCCCGGTGACGTTTGCCTTCAACGGCGGCCCCGGCTCGGCGAGCGTCCTCATCAACGTGGGCGGCATCGGCCCGCGCCGCGTGGTGCCCAACGGCGACCGTCGCATCGGCCCCGCCCCCTTCGAGATCGAGGACAACCCCTACACGCTGCTCAAGGAGAGCGACCTGGTGTTCATCGACGCGCTGGGCACCGGCTGGTCGGTCATGGCCCGTGGCGTCAAGTCCGAGCGCGCCTTCGGCGTCGACAACGATGGCGAGTGCTTCGCCCGTGCCGTCATGGCGTGGCTCGAGCAGACCGGTCGCTGGAACAGCCCGCTGTACCTGTTCGGCGAGAGTTACGGCACCACGCGCAACGCGGTCCTGTGCCGCGAGCTCGAGGACCACGGCGTCGCCGTCAACGGCGTCGTGATGCTCTCCGCCATCCTCGACTGGACGCCCTCGATGCCCGGCAGCGACGCCAACTACGTCCAGCTGTTCCCCACGTTCGCCTCAATTGCCAGCTACTTCGGCAGGTGCAGCAAGGCCGAGGGCGTCACGCTCGACGAGCTGTTCTACGACGCCTCCGACTTCGCCGAGGACAAGCTGGCCCCCGCCCTCATGAAGGGCGACCGCCTGCCGGCCGACGCCGAGGCCGTCCTCGCCGAGGAGATGGCCGACTACCTGGGCCTGTCGTCCGAGTACCTCAAGCGCAAGCACCTGCGCGTGGAGCTCACCGACTTCCGCCAGGAGCTGCTGGCCGACGAGGGCAAGGTGTGCGGCCGGCTGGACGGGCGCTTCACCTTCGAGGCGGGCAACTACCTGCAGACCAGCGCCGAGGGCGAGCACGAGAGCGACCCCGCGGGCTCCGCGACCGACGCCGCGTGGTTTGCCGGCTTCCGTTCCATCGTGGCCAACGAGATCGGCTACCACAACCCCAAGCCGTACCTGATGAGCAACTGGGAGCAGGTGGGCGTCAACTGGAGCCACAAGCACAAGGGCGCGCAGGTGCGCTACGCGTGCGACCTGGCCAACGTGACCTACGATCTGGCCTACACCATGCGCCACAACCCGCTCATGAAGGTGCTGGTGCTCGGCGGCCGCTACGACCTGGCGACGCCTTACCTGGGGCCCGTCCAGGACCTCTCGCGCATGTACCTGTCCGAGGAGGCCAAGAAGAACCTCACCTTCAAGCTCTACGACTCGGGTCACATGATCTACGTGAACACCGAGGCGTTTGCCAAGATGGCCGCCGACGTGGAGGAGTTCTACCGCGCCTAGCGCCCGGCGGTCTGGCTGCGCGGTGAGCCCGGCCGCGCCCATACGCTTTCACGTGCGGTTTTCGCGCGCATGCTGGGGTGCCTTGGCCCTACGGCCGAGGCACCCCTTGCCGTTGGGGGCGTCATTCCTCGCTATGGAGACCAAGCGCTACGCCCTTTCCGTCGGACCCGCCCCGGACTGGGCGGAGGCAGGCGAAGCGGCGAGCCCCTTGCGGCACGGCGCCACGATTGCCCTTGCTGTAGTTTTCCGCCATGTTAAATGCTGGATACCACCTGATAAAACGCCATACGACGACCGTCGACTTGGCGTATAGCGTTTGTATGAAAAGAGGCGGGGCGGGCCACGCCATTGGCGTGTGCCTCACTATTCTTATCTGAACCCGTGCGCCGATCCGTATACCCGGGCCGGGCGGTGTCTTGAGACAAGGAGCATGCAGATGGAAAAGAAGGACCTGGACTGGGGTAGCCTGAGCTTCAGCTACATGAAGACCGACTACAGCTACGTCTCCAACTACAAGGACGGCGCCTGGGACGAGGGCTGCCTCACGCCCGACCACAACGTCGTGCTCAGCGAGTGCGCCGGCATCCTGCACTACTGCCAGGAGGTCTTCGAGGGCCTGAAGGCCTACACCACCAAGGAAGGCGACATCGTCTGCTTCCGCCCCGACCTCAACGCCGCACGCATGGCCGACTCCGCGCGTCGTCTCGTGATGCCGCCGTTCCCCGAGGACCGCTTCGTCGACGCCGTCAAGCAGGTCGTCAAGGCAAACGCCGCATGGGTGCCCCCCTTCGGCTCGGGCGCCACGCTCTACGTGCGTCCGCTGATGTTCGCCACAGGCGAGGTCATCGGCGTCAAGCCCGCCACCGAGTACCAGTTCCGCATCCTCGTGACGCCGGTGGGTCCCTACTACGCCGGCGGCGTCAAGCCCGTGGCCGTCAAGGTCCCCGAGTTCGACCGTGCCGCGCCTCACGGCACCGGCAACATCAAGGCCGGCCTGAACTACGCCATGAGCCTGTACCCGAGCGTCCAGGCCCATGCCGAGGGCTTTGCCGACAACATGTTCCTCGACCCGCAGACCCACACCTTCGTGGAGGAGTCCGGCGGCGCCAACTTCCTGTTCGTCGACAAGGACGGCACGCTCGTCGTGCCCAAGAGCCACACTGACTCGATCCTTCCCTCGATCACGCGCCGCAGCCTGGTCACCGTTGCGCAGACCATGCTGGGCATGAAGGTCGAGGAGCGTCCGGTCGAGTTCGCCGAGGTCGCCTCGGGCGCGTTCGTCGAGTGCGGCATGTGCGGCACTGCGGCCGTCATCAGCCCGGTCGGCAAGGTCGTCAACGGCGACGAGGAGATCGTCTTCGGCGAGGGCGGCATGGAGCACGTTGGCCCCACCATGGCTAAGCTGCGCGAGACCCTCACCGGCATCCAGGCCGGCGAGATCGAGGGTCCGGAAGGGTGGATCGTCAAGATCTGCTAGCCTGCTGGCGACTCAGCCTGCTACGCACCGCGCGGATGCTTGTGTCTGCGCGTCGGTTGCCGGCATCATAGGTGTCGAGTGCACACCGCAAGGCCTTGTCATGCTGCCTATCTGGTCGGCGTGACAAGGCCTTTCGCTTGGTCGCGACGTGCGCATGCACCGTGCCGTGTGCTGGTTGGACGTCTTTTCTGGCGGATTTTCTGGCGGACTCACGCGTCGAGCACGAGCACGTGCAGCCTGCCCGTGTCAGCGTCGAGCAGGGCGAGCGTGTAGCGAAGCGACGCGTCGCTCGCCCCCGTGGTCGCCTGCGCCTGCGTGTCGCCGTCAGTCTGCGTGCTGCGATCCAGATACAGGTAGTAGCCGCTCCCGACACGGGGGAGCGCGTCGTCGTCGCGGGCGGGAGCGCCTGCCGAGAACGACGATCCGTACACGAGGTTGTCCAACGCCTCGGGCAGAGGGAGGCTGTGCCATGTCCCGTCGCCCGCCTCGACGCTGGCCTGCGCCTGGGCGAGCAGCTCCCGGGCCGGCGCGTCGGAGAACGCGACCTCATAGACCGCGACGCCGCGACCGTCGCCGCCGTCGGCGTGGGTGTCCACCTGCGTGACCAAGGCCCCCGCGGGCAGGTCGATGCCCAGCGCCTGCTCGACCCTGCCGAGGTCGTCCCCGACCCCGCATCCCCACAGCGTCGCCGCAAGTGCGAGGGCACCGGCGGCCGCGAGCACCCTCGCGGGCCATCCGCTCCCCGCGCCGCCCTTCGCGGGCCATCCGCACCGTGCGCTGGTCTTGTCGATGCGCCCTGCCAACGCGACTACCCGATACGCTCGAACAGGTGGCCCGAGTTGGCGTGCGCGTCACGCGCGGCCGGGGTGCGGCCGGCAAGCGCGTCGTCAAGGGCACGACGGGCGCGGGCGACCTGCGTGCGCACCTGCTCGGGCGAGAGCAGCTGGCCGTCGACCATGAAGCGCGTCACGCCGCAGTGGACGAGCTCGGGTATCTGGGGGGTGATGTCCAGCGGCGTGGTCGCCCACAGACGCGAGCGCCCGTGGACGTCTGAGGTGGCGAGCATGGTGCGGCCAAACTCGTCCTTGAGCGTGAGCGGCTTGGCGCGCCGCTCGCAGGTGGCGCACGTGCGGGCGCACGGCCCCATGGACTGAAGGACGCAGTGCTCGCAGGTCATGAGGCGCGCCCTGCCGCTCACGACGATCCCCAGGCCCGTGGGCGCACCCTGGGCGAGCTGGCGGATCTCGAGCAGGGAGAGCTCGGGGGACAGCCAGCACACCTCGACGCCCTCGCGGGCCATGACCTCGAAGGAGGCACGGTTGTGCAGCGGCAGGGTGCCCCACGCCTCGGGGATCGCGCCGGCCTGCCGCGCCATGGAGAGGAAGCCCACGGTCCCCACGGCCACACGCGCACCCTCGTGGATGACCTGCCGGGCGAGCTCGCGGTCGGGGTCGCGGCTCACCTCGCCGAGCAGGACGACGGTGCCCTGCGGCCAGTCGCCGCCGACGGGCGCAAGGCCGCGCCTGCCGCTCGACTCCGGGCCGAGCGCGAGGTCCTCCGCCATGGCGTAGACCATGCCGGCACCCGCCTCGACCGCGGCACGCGCCGCGGCCGAACTGCTCACCAGGGCGCAGATGAGGGGAGCGCCCTGCTGCTCGGGCCTGCCGTCGCGCGTCGGGCGCACGGCGCGGGTGGGGGAGCGGGTCACGCTGAACGGTGCGTCGATGAGGCGGGCGGCCCGCTCGCGCCAGGGTGACAGCAGCGTCTCGGCAAGTGCCTCGAGCGCCTGGGTGCGCACGGCGTGGACGGCGGAGAACGACATGCCCACGCCCTCGTCCATCTCCACGTGCCAGGCGACGGGGACGAAGGGCGACGACCCCATCCTCCCCACGTGCTCGCGCAGGTCCTCCTGGCTGATGGGCCTGGTCCTGGCCTCCTCGACCACGAAGCCCTCGGCGCGTGCCGACAGGCCGTCCTGGCCGAGCAGCGGGTGGGCATCCCGCTCGAGCGTGCGCACCTCCACGGAGAAGGGCTCGCCGACCCGGGCGCGCACGCGAACCTCCACGGGACGCTTCCTCGGCCACGTGCGCGCGGCGTACTCACGGGCCCGTACCATGCCCTGCTCGCTTCTGATCGCCCGGACGACGCAGCCTATGGGCATGGGGCGCGGCAGCCGCACGTCGAGCAGCTCCCGGGCGTCCGCCTGCCGCGGAGCGGGGACGGTGATGTAGTCGTCGAAGCGCTGCGGGTTTCTGATCTCGAGCAGGTCGCCCGGCCACACCGGCTCGTCGAGGCGCAGCGTTGCCTGTCGCCCGCCCATGCCCACGAGCTCGCCGGCGAGCTGGCCGCGGTTGTTGCCGCGCTCGTAGGACATCATCTCGTTGCCGGAGCGTCCGTGCAGGTAGGCGCTCGTGAAGTCGCGGTTGAACGCGCGGCGCAGCTCGCGGTCCACCTGGGCGCGCTCGGATGGTTCCCAGCATGCGGGGCCCTGGCCGGCGGCGATGGCGTCGAGGGCGCGGCGGTACGCGCCCACCACCGTGGCGACGTAGTCGG
The DNA here is from genome assembly GCA_963930185.1 of Coriobacteriia bacterium. Classification (GTDB taxonomy): domain Bacteria; phylum Actinomycetota; class Coriobacteriia; order Coriobacteriales; family UMGS124; genus JAGZEG01. The sequence continues at coordinate 20,213 of CAWVLT010000059.1, read as the reverse complement.
GGGCCTTCATGCGTCCCTCGATCTTGAGGGCGCCCGCCCCCGCCTCGATAAGCGCGGGCAGGTCGTCGATGGTGCAGGCGTCACGCGGCGAGAGCAGCCTGGTGCCGCCCACGCGCGCGACCTGGTTGCCGCGCTCGTCGAGCATCTGGTAGGGCAGCCGGCAGGGCTGGCGGCACAGGCCGCGGTTCGCCGAGCGGCCGCGCTGCATGGAGGAGAGCAGGCACTCTCCCGAGTAGCACACGCACAGGGCGCCGTGCGCGAACACCTCGAGGTCGACGCCCTCGTGCGAGCACGCCTCGATCTCTTCCAGGGTCATCTCGCGCGAGAGCGTGACCCGCGAGCAGCCCATCTGCCTAGCGAAGCGCACGCCTTCCACGTCATGGACGTTGGCTTGGGTGGAGAGGTGCAGCTCCAGCTCCGGCCACAGCTCGTGGACGTGCCTGAGCAGCCCCCAGTCCTGGACGATGAAGGCGTCGGCGCCGGCTTGGGCGCTGTCGTGCACCAGGCGAAGCGCCTGCGCCATCTCGTCCTCGCGCACCAGGATGTTCGTGGTCACGTAGACGCGCGACCCCGCCAGGTGCGCCATCTCGCACGCCTGCGCGAACCCCTCCATCGTCATGTTCTCCGCGTTGCGGCGCGCGTTGAAGGATCCCAGGCCGCAGTAGATGGCGTCGGCGCCGGCGGCGAGCGCCGCCTTGAACGCGTCCATCGTCCCGGCGGGGGCGAGGAGCTCGGGCAGGCGGACGGCCCCGCCGCCGGCCTGGGGGGAAGTCTGAGCGTTGCTGGTCATGTAGGTCCTTTTCCGGGATGGCTCACCCTATCCCCTCCATGGTATACCAGCTTGGGGCACGTTCGGCCCCCGTGCAGGGCGACTACGCTCAAGTCTCATGCCAGCGTACACGATCGTCAGGGGAACCAGCATGCCGAAGGAGGCGCACACGATGAGGCACAGCCCCGCGACCACCCACCCGGGCATGTGGCCCGTTCGACTGGCCTTGTTCGAGGCGCCCGCATCGTCGGTTGCGTCGCCTGCCTGCGCCCCCTCGCCGGCGCGCCCGCCCGAGCCCGCCTGCCCGTCGGGGCGTGCCTGGCCCGAGGGCGCCTGCGCCTCGCTTCGCTCGCACACGACGATGAGGCGCTGGGTGTTGACCTCGGGCGGGTAGCAGGTGAGCAGGGTGAGCAGGTCGCGGCCCGGCTCGATGGCGAGCGCCCCCACGTCGTCGGGCTCGATGACGAAGGAGTCGACCACCTCGTAGCGCATGACGAGCCCGCAGCAGCGCAGGGTGACCTCCTCCCCGATGCCAAGCTCGCCGATGTCCGAGAACAGGCGGGCGTCGCGGTAGCTCGTGTGGCCGGCGAGCACGCAGTTCGTCGAGGGCCCGCCGACGGGCAGGCTCGTGCCCGGTATGTGCCCCACGCCCCGGGCGAGCACCTCGTCGCTCGTCCCCAGGCGCACGGGCAGCTCCAGGTCCAGGGCCGGGATCTCCACGCTCGCCACCACGCCGTCCTCGCCGTGCGACCACTCCCAGTAGCCCTCGGGCGCCGCGCCCTGCGTCCCGATCACGGGCGCCCCGCGCGCCGCGAGCCTCTCGTTCACCGACCGCGCCTCCTCGATCGCGCGGTGCGCCTCCTCCTCGGTGAGCCGCGCGGCCTGCTCCACCGTTCGGGCGTAGGAGCGCATCTGGTCCTCGTTGACCGCCTGGGCGGCGGTGGGGTAGAGGATCAGGCCGGCGCCCAGGAAGGCGAGCAGGCCGCAGAGCAGGCAGGCGAACGCCCTAGCGGCGCCGTGCATCGCGGCTGAGGCGGGCGAGCGCGCCGATGGCGACCAGCGCCGCCAGGCAGATGACGAAGGCCCCACCGATGACCATCATGCGCGTGCCCGTGCCGCCCGTGGCAGGAAGCTCGGTGAGCTTGGAGTTGAGCACCTGGACGCGGGTGAACCCGTCCTCGCCTTCCTGCGCGCGGATGAGGCCGCCGCCGACCGACACGGGGATCGGCTCTTCGAGCAGGGCGTAGGCGTCAGGCGCGACGACCTCGACGAGGTAGTAGTACGTCGCCTCGGCGTCCAGGTCGATCGGGAGGCCGACGAACTGGAGCCTGCCGTTCTCGTCGGTCGTCTCCTCCCATACGCCCGCGTCCGTCCCGTCGGGGCTGGTGCGCGACATCCACACGCCGTCGCGGGCGTTCTCCAGGCTCGTCGCGATGCGAAACGTCGCGCCGGCAAGGGGCGTCTGCATGTCCTGAGCGTCGCGCTTGTCCAGGTCGATGCCGGCGAACAGGACGTACACGTCGGGCGTGCGGGTCTGGTAGGTCTCGTCCGACTCGTTGACGATCGTGAGGTCCGCGTGGTTGCTCAGCACGCCGGCGGTCGCGTTCTCGTTGAGGCGGGCGGTGAACTCGATCACGACGTCGCAGCCCTTGGCGGTTCCCTGCTCGTCCCACTGTGCGTAAAGGATCTCGCTGAGTTTCTCGAGGCCCTTCGAGAAGTCCCAGGTGACGAGCTGGCAGGGGTGGCCCGCCTCGTCTTGGACCTGCGTCACGCTCACGTCGAAGTCCTCGCCCGCGACCAGGGGCACCCCACCGGCGGTGACGCTCATCGCCTCGGGCGTGGGCTCGGTCGTCGAGATGCGCCAGTCAAGCTGGTCGGTGATCTGGTAGACGGTGTCATACCAGATGTCGGCGGGGATGTCCGAGGTGATCCTGAACACGTTGGCCTCGCCCGTCCCCGAGGAGACGGTGTCCTTCTCCTGGCCGTCCTCGACGATGGCCTTGTCTATCTCGGTGATGTAGTTCTTGGGGTAGACGTGGACGTCGTAGAGCCAGGCGTTCTCGTCGTTGGGGTCGGGCATGGGGACGCTCACGAGGAACGGGTCGCAGGGCACCGAGACGCGCGGGTCGGGCCCCTCGATGACGAGCCAGGTGCCGAGCTTGCCGGTGAGGTCGAAGGTCACCGTGCCGTCCTCGCCGGTGCGAGCGAGCAGCGGATCCTCGCCGACGTACTCGACGTAGCCCTCGCCTCCCTCCACCACGCCTTCGAGCGGGGCGAAGTCCTGCGGTTGCGCCGCACCCTGCAGCACGAGCGTCTGCATGTCGGCCAAGGTGTAGGCGCGGCTGATCGAGAACTCGATGCCCTCGAGCGGCGTCGCCCCCGGCGGCATCTGGCTGTATGGCAGCTCGGCGCCGGTTGCCGCCTCGCCTGCGTCGATGTCGCTGGGAAGCGAGTACTTGTGCAGCGTCAGCGACGCGGCGGCGGACTCGTCGGGCTGCTCGGTCGGTTGCGCGTGGGCGCGTGCGGGCGTGCCCGCGAGGGCCAGCAGGGCCGCCAGCAATGCCGTCACGACCACCGCCAGGGCGTGACGTCTCGCGCCGGCGCCCCGCATGGTCCGGCTTGGCCCGGTGGGCCTGGATGCGTATGCCATGTGCGTACCTCTCTTCTCGGTGTCTTTATGTTTTTGGTGTCGCAGGGGCGAGCCGTTGGTCCCCTGCGCGCGCAGGGGAGGGTCGTGCCCGCGCGCGCCCGTGCCCGGCCGGGCGGGGAGTGGCGAGACGCCCGCTATCGCCGCCATGGCCTGCCCGCCCGCCTTGGCCGCCCGCTCGCCGCGACGGCGACGCCGCCCAGGGCCGACGCGCCGAGCAGCCACGGGCCGAGCGCCTGGGGCAGCGCGGCCTGGCCCGACCCGCCGGCTCGGGGAAGCTCGGGCAGGGGGCTGTTCGCAAGGCGCGGCGTGTCCTGCGAGTCGTCGGCCGTCTCGAAGGCGGGCGCCCGGCCAACGCTGCTGACCTGGGCCGGGGTGCCAGCCTGCAGGGTCACGAGCCACCCACCCGCGGGGTGCTGGTATCCGGCGGGCGCCTGCGTCTCGACGAGCAGGTACGTCCCCGTCTCAAGCTCCCCGAAGTCCACGAGGCCGCCCTCCGAGGAGGTTGCCGTCCCCTTGAGGGCCCACGTGGACCCGTCGGCGACGTCGGCTGTGTCTATCTGCTCCGGTAGCCCCGACACCGGCTCGTAGAGGGAGAAGAGCGCCCCGGCCAGGCCGGCACAGGTGAGTGCGTCTGTCTTCAGGAACGAGAACGGCACCAGCGACCGCTCGTTGGGAAGCGTCACGCTCTGCTCGGCCGAGGTGGGGGCGAGCTCGAACTCGACGTCCGCCGCAGGTGCGTAGCCGGGTGGCACCTCGACCTCGTGCACAACGTAAGCGCCCGGGGCGAGGCCCTCGATCAGGTGGGGCGTGCCGTCGCTCACCCACTCGTCGACGACCTCGCCGGCGTCGTCGAGCAGCTGCAGGCGCGCGCCAGCAAGGTCGCTTGCGGCCGCGGCGTCGGTCTTTCTGACCGTGAGCCTGGTTGCGTAGGGGTCCACGACGTTAAGCTCGATCAGCTCCTCGCCCGCCCCCACCGTGACGGTGACGTCGGCGGCGGGCGCGTAGCCGTCCGGTGCCTCGGCCTCGCGCACGAGGTACGTGCCGGGCGAGAGGACGGCCCCCGTTGAGGCCGTGCCGTCCTGGCCGGTGAGCAGCGTCGCCACCTCCTGGCCGCTTGCCTGGGAGATGACCGCGAACCTTGCCCCAGCAAGTGGCGAGCCCTGCTCGGTTCCCGCGCTCTTGACGATGCGTATCTCGCCCCTGACGGGCTGGTCCTGCACGGACAGCGTCACGTGGACGGGGCCGCCTGCCACCGTCACGCCGTGCGGCGTGGGGTCGAGCATGAAGCCCGGCGGCGCGACGGTCTCCACGACGTCGTAGGTCCCCACGGGAACGAGGGCGCTCGCCGTCCCCGCCTCGTCGGTCACCAGGGTCGCCTGCACCCCTCCGGCCGCGTCGCGCACCTCGAAGGTCGCCCCCGCCAGCGAGTAGGCGGCGTCGCCGTCGGTGACGGAGACGTCGGCCGACGACTTGGCCAGGTCGATCCAGCCGTAGTTGGGGCGTGCCGTCAGGACGTTCTGAAGCCCCGCCGCGTCGACCGACCACACCACGCAGGTGTCGCACTCCGGGCGAAACGCGCTCGGGTCGGTCGCGCACTGGGCGTCGTACTCGATGGCCCCGGCCACCAGGGCGTCATACGCCCACCAGAACTCGTCCGACCAGCTCGACGGTGGCGCCTCGTCGCTGGGATGATGGCCGGGGTTCGTGAAGTTCCAGATGGCCCACTGCGTGGCGCACTCCGCGTCTTGCGGATCGGAGCAGATCCCGCCGATGGTTGGGTCGGTCGGGTACCCGTGGAACAGGACGTAGTCGAGCAGGTTCTTGCCCTGCGCCGCCGCCTGGGCCGGGTCGGACGGGAAGTACCAGCGCTGGTACCACACCGGCTCGCTCGACCCGTGGGCGGGGTCGCCCGGGGCCGCGAGCATGATGTCGTTGCAGTAGGCCGTGCTGCCGTCGGCGGCGTTGACGATCTGGGGGATGCGGTTGGTGGTGGGGGTAGAGGTGTTGTCGTAGTAGCCGCTCGTCGTGAACTGCGCCGACTCGCCCGAACGCGCACGGGCCAGGGCCGCCGCCGGCGCCACCTCGACCAGGCGGCCTGCGAGCTGCGTCCCCTGCTCGTCAAGCAGGCTGACCTCCACGGCGCCGCCCTCGCCGGATGGCTGTCCCATGAGCAGGAGGCGCAGCGTTGCCTCGCCTGCCTGCGGCTCCACGCGCGCCTCGATGACGGTTCGCCCGCCGTCGAGAAGGGCGGTCGCGCCGACCACGCCCGTGCCGCTGGCATATGCGCCTGGCTGGGGCTTCACGCCGTCGGGCAGGGTCACCCTCAGCGTCGCCGGCCCAGGCAGGCCGCTCGCCTCCACGACGAGGGCGCCTGCGTCCATGCCGGCCTCGACGTCGACGGGGGAGCCCGCCTCCTGCCCGGCCTCCGGCGTATCCCCGGTCTGCTCCTGCGGCGAGTCCTGCTGTGGGTCTTGCGCCCCCTCCTGCTGCTCGGCCTGCGGCTCATCCTGCGCCTGGGGGTGCACCTTCGTCTCCTCGGGCTGCTGTGCCGGTTCGGCGGGCCGCCCGTCCGGCCCCGCGTCCTCCTCGCTGGCTTCAGCCTTGTCGGCCGCCTGGGAGGACGCCTTCTCCTGCGGGCGGGTCACGGTGACGCCTGCAGGTGGGGCCTGCGTGACGACGCCGTCCGTGCTCGCCTGCGCCTCCCGTTCGGGCTGCGCGGCCGTGGCCGACTCCTCGGCCCAGGCGGTCGCAGCCTGCTCGAGTGCCAGCATGCCGGCCAAGACGCCGATGCCTGCCATGAGCGCGAGCGCCACCGCCACCCATGCGGCGCGCCAGGGGCGCCTTCGCGCCCGCGCCAGCCGTTCGTCCCTGCGCACATCCATCGTTGCCGCCTCCCTGTCCTTATAGGTGTCGCCGCGACTGCTTCGCGGGATACCGTCTCATGGGAGGCGAGAGAGTATTATGTAAATAGTGTGGAGACGGGCACCTCACATACCACGGTCTGACAAGCGGAGAGCGTCATTTTCGTTTCTGCAGGTGAGGCATGGTGTTGTGAGAGACGCCGATCTCTGTCAGATCATCGCAAGATCATTGACAGACGCTCGCGCGCGGCACGAAAGCACAGGTCCTCCCCACGCGTGCGCGCGTTGTGGCATACCATGATGACCCGTGAAAAGCCGAGGCGCCTCGAGGAAGGGAACCCACGTGCCGGCAGACAAGCTCTTCTCCTATGACATAGTCGCCACCGACCCGGCGACGAGCGCCCGCGCGGGCGTGTTCCACACGGCGCACGGCGACATCGAGACGCCCATCTTCATGCCCGTGGGCACCAAGGCAACGGTCAAGGGCATCCTCCCGAGCGTGGTGGAGGGCCTGGGCGCGCAGATTGTGCTGGCCAACACGTACCACCTCGCCATGCGCCCGGGCGCGGAGACGCTCGCCGAGCTGGGCGGCGTCCACTCCTTCATGAACTGGCACCGGCCCATACTCACCGACTCGGGCGGCTTTCAGGTGTTCTCGCACGGCGACCTCGTCAAGCTCACCGACGAGGGGGTGGCCTTCCGCGTGGACGACTACGACGGGTCCCACGTGTTCTGGACGCCCGAGCGCAACATGGACATCCAGCAGAAGATCGGCGCCGACATCGTGATGCAGCTCGACCAGTGCCCCGGCTATCCGGCCGAGCGTTCCTTCGTGGAGCGCGCCGTCGAGCTGTCGAGCATGTGGGCCGATCGCTGCTTTGCGGCCCACACCCGCCCCGACCAGGCGCTGTTCGGCATCGTCCAGGGCGGCATGCACCTGGACCTGCGCCTGCGCAGCCTGCGTCACCTCGAGGAGTGCGGCGACTTCCCCGGCTACGGCATCGGCGGATACTCGGTGGGGGAGGACCACGAGACGATGTTCGAGACGCTCGCGCCCCTGGCCAGCGAGCACATGCCCGTCCACAAGCCGCGCTACCTCATGGGCGTGGGCAACCCCACCACGCTGGTGCGCGCGGTCGCCTGCGGCGTGGACATGTTCGACTGCGTGCTGCCCACGCGCACCGGCCGCATGGGGACGGCGTTCTCCTCGACGGGGCGCATGAACATGCGCAACGCGAAGTACGCGCACGACGCCGGCCCCCTTGACGAGGCGTGCACCTGCCCGGTGTGCACCGGGGGATTCACGCGCGCCTACATCCGCCACCTCGTCACGCAGAAGGAGATGCTCGGCGGTGTGCTGCTGTCGATGCACAACATCTACTTCCTGCTCGACCTCATGCGCCGCGCCCGTCGTGCCATCATCGAGGGATGTTACAAGGCGTTCGTCGACGACTGGATGGCGTCTGCGGCCGCGGCGGACTACTAGATTCGCCGGATCCGGCTCATCAGACGTCACGGGGCGCGACCCACGCCCCGTGGGGCACCCTCCTGCGGTGGATATCTTCCAGAATATGGCGCGCGGGCTGCATGCACGTGCGCCTTCTTGTCGTTTTGGAAGATAATGTCAGTTTGTTGAATTGTGTGTCCAAAAGTCGACGAGGCTGCCGCGGGGCGACTTCCTGCGGCGCGCTGGGGGTGACTATGAGCGAGAAGAAGGCGAAGGCCGGGGATAAGGACCCGGCAGTCGATCAGGGGCGGACCCAAAACGCCGCCCGCGCATGGGCTCAGCAGACCTCGGGGGCCAAGAAGCCCTTCCGCAGGTCGGGGCGCGGCGCCAGGAAGAAGGGCCGCGCCCGCCGCGTGCCCGCCGAGGTGCGCCGCTACGCCGGCACGCTGTTCGCCCTGGCGGTGATCCTGGTGTTCTGCGTCATCGGCTTCACGCCGCTGGGGGAGAAGATCACCCAGGGCCTGGACATCCGCGGCGGCGTGTCGGTCATCATGACCGCAAGCAAGCCCGACGGGTCGGCCGTCACCGAGGAGGACATGACCAAGGCGGTCTCCATCGTCCAGAGCCGCGTCAACTCGCTGGGCGCGAGCGAGGCCACGGTCCAGAAGCAGGGGAGCAACTCCATCCTCATCCAGATCCCCGGCGCGACCGACGCCCAGCAGGCCATCGACACCATCGGGCAGACCGGCCTGCTCGAGTTCGTCGACCTCAACGACATCGGCGACCAGGACGCGCTGCTCAAGATCGAGAACGGTCAGCAGGACGTGGAGCTCGAGCAGGGCACCTACACCGCCTTCATGACCGGTGACGACATCTCGAACGTGAGCATCGGACAGCAGTCTACCGGCAGCCCCTACTACGCCGTGAACATCACGCTCAACGCCGAGGGCACCGAGCGCTTCGCGGAGGTCACGCGCGTGCTGGCGCCCACCAACGGCTCCATCGCCATCGTGCTCGACGGCGTGGTGAACTCCGCCCCGTCCGTCCAGAGCGAGATCACCAACGGCCAGGTGGCCATCACGGGCAACTACACCCTCGAGCAGGCGCGCGAGCTGCAGACGGTGCTCGACTCCGGCTCGCTGCCCGTGACCCTGGAGTACTCCGAGTCGCGCGTCGTCGGCCCCACCCTGGGCCAGGACTCGCTGGTCCAGGGCATGGTCGCCATCGCGGTGGGCTTTGCCGTGGTGATCGCCTACCTGCTCTTCTTCTACCAGGGCCTGGGCTTTCTCGTCGCCACCGCGCTCGCGGTGTTCGGCGTGGTGTACCTGGGCCTGCTCGCCCTGCTGTCGAGCTTCGGGGCGTTTGCCCTCACGCTGCCGGGCCTTGCGGGCGTCGTGCTCACCATCGGCATGGCGGCCGACTCCTCGATCCTGGTGCTTGAGCGCTTCCGCGAGGAGATCCGCATGGGCAAGAACGTTCGCCAGGCGTCGGAGTCCGGCTCCAGGCACGGCATCGGCACCGCGATCGACGCCGGCGTGGTGACGCTCATCTCCGCGCTCGGCCTGTTCCTCATCAGCGTCGGCCAGGTCAAGGGCTTCGGACTCACGCTCGCCCTGGGCGTGCTGTGCTCGTTCTTCACGCTGCTGTGCTACACGACGCCGGTCCTGAGGCTGCTCGGCCGCTCCGTCATCGAGAGGCACCCCGGCTTCTGGGGCGTGCGCCATGACATGGAGGAGGCGCGTGCCGCCGCAGGCGCGCTTGCCGAGAAGGGGGGCGAGGCGAATGCGTAGCCACTTCCGCCGCGAGATCCAGTTCATCAAGCACCGCCGCGTGCTGTTCGCCATCTCTATCGTGCTCGTCATCGCCTCGATCGTGGGCGTGCTCGTGCGTGGCATCAACCTGGGCATCGACTTCATAGGCGGCACCCAGGTGTCGTTCAGCGGCACGGGCGACGTCACGATCGCCCAGATGCGCGACGCGTTCTCCGACGCGGGCGTCGCCGACGCGGTGATCCAGACCAGCGTGAGCGGCGACGACGCGGGCTTTCTGGTGAGGACCGGCCAGACCGACCCGAGCGTCGCCAACTCGCAGGCCGCTCAGGTGGCCCAGGCGCTGGGCCTGCCCGACAGCTCCTATCAGGTCACGACCATCGGCCCCAACTGGGGTGCCGACGTCACGCGTTCCTCGGCCATAGCGTTTGTCGTGGTCATCGTGCTCATCGTGGCGTTCGTCTCGATCCGCTACGAGTTCAAGATGTCCCTCATGGCGGTCGTGTCGCTGCTCCACGTCATGATCATCGTCATGGGCGTGTACGCGTGGACGCAAAGCGAGCTCACGCCCAACGTCGTGGCCGCGCTGCTCACCATCATGGGCTACTGCCTCTACGACACCGTGGTTGTGTTCAACCGCGTGAACGAGAACATGCGCTCCCTGCACGACGGCGTGCACCGCACGGCGCTGCAGATCACGAACTTCTCCGAGAACCAGGTCATCGTGCGCTCGATCAACACCGCGCTGTGCAGCCTGGTCCCCGTGGCGGCGATGCTTTTGTTCGGCGGCGAGACCCTCAAGGGCTTTGCCTTCGCCATGTTCATCGGCCTCGCCCTGGGCGCCTACTCCTCCATCGCCATCGCCGCGCCGCTCTATGCGCTGTGGAAGGGCCGTGAGGAGCGCTGGCGCAACGCGGAACTCTCCTATGGCGAGCGCGCGCAGCTGGCGGCCCCCTCCGCGCAGGCGCAGACGCAGGTGGCTCCGGTCGAGGCCGAGCCCGCCGCGCAGGGGCAGGGGAGTGCCACGAAGGGCGACTCGCCCGCACGCCCCGCCTCCGGCGCCGCTGACCCCAAGGCCAAGAAGAGGAGCAAGTACTCCGGGAAGGTGCGCTGATGTCCTCGCTTGCGCGCAGCAAGCGCTGGGAGGTCGTGGAGGCAGACCCGCAGGTGAGCGCCCGCATCGAGCAGCTCGCCGGGGTGAGCCCGCTTGTGGCCCGCATCATGGCGGGGCGCGGCATCACCGACCCCGAGGACGTCATGCGGTTCCTCTCGCCCTCCCTTGACCGCGACTGGAGCGACCCCGCGCTCATCCCCGGCCTCACCGAGGTGGTCGACCGCCTGTGGCGCGCCCTCGTCGAGGGGGAGCGCATCGCGGTGTTCGGCGACTTCGACGTGGACGGCATCTCGGCGACCTGCCTGCTCACCCGCGCCCTGCGCGAGCTGGGCGGGGAGGTCGTCCCGTTCATACCCCGCCGCTTTGACGAGGGATACGGCCTGTCGCGGGCGGCGCTCGACCGCCTGGTCGAGATGGCGCACCCCGACCTGATCGTGACCGTCGACACGGGCATCGCCGGCAAGGACGAGGTCGCGATGCTCGTCGAGGAGGGCATCGCCGTGGTGGTCACCGACCACCACGAGCCCTCCGACCTGGTGCCGGTGGGCGTGCCGGTGGCGGACCCCAAGCTCGACCCCGCGTGCCCCTCGCGCGACCTGGCGGGCGTGGGCGTCGCGCTCAAGGTGATCTGCGCCCTGGGCGCCCGCATGGGTCGCCCCGCGCTGTGGCGCGACTATACCGACGTCGCCACGCTGGGCACGGTGAGCGATATGATGCCCCTCACCGGCGAGAACCGCTCGCTGGTCGCCGACGGCGTGGGGCGGCTGCACGTGACGCGCCTTCCGGGCCTGGCCGCCCTGGCCGCCCAGTCGCGCCACCCCCTGGAGCAGATCACCGCCGACGAGCTGGCCTACTCGCTCATCCCGCGCCTCAACTCGGCCGGCCGCATGGCCGACCCGGCGCTCGCCCTCGACCTGCTCATGGCCAGCGACCCCATCTACGCCGAGGACCTGGCCGCGCAGCTCGAGTCCATCAACCAGGAGCGCCGCGCCATCGAGGCCGAGCTCTCCGAGGAGGCTATGGCCCTCGTCGACTCGAGCTACGACGGCGGCCGCGTCATCGTGGTGGGCGGCGAGGGCTGGCACGAGGGCGTGAAGGGCATCGTGGCCAGCCGCCTGGTGAACCACTACCACGTGCCCGCGCTTCTGTTCACCATCTCCGAGGGCATCGCCCGCGGCTCGGGCCGCTCTGTCGGCTCGGTGAACCTGTTCGACGCCGTGGAGCGCTGCTCGGATTTGCTCGTGCGCTTCGGCGGCCACGCGGGCGCGGTGGGCGTGACCCTGGAGTCGGCCAACCTCGACGCCTTCCGCGACCGCATGGAGGAGGTGCTTTCCGAGCTCCCCGACGAGGCCTTCGAGGACCGCTGCAGCATCGCCGCCGAGGTGCGCCTCGACGAACTCGACATAGAGACGGTGCGCTCCCTGGACGTGCTGCAGCCGTTCGGACAGGGCAACGAGGTGCCGCTGCTCGCCGCGTGCGGCGTGACCATGACCGACCGCCGCCGGCGCGGCGAGGCCGGCAAGCACCTGTCGTTCAACGTCACCGACGGCACCTCGTCGGTGTCCTGCATCATGTTCAACGCCAAGGACGCCGACAGCCTGGTCGAGTACGACGGCGCCATCGACGTGGTGTTCGAGCCCAAGGTCGAGAGCTGGCAGGGTCGCACCAGCGTGAAGCTCCACGTGCGCGACGTGCTCATGCGCACCGAGGAGGTCCCCGGCTCGTGCGACGCCGCGACGGCGCGCATGGTCGACGACCTGTTCGCCCGCTCCGAGGAGTTCACCGGCTTCAGCGAGCTCGCCGACATATCGCAGGCGCCGTCGTTCCACACCAAGGTCGTCGGCGTGACCTTCGACGGCAGGCAGGAGGGGCTCGTGGGCCTGGAGCAGGGCGAGGAGCTCTTGCTCGTCCGCGAGCCGGACAACCCCCACGACCCCAACGCCATCGCCGTGCTGCGCGCCGGTGGCGTGCGCATCGGCTACCTCAAGCGCCTCATCGCGGCGGCCATCGCGCCCGAGATCGACCGCGGCGCCAACTACGGCGCCGTGGTGAGCGGGCTGACCGGCGGCACGGCGGAGAAGGCGAGCCGCGGGGTCAACATCCTGGTCATGCGCCAGGGCAGGCCCGGCTCGGCCGACGCCCTCGCGGTGGCGGAGCGCCGCCACGCGGAGCGCGAGCGGCTCGCGTCGCTTCCGGTCGAGCGGCTCACCGACGAGCTGCGCGCGCTCCTCATCGGCGACGCGAGCCTGCTTCCCGCCCAGGCCCAAGCCCTCGACAACCTGGACAGGGGGGTCTCCACGCTGTGCGTGATGGCCACCGGGCGCGGCAAGTCGCTGATCTTCCACGTGCACGCCGCCCGCACGGCGCTGCTGCGGCACAGGGCGAGCGTGTTCGTGTACCCGCTGCGCGCCCTGGTCGCCGACCAGGCGTTCCACCTGGGGCAGGTGTTCGACCACCTGGGCATGGCGACGCGCGTGCTCACCGGCGAGACGCCCCTGGAGCAGCGCGACGCAATCTTCTCCGACCTGGCCGACGGCACGGTCGACATCGTGCTCACCACCCCGGAGTTCCTCGCCATACACTCCCGCCAGTTCGCCGAGGGCGGCCGGGTCGGCTTCGTCGTGGTGGACGAGGCCCATCACGCCGGCTTCGCCAGGGGCGGCAACCGCAGCGCCTACCTGGAGATGCCGCGCGTGCTCGAGGAGCTGGGGCACCCGGTGGTCCTGGGGGTCACCGCCACGGCGAGCACGCTGGTGGCCGAGGAGGTCCGCCGCCTTCTGGGCATCGAGGGCCGGGGGATGGTCGTCGACTCCTCGAGTCGCGACAACCTGCTGGTCTGCGACGAGCGCAACACGGCGGGGCGCGACGACAGGCTCGTGTCGCTGCTCGCCCGCGGCGAGAAGACGCTCGCCTACGTGAACTCCCGCGAGCAGACCGTGAGCCTCGCCCGCATGCTGCGCCACCGCGTGTGGGAGTGCGGCCACCGCGTGGCCTTCTACAACGGCGGCCTGTCGCGCGACGACCGCGCGGCCGTGGAGGCGGCGTTCAGGTCGGGCGAGCTCACGTGCGTCATATCGACGAGCGCGTTCGGCGAGGGGGTGAACCTGCCCGACGTGCGCCACGTCGTGCTCTACCACCTGCCGTTCGACGAGGTGGAGTTCAACCAGATGAGCGGCCGCGCCGGTCGTGACGGAGACCCGGCGTGGGTGCACCTGGCCTACGGGGTGGCCGACGCGCGCATCAACGAGCGCATCCTCGCCCGCGACGCCCCGCCCCGCGACGACCTGGCCACGCTCTACCGGGTCCTCATGGGCCGCAGCCGGGCGGCGCGCCTGGCCGGCGAGCGCGACTTCGCCGCGACCAACGCCGACCTGGCGGGCGACTGCATCGTGTCCAACGCGCGTTGCGCGATCGACGACCACGCGGTATCCTGCGGTATCTCCATCTTCCGCGAGCTGGGCTTCGTGAGGACCACGGGGTTCGGGACCGCGCGGCGCATAGAGATGGTCTCCTCTCCCGAGCACATGGACCTGACCCAGTCGATCCGCTACCTCGAGGGGCTCCGGGCTCAGGAGGGGTTCGCGCGCTACAGGGACTGGGCCCTGGGCGCGCCCGCCGACGAGGTGCGCGAGCGCATCAGCCGGCCGATCGTGCCCGAGACGTCAGGGGAGGCAGACGATGAGCGTTGAGAAGCCTGATTTCGCCAGCAAGGGCGCCGTCCCCCAGCCGGGCGACGCGTCCCTCACCGCTCCTGCAGACGAGGGCCGCGACAACTTCCCGCGCCTGGTGGAGGCCGCGAGCAAGTACCTCGAGCCGGCTGACATAGACAAGATCACGCGCGCCTACCACTACGCGGCAAAGCAGCACGCCGGGGTCAAGCGCAAGAGCGGCGAGCCCTACATCTGCCATCCCGTCGAGGTGTCCCTGATCCTGGCGGAGAACCTGCACAGCGACGTCGACGTGCTGTGCGCCGGCCTGCTGCACGACACTGTGGAGGACACGGACACCACCCTGGAGGAGCTCGAGGAGCTCTTCGGCCCGCAGGTGGCCGAGCTGGTCGACGGCGTCACCAAGCTCACCAACATCACGGTCGACTCGCTATCCGAGCAGCAGGCCCTCAACCTGCGCAAGATGTTCCTCGCCATGGCGAAGGACATCCGCGTCATCATCATCAAGCTGGCCGACCGGCTGCACAACATGCGCACCCTCATGGCCATCCCCGAGGACCGGCGCATCTTCAAGGCGCACGAGACCATGGAGATCTACGCCCCGCTCGCCAACCGCCTGGGCATCAGCTCGATCAAGTGGGAGCTCGAGGACCTGTCGTTCTTCTACCTCGAGCCGGCCAAGTACCGCCAGATCGCCCGCATGGTGAGCGAGTCGCGCGAGCAGCGCGAGCGCTACCTCGACGAGGTGATGAGCGTGCTGCGCGGCGAGCTGGACCGCGCCGGCATCAAGGGCTACCGCATCATGGGGCGTCCCAAGCACCTGTACTCCATCTACCAGAAGATGAAGAACAAGGGCAAGGACTTCTCCGACATCTACGACCTCATCGCCCTGCGCGTCATCACGCAGGACGTGCGCGAGTGCTACGCGGTGCTGGGCGCCGTCCACTCGCTGTGGTACCCCATGCCCGGCCGCTTCAAGGACTACATCGCCACGCCCAAGTTCAACATGTACCAGTCCCTGCATACCACCGTCATCGGCCCGGCGGGCCGGCCCCTGGAGATCCAGATCCGCACCGAGGAGATGCACCAGCAGGCCGAGTACGGCATCGCCGCGCACTGGCTCTACAAGCAGGCGGGCAACTCCGACGGCAACAAGCAGAGCTCCGCGCAGAAGTTCGACGACCAGCTGGCCTGGCTGGGGAGGACCCTCGACTGGACCCAGCAGGACGACCTGTCCGACCCCCAGGAGTTCCTCAACGCGCTGAAGATCGACCTGTTCGAGAGCGAGGTGTTCGTCTTCACGCCCAAGGGCGAGGTGCAGATCCTGCGCGCGGGCTCCACCCCGCTCGACTTCGCCTACGCGGTGCACACCGAGGTCGGCAACCACTGCGTGGGCGCCAAGGTGAACGGCTCGGTCGTGCCGCTGTCCTACGAGCTGCAGATGGGCGACCGCGTGGAGATCCTCACGCAGAACAACGCCAGCCCCTCGCGCGACTGGCTCAGCATCGTGAAGACCCCCTCGGCGCGCTCCAAGATCCGCAGCTACTTCGCCAAGATCACCAAGGCCGATGACACGGTGGCGGGGCGCGACATCGTGGGCCGCGAGCTGCGCAAGGTGGGGCTGGGCATCTCCACGCCGCGCACCACCCGCGCCATGGCCAAGGTCGCCCCCATGCTGGGCTTCGCCACGCCCGACGACCTGTACGTCTCGGTCGCCAACAACAAGACCTCGCCGCGCCTGGTGGCCAACAAGGTGCGCGCGGCGCTGGGCGAGGTCACCAACAGCCAGGCCGAGGCCGAGAAGCGCGCCCTGGCGAGCCTGGCAGCCCCCTCCGCCAGGATGCCGCGCATCAGCCGCGCGGCCACCCAGGCGAGCAGGGGCAAGGCGTCGAGCACGGGCGTAGTCGTGGAGGGCGCCGCCGCCGGCGACCTGCTCGTGCGCCTGGCCAGGTGCTGCAACCCCGTGGTGGGCGACGACATCGTCGGCTTCGTCACCAGGGGGCGCGGCGTGAGCGTGCACCGGGCCGACTGCCCCAACGTCGAGAACCTCATGAAGGCCGAGGGGCGCATGATCGGGGTCCACTGGGACCTGGGCCAGGCGTCCCTGTTCCAGGTGGAGATCGCCATCGAGGCGCTCGACCGCATGCGCCTTCTGCAGGACATCACCGCCGTCATCTCCGACGCGGGCGGCAACATCTCCTCGTCGGGCACGCACTCCGACCGCAGCGGCACGGTGAACATGCGCTTTTTGGTGCAGCTCGGCGAGATCAGCCGCCTGGACACGATGCTCTCGCAGCTCCAGCAGGTGGACGGGGTGCTCGACGCCCGGCGCGTGGTCCCCGGCGAGGGGAGGGAGGGTCGCCATGGCAAGGGACGCCGCTAGCCCGCAGGGGGCCGTCGGCGCGGGGTCGCCGGCGCGCGTGGAGGCGGTGGTCGTCGGCGAGCTGCGCGAGAACTGCTACCTGATGGACGACGGGGCGGGCGGCGTGGTGGTGGTCGACCCCGGCGACGAGTGGCCCCTGATCGAGGGCGCCATAGGGGGACGGCCCGTGAGCGCCGTCCTGGTGACCCACTTCCACGCCGACCACGTGGGGGCGCTGGGCGCGCTCGTGGAGGCGACGGGCGCGCCGTGGTACATAGGGCAGGCCGACGCGCCGATGCTCGCCCCGGGGCGCGCCCGCTCGGCCCACCCGCGCTACCCGGCGGTCGAGGTGCGGGTCCCTCCCACGGGCGCGCTGCGTGGCCGCGACGTGGTCGAGGCGGGGCTGCGGCGCTTCGAGGTGATCGACTGCCCCGGCCACTCGAAGGGCGGCGTGACCTACTTCGAGCGCCGCGCCGGGGTCGCCTTCACGGGCGACACGCTGTTCGCGGGGTCGTGCGGGCGCACGGACCTCACCGGCGGCAGCGGCCGCGCCATGGCCGACTCGCTGGCGCGCCTCGCCAAGCTGCCCGAGGCCACGCTGGTGCTTCCCGGCCACGGCCCGCGATCCACCATCGGGGCGGAGCGGGCGGGCAACCCCTACATGGCGCAGTCGATGCGGCCCGCCGGCCGCTAGGGCGCGCCCCGGCGCCCCGGACCAGCGGGTTGGCCGTCGCCTGCGGCGGCCGCCAGCCCGCCGTTCGGCATGTCGATTGTTGGTAGTTGCCGACGCGCGCTTGGCGCCGCGGGGGCCGCGCGCTAGCGTGTCAACGATGTCGGTAAGGCATGGTGCGTGCGAGAGGCAACAGATGCACGGGTTGCTGCCATCGAAAGAAGGAGAAGAAGAGAATGCCCAAGATTTCTCGCGAGGACGTGCTCGTTCCCTGTGACGTGATGCCCGAGTTCCGTGAGACTTACATCGACAACTACATGGCCGCCACGCGCGGCACCGGCCGCCTCATGCTCTTCGCGTGCGACCAGAAGTTCGAGCACCTGAACAAGGACTTCTTCGGGGAGGGCGTCGACCCTGCCGACGCCGACCCCGAGCACCTGTTCAAGATCGGCGCCCAGGGCGTCATCGGCGTCCTTGCGGGCCAGCGCGGCCTCATCGCCCGCTACGCCTGCGATCCCGCCTACTCGCAGATCAACTACCTCGTCAAGATGAACTCCAAGACCAACCTGGTCAAGACCGCCCAGTCCGACCCGTACTCCCCCCAGCTCAACGACCTGAGCTCGGTGCTGGACATGCGTGACGCCGGCGTGAACGTGGTGGGCATCGGCTACACCATCTACCTGGGCAGCGAGTACGAGTCCACGATGGTGCAGGAGGCCGGCCAGCTCATCGCCGACGCCCATGCGAACGGGCTGATCACCGTGCTGTGGATCTACCCGCGCGGCAAGGCCGTCGCCGACGAGAAGGACGCCTCGCTCATCGCCGGCGCCGCCGGCGTCGCGCTGTGCCTGGGCAGCGACTTCGTGAAGGTCAACCCGCCCAAGGCCACCGAGGGCGCAACCTCCGCCGAGCTGCTCAGGCAGGCGAGCGTTGCCGCCGGCCGCACGGGCGTGGTGTGCGCCGGCGGCTCGACCGTGGACGCCGAGGCGTTCCTCACCCAGCTGTGGGAGCAGATCCACGTGGGCGGGGCCGACGGCAACGCCACCGGGCGCAACATCCACCAGCGCTCGCTCGACGAGGCCGTGCGCCTCACCAAGGCCATCAGCGCCGTCACGCTCGCCGACTACGACCCCCAGGAGGCGCTCGACGTCTTCAAGGGCCTCGACGAGTTCACGCTCGACAGCATCAGGTAGGCTGCGGGCCGCTTGCCCTTCGGTTGGACCGGCTGACGGGGTGGCCGCGCCTGGCGCGCCCCGCCGGCGGCGCCGTGCGCCTCCCGTCCGGCCGCCGAATATGTCGATCCGTCGCTGGGGCACGCGCCAACTCCCTCCGTTTTGGACTATAGTTCCACCCGAGTGCGTTTCGGGGGGCTGTTCCCAAGGGAGGATGAGTCACATGAGCTTTAGGTGGAAGCTGCACGGCGACGGACGCCATCTCAGGCCGGGCGAGGTGGTTGAGCCCACCGAGCGCCTGAGCTGGGGCCGCACGGCGGGCATCGGCGCCCAGCACGTCATCGCCATGTTCGGCGCCACGTTCCTCGTGCCCATCCTGACCGGGTTCGACCCGTCGACCACCCTGTTCTTCACCGCCATCTCCACGGCGCTGTTCCTGCTCATCAACCGCAACCGCCTGCCCAGCTACCTGGGCTCGTCGTTCGGCTTCATCGCGCCCATGCTGGCCGCGACCGCCGCGACGGGCGACATGCGGGTCGCGAGCTTCGGCATCCTGTGCGCGGGCGCCCTGCTCGCCGTCGTGGGCCTGGTCGTGCACTTCGCGGGCGCCAAGTGGATCGACATCGTCATGCCTCCCGTGGTCACGGGCACCATCGTGGCGATCATCGGCTTCAACCTGGCGCCGTCGGCCTGGGACAACTTCAGCGGCGCGCCGCTGACGGCCCTGGTCACGGTGGTCGCCATCGTCCTGGTGGGCGTGCTGTTCCGCGGGCTCATCGGTCGCCTCAACATCCTGATCGGCGTCATCGTCGGCTACGTCTTCGCCTGCTTCATGGGCGAGGTCGACTTCACCGCCATCAACGAGGCCGCCTGGTTCGGGCTGCCCAACTTCCACACGCCCGTGGTGAACTGGTCGGTGCTTGGGATGTTCCTGCCGGTGATCCTGGTGCTCATCGCCGAGAACATCGGCCACGTCAAGTCGGTGGCCACCATGACCAAGCGCAACTACGACGACCAGGTGGGCACGGCGCTGTTCTCCGACGGCCTGGGCACCGTCCTGGCGGGCTTTGGCGGCGGGTGCGGCACCACGACCTACGCGGAGAACATCGGCGTGATGGCGGCCACGCGCGTCTACTCGACGGCCGCCTACTGGTTCGCGGCCCTGTTCGCCCTGCTTCTGTCGCTGTGCCCCAAGTTCGGCGCGATCATCAACTCCATCCCCGTGGGCGTCCTGGGCGGGGCCACAACGCTGCTCTACGGCATGATCGGCATGCTGGGCATCCGCATCTGGGTCGAGAACCGCGTGGACTTCTCCAACCCCGTGAACCTCATGACCGCAGCCATCCCCATGATCGTGGGCATCGCCGACTACACCTTCACCGCCGGCGCAGTCACGTTCAACGGCATCGCCATCGGCTCCATCGCCACGCTGGTCCTCTTCCACGGGCTGACGGCGATAGGGAGGCGTCGCGGCACGCTGGTGGGCGACGGCGTGGGGCTTCCCGAGGACGACGCGGCCGATGACGGGGGAGCGGCCCTGCCCGGTGTGGCGGAGGGGTCGACCGAGGCGGCGGCCACCCGCGACTCGGAGGGCTCGTCCCCGTCGCCGACGTCATCCACGGGTCCTGCCTGCGGCCGGCCGGCGCCCCGGGGCGACGTCCGCCAGGATGGCGAACGGGGAGGCGACGGGGGAGATTTGTCCTCCTGATGATGGCCTAAGTTTTTTGCCTC
>CAWVLT010000058.1:0-54870 GCA_963930185.1 Coriobacteriia bacterium | reverse complement strand
GTCCATCATACGAAGGGGCATCACCCGCTTGTGGCAGAGCCGGAGGTTACTCCACTGGCACAGCCAGTGGTTTGTGCCGACGAATCACATGGCAACACCCATCGCCAACACAGAACATCGAAATGTTTCACGTGAATCATCGGGAGGCAAAGGAACACACGTCGTCCTGTATGATGCCCCGTGGGGTATAGTTATGCACAGTCAACCAAGCTGGATGGGAGGCTACATGCTTGACGAAGTCCTCTATATGGAAGCACGTCTATTCCGCATGTATCGCGAGAAGTATAATATCTCGTCACGAGAATGTCTCCGTCTGTTCGACTTGCATCATATATGGGAGTTCATCGAGACATGCTATGATGGGCTATGCACATCAAGTGATGATGCCGCACTTGCGGATATCAAGACGATCTTATCCATATCAAAGGATGCTGCTTAAGACATCTAATTCAAGAAATAATATCTTTAGCATTTGATTTGCACTCATCCCGATAAAATCTTCAACAACAAAGACGGGCCAGTCTGCGAAAGCGGACTGGTCCGTCTTACTGGATAAGAGCTTCCTCAGATTAGGAAGTCAGCTATCGGGCCGTGGACTGCGCCTCGACGTCCACGAGTGCCGGGCTCACATAGGTGAAGCCGCCGTAGGTCTCGTTGACGTAGTTCGCCGCGTTGATGCCGGCCAGGCGGCCGCTCGTCCAGAGCCAGCCCTGAGCCACGCCGCCGAAGCCCACGTAGTTGCGGTTCGGGTTGAGCAGCACGCCCATGGAGTCGACACCGGTTGCGTACAGGCCTTCGATGGGGGTGGTGTGGTCGTCCTTCAGCACGCGGATCTGCGTGTCGACGTCCAGGCCGCCGGCCGTGGAGAACATGGCGGTGTACACGCGCACCGCGTAGAACGGGCCCGTCTCCATCTTGGTGAGGAACTCGGCGGGCTTACCAAAGGCGTTGTCGGCGCCGGCGTCGCACAGGGCGTTGTAGTCGGCAACCGTGGCCTCGAGCGTGGCGGGGTCGATGCCGATCTGCTCGGCAAGCTCGGCCAGGGTCTCGCCGCTCCACGCCATACCCTCCTCGATAGCGTAGCCCAGACCCTCGTACACCTCGGGGACGGGGGTCTCGCCGGGGATGTCACCCTGCGAGCAGTAGCCCTCGAACTTGGGGATCTTGTTGAAGCCCTGCTCGGCTATCTCGCTGAGCACCTCATCGGACAGGATGGTGTAGTAGTAGCTGCCGGCAAAGAAGCAGGGCCAGGACTCGTGGTCGATGTCGGAGGCAAAGCTCTCGTAGCTGGACTCGTCCATAAAGCGAGCACCCTGGGTGTTGACGGCGACGGTGTTTGCGGTGATGCCGCAGGCAAGCGGGATGTTGTTGAGCGTCCAGGCCTTGTAGCGACCAGTACGGCCGTCGAGGACGTCATCATAGAAATTGATGGGATAACGATTGAGCCAGTGGTCGAGCGTGACGTGCATCACGTTGGGGCTCATCTCGATGTTCCAGGTGCCCGCACCGGCGTCGAGGGCCGCCTGGATCATGAGACCCGTGTCCTGGCCCGTGCCGATGCCCTTGCGCTCGCCGGCCCACTGCGGGGCGAGCAGCGCGTTGATCATGTCGGGGTTGGAACCGAAGCCGCCAGTGTTCATGATGACGGCCTTGGCGTTGATGACGTACTCCTGCCCCGTCACGACGTTGCGCGCCTTCACGCCCACGCACCTGTCGCCGTCCATGATGAGCTCGTAGCCCTCGGTCTCGAGCATGTAGCATCCGCCTGGCTTGACCTTGGCGCCGGTCTGGGCCGTCACCGCGCCGAGCATCTGCTTGTAGTATTTGTCCACGCCGGCGCGACGATCCTCGTAGGTACCCGTGTCGGTATTTGACGTCAACACAACGTTATAGCTGGTCAGGCCGAGGGTGAACGGGTTAGTTTTACCCATGTCGCCGAAGATCCACCCCTGGTTGTACAGCCAGTCGATGGTGTTGCCCGACTCGGCGAAGTACAGGTCGATGATGTCCTCCTTGGCCATCTGCTGGCCGTCGGTGGTGGTGTAGTCCTTCCACATCTGCTTGAACTGCTCGGCGTCGACGAACTCCTCGCCGTTGCCCTTCTCGGCCATGTACTGGGGCGGGTTGATGGCGCAGCCCTCGTGGGTGAGCGCGGACTTGCCACCGTACTTGCCGGCGCGGTCGATGCCCAGGATGCTCACGAGGCCACCGCCGTTGAGGCTCTGGATGGTCTCGCAGGCGCTCTTCATGGCCATGATGCCGCCATTGCCCAGGCCGACGACGAGGATGTCGGTGTCGATGGTCTCGGGTTCGCCGACCTCGGGCTTCGCCGGCGGATTCTGGAACGCGGTCACGGCAGCCGGGTCGGATCCGCCGGCCTCGAGGGCCTGCTGGAGCGCCTGCTTGATGGCGAGCTTCACGGCATTGCTCGTAGAGGTGGCGCCGGCGATGGCGTCGACGGCGATGGACTGGTTCTCGATGATGCGTGGGAACAGCAGGTCCTTCACGCTCTGCAGGATGACCTCGGTCTCGCCGTGCTCAAAGCGGTCATCGGGCACCTCGATCTTGAGGATCGCCGTCTCGTTGACGGTGATGGTGACCGGCAGGTCCCAGATCTGCCAGTAACCCTTGGCCGCGCCGGTGTACTTGCCCGGAGCCATCTTGACGGACGTCGAGACCGAGATGCCCATGGCCTCGTTGTACGCGATGGCCGAGGCGTCCATGATGGCGCTCGAGGTCACGGTCGCACCGGCCACCATGTCGGTGTCGATCGAGCCGGTCGAGATGATCTGCTCCTGCATCACGCTGATGGCACGGCCACCGCGCTCGGGGGTCTCGGCGGCACCCTCGATCACGGCGTCGGTGACCGTGCCACTGGCGGTGTCGACCGTCAGGGTGACCGTGACATCCCCGCCATAGCCAGGCAGGGTGGCGGAAGCGGTGACGCTGCCGCCGGCAGCCGAGTCGGCCGCTGCGCTCTCGTCGGCGCAGGCGACGCCGGCCACGCCCACCATGCCCAGGGCGGCCGCACCGAGCGCGGCACCGCCGATCAGGGTGCGGCGGCTGACGTTGGTCGTTTCCATGGCACTGCTCATGACAATCCTCCTTTGACGTCCTGCCTATCAAAACGTTCGGGCGATATGCATGTGTGGCCCGCGCGCAGGCTCGCTGCACGCCCGTACCCGTCGTGCGCACGGGGCATGCGGTAAGACCCACATGCCAAACATCGCCCGCGCTTCTTATGACCATACACGCCAGACGCGAGGTCGGGATCTACCTAGGAGGTGGAATGCGTCGGCCATGGTCAATGGCATCTCAACTTATGAGGTTGACTTGACAGGTCTACCAGCAGCTTTAACGACCCGACTGATGGTATTCGACATGCTCGACCAGCTCGATGAGATCCTGCTGGCGATTGACCCCGAGCTTCTGATACACGTGCGCAATGTGGGTGTGGGCCGTCCCCACCGAGATCCCCAGCTTGTCAGCAACGACCGCCTGCGTGCGGCCGCGAGCCAAAAGCCCAAGCACCTGCGACTCGCGCGGCGTGAGCGCATGGGCGCCGGCAACCGCCCGCACCCGCTCGTCAAAGTCAAGCGCCGGCGCACTTGTGCGCGTCTGAGCCTGCTCGCCCGCAGGCGCATCGGAGGGGTCACCCGCATCGGCATTGCCTCCCATGCCAAACAGTTGGTCTATGGTGCGCTCGGGAAACACCCAGAAGAAGCAGACGATCAGCACGAGCAGGCCGATGGGGACAACGGTGACTATCTGCGTGACGCCGGGGGCGTAGTGGAGCACGACCTGTGCAACGAGCAGGCCCGAGACGTAGCCGATCTGCTTGCCTGCGATGAGGAGGCCAAACGCCCTGTCGGCATTGAACGCATACGAACGGACCGCCTGGGCCACGAGCACCCACGTCAGGATGTCAAAGAGCTTGCGACCCATGCTCGAGACGACAAGGGCCACTCCCCCAAGGGACTCGGGCGAGAGAAGGTACAGCACGAACCCGACGGCGGTGATCGGGAGGATGAGCCTGAACAGTGCCGTCGAGGTCAGCGGACGTAGGACGAGCGAGAAAACGAGCAGGGCGCCGGCGGTCACGAGGTTGGCCACGAACCTGTTCTGGGAAGCCACGTCCGAGGGGAGGTAGTCGTACACGAGCTCGATTATCAGGTTGTAGAAGACGGAGAACAGAAGGACGCTGAGTAAAATGGTGTAAAGCGCCCGCCGCCTATTCGTCCCGCCCCGTCTACCCGACGTCTCCGACGCCTTCGATCCCTGCCGTACCGCCTGCGTCACCCCCGAGGACGGCCCTGTCGCTTTCGTGCCCGCAAGATACAGCGTCCCTATCACCACGGGGAACAGGCCAAAGAGAATGACCGACGTCCCCACCGGCAGAAAGCCCATGACGGCGCCAAGAGCGGCGGCAACGGCGACCAAAAGCAACGTATACGCCTGTATGCTCGTGTTCGAAAGCGACACGAAGCGCCAGCCCCATATGACCTCGTAGTAGCCAGCCGACAAACCCGTGAGGGCAAACCCAGCTGCGGCAATAGGGAAGAGATGAAGGGCCATGCCAGCGCCTATGGTAGCGGCGCCTAGGACGCCGAGCGCCGACATCGCAATGGAGGCAGGCACGTCCACGGAGTCTCGTCGGGAAGGTCGAAGCCTCCCGAGGCCGAATGCGATGCCAAGCGAGGCCATGGTCGCACAGAGGTACACGACGGTCTGCAGCCCCACCGAAACGGGATCATCCCACATAGAGCTCGCCGTGAAGGAGAGCAGGGCAGGCGTCCAGGCCCGGCACAGGGCAAAGCCCAGCAGCGACCAGCGAAACGGCAGGAATGCCTCTCTCACGCGTGCCTGTATGCTCGCATACAGGTCATGTGAATCCGCCATCTCGCCCCCATCCCCTGCGTCTTCGAGCCGCATCCATCCATTTGGTAGAGTATCATTTTTATCACATGTCAACGGGCATCGCGACCGGTTGCGACCCGTTGATTTGAGAAGACGCACTTTCGGAGGCAGCCATGTTTCTTGCTCGCAGCACCTGGCCACAGGTTCGCACGTATTTCGAGACGCATGACACGGTGCTCATCGGCGTGGGGTCCATCGAGTGCCACGGCAGGCACAACCCCCTCGGCACCGACACCATGGCGCCCGACCATCTCATGAAGCTGATCGACCAAGGATATCCTGACGTTCTCATCGCGCCGACCCAGCCTTACGGCGCGACCGACGACCTGCTCGGCTTTCCCGGCACCCTGTCCATCGGAGTCCAGGGGCTCATCGACGTCATGTCTCGCATCACCGAGCAGCTCTTTGGCTATGGTGCGCGGCGGTTCGTGTTCGTCAACGGACACGGCGGCAACGTCAAGTCGCTGAGTGCGGTGTGCATGGACCTCAACCGAAAGGGATGCCTGGCGGCACTCGTGAACTGGTGGAAGGTCGCCCCGCAGCTCAATCCGGCATGGGGCGGCGGCCATGGCGACGGAATGGAGACGAGCGCCAACCTCGCCATCGACCCCGAGTCGGTCGACGTGGACGCATATGCACCCGAAGGGCTGCGTAACGACCTGGGCCTTCCTGAGAGCGCCGAGGTTGCGGAGGTTCTCGATGGTCCGTTCAGGACAGTTGGCTGGAGCAGTGTCGAGTTCGAGGGCGTGAGCATCGACTTTCCCAGGCGGATCGATCGAATGAGCTCCAACGGCTGGTTTGGCTACGGCCTCGGCGTCGACCCGCAGCAGGCAAGCGCCGAGCTCGGGCGAGAGATGCTCAAGGGGACGGCGGACTACATCGTCCGTCTCGTCCACGCTCTCGAAGGCACTCCCCTGCCCGGCGCCCTCGATGACGCACGCGAGCTGCGCCGTGCGGACGACCATATCAGCCAGCTCGGCTAACATCGCCGGAGCGTCCCTCGCTCGACTTCGACCCAGATCGGAGAAACCCATGGCCGACAGGCTTGACGTGGCGCTCGTCAGGCGCGGGCTCGCACCCACGCGCACCAAGGCCCAGGCAAGCATCCGCGAAGGACTCGTGTTCATCAACGACGTTCAGGTGAGCAAGCCAAGCGCTTCTGTGGAAGCGAACGACGTCGTGGAGGTTCGGGGGCAGGCACTGCGCTACGTCGGGCGCGGCGGCCTCAAGCTCGAGAAGGCGCTCGACGTGTTCTCGATCGACCTGCACGGAGTCGTCTGCGTGGACATCGGCGCCTCGACCGGCGGCTTTACCGACTGCATGCTGCAGCGCGGCGCCAGCAGGGTATTCTCGGTAGACGTGGGCCACGGCCAGCTCGACACGGCGCTGGCGCAAGACCCGCGAGTGACCAACATGGAGGGCCGCGACATCCGCACCGTCACGCTCGAGGAGGTCTGTGTCCAGGGCCGGCCTCCGGCCTTTGCCGCGACGGACGTCTCCTTCATACCTCTTGCGAAGGTGCTGCCTGCCATGGCGCGCCTCGTCGGGCCGGGAGGTTCGGTCGTATGCCTCGTCAAACCCCAGTTCGAAGCCGGACCCGAGCATGTGGGCAAGCGCGGCATCGTGAGGGATCCGCGCGTACATGCCAACGTCATCGAGTCCGTGCTCGAAACGGCCCGCAGCGTGGGACTGCTCACCCGTGGGCTCTCCTTCTCCCCCGTCACCGGTGGCGAGGGCAACATAGAGTACCTCCTGCACGCGATGGTGGCCCCTGGCGGAATGCCTGAGACAGGCCGGGCCTCTATCATGCCCGCGGACACAGACCTGGGCGCCCTGATTAGCAGCGTAGTCGCACAGGCGCACGAGACCCTTGGGGGCCACCGCTCCTGACGCCCTGTGCGCACGGATCGCTCATCCTAGGTGTGTTGGGAAATGAGGATGTCCCGACGTGGTGGGGGGTGAGAATATCCACGCCGGGACTGATTCCATTATGAAACATCTATTATCACTTTTGGGAAAAATGTTGATAAATTTATCCAAAAATCCTTTGACGGGCTTTTCTCATCCGTTCGCCAGAGTTGTCGAAGCCACCTACATGGCAACCAGTTGCCTCATGCGCTAGCAATACACGCGAACGACGGCGAACGAGTCGCCCTTCTCGTTCGTCAGATTGACAACGCAGCCGCCCTCGGCAGCGTGGACGAAGGGGTGGATCACATCCCCGAGAAGGGCCGCCTGACAGTATTGCACGTCAAGCCGACGGACAGACGAACCCAGCCCCTCGGGCAGCACGCCCAGTGCCATGTCCACGTACTGGGCGTTGTTCACATGATGGTTCGTGTCGAGATGCGCCGCGGACACGACGATGGTCGGGCGCTCCTCCCCGTCACCCTCGATGGGAATGCGGCGCTGAATCGCCGGCATGTCCAGTGGCCTGTCATTGTCAAGGTCACTCTGATAGGGAGCCACGTCCTCGGACGTCGCGCGAATCGGGTGGCCGGTTGCATCCTCGTACATGAACCACAGCGAGTCCGCGCGCACGAGTTCCTCGTCGTTCTCGTCCGTGAGAAGGAAGTTGCGCCCCGCGAAGAGGCTGCGGAAGTTCGTTGCCCAGGTGCTCACCGTGATCTCGTCCGTGAATCGCGGAAGCCTGGTGATCTGAACCTCCCACGCCGCAAGCAGCCAGCGTCGGTGCACCTCGGCCGAATGGGCGATCCCCACGCCAAGGATCTCGGACTGAAAGAGCGCGCAGTCCTGAAGGTAGTTGAGGAGAGCGGATATGCTGAGGACCCCGTTCTCGTCCACCTCGCTGTATCGCACCACACTCTTGAATGAATACATCTTGACCTCTCAATACGCAGGCGTGCACGGCGCGAGCGCCGCCCCCGTGGCTCACAAGACATGCAATCGCAGGTTTATCGCTGATATTCTCCCCCACGCAGACGCCCGTGGAAGCTGAGTTCCCGCCAATATCGCGACACCATCAGAAATCGTCCCGGCTGGTCATGTCCCGCCAGAGGCCATGTCAAACCAAATGATATGCCATGGCCGCTGTCAGCGGGACATCCAAGCAAACGACCCCTACGCCTTGCCTCGATGCGCACGGTCAAGGCGCGGCAGCAGCCAGGTGAGGCAAAAGAGGAAGGCAACGAGGGCCACGACACCACCAACAAGGCCGACCAGGGACACCGACGCGCCCGAGCTCACCCCTCCGCCGATCGCCGTGCCAAGGCCTATCCCCAAATTGAAGATGCCGGAGTAGATCGACATCGCGACTGCCGAAGTCTCGTTGGTTGTCAGGCCGATCATCACGCCCTGGAACGCCACGTTAAACGCCGTAGCGCACATGCCCCACACCACGCAAAGCAGCGCCATGACACCGACGCCGAGACCGGCGGCCGGCAGTAGCAGGAGCAGCGGGAGGGCAACGCCACCAAGGGCGATGAGGACAAACGGCCTGCGGTGCCCATCATAGAAGCGTGCATACAGAAGACTCCCCACTATGCCCGCGGCCCCAAAGACCGTGAGCATCGCCGTTATCGTTCCCTCGTCCATGTGCGCGATCTGCTGCAGGAACGGCTCGATGTAGCTGTATCCCGTGTAATAGGCGGTGGCATAGAGAGCGATGAGGACATACACGCCAATGAGCGCCGGGTTTCTGAGAAGGACGGGCAGCTGCCTGAGCGTAAACGGCTCACCCTTCTGAAGCTTGGGAAAGACACACAACAGGTAGATGGCTATGATGATCGCAATGACGCCCACGCAGCCAAACGCCATGCGCCACCCCAGTGCCAGCCCGACCGCGCGGCCGAGTGGCATGCCGAGGATCATGGCGATGGACGTTCCGGCCGACACCATGCTGATGGCAAGCGCCTGGAACCTTTGAGGGACCACGCGTACGGCCATGGGCGTGGTGATTGACCAGAACACCGCATGGGCGCAGGCAACGACGATGCGGGCAGCGAGCAGCATCGTAAAGCCCGTCGCAAGAAACGAGAGTATCTGACCAGCCGCAAACAGCGCGACGACAGCGACCAGAAGGTTTCTGTACTCAAAGCGCGACGATGCCATCATGAGCGGGAGGGACAGGATCATGACCGCCCAGGCATAGACCGTGATGATCATGCCAACCTGTCCCTCTGACACGCCCAGGTCGGCGGCGATGTCGGTCAGAAGCCCGATAGGCATGAACTCTGAGGTATTGAACACAAACGCCGAGAACGTCAGCCCAACAAGTGCAAGCCATTGACGCAGCCTCATTCGCGCCTGTCCGCACGACAGATCACGCTGACCCACGATTGCCTCCTCGAACATGCCTTTCCCATACGTGCAATAAGCCCGCCAAGCGCTTACATTGGGCTTTCATATGAGATTTCATCTCTTCGGAGGGCACATTGTACGCAGCGAGACCGGGTCCTCGCCCTGGATGGCAATCCTCATCAGAAGATTCATCGACAAAGAGGCGCAATAGAGGGAATGAACCAACCAATGTCGAAGAAGGGAGGTCGGCAACGACCCCGACCTCTCTGTGTGATGACCCTCTATAGGCTGCTCAAACTTAACGTTCAGCCGCGACGAGCAACCAAACCTATTGGCCAACGCCCTGTGCCCACGTGCGCAAGCCCTCAACATCCCACTCGCCGTTGAGCATCCCACCGGAAAGGACGCGTGCATCTGGAACGAGAGACTGCATGCGATGGGGGGCGTTGCCCAGATCGCTACCACCGCTCGTTGCAAAGGGGACTATGGTCTTTCCCGCAAAGTCATAGGACTCAAGGAATGTGTCTATGATGCGCGGCTCCACGTACCACCAGATGGGAAAGCCGACAAACACCGTATCGTAGGCTTCCATATCCTTCACCATATCGGCGATACCGGGCCGGCACGCCTCGTCGTTCATCTCGATCGTGGTACGGCTGTTCTTGTCATGCCAATCAAGATCCGCCTGAGTATACGGATCGCCTGGCCTTATCTCGAAGAGGTCGGCACCTATTGCCTGAGCAAGGCCCTTTGCCACGGTGGCCGTCGTTCCCTGTGGTCCGGAAGCCGAAAAATACGCTACGAGAGTACTCATTGCACGTCCCTTCTCGAGAATATGGCACTGCCTTGGTTCGCTCAAACGAGGTGCAGCTTTACGTGAGCAGTGAACCGCGGCCTTGTACTTTCGGCATATCTATACCCCGCGATAGACGTGGCTCAGGTCATCGCAAGGGGAATCAAGGGAAGAGTGCGCAAGCGGATGACACGGGAGGGGGTGAGTAAGAAGACCCCCGAATACAAGTGAGGCCGGGATTAACCCGGCCACAAACTAATACCGCGTCGCCCGCACCTGGCCAAAGGTGACTGCGGGCTTCCGCTGGCACACTGTGATTGTACCCCGGCAAACAGCAGGCAATCCATACAAGTCAGTCAAAATTCACAGGTGATATGAGCATGGACATCACCTTGCATATGCATCGATGTTCATCACGTTAGCGACAATTATGTTGCCCCCGCTTGGTGCCCCAAAGAAAAAGCCAGAGGCTATACAGCCCCTGGCCTGCGCTTTCGATGGTGGAGATGATGGGGATCGAACCCACGACCTCAGGCTTGCAAAGCCCGCGCTCTCCCAGCTGAGCTACATCCCCACTTCAAGTAATAAACGCCCCAGCGGCGACTCGGCTCACGCTGGGGCGTTTATTGTAAAGGATGGTGGGCCCGACAAGGTTCGAACTTGTGACCTCACGGTTATCAGCCGTGCGCTCTGACCAACTGAGCTACGGGCCCAAAGCACTGATGTATATTACTCAACCGCCTGTATGTGGTCAACAACATTTTTGCCTTGCTTTAAAATTTCTCATTCATCCATATTTCGCACTCAACTCGATCCATCGTGAGCCAATGAACCAGCAAAGTGCATGGGTGGAAAACTCGCTGACGAGGCCGTCAACAAGGGCCATATGGCCACCTACAATGACACCGCGTTAATTTAAGGAGCATCCTCTGTCCGCTTGGCTACAATAGGGACAAGTGGGAATATAGGACATGCATTCATTCGCACGTGAAAGAGCTGCACGACATCCCGTTCTATCGGGAAAGGGGGCATCTATGATTCGGGTAACGCTCGAGACTCTCGTTATGGGAAACATACCCGGGGCCTCCGTCTTGATCCTTCGCCCAATCGCAAGCGAAGCCGAGCACAACATGGTTCTACCCATCTGCATAGGCCCGGTTGAGGCGGCCGCCATAGCCAAGGCTCTCTCGCGCGAGAAGAGCACGCGTCCCATGACGCACAGCCTGCTGGGCACCGTCATGGGTACCCTCGGCGGCAAGCTGCAGCGCATCGTGATCTCAAAGGTTCAGGGAACCGTGTTCTATGCCTCCCTGCACATCAAGCAGGCCGACACCGTCTATAAGATCGACGCGCGACCCAGTGACGCCGTGGCGCTTGCCGTACGTCTTAAGGTGCCCATGTATGTCAGCGAGAACGTCATGGAGACGGCAGGGTTCCCCGCATGGGTGAACGTCAAGCAGCTGCAGGACGAGGTTGAGATCGAGGAGTTCCATGACTTCGTGGAGCATCTCTCCCCTGGTGACTTCGTTTTAGATGACGGAGGAAAGAAAGAGGCGTAAGTCCTGGCGCCCGGTCATATGCGGATGCACGGGCATACCGGTCCATGACTTTTGTCTTCCTGCGTTTTCCCCTGCGCTCCTTTTTCCAAACCCCTTCCAAGAATGAGGGCTACCACGCTGATTTCTCGCGTGATAGCCCTTCTTCTCATCGTGTCCGACACTCTGCGTGCCTGACACTTTGGCCTGATAGCCTGGCCTGGGGATCATATCTCACAAACCCCAGGCCAGAAGGTCGCTCTTAGGCCTTCTCCCTCTTCGAGCGAAGGCCGACGGCAACACCGACGCCTGCAAGTCCAGCGCCGGCGGCAACCATCGCGGCAAGCGCGCCAGTCGCCACGCTCGCATCGCCCGTCTCGGAGATCTGCTCCTTCTCCGGGTCCTTGCCACCGGTGCTTCCACCGGGGTCGGTACCGGGATCGGTCGGATCATCGCCAGGCTCGTCACCACCGGGGGTGTCACCCGGGTCGTCGCCGGGATCATCCCCAGGCTCATCATCGGGAGTGTACTCGTTGACAAACGAAGGGGTGCCATCGGGATAGCTTGCCTCAGCCGTCAAAGTGCCATCGGCGTCAGCCGTTACCGACACGAACACGCGGTACGTGGTGGTGTCGTAGGCAATCGTCTCATCGCTGCCCGCGTTCTCGATGACGATGTACTCGTACTCACCCGGCTCGCTGTACCAGATCTGGGTGAAGTCGATCACAACCTGCTCGCCATCAGCGGCAGCCATGGACTGGGCAGTGGCAACCACCTCGTCGGTGATGGGATCAATCACCGAGAACGAGAACTCCCCGTCCTCCATGGCACGGCCGGTAAGCGTCTTTACGGCCTGGATGTTGACCGAGGTGCTCTCAAACGTCTGCGTGTAGCTGTTCGAGAACGCCACGGGCTCGTCATAGGTGACGTCTGCCACCAGGTTGCCCGCACCGTCATCGGTGACCGAGACGTGCACCCCAAACGTACGGGAGTCGTAGGTGATGTCGGTCACGTCAGGATCGCCCTGGACCTCGCTGACAGCCAGATCGTACTCGCCGGCGGAGTCGTAGGTGAACTCGACGAAGCTGATGCTCGAGGCAGTGCCGTCGGCCGAGGCAGTCGAGCGGCCGGTAGTCACCAGCTCGCCGGTCGCGGCGTCGCGGACCTCGAAGGAGAACTCGCCGGCGGCCATGTCACGGCCCGTGAGCATCTTAGTCCCCTCGAGGTTCACCTTTGCGGGATTCGTCGGCTCATACACGTTGGTGAACACCACGTTGTACATGCCGTCATCGCCTGCAGGCGTGACGGGCAGCGAGGTGCCGTCGGCGAAGAAGTGAATGATGTCCTTCTCGCCCGTGTTGAGGTGCGCAGACATGGTGCCGTCACCGTTGTCGACGACGGTCACGCTGAAGCGGTAGCTCGACTGGTCGTAGGTCACGCCGTCAAGCGTGTACGTGCCGTCGGCATTCTGCGTGGCCCCGGCAGGGATGACCTCCCTGATCGTGTAATAGTGCGTGCCAAGGCTGGAGGACACGACCTGGGTCCCGCCTGTCATGTCATCCGAAGAGCCCTCGCCTCCCTCATTTGCAGGCGTCTCGCTTACGACCGGATCGGTCGCGGCGTCAGTCACGACGGCAGCAGACGCCTCCGGCGCCATGAACTGCTCGGCATCCTGGTCATCGGCGATGGCCTGCGTCGGGGCGAGAAGGTCCCCGAGGCTCAGGGCGTCGGCCTCGACGGCCTCGGAGGTCTGGTCGGGCTCGCCATCCTCGATGGCCTGTCCCTCAACGGGCTGCCCGGAGGTACCGGTCTGATCCCCGCCTATCACCTCGTCGGCGGTGCCACCTGCCGGCGGCTGGTCGGTGCCAAGATCAACGCCGGCATCCTCGGAAGGTGCCTCGACCGACGAGTCCGTATTACCCTCGCCATCAGGCACCCCGATGACCGAGGAGTCGTCGGACTGTCCCTCTCCCTCGACGCCACTCGCCTGCGAGGGATCGGTCACGTCAGGCGAGTTGGCGCCGTCACCCTGCGTCACATCCGACTCGATGGAACCATCAGATGCGACGGCATCAACAGATGCGGCATCGCCGGCTACGGAGTCGGCGGCCTGCGATTGGTCAGCCACATCCGACTGGTCAGGTTGGTCAGCCTGTTGCACGGTATAGGTGTAGGGGATCGAGAAGCTGAACACACCACTGGCGTTGTTGGTACCGCCAGCGACCACGGTGCCGTTTTCGTCGACCACCTCGAAGGAGAACTGACCAGCCTCGAGCGCGGCGCCCTCCAGGACCTTGCGGGCGGAGAGGCTGATTGAGGTGCCCTCGCCGCCATAGGTGTTGTTGAAGGACACATAGTCAGTGCCAAGGGGGTTGCCGGCCGCGTCGTAGTAGGCGTGGCTGGTCTCCTGGAGCTGGCCGTTGCCGAGATCCTCCATGTTCACGACGAGCTTGTAGATGCTCTCGTCATAGTCGATCCCGGCCGCGCCGCTGTTGATCTCGCTGATCCAGTAGATATGCTCGCCAGGGCTGGTGATGGTGATCTCGCCGAAGTCGATGGCGCCATCCAGGCCGGTGGTGCTACCCATCGTGACAGTCTGGCCATTCTCGTCGACCACAGCAAACGAGAATCCGGATGCGGCGGGGTTCGCACCATCAGGCACGTAGGTGCTCTTCATGCCGGAAGGCGTGAAGGAACCCGAGGCGGCATAGCTGTTCTCGAACGAAAGGGACGTCACGCCCTCGGGGTAGATCGGCACGGCGGACATGGTGCCGTCACCGTTGTCCGTGACGATCACGCTGATGTCGTAGACCGCAGGGTCATAGGTGACGCCGTTGATGGGAGCGGCCGAGTCACCATGCAGCTCGCACACCGTGTAATGTAGCGTCACGCTGCGAGCGCCTGTCGCAGGATCGATCACCACAGTCGCAGGATCCGCCTTGTCGATCGTGGCGATGCCAAACTTGAGCGTAAACTGCGAGACCGCGGGCTGCCCGGCAGCGGCAGCCGCGTTCGAGGCGGTGGCCACCGTCTGGCCTGCGGCGTCTTTCACTAGGAAGCTGAACGTGTCGGCGGCCATGTCCCTGCCGGTCAGCGTCTTGGTGATATCGAAGGTCACCTCGGTCGTGGCCTTCTCGGCATAGATGTTGGTGAAGGCGATGCCATCGACGCCCTCGTCGTAGGACACGTCGGCTGTCAGGTTGCCCATGCCGTCGTCAGTCAGCGTCACGTACACGTTATAGACCGTGTCGTCGTGAGTTATGCCGTTGGCATCGACCTGACCGCCGCCCACCTCGCTCACCGTGTAGGCAAGAACCTTGGTGCGCGTGATGCCGTCCTCCCCCACCGTGGCGCCAGCCATGTCGGACTCGTCATAGGTGATAGCCGGGAACGCGAACGCGCCCGTGCAGTCGCCGGGGGTGGTGCTCGCCGTCAGGGACGTGGCGTCATCGCCCATACCCCTAAGCTCGAAGCCAAAGGTAAGACCGGAGCTCGCCAAGTTCTTGTTCTGGAGGAACTTAGTGCCGGAGATGACGATCTGTGCCTCGTTGGTGGCGTAGACGTTGGTGAATGCGCTCGCACCGTCCTTGACGCCCTCGGTCGAGACATCCTCCCCAAAGTCGCCCTTAAGCTGCTGAGTGACGGAGCTCACCGTGAGCACGCCCGCGCCGTTATCCTCGACCGTCACGGTCACTTCGTAGACGGCTCTGGAGACGGTGATCCCGTTGCCACCAGTCCCCTGCTCGGAGATGTGGTACGTGTAGGTGCCCGGAACTTCGTATGAAATGTTGCCGAAGCTGCCACCTGCCAGCTGCGAGCCATCCTCCTGCTCGGTGACGCTGGCCTGCGTTAGCTTAAGCGTTGTCTCGGAGGGCATGGGGTTGCTGGCAAGACCTGCGTTGTTTCCCTGGTCGGTGATTTCGAAGGTGAACTCGTCGGCCGTGTTCCACGGACGACCGTCCAGGGCCTTGGTCACCCGCAGGCTCGTCTGACCAACGAGCTCGCCGGGCTTGGTGTCATAGGTGTTTGTCCATGAAAGACCTGCGGCGCCGCTGGAGTAGACGGGCGAGGCATTGATGGTCCCGTCAAGATTCTTCGTCGGAGCAAAGCTCACGGTCTGCTCACCGACGGTGTCATAGCGTACGCCGTCAAGCACCCACGCACCAAGGTCGTCATCGAAGGTCGCCTCGTCGGGAATGACCTCCTCATACGAGTAGACATACACATGGTTCAGGCTTGCCTCGTTAAAGGTGAGTTCTCCAAAGAAAATGCTGCCGTCGGCGTCGTTGGGCACCGTGTGGCCAATCGTCACTGGCCGCGCGGTCCCTTCAGACGATTCAGGAAAAGTGGGCATGGGCACGTCAGCGGGAAGCTGGTCGGCGTTATCAGCATCGTACACGACGCCATCCACCGTGACGGACGTCAGGCGGAAGGAGAAGTCACCCTGGGCAAGGGCGGCGTTCTCGAGCGTCTTGGTACCCCAGATCTGAACGCCCACCGGCGAGGGCGTGAAGACGTTCGTGAATGACATGCCCCCGTTTGCGTCGTAGACAAACTCGGTGCCGGTGACGTCCTCGTCGCTTGCGTGATATGCGTACGTGAGACCATCAACCACAAGCTGGCCGCTTCCGTTGTCGCGCACGGGAACCGTCACCGTGTAGTATTCGGTGCTGTACCCGACGTTCTCGAGGCGGTCGCCCTCGTTTTGAGGCACGACCTCGCGAATCGTATAGGTGTACGTACCTGCCTGGTCGAACGTGATCGTGTCAAACGCCATCACAGGGCTGACTGTCGGATCGGTGTCAGACTTTGGCATCGTGATCTCGACGCGCGTGATCTGCTGTCCCTGGTCATCCGCAGGCAGAGGTGCCGTGATCGCCGTCACGCCGTCGACCGCCACGCCCGTGCCGGAAATCTCGAACGCAAACGTCTCTTCGCCTGTGGTGGCGCGGCCGCTAAACGTCTTGCTCACGGCGAGGCTGGTCGAGCTGTCAAGCTGCGTCGACGAGGGCTCGTAGGAATTGACGAACTGCATGGCAGCGACGTCGGCAGTGCCGTCGTTGTACACCACGTCCGCGGTGAGGTTGCCTTGCCCGTCGTCAGTCAGCGTCACGGTCACGGTGTATTTTACGGACGTGTAGGTGATGCCGGTCGCAGGATCCATCGTGCCGGCGCCCACCTCGCTCACCTCGTAGGTGAACATCTTGGTGCGCGTGCCGTCCTGATTATCCGTGGCACCGTCCATGTCTGACATGTCGTAGACGATGGGATCGAACGAGAATGCGCCCGTGGCGTCTCCCGCAACGGTGCTCGTCTCGAGATGCGTCGTGTCACCATTGGTGCCGTCGAGCGTGAAGCCAAAGATAAGGCCCGAGCTCGCCAGATCCTTGTTTTCGAGCACCTTGGTGCCGGCGATGGTTACCTGCGTGCGGACGGAGTACGTGTTGACCCACGAAAGGCCACCGGCCGGCGCGCCGTCCTTGGAATAGGTCGGGCTTGCCGTGATCGTGCCGTCAGCATTCTGGGAGGGCGTGACGCTTACCGTGATCTCGGAAGCGTCATACGTCACGCCGTCGAGCGTCCAGGTGCCATCGGGATTCGACGTGGCCCCCTCAGCCTCGCCGGGGACGACCTCTCTGAACGTATAGGCATACGTATGACCCAGCGTCTGCGCGTCAAAGGCCACGCTGCCAAACGCAATGGCGCCGGCATCCTGACCCACGCCGTTGGTCACCGTAGAGCCGATGCCCAGTATCTGCTCGCTTCCGGTACCTGCGTTGAGAGTGGGCATCGGCGTGCCAGCGGGCAGACTGGCCGAGTTGCTCTCGTCATACATAGTGCCGTCGACAGAGACTGAGGCCAGGCAGAAGGAGAACTCGCCCGCCACGAGGGCGTCGTTCTCCAGCGTCTTGGTGCCGACAAGCAGCACGGAGACAGGATCCGGCGCATAGGTGTTCGTGAAGTTCAGCGCGACCCCACCAGCCGGGTCATACGTATATTCGGTGCCGGTCGTATCCGCGTCATCGGCATGCAGTGTGTAGGAAGTATCGGTCACCTGGAGGGCACCCTTGTCATCGGGGCTCACCGTGATGACAACCGTGTAGTAGTTGGAGGCATACTCAACCTTGTCGAGCTTCTCGCCCACGTAATCCTCTCCGGGCACGAGCTCGCGAACCGTATAGGTGTACGTACCGGCCCGCTCGAAAGTGATCGACCCAAACGCGCCCGAGACGGTCGACGGAGTGTTCTGAGATGCGGCCATCGTCACATCGAGCGTGGCCGTAGCCACAAGGACGGGCTGGCCGTCCTTATCGACCGGCAGCGGTGCCACGATGGGCGTCATTCCATCGGTGGCAAGGCCGGTACCCGAGATTTCGAACCTGAAGGTCTCGTTTCCGGTGGTGGGGCGACCAGCGAACGTCTTGCCCACGACAAGGCTTACCGAGCCATCAAGTGTGGTCTGGGTAGGCTTGTATGCGTT
The DNA here is from genome assembly GCA_963930185.1 of Coriobacteriia bacterium. Classification (GTDB taxonomy): domain Bacteria; phylum Actinomycetota; class Coriobacteriia; order Coriobacteriales; family UMGS124; genus JAGZEG01. The sequence continues at coordinate 36,884 of CAWVLT010000058.1, read as the reverse complement.
GGTAAACCCGACGGTCGCGTTTGCCGTCTCTTCCTGAGCGGTGTCAATGGAGCCTGACCCCTTCAGGGACTCGGCGGCGGGGGCGCCATTCACCACGACGAGCGTGCTGCCGTAGCCAGGCAGCTGCTGCTCGGTCACCGTGAACTTGGTGCCGTCGGGCAGGTCCTTGATTAGGACGGCCTGCCCGGCCTTGAGGGTAACGGTGCCTCCGTTGGCGACGGTGCCGGTGATGGGCTGCTGGGTCTGCTCGTCAAGCACGGGCTCGTCAGTCCTGCTGTCGAGCAGCTCGTACGCAAACGTCAGGTCGGCCGGCAGCTCGACATCCTGGGAATTGGTCAGTTCCACCGTGAAAGTGAACTCATCATCAGCGGAGGGTACGTCCCCGAGCTGCATGGTCACCGTCTTGGAGATGCGAAGCGTCCCCGTCGCCCTAGCCGCATCCAGGCGGCCGTTATTGCCGAGGTACACGACGAAGCTGCCCGTGGCGACATCGCCGTCGAACGTGGGATAGTAGTTGCTCGAGGCCGTGGCGGTCGCGTTGTCGTCCTTATTCTTCTGGGCGAAGTCCTGCAGGTTGCCCAGGCGCGGCGCCCCTTCGTTAAGGTAGAGCTGGCCGTTTTCGACGTGCGTATAGTTGGCCATGAGGTCAGCAGGGCGGGACACCACGTATTGGGCCTGCTGATCACCCTCGTAGTACGTGATAAGGAAATAGTACGTGGCGTTCGGGTCATATGACGTGGCGGGAGTCCCCAAGGTACCGCCTGCGTTAAGAACCCCTTCGGCACCACCAACATACAGAGCCGTGTCTTCCTGCACGAAGTACATGGGGTTGTCCTTGGCGGGCTGGAACGTCACCGTTGCATCACCGACGGTCGTGCCCGCCTGGTCAATCGTATTCCTGCTGTAGAGATTGCTATAGAAGGCAACCTTGCCCGTGAGTGGGTCGGTGTGCGCCTTGATGTAGTCCTCGCTCACCATGTCGGTCACGTTGCCGTTGGCGTCGAGCACGCCGTCCCTGGTTCCAACGGTATAGAGGATGCGCAGCGGGTAGGCGGCGTTCTCCACCGAGGTGCTGATCGAGCCGTCGGCGTTGTGGGTCACCGCCGTCGTGCGGATGGGGATGACCGACGCAGGTATCTTCACCTCAAGCGTCTGGTTCCCGTTGCTGTCGGTCGTGACGGTGATCGTGATCTCACTCAGGCTGTGCTGGCCATACACGGGGCTGTCGACCTCACCCGCAAAGACATACGTCTTGGTGTCGGCCCCATCGCCCTGGACGGTATGCACCGTGAACTCCTGGCCCGCTAAGATCAGCGACTTGACGTCCTTGACCTCCATGTACTCGCCGATGGGATCGGAGTACGTGATGTAGCCGCTTGCCTCGGGACTACCCGTCACCTCGGTGGGAACCTTGGCGCTGGCGGTGATGAGGTGCGCGATCTGCTGGAACGCGGTGTTCAGGTCATCGGCGTTCTCTGCGGCAAAGTACTGGGTGGGGTATACGAGAGACGTTGGGTTGTTGGCGTTGTCGGCGATCTCCACACGCAGGTCGTGCTGCTGCCGACTGCTCTCAGTCACTTAGTGAACGGTTGGTCTGCTGCCCGAGCTATACTGCTCCCAAGCCTGTGCAATCAGGCGAATTTCTCTGACGCGAGACTGATCTGCCGTAGCAAGGTTTGCCCCCGGGTTGAGCACGAGGTTCGCGAGCTCCACCATCTCATCGGTCTGGTGGTTGATGCTGAAGCCCAGCGTGTAGAAGTTCGCCGTCTGCGTGGCATCGGCACCGTAATAGTGCTCGCTCACCGCATTCTTCATGTACGAGGCCATGAGGAGGGGCATGAACCCGTTGGCACTCCAGGCCTGATTGTTGTCACCCCACCAGTCGGCATTTGAGATGCCGTTCCACCACTCGCCCTGACGATCTGCTCGACCTATGGTCGTGGGAGCACCGTCACTCATGAGGACGATGTTGGGGATGCGCGTCGTCTGTACGCCGTTGACCTCGTACTGCGTATCGGCATTGAGCATCATCTGCATGCCCGCATACAAACCGAGCTCGATGTTTGTCTTGGAGGCGGTGGGCTGGGTGGTTCCACCCTTTATGCGGCAACGCACGTTAGACTTGCCATCGTCCTGGCCCGTCGTGCCCGAGAAGTTGGTCAACTCGAGATAGTTGCCATCCACGACTCCCTGCAGGTTCTCCTCAGTCAGCGAGGTGAGGGGAAGCAGCTCGTACGCATCCGCATTGAACACGACGATGCCTATGCGGTTCTCGGGGTTGGCCTTGGCAAGCGTGTCGATAGCGTCGTTGAGGGCGTCGACCATGAGCTTGATGCGAGAGTCCGAGCCATCGGAGTTCCCGACGGTCGTCCCCGTCGTAGACCAGGTCATGCTCGCCGAGAAGTCCAGGACGAACACCGTGTCGGTCGGCGTGACGCTCGTCACGCGCTGCGAGGTGGCAAGTGCGGAGTATGCCACGAGGAAGTCGGAGTCGTTCTTCACGGTCACGCCGCCGGCGTCCCCGCCGCCGAACGTCGCGTCACCGACGTAGACCGTCTTGTCGGTCCAGACACGCCCGGCATAGCGCGTGGAGTCACCGGAGCCAAGCGAGTTGGTGTAGGTGCCGGAGGTGTCGGGGTCAGCGGACTTGGTGACACTCGTCGCCGCGGCGGACCCATCCCCCACCGATCCGGAACCTCCCTCGTCGGCCAGGGCACTGCCCGAACCGAACATGGCAAGCGTTATGCACAGGGCCATGGCGAGGCACACCAGCACATATGACAGCCATCTGGTGGATCTGGCGGAACTGGCAGCGAAATCGTTGCCAAGGCGTGGCAAGGTGCCTCCCATGCTCACGTCCGCCATCGCCAGGCTGTGGCTCAGGCGCCTATCTCTCATCTCATACCTCCACGTCCAAGCGGCCTTATGCCGCACGATACACATCGATCGGTCGTATGACAGGCTCCTGACACGGAACGAACGGCACGAAACCTGTCAAATATTCGACAGACCTACACATGTAATTATAACGGCACTCCACAACAGGTTGTGCTTTGACATTGTGTGATTTTCTATATCTATGTTCAGGACACCCAAGAAACGCAAATGGGGCCCGGTCGCACGTGCGACTGGGCCCCATCTTCCAGCTTATCCGCATTATTCGTTTGTCACGTCAGGACGGGCAAACGGACAACCGTCCCTTCCCCGCGCCTTGACCTTACAGGACCAACCCTACTCCCCCTGAGAGGTTGCGCTCTCGGGCAGATCGTCCAGATCCTCGTCGATGGTGTCGTCCTCGCCGTCACCCAGGTCGACGGCGTCGGACTCGGTCACCGAACCGAGGTCGAGGGCGGTCTGACCCTCGGGCACGGCCTTGGCCTTGGGCTTCGCCTGCTTCATGCGGGCGATGGCGACGACCTTGTCGCCGTCGGCCACGTCCATGATCTTGACGCCCTGCGTGGAGCGACCGAGCTCGCTGATATCCTTGACCTTGACGCGAATGACCACGCCCTCGGCCGAGATGATCATGAGCTCGTGCTGCGGGCCCACGACCTTCAGCGCGGCGAGCAGACCCTTCTTCATGGTCATCTGGATGGTGAAGACGCCCTGGCCGCCGCGGTTGTGCTCGGGATACTCGCTCACCGGCGTGCGCTTGCCGTAGCCCTTCTCCGTGATCACGAAAAGGTCACCTTTGCCGTTGGTGATCTCCATGCCCAGCAGATGCGCGCCATCTGTCAGGGTGATGCCCTTCACGCCGGTGGTATTGCGACCCATGGAGCGGACCTGGGACTCGTCCCACTTGATGGCCTTGCCCTGGTCGCTCACCAGGATGACCTTGTCGCCCTCGTGCACGCGCCTCACGGCGATGAGCTCGTCATCGGAGCGCAGGTTGATGGCGATGATGCCGTCGCGGCGCGAGCGCGCGTACTCGCTCATGGCGGTCTTCTTGACCATGCCGCAGCGCGTGGCGAACATCAGGTAGTCGTCCTCGGGGAAGTCGCGCGTGTTGATGATGGCCGAGATCGTCTCGCCCTCCTCGAAGGGCAGCAGGTTCACGATGGCCGTGCCACGCGCCGTGCGGCTGGCAAGCGGAAGCTCGTGCACCTTGAGGCGATAGACCTTGCCCTTGGTGGAGAAGAACAGCACGTACTCGTGGGTCGACGCCACGAAGATGCGCTCGACGAAGTCGTTCTCCTTGAGGTTCACCCCCTGCATGCCCTTGCCGCCGCGGTTCTGCGAACGGTAGGTAGCGACGGGCAGGCGCTTCACATAGCCGGAGTGGGTGATGGTGACCACCATGTCCTCGTCGGCGATGAGGTCCTCGACGTTGAGCTCCTTGGTGCCCTCCACCGAGATCTCGGTGCGGCGCTTGTCGGCGAACCTGCCCTTGATCTCCTGCATCTCCTCCTTGATGACCGCGAGGATCTTCTCGGGGTTGGCCAGCAGGTCCTCGTAGTAGGCGATGGCGCGACGCAGGCCGTCGAGCTCCTCCTGGATCTTGTCGCGCTCAAGGCCAGTGAGGCGGCGCAGCTTCATCTCGAGGATGGCGGCCGTCTGCTCGGGGGTGAACCCGAAGCGCTCGATCAGGCGCTCGGACGCCTCGGAGTCGGTGCGCGACGAGCGGATGATGCTGATGACCTCGTCGATATGGTCGAGCGCCAGCAGGTAGCCCTCGAGGATGTGGGCGCGCGCCTTGGCCTTGCGCAGGTCGTACTGCGTGCGGCGGGTCACCACGTCGACCTGGTGATCGATGTAGTGCTGCAGCATCTGGCGAAGCGTCAGCAGCTTGGGCACGCCACCCACCAGCGCCAGGTTGATGACGCCGAAGGTGGTCTGCAGCGAGGTGAACTTGTACAGGTTGTTGAGCACGACCTGCGGGATGGCGTTCTGCTTGAGCTCCACCACCAGGCGGATGCCCTTGCGGTTGGACTCATCGCGCAGGTCGGAGATGCCCTCGAGGCGCTTCTCGTTGACGAGCTGGGCGATCTTCTCCTGGAGGGTGCCCTTGTTCACCTGATAGGGGATCTCGGTGAACACCAGGCGGTTGCGCCCGGTCTTGGTGGTCTCCACATGCGCCTTGGCGCGCACGGTGATGGAGCCGCGGCCGGTCTCGTAGGCGTCGCGGATCCCGCTCGTGCCCATGATGACGGCGCCGGTGGGGAAGTCCGGGCCAGGCATGACGGTCATGAGCTCGTCGGTGGTCGCCTCGGGGTTGTCGATGAGCATGCACGCAGCGTCGATGGCCTCGCCCAGGTTGTGCGGCGGGATGTTGGTGGCCATGCCGACGGCGATGCCCGACGAGCCGTTCACCAGCAGGTTGGGGAAGCGCGCGGGCAGGACCTGCGGCTCGCGCAGCGACTCGTCGTAGTTGGGCTGCCAGTCAACCGTGTCCTTCTGAAGGTCGCGCAGCAGCTCCATGGCAGGCTTGGCAAGGCGGCTCTCGGTGTAACGCATGGCTGCCGCCGAGTCGCCGTCGATGTTGCCGAAGTTGCCGTGTCCGTCGATGAGCGGCGTGCGCATCGAGAACCACTGGGCCAGGCGCACCATCGTGTCGTAGACCGCGGCGTCGCCGTGGGGGTGATACTTGCCGATGACTTCGCCGACGGTCCAGGCACTCTTCTTGTGCGGCTTGTTGGGGAAGATGCCGCTCTCGTTCATGGCGTACAGGATGCGACGGTGCACCGGCTTGAGGCCGTCGCGCACGTCAGGCAGGGCGCGGGCGGTGATGACGCTCATCGAGTACTCGATGAACGACTGCTTCATCTCCTGGCCGAACTCGCTCATCTGGAGCTGGCCACCCTCGCCGTCGACCTCGCCAGTCGAGGTTCCGCGGTTGTTGTTGCCGAACTCCTCCTCGAGCTCCTCGTCATCGTCCTCGTCGGAGGTGTCGGCCGCCTCGTCGTCCTGGTCAGGGTCGTAGACGGGCGCATCGTCGTCCTGTTCGGCCCTGCTCAGAAGCTCGCGCAGGTCGTCGGGCAGGCCGGCGTTGGTGTTGTTGTTGTCTTCTGCCACAGTTGGCCCTTCTTATCGATGAGGCTAAATGTCCAGGAAGCGCGCGTCGTGGGCGTGCTGCTCGATGTAGTTGCGGCGATACTCGACCTGGTTGCCCATGAGCTCTCGCACGGCACGCTCGGCCAGCGCGGCGTCCTCGATGGTCACCCTCTGCAGGATGCGCGTCTTGGGGTCCATCGTGGTGCTCGCCAGCTGCTGGGGATCCATCTCGCCCAGACCCTTGTAGCGCTGCACGGAGTAGCCGGGCTTCTTCTTGGGGGCCTTGGCGTCGGGGGCGGTCCCCGCGTCCGTCGCGTCCTCAGGCGCGTCACCGGGCTTCTTGAGGCCAAGCTCGATCAGCGTGTTGTTGAGGATCTGGTCCTCGGGCGTCTTGCCGTCGGGATAGACGTAGTGAATCTTCTTGCCCTTCTTGATGCCGAAGATCGGCGGGCAGGCGATGTAGACGTACCCGGCGTCGATGAGCGGGCGCATGTACTTGTAGAAGAACGTCATGAGCAGGATGCGGATGTGCGCGCCGTCGACGTCTGCATCGGTCATGATGATGATCTTGTGGTAGCGCGCCTTGCTGATGTCGAAGTCGCCGCCCTCGCCGTTGGCGTTGGTCACGCCCGTGCCCACGGCGGTGATGAGCGACTGGATGGTGTCGCTCGAGAAGGCGCGGTGGTCGCCCACGCGCTCCACGTTGAGGATCTTGCCGCGCAGGGGCAGGATGGCCTGGATGTCTCGGCGGCGGCCGTCCTTGGCCGAACCGCCTGCCGAGTCACCCTCGACGATGAACAGCTCGGTCATGGAGGGCTCGCGCACCGAGCAGTCGGCCAGCTTGCCGGGAAGGCTCGCGCTCTCGAGCAGACCTTTGCGTCGGGTTGCCTCGCGCGCCTTGCGCGCCGCCGTGCGCGCACGGCTGGCGGCGATGGCCTTGTTGCAGATGGCGCGTCCCTGGTTGGGGTGCTCCTCCAGATACTCGGCCAGGCCGTCGGCCACGGTCGACTGCACGAGCAGGCGCATCTCCGAGTTTCCGAGCTTGGTCTTGGTCTGTCCCTCGAACTGCGGGTTGGAGAGCTTCACCGAAATGACCGCCGTCAGGCCCTCGCGCACGTCATCACCCGTGAGGTTGGCGTCCTTCTCCTTGAGGATGCCCTGCTTGCGGGCGTAGTCGTTGATCGTGCGGGTCAGCGCCTGACGGAAGCCCTCGAGATGCGTGCCGCCGTCCATCGTATAGATGTTGTTGGCGAAGGGCATAACGCGCTCGCTGTAGCCCGTGTTCCACTGCATGGCGATCTCGACTTCGCCGTTCTCGTCAGTGCCGCCCTCCTGGACGGTGCTGCGCTCGAAGTAGATTGGCTTGGAGAGGCCGGGCAGGATGTCGCTTCCCTCGTTGAGGAACTTCACGAAGTCGCTGATGCCGCCCGAGTAGCAGAACTCCTCGACACGAGGCTCGAGCTCGCGCTCGTCAGTGAAGACGATCTTGAGATTCTTGTTGAGGAAGGCCATCTCCTGCAGTCGGTTGGAGATGGTGTCGTGATCGAACACCGTCGTCTCGGTGAAGATCTCCTCGTCGGGCCAGAAGGTCACGGTGGTGCCGGTGGCCTTCGAGGTGCCCACCTCGGTGAGCTTCTCGGTGACCTTGCCGCGCGAGAACTGCATCTCGTAGATCTTGCCGTCGCGCTTGACCTGCACCACGGTCTTCTTCGACAGAGCGTTCACGACCGAGACACCCACGCCGTGCAGGCCGCCCGAGACCTTGTAGCCGCCGTCGCCGAACTTGCCGCCGGCATGCAGCACGCACAGGACGACCTCGAGGGTGGGCTTCTTGAGCTTGGGGTGCTTGTCGACCGGGATGCCGCGGCCGTTGTCTATGACGCTGACCGAGTTGTCCAGGTGCACGGTCACGTTGATCTTGGTGCAGAAGCCGGCGAGGGCCTCATCGACCGAGTTATCAACGATCTCGTAGATTAGATGGTGGAGACCGGCCGGGCCCGTTGAGCCGATATACATGCCGGGGCGCTTGCGCACGGCCTCAAGACCCTCGAGAACCTGGATCTTACTGCCGTCATACGCCTCTGATACCTTATCAGGCACGAATTTCCCTTTCTCGGGTTGCCGTCACCCGCCGTGCGACGCACTGCGGGGGCAGTGTCTCGCATACGATGTTTCACGTGAAGCATTGGCGGGACTATGAACCTATAAGTATACTCGAATTAGAGGGAGATTCCAAGGACTGTACCTTGGGCTAGAATACCCCCACAGATGCTTCAGACGGCCTCTGAGCGCTTTAAGCGGAAGGTTTTGACTTTTTCCACTCAAGCATGGCTATCATCGCGTTCTTGACGCTTTCCCTCAACCTGACGTTGGTTATGCGGTCAACTTGGCGACAGACGCCCTCGTACTCCTCCTCGCTCAGGGGGACGGCCGGGGCTTCCATCCTCGCGCGGCCGTAGTTCGACATCGACCCGTCATGGCCTCGCTTGCGCGCGCTGCTCGACAGCTTGAACGCCGCCGAGTCGGCCACAAGGTCGGGGTCGGACGAGGAGCACAGCTGGTTCCACTCTCGAACGAGGTCGTCACGGCGCATGTTGAGCTCGTACATCCACGCGCTCGAGTCGACGTAGAACGTGACCTCCGTGCCGCGGCGCAGCTCCCTGAACGAAACGCCGCACACGTGGGTGCGCACTGACGGGTCCGACATCCTGTGCCAGACGCGCAGCGCCCGCGCCGCGCGCGACCAGCTGCGCGAGGACGAGAACAGCGAGTCCACGGTCCCTGACATCAGTCTGTCAAGCCCCATCGTGCCAAGCTGGTCCTGCGCCTTGAGGCGCTGCACCTTCACGCGCTCCCACTCCGGGATCGACCCAAGCTCATCACTCACGGCCCATCCTCACCACCTTGACGCGCTCGAGCTCCGGCTTCGTGAAGTACTCCAGGTTGGTCGTCGTCATAATCGTCTGCACGCCGGTGTGGATGAGCGAGAACAGCGCCTGCCGACGCGTCGCGTCGAGCTCGCTCATCACGTCATCGAGCAAGAAGATGGGATAGGCCTCCCATATCTCCCACACCAGATTCACGTGGGCTATCTTCTCGGCGAGGCTTATGCTGCGCTGCTGGCCCTGTGAGCCGAACATCCTGGCGCTGCGGCCGTCGATCGAGAACTCGACGTCGTCCTTATGGGGGCCATACACGGTCGTCCTGCGGGCGACCTCCTCGCCGTGGGCCCGAGCCAGCAGGGAGCGCAGGGACTCCTCGACCTGCCCCCTGCCCATATCCGCGGATGCATATGACGACTCGTAGGAGATCCCGAGGTCCTCCCCCGGCGCGATCTGACCATATGCCCGGCGTATATGCGGGGTCAGGCGATCGAGCAGCTGGCGCCGATAGAGATACAGGACGCTGCCCGCGTGGACGAGGGACTCCGTCCACGCGTCGAACAGCTCGCCGCGCGCCATGTCGTCACGCAGCAGGGCGTTTCTCTGCGTCAGTGCTCGGGAGTAGTCACGATACACCCGCGCGTACGCCTCGTTGAGCTGGCAGCCCATGTCATCGACCAGCGCCCGCCGGCCCGAGGCGGGGCCCTTTATGACCATGAGGTCGTCAGGATAGAACAGAACCGACGGCAGGATGCGCGAGCCCTCGGACAGCCTGCGGCTCTTGTCGTTGACAAGCAGGCGCTTCTTTCCCTCGCTCACCTCGTAGCGCAGGTCGACGACGCGCTTGGTCCCCTCCACGCGCATACTCACGCTGCAGCCGCTCGCCCCCTGCCGCACGAAGTCGGCAACGCTACCTGTATGTCTGAAGCTCTTCCCCGTCGTCACGAGGTAGACGCCCTCTATGCAGTTCGTCTTCCCGACGGCGTTTGGCCCCACCAGCACGGTGAGGCCGGCGTCGGGCTCGAGCGCGCGGCGCTCCATGTTGCGGAAGTCGACGTACTCGATCCGCGTGGCGACAAGCGACATGGCGGGGCGACCGGCCTAGTAGTTGTGGCGCACGGGCATGACGAGATAGAGGAAGTCCACCTTGCCCAGGATCTTGAAGACGCCGGGCTTGTAGGGAGACTCCGTCTCGAAGGTCATGTAGTCCTCGTCGCCGCCCTTCTGGAGGCAGTCGAAGATAAAGCGGGAGTTGAAGGCGATCGTGATGGGCTCGCCGTCCACCTCGACGCTTATCTCCTCGCGGGCGTTGCCCTGGTCGGGAAGGTTGGACGTGATGACCAGCAGGTTGAGGTCGGGGTCGATCTGGAAACAGACCTCCGAGCTCGACGCCGTCATGGCCTTGATGCGCCGCATGGCCTCGTAGAGCGCCTCGGTCTTGACCCTGACGCCCGTGGTGTGCGAGGCGGGAATCAGCTTGCGGTAGTTGGGATAGGTGCCCTCCACGCGCCTGGTCACGTAGACGACCTCGCCGAAGAGGAACACGATCTGCGAGGAGTTGGTGCCGATGGTGATGGTCTTGCTGCCCGCCGCCATGGCAAGCGCGGCGCGCAGGTTCTTCGCGGAAGCGATGACCTCGAAGCTCTCGACCTCCGAGACGATCTTGGTCTCGGCCACGGCAAGACGCATGGAGTCGGTCGCGACGAAGCGCACCATGTCCGAGGTGATGTTGACGAGCACGCCGTTGAGGATGCTGCGGTTGCGGTCGGCCGAGGCCGCGACGGCGACGCGAGAGATCATGTCGTTGAGCGCGTCAACGGGAACCTCCACCATGCTCTCGAGATTGTAGTCGGGAAACTTGGGGAAGTCCTGAGGCGCGAGCGTGTTGAGGCTATAGAGGCTCGACCCGCACGAGATGCTTAAGGTAGTGCCCTCGGTCTTGAACGTGATCGCCATGTCGGGCAGATGGCTCACGATGTCGTTGAGCAGCTTGTAGGGAACGACGGTCTGTCCGGGCTCCTCGACGTTGGCGATGAGGCGCTGGCGGATGCTCACGTCCATGTTCGTGTTCTCAAGCTGCAAGGTGCCTTCGGTGGCGGTAAGGAGAACGCCTGAGAGGATGGGGAGGGTGGAGTTCATGTCCATTCCCTTGATGGCGCATGCAAGGGCGTTTCTCAAAGAGTCCCTGTCGATAACGAATTTCATGTGTGCTAGCCGCCCTTCCCTTTGCCCTCTTATATAGGTATTGGTAGTTGGATTAGTAGGCCCTGTTCGCTCTGTTGGAACTCATCCTAACCGCTGCTCAGGGGCCTGTCCTCTCCACACCGTTGCTTGTTGGTGAGATTGTACCTTCCCACGCTTCGTTTGCCATGGACGTATTATGCTCGCTTTGGTGGCCGGAATTGCCCACCGGGGCTCAACCGTTGTCAAACGTAGCTCCGACAGCTTTCGAACCACGTTTCTTCTGTCTTGCGAACACCCCGGCGTGCTTCTCCCGACGCCTCCCCTCCCCTTTCCCATGCGGTTTCCACTGTCTTCAACAGGGTTCTCAACACCTGGTGCCTGATCCCGTGTCGCCACGCGTCGTCGTCTCTGTCGTGCCGTCGCGTGCTGCCACGCCTGTACCGACACCCTATGTGTTGCGCGCCACTATCTTCTTCTTGAGCTGCTCGAGCTTGTACAGGTATTCCCGGTCGGCCTGGCTTATCTCGGTGATCTTCTTGATGGACGCGATCACGGTGGAATGGTCCTTGTCGAAGTTGTTGCCGATCGACTGGTATGACTCGTCGGTCAGCTGCCGGGCAAGCCACATCGTGACCTGGCGGGCCTCCGACACGGCCTTCGTCCGGCGCTTGCCCGTTATGTCCGCCGGCGCGACGCCGAACTCGTCGGCAACCACGTCGATGATGAGGGGGATCTCCACCCTGGTCGACGTCTTGAACAGCTCGTCGCGCACGGCCCTGATGCGTTCGTAGGTAAGGGGCTGGCTTGGCTTTCTGCTGACCTCCATCAGGACCCTGTTGAGGAAGCTCTGCATCTCGCGGATGCTGTTGGGCGAGATCTCCGCGATGTAGTCGAGGTCGCTGTCGCTGAGCGTCCCGCCCAGCCAGCTCGCCTGCGCGTGCTGGGCCTGGTAGTAGTAGCGCAGGATGCTGACCTTGAGGTCGTGGCTGGGCATGGCGATGTCGATGACCCCGCCCATGCCGAAGCGCTGCTTGACGCGCTCGTCGAGGTCCAGGTAGTCGGGCGCCTCGTCAGCGGTGAGCACGATGTGCTTGCCGTCGATCATGAGCTGGTTGAATATGTCGAAGAACATGCTCACCGAGTCCTGCTTGCGCCTGAAGAACTGGACGTCGTCAACAAGCAGCACGTCGACCTCGCGGTACTCCTTCACCACGTTGGGTCCGGTGAGCTTCTTGTTGTGAATCTCGTCGACGTATTGTTCGACGAAGGCACTTGACGTGGCATATCGCACCTTGACGTCGGGACGGTACATGCTGATGTAGTTGTAGATGGCAAAGAGCAAATGCGTCTTGCCCAGACCCGGCTTGCTGTAGAGGAACAGGGGGTTGTAGGGGACGACGTCCCCCTCGGCGACGCTGCGCGCCGCCTCGTACGCGATCCTGTTGGCCTCGCCGACGACGAAGGTGTCAAACGTGTATCGGGCGATGCCGCCCTCCGCGGGCCGTGCCGAGGGTCTGGGACGCTCTATCGTCGCCACACCTACCTCTCTGGCCATCGCCTCGCCGGCTTGCTTGCCCTGTGTGACCGCCGCTGCGCGGCTTGCCTCGTCGGCTGCGCCGTCTGGTGAGGCTCCGTTGTCGACGATGAGGACGGCCCCCTCGCGCATGAGGTCCTCGCCGCCGGTCCTGGCGGGGTCTTTCCCCTGGTCACGCACTGTCTGGGCTGCCACCAGGCCCGCGTCGACGTGCGCCATGCCCTCGGCGGGAGGCGTTGGCTCGTCGGTTCGCGCGGCCACCCCAGGCGCGACGTCGGCCGCCTGCGTGGCGGCAGTGACTGCCGTCGTCTCACCTGTCGTCGGGGCCAGGCCCGACACGGGCTGCACCATGGCGCGCGAGGGTTCCCGTGACGCCTGAGCTTGGGCCTGTGCGCGGGCCTGGGTCGTTGTGGGTGCACCTGCGGCGAAGTATGTGGCGTCGGCCACCACGACGAGGTCGGCATGCTCTAGGGTGATCTCCTGGATGTAGCCCTCGATGAGGGCCTTGTACTCCGTCATGACCTTCTGCTCGGTCCAGCGCTGCTTGGCGGCTGCCAGAAACGTGGACCCGTCAAACGAGACGGGCACGAGCCGCTCGATCCACGGCACGACCGTGGGGTCGCTGCCCTCCCGCGCGAGCTGCACGACGTCTTCCCAGAGAATGGTTGCCTGCTCCTGAGTCTGGTCTGCCATCCGTATCACATATCCTCACGTGTGCCCAGTTGCTCGATGAGCTGCCGACCGGCCTCTCTGAGCTGGTATTTCTGACCGCTTTTGACGATGTATCCCATCGAGGCGAGCTTTTGCAGGCTACGGCTCCCCGTGGCCGTGGACATGTCGAGTTGTGCCACGAGCTCGCTTGGCCCGATCCTGTCCGTTGTCGCGAACAGCCTGAGCACGCTGACGAGCTTCGGGTCGAGCGCGCCGCCCGGTCCCCCCTGGGCCCACTGGCCTGCATCGCCCGCACCTGCTACAGAACCCGTTGTCGCGGCTGCGGGCATGGGCTGAGGGACCTGCCCGGCGACTTGCTGGTAATACACGCCAGGCATGACCGGCATGACGGGCATGGCGGAGGCTCCCGGCCCCGCGAATGCCTGGTTTGGCTGGGGGGCGGCACCGAACGCCGGCTGAGGCTGCCCCGGCTGCGCCATGTAGTAGGGGTTTTGATACCCTCCCTGATACATGGCGCCGTACTGCGCGAAGGTCTGCCCTCCCCCGCCGGGTGCCTGCGCCTGGTACTGGGACGGCTGACCATATGCCGTGGGCGTGCCGTACTGGGGCGCCTGCCCGGGCCATGCTTGGTACGCCGGATAGGGCTGATGGGTTGTCGGGATGGGCTGCTGGGCTGCCTGCTGGTATCCGGCGGCCTGTCCTTGCGGCAGGGGGCTGCCCCAGGCCCCCCACTGCGCGGCCGTCTGGGGTTCGCCCATCATGGGCGTCTGGCCGACGTCTCCCAGCGGCGACTCGTCGTGTGAGTGTGCCAGGGACACGGTGACGATGGTCCCATGCCCCAGGTTGTCCTCGATCGTGAGGGTGCCGTGCTTCTCGCGCAGGTATTCCTCGACTATGGGCAGGCCGCTGCCGACGCCTCGGATGTAGCGCTTCATCTCCCTGGTCGCCGAGGTGAACGAGGGCTTCATCGCCGCCTGCTTGTTGGGAATGCCGGGACCCTGGTCACTGAAGACTATGGTCTGACCATGATCGAGGATCGATATCGTGGGCTCGACGAACGCGGCGTGGATGTAGTTCTCCACCAGCTCGCGAATCATCATGAACGCAAAGGAGCCCCCCTGCTGACTCATGAGCTCGTATACGGTGCTCGTGATCTCGGAGAGGTACTCCCTGATCTCCTTTGGGTCGATCACCACGACGCGAGGCGGCATGGACATGTCGTCATAGACGGCTATGCGTGCCGGATAGGTGGGGTTTGCGAGCTCGGGCTGCTGCGAGACGGCTCCTCGAGGCGTCTGCGGGCGCACCTGTGGCATGACAGGTCCGTCATCGGGCAGACTCTCTGGTGAATGGGGGCGCTGGAATGCCCCCTGGGCAGCCATGTCCCTTGATGGTTCGGGCGAGCGGCCGCCGTCAATCTGCGGGTTCTCCACGAACGGATAGAACACCTCCACCCAACCCACCTCCCCTTGCGTCGTTTTTGCTGCGTTTGATCGGAGGATGCTATTGTAACTTCCCGAGACTTTTCATCCATGGATGAAATCGAGAAGGGCCTTGTGAAAACATGACTCAACAAGCTTAGTTGTTTCCGCAGGTGAGTATCAACACTTTCATCTAAAATTTCAACAGGAAAATCCGGTTTTAACCAGCTTGAACATAGTTATCAACACACTGAGTTTTTCATAGCTGTTGAAAATTGCATGTATACCGGTGAAAAGTGTGGAAAATTCCGTTGGAAGCGTTGAAAGCGAGGAAACCCCCCGGCTTCTTGGACGCAAGGCGCGGGTCAGTCGCTTCTCACTCAGAAAGATGACTCTGACCATCTCGTTTTGTGTTGTTGGGGTGGCCAAAGGAAAATAAATCGTGAAATCGTTGGTGATCTTAGGGAACGTCGGCAACTTGTAATTGACGCTCCCCCCTTGCGTCGATATACTTCAAAAGCTTTTTTGTCTGCATACGCAGCATATACATGCCAGGAGGATTTGCAATGAAGCGTACGTACCAGCCTAATAAGAGGAAGCGCGCTAAGTGCCATGGCTTCCTTTCTCGTATGTCTACGAAGAACGGCCGCAAGGTCCTTGCTCGTCGTCGTGCCAAGGGTCGCTGGAAGCTCACCGTCTCTGACGAGAAGTGCAAGGCCAGCCATACCCGATGAATGTCATTAAATCAAGTGCCCAGATTTCTGATGTCTTTCAAACGGGCACGCGATTTGGTGCTAAGGGTTTGACCATCCTAATTAAAGAGCATGATGCAACGCGGCGCGACCTTCCGGGTCGCGTTGCGTTTATTGCTGGGAAAAAGCTCGGGAACGCGGTTACGCGCAACAGGTGCAAGCGCGTGCTCAGGGCGGTCGCGCGGGAATCTTCGGTTGCTGAGGTCCAGGGGTATGACGTTGTCCTCATAGCCAACAGAAAGACGTGTGACGTTGCCCATGCCGAGCTGGTGAGATCCCTTGACGATCTTGTCAAGAAGGCCGGAATGAGATGAGAGGATGAGGTCGGTACTGCACGCCATCGCCGGTTTGCCCCGATGGTGCCTGCTTTGCCTCATTAGCTTTTATCGATCCTGCATCTCTCCCCGCTTTCCGGCATGCTGCCGATATGTGCCGACATGCTCCCAATATGCCTTGACCGCGATAGAGAGGTTCGGTGCAGTTCGCGGCGGGTGGCTTGCGATCAAGAGGATCCTTCGCTGCCATCCCTTCTGCGAAGGTGGATATGACCCCGTGCCCGACCATTTGGATACTACTCGACAACCACGTTGACCCGTCTCGGAGGATATGAAACATGTGGGATTGGATCATTCGAGCCCTTGCGCAGTGCATAGGCTTCTTTGAGGGTTTTATCGGCGACTGGGGTCTCGCCATCATCATCCTCACCGTTATCGTCCGCCTACTGCTGCTCCCGCTCACCATCAAGCAGCAGAAGTCGATGGCTGACATGCAGGTTCTCCAGCCTCTTCTCCAGGAGATCCAGACCAAGTACGCGGGTGACCCCCAGCGTCTCAACGAAGAGATGATGAAGTTCTACTCCGAGCATAAGTTCAACCCGCTCGCAGGTTGCCTTCCCATGCTCATCCAGATGCCCATCTTCTTCGCGCTGTTCAGCGTGCTGCGCAACCTGGGCAGCATGTATCCCGATTCCACGTCGTTCTCGTTCTTCAACATCCTCTCCGATCTCACCATCTCCCCTGGTACCGCGTTTGGGACCATGGGGCTCATGGGGGCCATGCCCTATATCATCTTCACCCTGCTGTTCAGCGTGCTGACGTTCTTGCCGATGCTCATGCAGAAGCAGTCCAACAGCATGACCAAGACCATGGGCTTGGTCATGGGCGTCTTCATGCTGTGGGTTGGCTGGTCCTCCCCTGCCGGTGTCGTGCTGTACTGGGTCACTTCGAGCGCATGGGGTGTCGTCCAACAGTTCATCATCTTCAAGCAGAAGGATCACGAGGTCGAGGTCAAGCAGGAGAAGGAGCTTGCCACCAAGCCCGTGGAGGTTGATGTGGTGCGTCGCACCCACAAGCAGCGTCCCAGGAAGAAGAAGTAACGGGCTCTTGATAAGGGCACGATCGTAGATTGTAGCAACTGAGGTGATTCGATATGGCAAGCGAGGGAGTCATGGAAGACGTTACTGACGCCATCGAGGAGGAAGTCGAGCTGACCGACTCTCAGATGTCCGAAGATGAGCAGGAGGAATCTCGAATTCCCGAGGAATACGTCGAGATCGCCCGTAAGGTATCTGCTGGTGAGGAGCTAAGTGACGAAGAACTCGATCAGGTTGCTGATGCCGGTATCGAGATCCTGCGCACCATGCTCTCGTATTTCGACGCCGATGGGGCGACCATTGACGAGTATGACGGCGACAATGGTCAGCTCATCTTCAACGTGACGGGCGAGGATCTCGGTATCCTCATCGGATATCATGGCAAGGTTCTCGAGTCGTTCAAGTTCATGTTCTCGACGCTTCTGAACAACGAGCTCGGCTTCCGCTTCCCTGCCACGGTTGATATCGAAGGGTACGAGGCACGTCGTCTCCAGAAGCTCGAGAGCCTGGCTAAGTCCTCTGCTCGCAAGGCGACCCAGCGGGAATGCGATGTCCGACTGTATCCCATGAAGCCGTATGAGCGCCGCATCATCCATCTCGTGCTGCGCGGCGACCCGAGGGTTTCCACGCATTCGGAAGGGTCTGAGCCGAACCGCTGTGTGGTGATCTCCCCTCGCTAGCGGATGCGGGACATTCCCTACTTATATATAGAGTCAGGCATAACGCCGCTGAGAATAGGCTCCCTTGATTGTCGTGATCAAGGGAGCTTTTTTCTGCCTCAAATCCTTGATTCGTGGTTTTGAGGCAGACATCTCATATCGCGGACTATGGTTTGGCAGCATTTTCTTCAGAGCGTAGCTGAGGTCGGGCTTTCGATCGCTGGATTCTGCGATACTTGGCGCATATAGTATTGCGTGTCAAACGAACTGAATCTGGATAGGAAGTCATATGACAGAGCATGATGATAGCCATAATCTCATGGCGATGGCACAGGCCTACGACATTGACGTGAGTGAGTCACAGTCACAGTGCCTGCTTGATTTTCTGGGCATGATGCTCAGGAAGAACGAGGTCATTAACCTCACCGCGATCCGTGACTACGACAAGGGCATCGTTTTGCACCTCCTGGACTCGCTTCTGTTCCTCAAGGGCATCGAGGGACATGTCAAGCAACCTGCATACTCGTTTGTCGACATGGGATGTGGGGCGGGCTTCCCTGGGATTCCCGTCGCCATCATGAGTCAGGAGGCGAAGGGCATGCTCTGTGACTCAACGAAGAAGAAGATCAGTGCGGTTCGCGAGTTCGTTTCCCTTCTCGGGATGGAGGATCGTCTGACAACCTACGACGGACGTCTTGAGACGCTGCCACTCGAGTCAACGCGGCGCTATGACGTCGCCTTTGCCCGTGCCCTCGCTCCTCTTCCTGCACTCATAGAGTATGCGACTCCTCTTCTGAACATGGGTGGCGTGCTGGTTGTCTCAAAGGGCACCCCACAGCGAGACGAGCTGCGAGCTGGCTCTCAAACTGCCGATCTGCTGGGAATGAAGGAAGTGGAAAAGATAGAGTTGGAACTTCCTGAGGGCTATGGACATAGAACTATCCTTGTCTATGGCAAAATGGACGTATCATCAGTCAATCTCCCTCGTCAGGTTGGATTTGCTGTCAAGCATCCTCTCGTCTGATGTTTCACGTGAAACGTCTCTGGCGAGTTTGATGGGCGAGTCCAATGTTTCACGTGAAACATCAGGGGAGTAGAGAAGGATAGAGACATGGCCAAAGGACCTAAGAAACGAAAGCAGCCAAACGAACCAACGAAGGTCGTTGCCATAATGAACCAGAAGGGTGGAGTGGGAAAGTCCACCACTGCCGTGAACTTGTCGGCCGCCCTGGGTGAGAAGAAGTTCAAGGTGCTCGTTATTGACTCCGACCCCCAGGGGAATGCGACGTCAGGGTTTGGGATCGAGAAGAATAAGATAGAGAAGAGCATATATGATGCACTTCTCAGTGATGTCGATGCGACTGAGGTGATATGTCAGACCTCTAGCGATTATATCGATATCATACCTGCGAACATCCAACTTGCTGGCGCAGAGGTGGAGCTCGTCTCCGTCATGGCCCGCGAGGTGAGGATGAAGGAGGTCGTCGACAAAGTCAAAGGCGAGTATGACTATGTCTTTATCGATTGCCCGCCTTCCCTAGGGATCCTCACCGTGAATGCGCTCACCGCAAGTGACTTCATTCTCGTTCCGATCCAGTGTGAGTACTACGCATTGGAGGGCGTCACCAAGCTTCTCGAGTCGATGAAGATGGTGAAGGCACGCCTGAATCCGTCTCTTGAGATCCTTGGAATCGTAATGACGATGTACGACTCACGCACCTCGCTCTCAAAGCAGGTGGTGCAGGAGGTAGGTAACTACTTCGGTGACAAGATGTTCAAGACGCTTATCCCGCGGAACGTGCGCCTGAGCGAAGCGCCGAGCTTCGGGCAGACCATCTTTGAGTATGATGCGGGCAGCAAGGGCGCCGAGGCATATAAGAAGCTAGCGAAAGAGGTTGTGAACCGTGGCTAAGAAAAGTGGTCTAGGTCGCGGCCTTGGTCAGCTGATCACCGAAAGCACGCTGGAGGCTCAGACCGAGGAGCAGCAGGACGGGGGAGTACGCCACCTGTCCATCAACCAGATACATCGCAACGAGAACCAGCCTCGGACAAGTTTTGACGAGCAGGAGCTAGACGAGCTTGCCAACTCCGTTCGCCAGGTTGGCATCCTGCAACCCCTGCTGGTGCGCCCGGACATACAGGGGTTTGAGATAATAGCGGGGGAGAGAAGGTTCCAGGCTGCGAAGAGGGCAGGCCTTGATGAGGTGCCGGTCATCATTCGCGAGGTTGGTGACACGCAGAGCCTTGAGTTTGCACTCATCGAGAACATTCAGAGAAGTAACCTGAACGGTATCGAGGAGGCACGGGCGTATCGCGAGATCATCGATAAGACGGGTATCACTCAAGAAGAGCTTGCCCGACGTCTCTCGAAGTCGCGTTCCAGCATCACCAACGGCCTGCGTCTCCTCGATTTGCCTTCCGAGGTCCAGACGATGGTGTATGAGGGCAAGCTGAGCGCCGGACACGCCCGTGCGATCCTTGCTGTCCCGAATGATGACATGCGCGTGAAACTTGCCCAGAAGGTGGTGGATCAGAAGCTCTCCGTACGCCAGACCGAATCGCTCGCGGCGCTGTTCTCGGTGAAGCAGTCGGACAAGACCCCGAAGCGAGCCATGCCGTCAAGCTTCAAGCGTGCCGCCCGGCAGCTACGCGAGGATCTTTCCACAGGCGTGAAGATCAAGCAATCGCATGGCAAGTATAAGATAGAGATAGAGTTTGCCGACGAAGAGGACTTGGCGCGCATCGTTGGCATGATCAAAAGTGAAGAGGAATAGGTAAAGGCGGTTGGATCATGAAGAAGGGCTTTTTTGCTGTCTGCCTCATGTCGATGGTAGCATCGGCCGCGGTGGTGGTGTATGCATATAGAAACGACAAAGAGGTGAAGCGGGCCATCGATGGTGCTGCCCATCAGGTTCGCGACTTCGCAATGACGGTAAAGCAGCGTCTTGACGAGAAAAAAGAATCGGCCCAGGTAGACGAGGAAGCGCAGATCCTGCGCAACCAAACCTGGGCCGATCAGCAATGGGAGGCCTTGGGAATCTAGGCTGATGGCCTAGCTCCTAGTACCCCTTGCTCTTCTGCTTAAGCTGTCCACAGGCGGCGTCGATGTCCTGTCCGCGAGAATCGCGGACGGTGGTGTCGACGCCGACCTTTTCGAGGGTGGTCTTGAAGGCCTGGAGGCGCTCGGGCGTCGAGGGCTTGATGGGGCTGCCCTTTACCTCGTTGAGTTGGATGAGGTTAACGTGGCAGAGCGTGCGCTTGGTGAAGCGCACGAGGGCCTTGAGCTCGGCATCCGTGTCGTTGATCCCTGCCATGAGCGCATACTCATAGGTCGGGCGGCGGCCAGTCACCGTGGCATAGGAGATGATGGAGTCACGCAGGCGCTCGAGGGGGTAGTTGCGGACGCCAGGCATGATCTCGTCGCGGGTCTCCTGAACCGCCGAGTGCAGCGAGATGGCGAGGGTGAACTGCTCGGGCTCCGCAGCAAGGCGACGGATCTGGGGGAGGATGCCGGCGGTGGAGACGGTGATGTGGCGCGCCCCGACGCCCAGTCCGTCGGCGGAGTTGATGATCCTCATGGCCTCGACCGAGGCGTCGTAGTTGAGGAACGGCTCTCCCTGGCCCATGAGGACGACGTTTGTGACACGCTGGCCGAAGTCCTTGGCGATGACGCTGACCTGGTCGGCGATCTCGCCGCAGCCGAGGTTGCGGGTGTAGCCGTTACGGCCGGTGGCGCAGAACTTGCAGCGCAGCGGGCAGCCGGCCTGGGTGGAGACGCAGGCGCTCAGGCGCGTCTTGCTCGGCATGCCAACCGCCTCGACGGTAACGCCATCGGCGAGCCTGAGCAGGTATTTGCGGGTGCCATCCTGCGAGACCTGCTTGCGCACAATCTCAGGGAAGTGCAGGGGCACGGTCTCTGCCAGCTGGGCGCGCAGCGCCAGCGAGAGGTTCGTCATCTCGTCGTACGAAGAGGCGCCCTTTTGGTACAGCCACTGGATGATCTGCTTCGTTCTATATGACGGGAGCTCGAGGTCAGCGACAAGGCTAGCGATCTCCTGCCGCGTCATGGCCTTGATGCCGATGGTTTCTCGTGTCGCTCGTTCCATCTATGTATCAATCCCTCCCACTTCTACCAACGCTTGAGATAGAAGTTTTCTCACTCAATAAGTAAATACGGAACAGAGTACAATGCGGATCGCATATAATCCACCCTAAAGCGATGGTCTTGTAAGAAGAATATTATTCTGACGATATGTGAGAGGGAAAATGTCGGCAAAGGTACCAAACACCGGTAATACCATACGCGATCAGTGGCCTAACCAGCGGATGCGCGGACGTTCCGGGATGAGGTCGACGTACCAGAATCAGGCGGCCCAAAATCAGCATGCCGGCGCGTCTCACTTCGCTCCCCAGGTGACCCAGCCTGCGGACATATCGTCGTCACAAGCCCAGGCCCCTGCCGTGAAGAAGAGCAAGGTGGGGCAGCATCAGGGGCAGTCTCGCTTTACCTCGGAGTACAGCCGTCACAACGCGGCGACGAGGTATGTGAGCGTCGCGGCTCAGAATCGACCTGTCGAGGTGTCATGGGTTCCGTTTATCGCCTATGCGGTCGTGTTCGTCCTGCTGACGATCCTGTGGTTTGCCTGGGTGAAGGCAAGCGTCGACGGGTCGGTGATGGACAGTTCCCCACAGTTCATGGTCGGGTTCGCGCTGCTCCCGATCGCAGTCGTGGTGGCCATTGCCCTTGCGGTGGCCATGATCGTGCGCACATCCTCCGCCAGTGAGGCAAGCAGGGTGGACATCACCGCCCTATGTCTTGGCAAGGTTGCCGCCGGTCTGTTTGTTTTTGTCGCGATATGGTTCGCGGCGATGCTCCTGAGTGCCTAGGAACATCGCCGCGAGGTCGGTGTCACGAGCCTTGGCCGCCGGCGCCGCCAGGCTGATGCTGCCGGTCTAGATGCGATTGCGCGCCGCAGTGATGATGTCGGCGCATGCCTTGGGATCAAAGCGGTCCTGGTCAGGGCCTTCCCCGTCGGCGATCGACAGCGCGATGATGTCGCCACGCGTGAGCTTGCGGCCCTCATCGCGCTTCTGGCGATAGTTCTCCACCTTCTTGGCCATGACACCGTCACCTATGGTGTCCTTGCGGCTCAGGCCGCCCGGCAACGCGTGGAAATACACCTGCTCGTCAAGGAAGTCGGGGATGTTGCGCGCCTTGATCTCGCGCAGGATGTCGGGCGTCACTGAGGAAAGACCCACTGAGTAGACGATAAGCGTCTGGTCCCCAAGATACTCGTTGCCGTCGATGAGCCCTTGGATGCCGTCGATCTTGTTGTGATGGAGTCCGCCGCCGTAGATGACGACGGGATAGCACGACACCCTAAAGAGGTTTGCCTTGCGCGCGGGCTTGATGTCGTAGTTGAGCTCCTCGGCAAGATACTCCGCATAGCGCTGGGTAAATCCCGTGCGCGATGTGTATACGATGATTCCGTCCTTAGCCATGGGGATGCGTCCTTCCCAGCCATAGTTGCCTGTGCGTCAGCTCGATCATAGGGTACCTGTTACCCAACTGCGCATTTCCAGACAACCAGTGCTATGGCAATCACGATAATCAACAGCACGACAGTCAGGGCGATGCGACAGCCTGGCTTGCGCTCCATGGCGCTTAGGGCGAGCTTGTCGAGAAGCGAGCGCTTCTTCTTGAAGGGCACGATTCCCGAGCCACGCTTCGTGGAGAAGGGGAGAACCTCCTTCTCATCGCTTTGCCACGCGCCGTTGCTCTCGATGACGGCGTCATACGTGTTGCCCGTGAGGATGACGCGCGGGCGCTTGCCCGACTTGAGGGCCTCGGCGATGTTCAGCGCATACGTCTCGAGCGCGGCCTGCTCGGCGGTTTGCGAGGGCTTGACCTTGAAGCACTGGTACACGATCTCACCCTGGAAGATCTTCTCGGCCTCGACGTAGTAGACCAGCGACAGCCAGCAGTGGCACGTCCAGCCGTTCTCGAGGGCGTCGCGCAGAGAGAGCGGGTTCTTTGGGCGGAAGGACCCGATGGAATTGCCGGTTGCAGGGTTGGTCACGACGAAGTCGCCGGACTCGGCGTCATAGGAGAGGGACAGAGGCATGCCGATCATGCATTCGTTGGAAGCGAGGCGCTCGCTTTCCTGCTTCGAGACCTTCTGGATGGGATGATATCCACCGATGTATACGTCAACCTTACTCATGCTGCGAACATCCCCCTTACCCGCGCGACGGATTTGGCCTGCGTCGCGGCGTAGCGTCTTAGGCAGTACCATGATGGTATGTTGAGATAATACCCAATCACGTCCATCTGAGTGAAGATATAGTGCGTAGAATACCATGTGCGTCACGTACGTCTCGCGCGAGACGGCGCATGTCGCACGCAGCACGTGGTACTATCAAAGAATGTAGCGTCGCGTGAAGAGGAGCTATCTGCATGGGTACCAAGATGCCGACGGGTCAGGAGCCCCCCAAGGGTTTCGAGGGATATTTCAACGACAAACAGGCAAACGAGGACAAGGGCGGCATCGAGATCAACTGCGTCACCCTGAGCCAGATGGCATCCGGCGAGATACTCGAGCTTGACGAGCTCAGGCAGCGCGCTCTGGACAACTACACGGCGACCACGGGCCAGGAGGTCACGAGGCTGCCGATACAGGAGGAGCTCGAGCTGGCCCCTGCGGGGTCGACGCCTTCTGACAAGCTGATCTTCAGGGCGTATGTCGACGGCGCTCTCGTCGCCTACGCGCACGTCCTGTGCGGATGGCCCCGGCCTAACGAGTGGACGGTCGAGCAGCTCCTGCTGGATCCGACGCATCGGCTCAAGGGCATCGGAACGAAGGTGATCGCCTCGATCGAGGCACTTGCCCGCACCGCGGAGATCAGGGCTGCCTCCATACTCTCGCTGCCCACGCGCGACGGGGCGGAGTCGTTCTGGACGCACCTCGGCTACGAGGACAAGACGGCTGAGCTCGCCTCCCAGCTCGACGGGTCGTTCGTCAACATCATGCGCAAGGAGCTCTAGGCTTGTCAGGCACCATGAACCCGACCCTCGAGGCCATCATTGCCCCGGGAACTGACGCCGACGTGCGTGCTCGGTACGCGACGCTTGCTCAGCGCGCGGCCCAGTGCGACTTCGGCCTGCTCGAAGACGACGTCATCGTGGTGGACACGGAGGAGACGGGGCTCGACTTCAGGTCGTGCGAGGTCATCGAGATAGCCGCGGCGCGCCTGCGCGGTCGTGTGATCGTCGACTCGTTCGACACGTTTGTACGTCCGAAAGGCGAGATACCGCCCGAGATCGTGCGACTGACGGGCATCACCAACGAGATGGTGGCCGACGCGCCCCTGCCTGCCGAGGCGCTCGGTGCCTTCGAGGAGTTTGCGGGAGATGCTCCCATCATCGCGCACAACGCGGTGTTTGACCGTCATTTTCTCGAGAAGGCGGCCGGTCACAAGGTCGGCGCCGCATGGGTGGACTCTCTCGAGTTCTCTCGTATCGCGCTTCCGTGCCTGACGAGCTACAAGCTCATGGATCTCTCGCGGGCGTTTGACCTCGTTCCCTCTACGCACCGTGCCGACGCTGACGTGGAGGCGCTGTGCGGGCTGTGGCGCGTGCTGCTCACGGCGGCCTCAGACCTGCCGGCGGGGCTGCTCAACTACCTCGCAAACTTCTATCCCGAGGTGGCCTGGTCGTATCGGCCGATATTTGCCCAGCTGGCTGCGGCCTATCCTGACGTGGCGTTCTCGATGGTGGACGAGCGCGCCCAGCGCTGCTCGCAGCAGGAACTGAACACCAGGCCCGACGCGTTTGCCCTCGAGGAGCAGGGTCCTCTGGTGTTCCCCGCTCCCGACGAGATAGCCGCGCAGTATGGCCGCGACGGCATAGTGGGGCGGATGTACGAGGGGTTCGAGTCGCGCGACGAGCAGGTGACCATGGCTCGGGCGGTCACGAGGGCGTTCTCGACGTCGACGAACATCGCCGTGGAGGCCGGGACTGGCGTCGGCAAGTCGATGGCGTATCTTCTGCCGGCGGCCCTGGTGGCCCAGGGCAACGGCATCACAGTGGGTGTGGCGACGAAGTCAAACGCACTGACTGACCAGTTGGTCCACCGGGAGCTCCCGCTGCTGTCGTCTGCGCTCGACAAGCCTCTGAGCTACGTCGCTCTCAAGGGGTACGACAACTACCCCTGCCTGCGCAAGGTCGAGCGGCTTGCCCGCATAGGCTCGGTTCGGACGGCCGGGTCGGGATCTTCGGACGGCGACGCGAGGGAGATGCCCGCGGGGCTGCCCGCACCAAGCGAGGACATGCTCAACGCGATAGCGGCGATCTTCTCGTTCGCGACGCAAAGCGCCCAGGGTGACATGAACTCGCTGGGCATACGCTGGGGAAAGATCAAGAGGAGCGACCTAACGTCCTCGTCGGGCGAGTGTCAGAAGCGCCGCTGCCCGTACTTTCCCAACCGATGCTTCCTCCATGGCGCCCGACGCCGCGCCGCGGCCGCCGACATAGTGGTGACCAATCATTCGCTGCTGTTCACGACGGTGGGTTCGGACATCGAGGTGCTGCCTCCCATACGCTACTGGGTGGTGGACGAGGCCCACGCCGTGGAGTCCGAGGCTCGCCGGCAGTGGGCGCTCCACGTGAACTCGCGCGACGTGGCAACGAGCTTCGAGAAGCTCGGCACGTCGGGGACGGGCGCCATAGGCTCGCTTGCCCGGGAGGTGCAGGGCATCCCCGGCGCGACCGTGATGCTGGGGGCGCTTTCCCGAACGGCCGCGGAGGCGAGCCAGGCGCTCGTCACGTCGAGCGCGTTCTTCGACGACGTCCGCAGGCTGGCGCCACGTCAGAGCAAGCGCGGGGGATACGAGGTCGAGAGCGTCTGGCTTTCGCCCGAGACGCGCGCGTCCGAGGTGTTCGGCGCGGTCATGGAATCGGGCCGCGTGTTCGAGGAGCGTCTCGACAAGGTGGTCAAGCAGGGCCAGCAGGCCGTGCAGGCGCTCTCTGAGGAGGCGTCCTCGGGGCAGAGCCAGGCGCTGGGCGAGCGGCTCGACGAGCTTACGTCCTCGATAAAGACGCTGAGGGATACGCGCGACGCCCTTCGCCTGGTGCTCGACGGGTCTGACGACCGCTACGTGTACTCGGCGGGCATCGATCGCCGCTATGGCCAGGAGAGCTTCGAACTCACCGCCGAGCTCCTCGACGTGGGAAGCGAGATCGCGAGTCGCTGGTACCCCGAGGTCTCGAGCGTGGCGTACTCCTCGGCGACCATAGCCGTCGGCGAGGAGTTCACGCACTTCAATCACGAGGTGGGCCTGGACAGGCTCGACTCGTCGAGCTTCACGACGCTGCGTCTGAGCTCGAGCTATGACTTCGAGAACAACATGAGCGTTCTGGTGGCGAGCGACATGCCCGAACCAAACGCCCCCGGCTATCTCGAGGCGCTTGAGAAGCTGCTCGTCGACGTGCATCTGGGCATGGGCGGCTCGACGCTTACGCTCTTCACCAACCGCCGTGAGATGGAGCAGGTCTTTGAGATGGTGGAGCCCATCCTCGCTCGCCATGGGCAGCAGCTCCTGTGCCAGGCGCGGGGGAGCAACGCGCGTCAGCTGCGGGACAGGTTCGTCGCCGACGAATCGAGCAGTCTGTTTGCTCTCAAGTCGTTCTGGGAGGGGTTCGACGCCGCCGGCAACACGCTGCGCTGCGTGGTCATTCCCAAGCTGCCGTTCCAGCGACCCACCGACCCGGTTTCATGCGAGCGGGACCGCCGCGAGCCCCGCGCGTGGGCGCGATACAGCCTGCCCGAGGCGGTCCTTTCGGTGAAGCAGGCCGCCGGGCGGCTGATCCGCACGTCAACGGATCGAGGGTGCCTGGTGTTGGCGGACGCCCGTCTGCTAACCAAGGGATACGGCAAGGTGTTCCTCGGCGCCCTGCCAAAGCGGTCGTACGAGAAGGTCCCGACGGGGCAGATGCGCGCCGCGCTCGAGCGCTGGTGCGAGCGGCAGCCGCATGGATAGAACAGGGCTTAGGCGTATATCGGGCGTCGGCGAATGGGCTACATGGACGAGCAGGCGGTGTGTGTCCGCTGTCAGGCTATGCGCATGTGCAGAAATGATAGTTCGTTGATGCAAAAATTATGTTGAAAAGCTCCCTCGTTTTGCATATACTGTGATGGTAGCAAGCATCGAGGGGGATGTGAACGCTTTGGGGAGGGGCAGGCGATACCTCGTATCGCCTGCCCCTATTTGTTGGTGCCCGAGATTTGTCAACGCCCAAATACAACGTTCGAGAAAGGGCATCACTCACCCTAGCGCTCAGCTACGTCTACTCGTTTCGTTCATCTGCTGGCGTCGGATCCTCGTCAAGAACACCCATGAGCCTCGTGCATTCGTCGTGCACCGAAGCGCGCAGATCGGCAGGGTGAAGGGCCTCAACACCCCCGAGCGTGCTGATGATCTTGTGGGCGAGCCAGGGCATCTCCTGAATCCAGGGGATCTGTGCTATGAACGCGCCATGCTCGATCTCCCGAGAGGTAAGTCTTGCCTCATCTTCTGATGAGGGATTGTCCATCTTCTGCAGCTGCCTCCACGTCTCGGCGTCTCCCAGACTATCTGGGTCATGAATGGCAAGCGTGGCCAGGGGCCTGCTGGCGAGCATCTCGTCGAACTCATCCCCCGTGTTGTCGATGGCGGGGGTCCCGATGTGGGAGGCAAACGGCTCTCCTGTCGGTTCCAGGTCTCTCATACGGTCAAAGCGAAAGGTGCGCCACCCTTTAGCGTCGCGACACCATCCGTCAAGGTACCAGGCGGACTCCTCGAGGTCATAGGAGAGCCTCATGGGCTCAACGAGGCGCTCGCGTACCTCCTGGCCGCTCGGGTTGCGGTAGAAGACCCTGACCAACGTCTGGGACGTGATGGCCTCGGCGGCGCTGGCAAGCATGTCTGCCGTGCCCTTGGCCTGTGCCTGCGCCTCCATGCCCCTCACCCGCTCGGCCGTGAGAGGGGGAACGGCCCTGAGAATCTTCTGGGCGAGGGGATCGTCTCGCTCGAGGCCAATCGCGTCGAGAGCCGTGAGCAGCGCCATCGCCTCGTGGGGAGTGAGGCCCAGCATGCGGTCGATCGCCATGTCCATGTGCCAGGGGATTACCTCGTCGGACTGGGGGTCGTAGTCGATGAAGAATCCCATGACGGCGTCGCCGCAGTCATCGAGCAGGCGGATGCTGCGCCTCACGTCGCTGACCGACATGCCAACCCGTTTGGCCAGCTCCTCCACGCGAATGCTCTCGCCGGGGATCGTGGGGTCGTCGGGGGCGAGCGAGTTGATGAACCTCATGATGGTGAGCATCTGGTCTATGACATGGTACGCAGGCGGTCTAGGCATGCAGATCAGCCACCTTGTGTAGTCCCTTGACAATGGTGTCCCTCAGCTCTTGCGGGGCCTGGGGCATAAGTCCATAGTCTAATGCGGCTTTCGTCGCCCATTCGGCCATGACCTCCATGTTGCGCACCCTGACGTTCCAGCGCGCCTGCCCGTCGGAGTGGTCCTCGTGCCACGAGCCGTGCCCCTTGGTGAGGCTCTCCCGCTCCCGCTCGAATAGGCCCCGCATGTCGCGGAATTCGGCGACGAAGTCATCGTCACCGTAATGGAACGGCAGGCCCATGTGCTCGTGGATGTCAAAGTCATCGGGGATGACGTATGAGCCCTCCTCGACGAGCACACGCGGCTGCGGGCGCGCTTCGACGCGGCTTGTGCGGAACACGCGCACCTCGTCATGTGCGCCGTCAAGCCCGACGAGATAGGCACGGGCATGATAGAAGAAGAACCCGTAGACTTTCACGACGCGCTCCGACCGCATGCCCCGGGCGTTGATGTAGGAAAACGAGAGGGGCCTGCGCCTGATGTAGGCGTCACGTGCGATGTCGAGAACTGACTCGTCCTCTCTGGAGGCGCATGCGTCGTCGAGACACGGTTTGTCAGAGGAGGTTCGTGTCTGACAAGAGTTCTTGTCCGGGGCCTCTGTCATGTCTGGTTCAGGGAAGGTAGCGCTCGGCCTCATCATGGAGAGGAGCTCGTCGCGCGCCCGCCGCAGGTCGTCCTTGAACGGGACGTTGGTCTGCAGGCACAGGGTCATGAGGTAAGTGAGCTGGAAGGCCTCCTCGCCGGTGAGCTCGATGGAGTTGGTCGCCGCATATGAAAGGCCGGGGTCGACCACATAGCGTGCCTCCTCACCGGTGGGCGCGACATTGCGGATGATGATCCCGACGCGGGCGAGGCGCTCCCTGGCACGGGCGAACTGCTTGAGGAACGCGGCGTCGCTGTCCTGGGAAGATCCCAGCGCGCCTGACTCGCGTATCTGGGACGAGGTGAGCCCGCAGGCCCTTCCGTCGAGCAGAAGGGCGAGGCTCACGGCCTTCGTCGCCTCGTTTGTCGATGCTCTCTGAGAAGAAGTCATGGCAGCTCCGTGTTAGGGTAAACCCGTTGTTATCAGGAAATATAGCCTAAACGACGTTTCATGTTATATAGTGATCAGTTTATGCACGGTAGACGCACGTATGTCTGCCAGAAAAGGCAGACGTCCGTGAGAAAGGACCGTAGATGGGTAACGCAAGGACAGGGCGCCACTTCGCGCCGAGCGCCAACGAGGCAGACATCACGACCGCTAGTCAGGTTACGGGCCCCACGCCCCAGGTCACGACGGGGCCTGCGCCCGCCCCGAAGGCCGGAAATGGCCCAGCGCAGGCAGGAGGGGCATCCGGTCATCCGTCCGCCCCGATAAACCCGCTCGTCGCCGCCCGCGAGGCCGCCGGCACGGGCCCGATCGCCTCCAGCGCACGACCCAAGACGGTCGACCAGCTCTACTACATCGAGGGGCAGCCTGCGGCAGCGGGGGTTCCTGGCAAGTCGTTTGACACCTCGTTCGCGTCAAAGCGTAGCAAGAAGAAGGTCCTGCTGACCGTGCTCATAGTGCTTGTGGTGCTGGTCCTCGCCGCAGTCGCCGCGTTCTTCATCGTCCGTGGCCAGGTGCGCGCCTCCGCGACCGAGAACATAAACGCGGCCATCCAGCGCATCTCCGACGCCGACGTGGTCATAGTCCCGCTTGACGAGGCCATCGGCTCTGAGATCACGAGCTCGGACATGTCTGGTGAGCTCACCAACGTGATGATGTCGTCGACTACGGCCTCCAACGCCCTCACCGACGCGGCCTCCCTGGCCAAGGAGGCGGGCTCTATGAGCTTTTTGCTGACCGACGAGCAGCAGCAGGTGATCGACGCGATCAACGACTCGGTGGCCGCGCGTCGCTCCATGCTTGAGATCGGTCGCGCGCTGCTCGCCGTCGATGCGCCGGTGTCCGACGCCATCGAGAGCCTCGACGCGGCGTTTGCCTCCATCGCCGCCGCCAACGCGAAGGTCCAGCAGTCTCAGGACACCTACATCGCCTACGCCGACGCCGTCTCGCAGGGACTGGACACCAGCGGCATCGACCTGTGGGCGAACGTGGAGGTGGACAACCAGGCGGTGACGGACATCACCAACGCCCAGGCGTCGGTGGCCGCCGCCAAGGAGAGCTTCCCCGACGCCGACTACACGGCCCTGGAGAACTACCTCGCCACTAGGCTCGTGGAGCTGCAGATCAACGTCCAGTACGACACGGCGGTCGCCAACGGTGACGAGGAGGGCGCCAACGCCCTCATCGACCAGCTCAACGAGGCTGCCGCCGCCTCCTCGACCGCCGCGTCGACTCTGCCCGCCGCCTCGCGCGACGTGCTGCGTGACGCCTATGCGCAGGCGACCTCCGGCCAGAGCGAGGAGTACGAGCAGGCCCGCACGCAGTGCGTCGAGAGCGATGAGGTCATTCGCGACTACCTCGGCGTCGACGCCGAGGACGGCGGCCTGTCGATTGACGGCGAGACCTCTGACGGGGTGTCCGCGTCGATTGCCGACGCGAGCGTGACGGACACTGCGACCACGCAGGCGCCGGCCTCTGCGGCCTCCGATGCGGTGCCGGCCGACACGACGGCTGCGGGTGACGCCACGCTCGCCGAGGCGCCCGTTGTCGACGCGACGACGGACGCGACGGCAGACCCCGCCGCGCAGCCGACGGGCGAGGAGGCCCAGGCCGCCTAGGAGGCGCGCACCCGAATGTCGTGGGTTCGTGGTCAGCATGGGGAAGGTGCCTGGAAACTTGCGGGGCAACCGTGATGAATGCGAACTCTCGCGCGTGCGAGGAATATACTAGACCTCTACAGGTTTACGTTACGTAGTACCCGAATGACGATTCGAGCGGAGGGGCCTTTCCCATGGCTGACGCTTCCGAGAATATGCGGTTTCTCATGAAGGAGTTCGACACCGCTCCCGCCGGCACCCGCGAGGAAGCCATGATGGCGCAGGAGCTTGCCGAGAAGATCCACCTGCATGGTCTGGAGACGATCAATCAGGACTTCACGTATCCCGCACATGGCAAGACCGTGCTGGGCGCCGCGATGGTCCTCATCGCCATCGCGGGCATTCTGGCCGGTATCGGTGTGCAGGCCCTGAGCATCGTCATGCTCATCTTGGGCATCCTGGCGGCCGCGGTGTACGGCCTTGACTTCTGCGGCATACACCTGCTTCCCCCCATCGGCCAGGCCGGCTGCAGCCAGAACCTCATTGCCCGCCACCCCTCGGCCACGGCCGCTGGTTCGAAGCTGCGCCCCGTGGTGGTCATCGCCCACTATGACACGCCGCGTGCCGACATCATGGCCATGCCCCTGCTGCGTGGCTTCTTGCCGTATCTGGAGAACGCCGCCCTCATCGCCATGGGCCTGGAGCTTCTGAGCATGCTCATCCAGGTGCTCCCCCTGCCGACCGTCGTCAAGTCGGCCGCCTGGGCAATCGCCATCGTGGCGGGCGTGCTGCTTTTGTTCTGCGGCGTGCGCATCGTCCTCTCTCGGTATGTCATGCCCTTTACGCGTGGCGCCAACGACAACATGTCCGGCGTGGCCGCGCTGCTCGGCCTGATCGATCGTGTGCGGCCCTCCATGGGCGCCCCCTTCATTCCGTCCGATGACGAGATGGACGAGGAGCAGGGCGAGGAGCCGTTCGATCCCGCCCAGGCCGCGCCTGTCCACGAGCGCCGTCCCCGTGACGAGTATCGTCGGGAGGCAAGGCAGGCAAGCGAGGAGGTGGAGCGCGTGCGTCCCTCCCGCTCGGTGCGTGACGATCGTTCCGAAGGGATTACCGAGAGCCAGCAGCGCAGCGCGCGGCGCGCCCAGCGCCTGGCGAGTATGCCGATCCGCCATGGCGAGCAGGTGCTCCGCTCGCTTGGCATGGTGAGCGACAGCTGCGAGATCGTCTACGAGCAGGGGAGCGGCCAGGCGGACCTGGGCGAGACCATGCTCGTGGCGCCGGTGCCCTCGCAGGCGCGCTCCGACGGCCGTCCCGCCCCCGCCGAGTCCTCCGAGATGCCTCGGGTCGAGCGCGACCAGCGACCTGCTGACCGGTCTGACGAGCAGCTTGTCCAGGCTGAGGAGCAGCAGGAGGTCACCCCGGCGCAGGAGGAACAGCGCCCTGCCGAGGCCGGCGCCACGCTAGTTCTCACGCACGAGCAGCTGCGTGCCGCCCAGGCTCGCGAGCGCGAGCAGCGTGAACAGCGCGAACGCGAGCAGCGAGAGCAGCTGAGCCATGTTCCCGAGCTGTCCGACGAGGGGCAGCAGGCAAGTCAGGTCCTCGAGTCGATGCCTGAGGCCGGCGAGGCGACGATGGTCATGTCGGCCGAGGACATCGCGCAGATTCGCAAGCAGCACGAATCGCAGCCTAAGGCGCAGCCCGCGCCTCGCGAGACGTTCACGGTCATCACGAGCCACGACGAGCCCGACGCCGAGCTTCGCCAGGCGGCCACCTCGCTTCCCAAGGATGTCGCCCAGCAGCAGGGCAACCTGCTCGATGACGACGAGATGCGCCGTGACTCGATCCTGAACAGCCCGTCGTGGGGTACCTCGAGCTTCACGCCGGTCAACCAGAACCGTCGCATTCTCGAGGACGTGCCCGACCCCGCCGTAGCCGCAATCGATCCCTACAGCGTCTCGAGCATCGAGATGGTGGGCGACTACAACCCCGATGATTTCTCGGTGATGGACTTCGAGACGGGCACGCACGAGGCGCTGACGCCTGCCATGATCGAGGACTACAAGCGCCGCCACATGGACGGCTTCGATGACTTCACCTCGCCTGACGTGACTGATCGCAAGTCGCGCCGTTCCAAGAAGAAGCGCGGCGCCTCCTCCGGCCGCATCAGCCACCGCGCCGCCGAGATGGCCGCCCAGATCCAGGAGCAGGAGCAGTCCTTTGCGGATTGGCTCGGGGTCGACGAGGACTATGACGCTCAGAAGAACGGCCGGCAGATGGGCAGCTGGGACAACTTTGCTGACGGGGCCCCCGCGCCGAGCGTGACGGGCGAGGGCGACATGTCCGGCCTCGACACGCTGGGCGACTTCCATCCGCAGGCACCCAACGGCAGCGGCACCCGCCGCTGGCAGGGAGGCGCGGCCTCCTCTCGCCGCCGTCCGCGCGCCGAGGAGTCCCCTGGGGACGTCGAGGCTGATCGCCGCGAGATGCGTCAAGCTGCCATGTCCATGGGTGACAGGGACCTGGTCTCCCATGAGATCTGGTTCGTTTTCACGGGAGCGTCCGAGGCGCAGCACACGGGCATGAAGGCGTTTCTCAAGAAGTATGCCAAGCACCTGCGTGGCGCCTACTTCATCAACCTGGAGTGCGTGGGATCGGGACGTCAGTCCTTGGTGATCGAGGAGGGACGTTTCAAGCACCGCAAGGCCGACCGTCGTCTGGTCAACCTGTTCGGCAAGGCCTCGACCGACATCAACAGGCCGCTTGCCCTCACGCGCATGCCGTGGTGTGACACCGAGGCGACCCTGGCCATGAGGCAGGGCTTCCGCGGCGTCACGGTCAGCGGCGTTGACAAGGGCACCCCCGCGCGCGCCCGCTGGGTCGACGATGTCCCGGAGCACGTGAGCACCGACAAGATCAACGACATCGTTGACATCCTCGTTGAGGTCATCAAGCGCGTCTAGTCGTTTTGCGAGGGTCACAAGGGCCAGACTCCACGAGGGGCCTGGCCCTTTTTCGTACCGATCGGGAGGATCGAGCAAGTGAACGTCATCGTGGTAGGGTATGGTCGCGTGGGTGCGAGCCTCACGAAGATCCTGACGAACTCGGGCCATGCCGTCACCGTCATCGACTGCGACCCGGTGGCGCTGAGCCATCTGGACTCGGACTTCTCCGGTCGCTCCGTGCTGGGCATGGGATCGGAGGAGCAGACCCTGCTCGAGGCGGGCATACGCGAGTGCGACGCCTTCGCCGCCGTCACGAGCTCGGACAACGCCAACCTCATCGCGTCGGAAGTGGCGCGGCTGCTCTACGACGTGCCACACGTTATCACGCGCCTGGTGAATCCCTCGCGCCTTGACGTGTATCGCCAGCTCGGGCTCGACTTTGTCTGCGACACGGAGCTCGTGGCCGAGGAGATCTCCTCCAAGATACGCTCACGCCGCGCCAACCACATCGATACGCTTGGTGAGTACGAGGTACTGACCTTCTCGCTCGAGAACCCGGCGGTCATGCAGGTGCGAGACCTTGAGGAGCTCGGTGACATAGACGTGCTGCTCTACGAGCACAACGAGGTCGTGTCCAAGGCGTCGCCCGGTGCCTACCTGCACCCCGGTGACACGGTCATGGCCGTCGTGCACGAGGACTCGCTTGCAGACCTCGACCCATACATGCGCGGCTAGACACGCGGCGAGCGATGCTCGAGATCACGATAGGTCATGACCGTCGGCGAGACGGATAGGTAGGGGGACACTCATGTACGTCATCATTGGCGGCGGTGGCAAGGTGGGCGAGGCGCTTGCCCAGAAGATGCTCAAGGCGGGACACGAGGTCGTGGTCATCGAGAAGGACGAGGAGACCGCCGACTTCCTCTCGCGCGAGCTGCGTGGCAGAAGCATGACGATTCTGGGCGATGCCTGCGACTCCTCGGTCATGGAGGACGCCGGCATGCGCGACGCGGACATCTTCGTCGTGGTCATGGGGCATGACGAGGACAACCTGGCGGCCTGTGAGATCGCCAACACCCTCTTCAAGCCCCCGCGCATCATCGCACGCGTGAACAACCCGAGAAACGAGCGCATCTTCTACAAGCTGGGCATCGAGGCCATCTCGTCGACGACCGTCATCGCGCGCATGATCGAGGAGGAGGCCATGTCCTCCACGATGCGCACGGTCATGTCGCTCAAGCACGGCGAGTTCTCCATGATGGAGATCGAGATCCCGCGCTCGGCAAGCCTAAAGGCCGAGGGAGGCGTGCGCGTGAGCGACTTGAGCCTGCCGGCCTCGACCATCCTGGTGGCCGTCTCGAGCGGGGACAACTTCGACATCGTGAACGGCTCGACGGTTCTTCTGCCCGGCGACACGGTGTTGGTGTGCAGCCGTTCGGAGAACGAGGTCGAGGTGCGCCGCATCCTGCTGGATCTGTAGCCGTCATGACACAACACGGCGCCGCCGCGACGATACGTCCCGAGCGGCCCGTGCTGTGGCGTTAGGCGGGCATCTCCTCGGCATGCCCGCATGCGTTGCAGATGACCGTCGCATAGAGGGTGTCACCAGACATGTGATGCCCTTCGATTCGGATATCCCCTGACCCGCAGTTTTTGCACAGTATGGGGGTGGGGCCGTCGCCCGTCTCTACGCTGCAACCGCCGGTGACGTTCTCAAGCTCCTCGTCTGCGAGCTCTTTTGACCCGCCATTTGCGGCAAGCCGCTCGAGGAGGGCCTGTGCCTCCTCGACGTCAAGCTCCATGCCCGCCTCCTTCGCGATGGTCGCAAGCTCCTCGGGGCTGGCCGCTGGACGGGCACGTTTAGCAAACTCGGAGATGATTCCCGTACCTTGGATTTCCCTGCTCTCTGCCATGGTCGTGTCCTTCCTCTTGGATTCCCGGACGTTCACGTACATCGTCGAATGCGATCGAAGACGTTCGATGGGCATACTCTATATAAGCTTTTTCCTGAGGATTGCGTTCAGCGGAGCGAAAAGCGTTCTGACAGAGCGAAATGCAGGACAATGACGAGGCAAACAGCGAAACGGGTCGTTCAGGCCATCGAGGCGCCTGGGGTTGGTTGGTATCTTTGGGTACGCCGACACCTCGTGCGTGCTTGACCTGTGTGCGGGGTTTTCCATGATAACGAGGGGGCTGGCGAACCGCTACAGGGATAGGCTCGCGCCGCACCTCGCCATCCAGGCTACCGATCGGGAGGAGGTGGTTGAGTTTCAAACTCAGCGCTACGCCCACACTCATCGACACGTTCCCGCAGCTAACGCTACGGGACGGCGGCTCTCTTCGCCGG
>CAWVLT010000057.1:0-59472 GCA_963930185.1 Coriobacteriia bacterium | reverse complement strand
GCCCGCCAGCGCCGAGAGTACTGCGGGGGCGACCCCGCGGGAGGGCAGGGCGCCGCCGGCCCGCGAGGGGCGCTTGGAAGGGGCCTCTCCCGTATGGGAGGGGCCCTCTTCGTATGCGGGGGCCATTTTCTCATTCGAGGCCTTATCACATCAGTTCTAGGTTGGCATATCGGCCATTGGTGCCACATGTGATGTATCGCGTGTTGCATGGCTGTTCGCCTGCTGTATCATGTTCATCTTGCGCAGAGGGCGCGACATTTGGACATCTTGTTTAGACGTGCTGTCTGTCTATTATCTAACAATGCTCTGACAAGTTAAATAGTCCTCGTTTACCTGCATTTTTAGTCCTCGTGTCAGACTGGCGTCAGACGCTGTCTCACATATATTAGAAATACAGAATACCGCTGAGCCCGCATGGTAGCTTCTCCTTGCTTGATTCATTGACCACGCTCAGGTGCCTGGTCAACTGCTATTGAGGAGGCCGAGATGAGTGCATACGGGACAAGCAGGCGTGAGACGGGACACTATCATGTCGAGAGGTCGGGGCTTCTCTCGCACGTGGGAGCGGAGATCGGGCGTACGGGGATTGTCTTTGTGCAGGGTCCCGTGGGCTATGGCAAGACAACGCTTCTTCACGATATCGCGCGGCTATGGAGGATGGAGCATTCCGCAGCCTGTCCGTCCATCGTCATAGAGTGCGCCTCTTCTGACAGCACCTCCTTCATGAAGTCATATGCAGTCCAGCGTGAGAGTGGGGCGACTATCCAGGACTCGCTGGATCACGCGACACGCGGTTTGAACCGCTCAAATCGCGTCGGCACGCCCGCGAGCGGGCGTTCGCGAAAGCGCGGTCGCGCCTCTGAGCCATCCACGGATTCCCATGGTGCAGGCGATCACGGAGAGGCGCGTGATCTGGGTGGGCTGATTGCCGCCTGTCAGGATATCCCGCTTTGCCATCTGATCGCTTGCCACCTCAGGTCCCATGCGTCGCGATGGGTCGCATCCCTTACGCTTCCAACGACTGACGCCAGCGAGGGCTTTGGCCCGCTCATCGTTATCGACGACCTTCCTGACGCCTCTGGTGACAGGCAGTCCGCAACGCTTGCGCGCTTCATGCGCGACCTCATGGATCGCGGCGCGCGCTTCGTTGTCTCCTGTCTGCCAAGCAGCGAATTCGCGTCAGCACACTTTCCCGACGCGCCCGTCGTGGGGAGCGGTGAGCTCGTGGTGGGCGAGGGAGAGTCCGTTCTTTGGGAGCGTGACCTGCATCTTGCCATGGATGTCGACCTGTTTGAGCAGACGCACGGCGTGCCTCTGCTGATCGACGCCTGCCGCGTGACGGGGCCCGCTCGCTCGCGCTCCAAGGGCAGAACCCTCATCCTGAGGAGCGCGCGCATCGTCGAGGCCTGCATCAGGGAGCCTGCCTCGATCGGGATAGAGCGACTGAGATGGGCGATGACCCTTCTGGGGAGTGGCCAGATCGCAGATCTCGCATGCGTGGGACTGTCCACGAGGGAGGACGACCTGTCGTATCTGGCGACATGGTATCCACACTTCGGGATCGACCGCGCCTCTGGTTCCTTTTCGTGCATTCCGACCTGCGTCAACGGTTCCGAATCGCTTTTCAGCCTCATCGTCGGGTTCGATCCCGATCTGGCAGGGCGATGCGTCGAGCTGCTCCTTTCGTCGCGGCGGCTGGAGAGGGCGGGTGCGATAGCTCGGCTTTTGCCCGAGCACGTTCTTGTGCACGTGCTGAACAGGCACCCGCTGGAGTTCGCGGACCTGTCCTTCGACGACGTCATTCTTCGCGGGCTGCACTTTGCCTCGCAGAACGTGACGGTGCACGACGGGGCCTACGCGGGCCTTCTGGTGCTTGACGGTCTGCGTGCGCGCTTCCGCGGCAGGCGGCCGGTCCTGGAGGCAAGGAGCAGCTCCCTGATGGCTGCGACGCCATACGCAGGCGCACTGCTCGCCCTGGACGCACTCTCGGACGCGTGGTCTCAGGTGATGTGCTCGGGGGAGGCGCTGGGAAGCACGACGAAGGGCCCGGTTTCCCCACAGGGACCTGACATCGAGACTAAAGTGGGGCTCACGCTCACGTGCACCCGCATGCTGGAGGCGGCGGTCCGCGGTGACGCGGCATGCGTCTCTCTGATGCGACCGCACCTTCTCGAGCTCGCGCGGGAGCGGGACGCGACGACGAGAGGGGCCCTCGTCCATTTCTGCGCCTTCTGCGACTTGCTAAGCGGCCAGTACGTCGAGGTGGTGGCCCGTCTTACGCCGGTGGTATCGGCCGCGCGGGCGTCGGGGGACCGATGGGGCGCCTCCGGGCCCTGGACGCTCACGCAGGCGCTGCTTTCGCTCGACCTCTCGCTCGGGCGGGTGCTGATAGAGCGCATCTCCTCCCAGCGCGCCTCAAGTGAGGAGCTGGAGAGGATTCGCGCGGCCCGGGCCTTCATCGAGCGGAGGGGCGTGCAGTCGCTGCGCACGCTTGCGCGCTCATACGAGGTCGCGGCGCTGTTCGCATGTGGCAGGGAGGTCGAGGCCCACTCCATGCTCGAGGACCTGATGTCCATGCACGGGCGGCAGGGCGATCAGTTCGGCCAGATGCTGGCGCTTCTCGGGCTGTCCGTGGTGTGTGCCGTGACGGGCAAATGCGGGCAGGCAAGCGCGTATGCATCAATCGCGCGGCAGCTTGCGGGCAGGCCGGGGCTCGGGCGCTACCTGGAGCTGTGCGACCTGCTCACCAGCATCGTGAGCTGCAGGGCACGGGTGGGTGCCGAGCTTGACAGGCGACTGCTCGAGGTCACCTTGCTCGAAAGCTCCCTGCATCCGAAGACGTCGCTGCCCCTGGAGATGGAGAAGGCCATCCTGAGCCTGACGCGCGGGGCGGAACAGGAGGCGCGCGACGCGCTCGAGAACGTGGCGGCAAGCGCGGAGCCCGGCGCGGTGCGCCTGGCGTGCCTGTGCATGCGCGCACTCGGGCCGGGAGGAGAAGGCCTTCTCGAGCTCATGCCTGACGCGCTTCGCAGCGACTGCCAGGCATTCGCGGCGGGAGGGGCCTTCCAGAGGGGCGAGGCCCAGCCCGTCGACGCCCCGATCACGCTGCCCCAGGGCTCCCATCTGTCCATACAGCTGCTCGGTGGCTTTAGGGTCACGCATAACGGTCACCAGATCGAGACCGACGAGTGGCGCAGGGCGAAGGCGCGCCAGCTTCTGGGCCTTCTTGCCCTGAACGCAGACAGGCCGCTGCCCCGCGACGAGGCCATGGGGCTCCTGTGGCCGGACAGCGATCCGGAGCTGGCGAGAATGGGCCTGTACTCGGCGCTCTCCTCCCTGCGTGGCGTGCTGGGACAGAAGCATGGCGGCCCCCAGTTCGTGAAGACGGCGGGTCGCAGCCTCCAGCTCGACCTGGAGATCGTGGACATAGACGTGCGGGAGTTCGAGCAGATCGCGCGGACCGTCCTGTCAAGGCGAGACGGGCTGTCGTCGGGACGTGTGATGGAGCTGTGCACGAGGATGGAGGAGATGTACGGCGTCGGAGGCGACTTTGCCGACGGCGAGCTGGGCGAGGTGGGCGCGCAGCGTGACGAGGAGCTCAGGTCGCTGTTCGTCGACTGCATGACGTATGCCTCCGGCGTTGCGTGCGACGAAGGCAACGGGCAGCTCGCCCTGTGGTTCGCGCGTCTCGCAAAGCGCGAGCTGCCCCTCAGGGATGACGTCTGCGCGGCGCTTGCCGAGTCGCTCAAGACCCTGGCCGCCCAGGGCAAGAGCGCCGGCGCCGTCCTCGCCCTGGGCGTGACGCGCGATGGCGCGCGCACCGGCGTTGCCGAGGGCGGGGGAGGGACGTCCGGGGAGAGGGCGATGACGCCGTGCGACGACCGCGCGCCCTCTGCCGCAGACGATGCGCGGGGCGTGTGCGACGAGGCACTGCGCCATGAGCTCAGCCCTGCGCTGGTCGCCGGGGGAGAGGCGTCGGGAATGGAGTGACGAGCCGCGAGGCTGGCCCTGTGACTACCGGGGACGCGGGGCGTCGCCATCACGCGGCTCCCCCAGCCATGCGACGCTGAGGGCCATGCCCGCGAGGGTGAGGAAGACGCCGAGATAGAACCAAGGTCCCATGGCAAGGCCGTCGGGCAGGGTGGCCGGGCTGGGGGACGCCGCTGGCTGCCACGACAGAAGGGCGTGGGCCTCGGCAACGAGGACCAGCGCCCAGCCTGCAAGGGAGATCGGCCTGCGCCTCCCCTTGAGGCGCCCGCGCAGGGGGAGCCAGATGCCGAGAAGGGCGAGGGCGACGCCGACGCTTGCCAGCGGGTTGTTAAAGATCTGCGTGCCGCACATCTGCCCGGAGCCCTGCGGGTCGCTGAACCACACGGGCAGCGTCGAGATGACCAGGGCGACGACGATGACCGTCAGGACCGCCTTCCGTACCTTTGGTGACGCGGGCGCTGGCATGTCGGGCTCTCCGTTCGATGTCGGTGGCTTGCGGGGCGAGAGGCTCATGGACGTGCGGTGTGCCTTGAGAGTGGAATAGGTGGGGCGTAATTGCTCATCGTGTGTAATACTTCTCATGATGAGTAATTTAACACACCCTGTGGGTTAGTATGCGCTGAGAGCCTGACGAAGGAGATGAGCGTGGAACAGACACAGACGCTGACGCGGACGGCATGCGGGCCGCGCGCGTGTCGCGGGGGCGGATGCGGCCCCCGGGAGGACCGGCGAAGCGTGCGGACGCGTCGAGCCCTGAGGGACGCGCTTGCCGACGAGATCCGTGAGTGCGGGGGACTGGACCGCGTGGCCGTCACGGCGATCGCGCAGCGCGCCGACGTGACGCGCAGGACGTTCTACTCGCATTACCGAGACATCCCCGACCTTGTGGAGCGCAGCGAGGCGGAGCTGCTCCGTGAGCTTGCAGGCCACATCGAACGCATATCCCAGGCACGCCTTGGCGAGCTCTACACCAACATCGCCCAGCTCGAGCCCTGTCCCGGATCGGTCGAGCTCCTCGAGTTCATACGGGACAACTCCGGCTACATGAGCGCGATGCTCGGCCCGGGCGGCGATCCCGCGTTCATCGAGAAAATCAAGGCCATCGCGCGCGAGACGGTGACCACCAGGGCGCTCGACGGCATCACGGCCGGCGCCATGGGTGCGTTCTTCGACTACTACCTCGCCTTCGTCGTCTCGGCCGAGGTGGGGGTGGTGCAGCGCTGGCTCGAGGAGGGCATGCGCGAGTCGCCGGAGGTGATGGCGCGCATCATGACGGTGCTGACGTTCGTGCGCCCGGGCGACCTGTACGGCAAGCCAATCGATCTTGACCTGCCCATGTACGGGCAGCTGCTCATGCGTATGAGTGACGAGAGGAAAGACGAGCGATGACCAACGAGGCCAGGGACTTCGAGACGACAGGGAAGACCGCCGACGGCGAGCTGAGCCAGCAGGAACGGCAGTCCATCCTCGAGGCGTTCGCCGACGCGATGGCGGCCGGCTGCGCCTCGGGCGATGGGGGCGAGGTCGAGGACCCGCTGCTGGCGAGCGCGCGCGAGCAGGCGAAGAGCGAGTCGGAGGCCGAGGCGGAGGCGCAGGCGCGCACCTCGGTGGAGGTCACCCCGGGCATGGGCGTGGACTGGGCTGGCAAGAGGCTGAGGCTGGGCATCGACGTGGGGTCGACCACGGTGAAGCTCGCCGTCCTCGACGAGGACGACCAGCTCGTGTATGCGAGCTACCAGCGCCACCACACGGACGTGCGCGCCACGGCAAAGGCGCTGTTCCGCGAGGCCCAGCGCGTGTTCGGTGACGTTCCCCTCACGGTCGCCATCACCGGCTCGGGCGGCCTTCTGCTCTCGCAGTGGCTCGGCCTGGAGTTCGTCCAGGAGGTCATCGCGTCGAAGACGGCCGTCAAGAAGTACGCGCCGCAGACCGACGTTGCCATCGAGCTGGGCGGCGAGGACGCCAAGATCATCTACTTCGACAACGGCATCGAGCAGCGCATGAACGGCACGTGCGCGGGCGGCACGGGCGCCTTCATCGACCAGATGGCCTCGCTTCTGCACACCGACGCCGCCGGGCTCAACGCCATGGCCCGACAGGCGACGACGATCTACCCCATCGCCAGCCGCTGCGGCGTGTTTGCCAAGACCGACGTCCAGCCGCTGCTCAACGAGGGTGCCAAGCCCGCGGACGTGGCCGCCTCCATCTTCCAGAGCGTGGTGACGCAGACCATCTCCGGCCTTGCGTGCGGACGGCCCATCCGCGGGCACGTCGCCTTTCTGGGCGGCCCGCTGCAGTATCTGTCCGAGCTGCGCAGGCGCTTCCGCGTGACGCTGGAGCTGGACGACGAGCACATGATCTGCCCCACCAACGCGCACCTCTTCGTCGCAAGCGGCGCCGCTATGGCGGCGGTCAGCGGCAAGCAGGTGAGCTTCGCGCAGGTCATCGCCGACCTGGAGAACCTCGGTGACGTCCAGGGCTCCGAGGTCCAGCGCCTGGCGCCGCTGTTCGAGACGCCGCAGGACCGCGCGGAGTTCAACGAGCGCCACGGCAGGGAGGTCATCCCGCGCGGCGACCTGTCGAGCTACCACGGCAGGGTGTTCATCGGCATCGACGCCGGCTCGACCACCATGAAGGGCGCGGTCATCGGCGAGGACGGCGAGCTTCTGCGCACCTGGTACGGCAACAACCGCGGCGACGTGCTGGGCTGCGCCCGCACGCTCATGGACGACTTCTACCACGCCATCCCCGAGGACTGCACCATAGGGCACGTGACCTGCACGGGCTATGGCGAGGGGCTGCTCATCGAGGCGCTGCATGCGGACTCCGGCGAGATCGAGACGGTGGCGCACCTGCGCAGCGCCAACGAGGTGCTGCC
Source organism: Coriobacteriia bacterium (assembly GCA_963930185.1). Taxonomy (GTDB): domain Bacteria; phylum Actinomycetota; class Coriobacteriia; order Coriobacteriales; family UMGS124; genus JAGZEG01. Next base: position 52,604 of record CAWVLT010000057.1, on the reverse strand, counting down.
CGGCGTCGAGTTCATCCTGGACGTGGGCGGGCAGGACATGAAGTGCCTGCGCGTCAAGGACGGCGTCATCGAGCACATCATGCTCAACGAGGCGTGCTCGTCGGGCTGCGGCTCGTTCATCTCGTCGTTCGCCGACTCCATGGGCATGACTGTCCAGGAGTTCGCGGGGTCCGCCCTCACGGCGAAGCACCCGGTTGACCTGGGCAGCCGCTGCACCGTGTTCATGAACTCGCGCGTGAAGCAGGCCCAGAAGGAGGGCGCCACGGTCGGCGACATCTCGGCCGGCCTGTCCTACTCGGTCATGAAGAACGCCCTGTTCAAGGTCATCAAGATCCGCGATCCCCGCGAGATCGGCGACAAGGTGATCGTGCAGGGCGGCACGTTCCTCAACGACGCGGTCCTGCGCGCCTTCGAGAACCTCACGGGCAAGCACGCCTACCGCCCCGACATCGCCGGCTGCATGGGATGCTACGGCGCGGCCCTGCTCGCGCGTGACCGCGCGGGCGCGCAGGGCACCTCGACGGTCCTGTCCCAGGAGGAGATCGACAACCTGCAGGTCACGCACCGAAGCTCGCGCTGCGGCCTGTGCTCGAACAACTGCCTGCTCACCATCAGCGACTTCGGTGGCGGCCGGCGCTTCGTCACGGGCAACCGCTGCGAGCGCGGCGCCGGCAAGCGCAAGGCTTCCGCCAACGACGCCCCCAACCTGTTTGCCTACAAGAACAAGCGCCTGTTCGGCTACGAGCCGCTTGCCGCCGAGGCCGCCCCGCGCGGCACGGTGGGCATCCCCCGCGCGCTCAACATGTACGAGGACTACCCGTTCTGGTTCACGCTCTTCACCAAGCTGGGCTTTCGGGTGGAGCTCTCTGCGCCCTCGACCAAGAAGACCTACGAGGCGGGCATCGAGTCCATGCCCTCCGAGAGCGTGTGCTATCCGGCCAAGCTCTCGCACGGCCACGTGATGGACCTCATCGCGCACGACGTCGACTTCATCTGGATGCCGTGCATCCGCTGGGAGCGCAAGGAGGACCCCACGGCGGGCAACTGCTACAACTGCCCCATCGTCATGAGCTACCCCACCGCGCTCAAGCTCAACATCGACGACCTCGCCCAGAAGCACGTGGAGTTCATGAACCCCTTCGTGCCCTACCATGACGTGCACGAGCTCAAGCGCCGCCTGTTCGAGACGCTCGACCGCGACCGCTGGGCCGACGCGCAGAAGGGGCTGGGGCGCTTCACGGGGGCGCGCCTGACCCGCGAGGAGATCGACGCCGCGGTGGACGCCGCCATGGAGGAGGACCGCCGCTTCCACGATGACATGCACAAGGCGGGCGAGGACGCGCTGCGCTGGATCGAGGAGAACCACGGCCACGGCATCGTCTTGGCCGGTCGTCCCTACCACAACGACCGCGAGATCAACCATGCCATCCCCGAGCTGGTGAACTCCTTCGGCTTCGCCGTGCTCACCGAGGACTCGGTGAGCCACATCATGAAGCCCGAGCGGCCCATTCGCGTGGTCGACCAGTGGATGTACCACTCGCGCCTGTACGCGGCGGCGCGGCTGGTGACGACGCGCAACGACCTCGACCTCATCCAGCTCAACTCCTTTGGCTGCGGCCTGGACGCCCTGACCACCGACCAGGTGCAGGAGATCCTCGAGGCGAGCGGCAAGATCTACACCGTCCTCAAGATCGACGAGGTGTCCAACCTGGGCGCGGCGCGCATCCGCATCCGCTCGCTCATCGCGGCGCTCAAGGACAAGCGTGCCGAGCTGGAGCGCGAGGCGCGCCGCAAGGCGGTCGAGGCCGGCGAGGATCCCGAGACCGCCGTGGTGCCCATCCATCGCGAGAGCAGGCCGACCGCCTTCCCCAAGGTCGAGTTCACCAAGGAGATGTTCGACGCGGGCTACACCATCCTGTGCCCGCAGATGGCCCCCATCCACTTCGACCTGGTCAAGGAGGTCCTGCGTGCGGCGGGCTACAACCTGGTGCTGCTGCCCAGCGTCGACCACGGCGCGGTGGAGGCTGGCCTCAAGTACGTGAACAACGACATCTGCTACCCGTCCATCCTGGTGACCGGCCAGATCATGGAGGCGGTGATGTCGGGCAAGTACGACCTGTCGCGCACGGCCGTCATCATCACGCAGACCGGCGGCGGATGCCGCGCCACGAACTACATCGCGCTCATCCGCAAGGCCCTGCGCGACGCGGGGCACCCCGAGATACCGGTCATCAGCCTGTCGGTGGCAAAGCTCGACGAGCACAACTCGGGCTTTAACATCCCGATCAAGACGCTCAAGAGCGCCTTCTACGCGCTGATCTTCGGCGACGCCATCATGCAGATGCTCTATCGCACGCGTCCCTACGAGGCCACGCCGGGATCTGCCGACGCCCTCTACGAGAAGTGGATGGCCCGGGCGCGAGTGGAGGCGCCCTCGTTCACGCGTGCCTCGATGACCCGTCTGGCCAAGCAGTGCGTGCGTGAGTTTGACGAGCTGCCCCTCATCAACGACCGCTCCAAGCCCCGGGTTGGCGTGGTGGGCGAGATCCTGGTGAAGTTCCACCCCACGGCAAACAACCAGGTGGTCAAGGTCATCGAGCACGAGGGCTGCGAGGCCGTGGTGCCGGGCCTGGTGGACTTCTTCCAGTTCGGCTTTGCCGGCAGGCACGTGCAGAAGGAGGAGCTGGGGTCGCCCGCGAGCAAGGTGTTGAGCCATGACGCGGGCATCAAGCTCATCGACTGGATGCGCGCCCCCATTGACCGGCTCTTCGCCAAGTCGAAGCGCTTTTCGCCCTCCACGCAGATCTTCGAGCTGGCGGAGAAGGCCAAGACCATCCTGTCGCTGTGCAACAACATGGGCGAGGGGTGGCTGCTCACGGCCGAGATGGTGGAGCTCATCGAGAGCGGCACGCCCAACATCGTGTGCACCCAGCCCTTCGCCTGCCTGCCCAACCACGTGGTGGGCAAGGCGGTGATCAAGGAGCTGCGCCGCCAGCACCCGCAGAGCAACATCGTGGCCGTGGACTACGACCCGGGCGCCTCGGAGGTCAACCAGCTCAACCGCATCAAGCTCATGATCAGCGTCGCCAAGGAGAACTTCGTGCGCGAAAACCCGCAGTGGGCGCAGGTCAACGGCGTGCGCCTGGACGCGTAGGCACGAGACGCGCCATATCGGCGTGGATCGAGGGGCCGGTCGCTGGTCGCAAGCCAGCGGTCGGCCCCTTTGTCCTTACGTGGGGTGAGCGTGCTGGCCGGCCGAGCATGTCATGCCGCCGACCAGGTGTGGCGCGCCGCTCGCCGTGGATCGTCTGTCGACCGCGTAACTTTCTCGAAATAGTCCTGCGTCTTTTTCTCCATCCTGCGCTAAGCTGTGCGCAGTCAATCCCGTGAGGGCGAGGCGACGCGACGTCTGGGCGTGTCGCCGTCATCGCTCGCGACCAGGCGCCGCAGCAGCCAGGAAGGTGATGTGCCATGCCAGAGGAGAAGTCAGGGGAGCAGCCCGTCAACGTGCAGGCGCAGGGGTGTCCTGCCTCGCAGCAGGTCGATTGCGGGGCGGCGGTGGACCCCCACGCGTTTCTTGCCCAGCTCGGCATCGACGTCCCCGGCGAGCGCATCCATCTCGACCTGGGTCCCGCGTGCCTGGTGGAGGCCTCGGTCGAGCGCCACGAGGGCACGCTGACCGCCACGGGGTCGCTCGCTGTGCTCACGGGCACCTACACCGGCCGCGCGCCACAGAACCGCTTTGTGGTGGATGCGCCCTCGGTGCACGAACGCATCGCATGGGGCAAGGTCAACGTCCCCATGACCTGCGAGCACTTCGACGCCATCTACGACGGCGTGCGCGCGTACCTGGCGCGGGGCGACGTATTCGTGGTGCGCGGCATCGCCGGCGCGGACCGCAGCCATGCCCGCAAGTTCGCCGTCGTTTCCGAGACCCCGCACCAGGCCCTGTTCGCCCGGCAGATGCTCATCCGCCCCTCCACGCAGGAGATGGCCGCCTACGGCATGCCCGACTTCACCGTGCTCGTGGCGCCGGGGTATCGCTGCGACCCCGAGCGCGACGGCACGAACACCGAGGCGGTCGTTGCGCTCAACTTCGAGCGGCGCGTCATCATCGTGGCCGGCACGGGGTACTGCGGCGAGATCAAGAAGTCGATCTTCTCCACGATGAACTACCTGCTGCCGGTGGAGGACGGCGTCCTTCCCATGCACTGCTCGGCCAACATGGATCCCGCCACGGGCAGGACGGCCGTGTTCTTCGGCCTGTCCGGAACGGGCAAGACCACGCTGTCGGCGGACCCTGCGCGCAGGCTCATCGGCGACGACGAGCACGGCTGGTCGGACAACCACGTCTTCAACATCGAGGGTGGCTGCTACGCCAAGTGCATCGACCTCTCCGAGGAGCGCGAGCCCGACATCTACCACGCCATCCGCTTTGGCAGCGTGACCGAGAACGTGGCGCTCGATCCCGCGACGCGCCAGCCCGACTACGCCGACGCGAGCGTGACCGAGAACACGCGCGTGGCCTATCCCGTCGAGCACATCGACGGCGCGATCGTGGAGGGCACCGGCGAGGTCCCCTCGGTCGTGGTGTTCCTGACGGCGGACGCCTTCGGAGTGCTGCCGCCCATCTCCCGTCTCGACGAGTACGGCGCGATGTACCACTTCATGACGGGGTTCACCTCGAAGGTCGCCGGCACCGAGCAGGGCATCGTGGAGCCGCAGCCCACGTTCAGCGCCCTGTTCGGCGAGCCGTTCATGCCGCTTGACCCGCTCGAGTATGCCCAGATGCTCAGCGAGCGCATCGCGCGCGACCACGCGCGCGTGTACCTGGTGAACACCGGGTGGACGGGCGGCGGCTACGGGGTGGGGCATCGCATGGCGCTCTCAGACACGCGCGCCCTGGTGCACGCCGCGCTCGACGGCAGTCTGGAGGAGGCGCGGTTCGTCCGCGACGAGCGCTTCAACCTCGACGTGCCCACGTCGTGCCCCGGCGTGGACCCTGCGGTGCTCGACCCGCGGGCCACGTGGGCCTGCGGCGAGGAGTACGACAAGGCGGCCGACCATCTGGCCCATATGTTCTGCGAGAACTTCGCGCGGCGCTACCCCCATGCCCCCGAGGAGGTGCGCGCCGCAGGGCCCCGACCCCTCGACGAGCCGCCCGAGCACCCCGGCCACCTCGAGGTCGAGCCCATGTGCGACGTGCAGCGATAGTCCTGCGCCCGGCTGCCGGCGGCTGTGGGGTGGCCGGCGGCTAGGCGAAGCCCACGGGCGAGAGCGCCGCGTCACGCCCCATGTCGTCCTGCTCGAAGGCGCGGCGCACGTCGCGGGCGCAGATGATCGCCTCGTCGGTGTGCGTCGCCGCCTCCATGGCGGCGCGGTCGAACAGGCGCCGCATGCTGCGCGCGTTCGCGAAGCCCCTGAGCGCGCGCAGCTGTCGTGCGCACCATTGCAGCTCCACAACGGCGTGGGGGTCCACGCGAAAGCCTCCCTTGTGCGCGAACAGCTCGAAGAGCCGCACGAGTTCCTCCACGGAATAGTCGTCGAAGCGGATTCTGAAGCCAAACCGGTCGCGCAGGCCGGGGTTGCCGTCAAAGAGGCGTTCCATCTGATCCCGATATCCGGCAGCGACGCAGATGAACGATCCGCGCCCCGACTCAAGCTCCTCGACAAGGGTGTCGATCGCCTCCTGGCCATAGGCAGTGGTGTCCGCCAGGGCGTATGCCTCGTCGATGAAGAGGATCCCGCCGCGCGCCCGCTCCACGGCCTCGCGGACGCGCGTGGGCGTGGAGCCCACGAACCGCCCGATGAGGTCGGCCGCCGCCACCTGGACGAAGACGCCCCCGCCCGAGGTGATCCCATGCGCGTCGCAGTGGGCGAGCAGCCGACGGGCAAGCTCGGTCTTGCCGGTGCCGGGGTTGCCCAGGAAGGCCATGTGCAGGCTGCCGATGACGTCCCTGCCGTGCTTGGCCACGAGGTTGGCTATCTTGAGCAGCGTCGCCTGCTGCGCCCTGAGCCCCACGAGCCCCTCGAACGCGTCCTCCTTGGCCAGGGGCGCGCTTCGGGGACGCAGGTCCTCGGCGCGCGTGGGGCGCTCGCCCTCGAGGAGCCTCGATTCCTTGGACAGGCGCACGAGTGCGCCGAGCGCGAGGTCGTTTGCCGTTGCGGGGTCGAGTTTGGCGTAGCTCCTGAGGCGGTATCCGCTCAGGGACTCGATGAGGGGGCGCGGGTCGACGCGCTCGTTGTCGAGGAGCGGCAGCGGTGCGGCCTGCAGGGAACGCGTGAAGAACGGCAGGTACACCTCGCCGTCCTCGCGGATGACCGAGGGGGTGGTGACGATGCCGACGTCGTTTGCGCGCAGCAGGTCGATCGTCTTGGCGACGCGGTCAAAGTCGGGCGTGCGCCCGAGGCCGAACGCCCCGACGTAGTACTGGGGAATCACGGGTCGCGCCATATGGCATGCCTCCTGTCTGCGATTCGCGGCCGGGGCTGGGACGCAAGGCCGCAGATGGCGGCGCGGGCGGGCACGAGAGCACGAGTGCCTGCCCGCGCCGCCCCAGCCTTCTAATCGAACAGGGAGAAGGGGCTGGTCTTGGACTCCTCCTCCTTGCTCGCCAGCTCCTCGCGCACGTATGCGATGATGGCGGGGTAGGCTACCTTGTCCAGGAAGTCCAGGCAGTCGGCAAGCTCGCGCTCGATGGTGGCGACGTCGGTGCCGCGCACGGTGCGGCGCATGGTGAGCTCGCCGTCGTTGTCGTCCATCTTCATGTCGGCGAAGCGCTCGTCGCTGGTGGTGAACAGGAACTTCTTGAAGTTCTTGCGTGCCTTCTCGGGGATCTGGATGGCGGGGGTCAGGCGCAGGTAGGGAACCTGGGCGCCCGTCTCGTAGGTCATGCCCGTGGACACGTTGGACAGGTCGTAGACGGCCCACAGCGAGTCGTCGTCTGCCGGGGCGAGCACCGATCCGCACAGGGTGGCGCCGCTGATTTCAAGGCCGTTGTCGCTGATGATCATGGCAACTCTCCTTATTGTGGGATGACGTGTTGGTGGCTCTGGCGCTCTCTAGCCGGCGATCTCCCAGACGGGGACGCCGGCGGCGATGGAGGTGACCTTCTCCGCCGTGCCATGGACGGTGCTCAGCGCACGGCGCAGACCCTTCTCCACGCTGTCGCCTGCCCTGACGTCGATGGGCGTATCAGTGACGAAGTGGACCGCTCCGTCATCGAGAAGCCTCATGCCGGAGATGATGAGGTCGTTGTTCAGAGAACGGAACAGCAGGCGGGTCGGCTGGATGTTCTGCTCCTCGACGCGCAGGTGCGTGTCGATGTCGATGGCGCAGGTGCCCGCCTCGTCGTCGACGGTGAGGGTGGCCTGTGCGAACCCCACGCCGTGGCGCGTGCCGTGGGTGCGAAAGACGCCTGCGGGGCCCTCGGTGAAGTAGAGGGAGGAGGACTCGAGCTGCTCGCGCACGATCTCGATCGCGCTGCGGTTGGGGTCGGGCGGGGTGGGGGTGTCGTCGTTGGCCGGAGCATGCTTGCCGAAGATCTCGGCCAGATCGTCCAGGTAGCTCATGGCTCTCCTTTCGGTTGGCTTGGGGTGCCGGGCGGTCGGCGCCCCCTGTCGACATGATTGTGGCCCGCGATGTGCGGGGAGTTGCGCAAGCCAGTCCGCGCTCCGATGCGGTGCGTGGTAGACTTGCGGGTACCTCGCCTGCCATGGTGTCACGGGTGAGCGATGGGCGATAGTGCGCGGATGGTGCGCGAATGGTGCGGGATCGGTGCGCCCTGGCGAGATGGTGACTCGCGCTTTGCATTGGGGGTGACGGGGTTGGACGAGCAGAAGATGTCATGCCGCGCGGCGATCCGCGTGCTCTATGACCTGGCGGGCCCCCATAAGACGTGGCCTGAGCTCGCGCGCGACCTCAGGATCAAGGAGTCCGACGCCAAGCGCATCTGGGCGCGCAACGACAACTGGCCCAAGAGCTTCGGCAAGGTCGAGTATCGGCAGTGCTTCGACGCGTACGTGGAGGACGAGCACGGCAGCAAGCGCGCCGCCCTCATCTCGATCAGAAAGACGCTGAAGAACTGCGGTGCGATGACGCCCGAGGTCAACTCCATCTTCGATGACATCGAGGCGTCCGAGGGGGACGACGCGGTGAGCGAGGGGATCGATCGCCTGCGAGACGTCATCATCGAGACGGCCGAGCCCGGAAGGTGGCGGCGCGCCGGCCAGGCGGGCCATGGCGCGCCGGTTGGATGCCCGGCATCCCTCCCCGCCATCGAGACGTCCCGTGACGCCACGGACGAAGGCGCGCCCTCCGGTGGCTCCTCTGCCCGCGGGCGCCTTCTTACGCTGCGCGACCTCTGGGAGTTGCTTGCGAGCGAGGGCGTCTCGAGCGGGTGGGAGGGCCGCCGCGTGATTCTCAGGGGCTTCGCGGCAGACGAGGAGTTCGTCCGGGCCCTGCTGCCGGCGGAGGTCGTAGGGGAGCTGCTCGACGCCGACGCGCTGGCCCGGTCGATGGAGGGGGCGTGCCCGCCGGCCGTGCGCGACCGCGTGATCGAGGCGCTGTGCCTCGACAGCGGCCTGGGCTGCCGCAAGGCCCTGGAGCGATGCCGGGCCCTGATGGCGGCCGCCGACGTGCCCTCGTTTCTCGCGCGGGCGGGAAGGGTCGTGGACGCGAGCCTCGCGGCCCGCGGTCCGGGGGTTCGTACTGATGGCTCGCCATGCCCCCGCCTGCCGCCGGAGGTGGGGCGTGGCTTTTGGCAGTTTGCCGACGGCGACGCGCCACGCGCGCTGCTCGCGCTCGCCCTGGCCGCGCTGCTGGGCGAGGGCGCGGCTCGGGTGCTTGCGTGCGAGGCAAACGGGTACCTGTTCGCGCGCTGAGGAGGCGGTGCGATGCCGCCGTGGTGGAGAGGGACACGTCAAGAGGAGGGGACATCGTGAAGCTGAGCGACATACTGGACGCCATGCCCAATAGCGTGACGTCGACTGACCTGTGCTTCATGTCGATCAAGGAGGCGAACCAGGCCATCGAGGGCCCGTCGGGCAAGCTCGGTGGCGGCGGGTACTACCGGCGTGTCGCCGAGTACGTGCTCGACGAGGGCAACGGCGTGTTCGGCACGGTCGACGAGCACTTCAACTTCATCACGGCATATCTGAGCAGGGGAGACTACTTCACGGCGCTGCGCCTGAGCACGCATGCGCTCAAGACCTATCCCCATGGCGTGGACCTGCTGTCGTGCGCGCTGCGCGCCGCGGCGGGCTGCGGGCGCTTCGACCTGTGCCAGAGCTACCTGGAGCAGGCCGAGCAGATCCCGCGCAGGTACTGGGGCTGGCGCCTGTTCTTCTTCGCCATCGAGTACTACCAGAGCTACCTCGAGTCGTGTGACCTCTCCCAGATCGAGGAGACGCTGGACAAGGCCCTGGCCATGGCGCACGACTACCAGGACTACTTTCCCACCGACGAGCGCGGCTACGACAAGGAGGCGGAGCTGTGTCTGTTCGCCAACCGCCGCGACGACGCCCAGCGCATCCTCGAGCACGCGGTGTTCGGCATGGTCGACGCCGGCGACGGGGTGCGCACGAGCATCGTCGCCGCCCAGTGCTGCGTGACCCTGCTCGAGAAGGTCCTGGCTGACAGCACCGACTACCGCCTCATCATCAAGATAGCGCAGCGGGGCATTCGCAACACCACCCAGAAGCAGCCCAGCGTGCGGATCGGCTACTTCGTGTATCGCGAGGCGCTCGCGCAGGACGCCCTCATCTGCGACGCGCAGGACCGCCGCGAAGGCTTTGGCAACCTGGAGAAGGTCCGCGACGCGCTCATGTCGTACCGCTGCGCCTACGACCTGCTCGACGACGCCGACTACCGCTCCACCATCGAGCGCCGCTACTCGATCCTCTGCCACAAGAGCGGCATCTTCGACATGCCCCTGGTGGAGGGGAAGGCCAAAGAGCCGGCTGACGAATAGGTGTGGATGACAACCTGGGGTTGATGGGTTCAGGCTTGCCCCAAAGTGGGTCCAGTTGGTGCCTCTAGACTGTCGTTGCAGCTAGAGGCACGTTTTTATCTCGAGCGCTTTGCCCTGGCACTGTTGGGATGTCAGGCAGGTCGCGTGCGATGCTTCATGTGGCCGGCCGTTATTTAGTATTCTTACGAGGATAAACGTGTACATATTGGGGCGAGCCTGTAGAAGTGATGATGCTGACATGTCGATGAACATAGGGCAGATACGATTCTTTGTGTGCGCCGCAGAGCTCGGCAGCTTCTCTCAGGCGGCAAAGGAGCAGAACGTCACCGTTCAGGCAGTGTCCAAGGCCATCATCGGTCTCGAGGGTCAGCTGGGGCGCGAGCTGTTCATACGCGGCAGCCGCCAGGGGGTGACGCCCACCGAGTTCGGCCGGGCGTTCTACCAGAAGGCGCGCGAGGTCGTGCATGGCTTTGACGAGCTCGAGAACTTCGGTCGCAGCTACGCGGCGTCGATGCGGGGGTCCTCGGTGAACCTGCTGCTCGACGTCCCCCCGTTCAACAACTACGAGCGCACGTGCGTCTCGCTCGGCGCGTTTCTGAGCCGTCAGTCCGGCTCCAAGGTGCAGATGCGGCTCATGATGGGCGACGAGGCCTACGAGAGCCTGTCCCAGGGCGCCGCGGACGCCGTGATCTCGCTGGGGGAGAACCCCCGCGAGGGGCTTGACTGCACCAAGCTCGGGACGGTGGTCATAGGGTTTGCCATGGCGGCCGGCCACGACCTGACCGCCTGCTCGTCCATCACCCCCCAGCAGGCCTGCCAGTACCCGATCGCGCGCACCGAGCACTTCGGGGCCTTCAACGACGCGTTCTTCGGGGTCTTCGAGCGCCTGGGCCTCGAGCCGCAGGTGGTTCCCTTCGAGACGACCGAGGACTACGCGCAGCTGATAACGCGGGACAGGGCCCTGGTTCCCTGCGTGGCCATGGACGAGTTCGTCAACGACCTCCCCAAGGCGTGCACGCGCCCCCTCAAGGTCGAGGGGGCCCTGCGGCCCACGACCATCCCCGTTTTCGCAAACACGCTCAAGTCGTTCAAGTCCCCGCAGTACCTGGCGGTGGAGAAGTGCCTGTGCAAGCTCGCCGCGACGGCGCTGTAGGTTGCCGCGCGCCTAGAGCTTTGCCTTGAGGATGTTGCCGGCCATCGGTTTGGCCGACTTTGCCGGGGCCATGCGCATGATGCCCTGGGGATCGACATGCCAGATGACATACGGCGGGATGCCCACCGACGCGTCGCGCATGCAGGCGATGAGCCGCGCCAGCGCCTGCAGGCCGGGTAGCTCGGCGGTCCAGGGGGTCCCGTCAAGGTCACGCGGCGCGAGCAGGTCGCGCGCCGCCTGGGCGGTCGTGTCGCCGATGCGCACGCGTATGGGCTCGGGCGCCTCGACCGGAACGTAGGGCAGCGAGGGGGCGCCGTCCTCGGCGTCGCCGGTTCTCGGTGTGTCGGCGTCGAGATCGAAGTCCTCGGGCACCAGCGTTTTGACGCTCAGGTAGACGGGCACCTCGGACGATGCCTTCTTTGCTGCGGCGAGGTCGTCCCCATCCACCTCGAGCCTACCGGAGTCGAGCCGCTGCCCGATGATGGCGTCGGCCAGATCGCCGAGCACGGGGCGCGAGGAGTAGAACAGCCAGGCTGCCTGGCGGGGGTCGGTGCCTTTGTTCATGAGGACGGGCATGCTGCGATCCTTTCGGGTGGGTGCCGCAGCGTCGGCCTTGCGCGCCCGGACAGGTCGGGCTGCCGCCGGCCTCGCGGCGAGACGTTGGTGGGAGTGTACGCCAAAGCCATTCCGCGCGCTAGCGTTTACCGGCGTGTTTGCCGCATATTCTGTGTGCATGGCAAAAAGCAGAGTACAATCCATCGCTTAACACTCCATTTTTGGTTCGCGCGAAGACGGGAGACACGACATGGAGAATAAACTGGGGACGAAGATCGCCACGCTGCGCAGCGCCCACCACCTCACCCAGCAGCAGCTTGCCGAGCGCTGTGGCTGCGAGGTCTCGGTCATCGAGGGCCTGGAGGCCGGGGAGCTGCCTGCCTCGCTGGCACCGCTCATCAAGATCACCCGCGCGCTGGGCGTTCGCCTGGGCACCCTGATGGACGACGATGACAACCTGGGCCCCGCCTACATCGACAACGAGCAGATGGAGGAAGTCACCCGTCTCAAGTCCCTGGCCACCTCCAACGACTCCGGCGAGCTGAGCTACTTCAGCCTGGCGGCCGGGCGCCCCTCGCGCCACATGGACCCGTTCATCATCACGGTGGATCCCACCGGCCAGACCGACCACGAGCTGGTGGGCCACGAGGGCGAGGAGTGGCTCTTCGGCATGGAGGGCTGCATCGAGATCGAGTACGGCAAGGACCTCTACGTGCTGCATCCCGGCGAGAGCATCTACTACGACTCCATCGTGCCCCATCAGGTGCGCGCCCATGACGGCCAGAAGGCCAAGTTCCTGGCTGTGGTGTACACGCCTATCTAAGGCGAGCCGACGCCGGGCCTGTTGTCGGCCACGCACGCGATCTGTCAGCTGACTTGCCACGAGGGGAGCACCATGAGCATCAACCAGACGAACGAGGACACGCCGGCCACCGGGCAGCACCGGCTCACGATGGACGAGTGGCCTGCCGACAGGCCGCTTCCCGAGGGAGGCTCCCCGGAATACCCGCTGCACTCCGAGCTCACCATCGGCGAGTACTTCCGCCGCCAGTGCGCCGTCGACCCCAGCCACGAGTTCGTGGTCTACCCCGACCGCGCCCTGCGCTGGACCTATCACGACTTTGACGTGCGCACCGACGAGCTCGCCAAGGGCCTGCTCGCCATCGGCATGAAGCCGGGCGACCACCTGGGCGTGTGGGCGCGCAACATCCCCGACTGGCTCACCTTCATGTACGCCACGGCCAAGGTGGGCATCGTCATGGTGACGGTGAACCCCGTCTACAAGAGCCACGAGCTCGACTACGTGCTCAAGCAGTCCGACATGAAGGCGCTGTGCGTGATCGACGCCTATCGCGATGTGGACTACCTCAAGATCATCTACGACCTGGTTCCCGAGATGGCCACCCAGGAGCGCGGCCACCTGGAGTCGGAGAGCTACCCGTGCCTGAAGAACCTCATCTACATGGGCCCCGAGAAGCACCGCGGCTTCTACAGCGTGCCCGAGCTGCTCCTGCTGGGCAGCCACATGCCCGACGAGGTGCTGAGGCAGGCCGAGGCGCAGTTCACCAACGACGACGTGGTGATGATGCAGTACACCAGCGGCACCACGGGCTTTCCCAAGGGCGTCATGCTTACGCACCGCAACATCCTCAACAACGGCTTCTACATCGGCGAGGGCCAGAGGCTGGGCGCCGATGACCGCGTGACGCTGCCCGTGCCGTTCTTCCACTGCTTCGGCTGCGTGCTTGGCGTCATGGCGTGCCTCACGCACCGCTCCACCATGATCATCGTCGAGGACTTCGACGCCGGTCTGGTGCTGCAGGCCGTCCACAAGGAGCGCGCCACGGCCCTGTACGGCGTGCCCACCATGTTCATCGCCGAGCTCAACCACCCCGACTTCGCGCAATTCGACCTGACGAGCCTGCGCACGGGCATCATGGCGGGAAGCCCCTGCCCGTCCGAGACGATGCGCGAGGTCATGGAGCGCATGAACATGCGCGAGATCACTATCTGCTACGGCCTCACCGAGTGCAGCCCGGTGTTCACCCAGACCTCGGTGAGCGATGACGTGGAGCACAAGTGCGAGACCGTGGGTCGCAAGCACCCGCCGGTGAGCGTGCGCGTGATCGACCCGGTCGACGGCCACATCTGCGGCGTGGGCGAGCCCGGCGAGCTGTGCTGCAAGGGCTACAACGTCATGAAGGGCTACTACAAGATGCCCGAGGCCACCGCCCAGGCCATCGACGCCGACGGCTATCTGCACTCCGGCGATCTGGGCATGGTTGACGAGGACGGGTACTACCGCGTGACGGGCCGCATCAAGGACATGATCATCCGCGGCGGCGAGAACATCTACCCGCTGGAGATCGAGAACTTCCTGCTCACGATGCCCGGCGTGCTCGACGCGCAGGTGGTTGGCATCCCCGACGCCAAGTACGGCGAGATCGTGGGCGCCTTCATCCGCACGCGCCCGGGCTACGAGGGCATGACCGAGGCGCAGGTGCGCGAGTGGGCCATCCCGCGCATCGCTCGCTACAAGGTGCCCAAGCGGGTGTTCTTCGTGGACGACTTCCCCATGACGCCGAGCATGAAGGTGCAGAAGTTCAAGCTGCGCGAGATGGCAAAGGAGCTGGTGGAGGCGGGGAAGTAGCCCGATCGCCCCAGCCTGGGCCCAGCGGCCGACCGTCACGTGTGTGGCGGCCGGCCGCCCTTGTTTTCAGTCCCCTTTGATGTTGGTGCCGAAACGGTGTACCCTTCGAGGCGCGCTGCGTTTTCAGGTTCCTTAAGGCTTGGGTGGGTACTATCCCGACTAACAAGTTAAGAACGACCCACCGAAAGGTGAGGTGCGGATGCGAAGGGAGTAGGACATCATGAAGAGGACCAACAAGTACGAAAGCGTCGAAGCAAACCTGGCAAGTCCCCGTCGTCGCGTGATGCTCGGCCTCGCGGGAACGTTTGCTGCAGTCGGCCTGGCCTTTGGGCTCTCCACCGCCGCCCCCGCTGTCTTTGCCGACGAGACCTCGTCGGTCGCCGACTCGCAGGCCGCCGCGACCCAGACGTCCGGCTCCTCGGCCGACGTCGACTCGATCACCCTCGCCGAGGACGTCGCCGCCAAGGCGAGTCCCTCGGTGGGCACGGTGCAGGCGGTCATCGAGACGCCTGAGACCCAGGGCATCGCGCTGGGCAGCTGCGTGCTCATCGACGAGGATGGCCACCTGCTCACCAACTACCACGTGATCGAGGGCGCCGTCGAAATCCAGGTGACGATCAACGACACCGACTACCAGGCGAGCGTCGTAGGCTCCGACCCCTCGAGCGACCTGGCGGTGCTCGAGATCGCCGTTGACGAGAACACTCCCGATCCCATCGAGATCGGCTCCTCGGACGACGTGAACGTGGGCGAGTGGGTCATGACCATCGGCGCGCCCAAGGGCGAGTCGCAGAGCGTGTCGCAGGGCATCGTCTCGGGTCTGTCGCGCACGGCGTCCTATGACCTGGACACCGCCGAGGCCATCTACACCGGCCTCATCCAGACCGACGCAATGATCAACTCGGGCAGCTCGGGCGGCGCCCTGGTGAACGCCGAGGGCCAGCTCATCGGCATCACCACGCTGTCGGCCACCACGACGGGCGACTGGGCCGGCATGTCCTACGCGATCCCGTCCGACTATGCGATGAGCGTCGCCAACCAGATCATCGAGACGGGCGTGGTTCAGCATCCGTTCCTGGGCGTGAGCCTTGCTGACGTGACCCCCTACAACTACCAGCAGGCCGGCTCCAGCTCGTACTGGGGCGCCTACGTCGGCGCGGTTGAGGCGGGTGGCCCCGCCGAGGAGGCCGGCATCCAGGTGGGCGACGTCATCACGGCCATCGACGGCGAGACGGTCGACTCCACGGACGCGGCCATCATCGCCGTGCGTTCGCACGAGATCGGCGAGACGGTCACGGTGACGGTCGAGCGCGACGGCGAGCCCGTGGACATTGACGTCACGCTTGGCTCTGACAACGAGTCGGCGGGCGAGGGTGACGCCGAGGCGACTACCGATGACTCGCAGGGTGGCGGTGCCTTCTCGTTCTTCGGCGGCAACGACGAGTCTGACGGGGACGCCTCCGACGAGGGCTCGGATGACTCCGGTTCGTGGGGCTCCTCCGACGGCGGCTGGGGCTGGGGCTCCAGCGGTAACGGCTCCTGGGGCTTCTGGAGCAACCCCGAGGATAGCTACGGCTACGGCGGTGGCTATGGCTACGGCCCCTTCGGCGGCTACGGCTACGGTGATGGCGGGTATGGCTATGGCTCCGGCTACGGTAGCGGGTACGGCTACGGCGACTATGGCTACGGCAACGGCTCCGGCTATGGCTACGGATACGGGTATGGTGACGGCGGCACCGAGCTGTAACCCCTGACATCTCGCTCACTCCGCGCGGCTGCCCAAACAACACACAGACGCGCACGGGCACGTCGCGAACGCTTGGACCGCACGGCCCCACCCCCGGTCGCTTGCACGGCAGGGTGTGGGGCCGTTTTTCTATCCCTCTATCCGAAGCGAGCTGCCCGTGATGCCGCGCGTCACTACGATCTTGCGGTCGATGCTCTCCTTGAGCTCGTCGACGTGGCTGATGATGCCCACGAGCTTACCTGAGCCCGACAGCTCGGTAAGCGTCTTGATGGCAAGCTGCAGCGACTCCTGGTCAAGCGAGCCAAAGCCCTCGTCGATGAACATCGTGTCCAGCTCGATGCCCCCGGCGTGCGACTGCACCACGTCGGACAGCCCCAGGGCAAGCGACAGCGACGCCTTGAACGACTCGCCGCCCGACAGCGACGAGGAGTCGCGGGCCTTGCCGGTGTAGTTGTCGATGACGTCCAGGTCCAGCCCCGTCTGGCTGCGCATCGATGTGGACTCCCGGCGGCGGATGAGCTCGTAGCGGCCGTTTGTCATGACGTCGAGCCTGCGGTTGGCGGCGGCAAGGACGCGGTCGAGGTACATGCCCTGCAGGTAGACCTCGAAGGTGATCTTGTCCTTGCCGGTGAGCTTGCCGTTTGCGGTGTTGGCGAGTGCGGCGAGCTCCCCGTAGCTCTGCTCTATGCCCTGGGCCTCGCTTGCGATGGCATGCAGGTGCTCGATGATGCTTGCCGAGCTCCTGAGTCGGCTCGAGACCTCCTCGTGCTGTGCCTGCAGCGCGCTCCTCTGCTCGCGCTGCTGCCCGAGCGTGGCCTCGAGCTCGCTGACGGGCGGCTCACTGATGCCGGCAAGCTGCTGCTCCCACGCGTCTTGCTGTGCCGCGCTCGCGCGAATCTGGCGCTCCAGCCCTTCCTTTGCCGTGCGCGCGTTCTCGAGGGCGCGCGTCATCTCGTCGAGCTCGCTGCGCAGCTGTCCGAGCCTGGCCTGGGCCTCACGTTCGCTTGGCATGTCGAGGGATGACCTCAGGCTCTCGACGCTTCCCTCGAGCGTACGGATCTCCATGCGAAGCTCCGTCTGCTTGCCCGTGAGCTCGTCAAGCTCGGCTCCGAGCCGCCGTGACTTCTCGGCAAGCTCTGCCGCGAGCGTGCGGGTGCGAACGAACTCCTCTGCGGTCTGCCGCGCCGAGCGCTCGGTCTTCTCAGCCTGCTCGCATGCGGTGCGCGCGGCGGAGAGCCTGCTTTGCGCTTCTGCGGCGTCGGTGCATGTGAGCTGCGAGCGAAGCGCCTCGACTCTCGTCCGCAGCTCCGCGAGGCGGCGCTCCATGTGCGCGAGCTCGTCATTTGTGCGCTGCGTCTGCTGGCGGTTGGCGTCAATGTCGACCTCCGCCTGCTTGAGCTGCGTCCGGACCTGGGCGAGGCCCTCGACCTCGCGACGCGCCTTCTCGATGGCTTCCCCTGCGGCCTGCGCCTCATGCTCGAGGCTGGCGCGCTCCTCGGTGAGGCGCGAGGCGTCGCCCTGTGCCTGCTCGAGGGCCGCCAGCTCGTCTTGGCGCTGGCCGAGCAGCGAATGCGCCGCCTTGCATGCCGAGGAGGCACCCTCGACCTTGCCACGCGCCTCCTCGACGCGCTTCTTGGCCGCCTCGTAGTCCTCCTTGGTCGGGGCCTGCGCGGGGAGCTCCGCCGGCATGGGGTGCTCGGTCGACCCGCACACCGGGCAGGGGAGGCCGGCCTGCAGGCGCTGGCCGAGCATGCCCGCCTGCGCGTCGAAGAACCCGCGCTCAATCCGGTCGTGCTCGTCGCGCGTCTCCCGATAGGCCTTGTCGGCCCTCTCGTAGAGCTCCTGCTTGCCGGCAAGGTCGGCGCTGGCGACCTCGATGCGGGCACGTGCCTGCGCGTCCCTGTGGAGCGCCTCGTCGAGCTGTCGCTGACGCTGCGCCACCTCGCGCAGCTGGGCCTGGGCTTTTTCCAGGCGGGCGGGGGCGTCGCGAAGGTCGGCCTCCCGCTGCTGGAGCGAGGCTTTCTGCTGGGTCAGCCCCTGCTCGCCGTCGGCGAGCTGTCGCAGGCGGTCTTGCGTCTGCTCGCGCTGCGCGTCGAGCTTTGCGATCTCCCCCTGGGCCTGCGCGACCTGCTTGAAGAGCCCCACCTGGGCGTTGGCGGCATCTAGGCCCAGCTGGGCGTCGTGCAGCGCCGCCTGGGCGCGGGCATGGTCCGCCTCGGCCGCTGGGTGCTGGTCCACGAACGCCTGGGCCTGCTCGATCTGGCCCTGGAGACCCTGCGCCTCTCCTTGCGTGTGTGCGATCTGGCTAGCCAGGCGATCGTCGTCTGCCTTTTTGTCGCGGATCTCGCCGAGGGCCTTCTCGAGCTGGCGGTACTGGGGCAGCGACTGCTCGGTCACGGCGATCTGCGCGCTGAGTCCCTCACGCTGCGGGCCGCGCGCCTCCTGGGCTTCCAGCTCCCGGGAGGCCTGGGGCAGGCGCTCCTCCAGCTGCTCGCGCTGGGTGCGGGCCTGCGAAATCCGTCCCCTGAGGTCTTCGGCATGCCGGGCGCGCTCAAGGCTCGCGCTGGTCAGCTCGAGACGCGCGTCGAGGTCCGCGAGCTTTTCGGACACGCCCTGCTGCTCACGTTCGTCCTCGTCGCGCTGGGCATTGAGAAGCGCGAGCAGCCCCGTCGACTCAACCGCGTCATCAGCCAGGGCCCCGGCAAGCTGCGCCGCGCGCTCTTCCTGTGCGGGCAAGGCCGTCTGCTGCGCCTGCTTGGCGTAGAGCACGACGTCTTGCTTCAACCTCGTGTGCCTGTTCTCCAAGGCTCTTCTGCGATCTTCCAGAGCGCGCTGGAAGCGCTCGTAGGGCGCGGTGCCGAACAGCCTTCTGAAGATGGCGCCCCTCGCCTTCGTGTCCGCGGCGAGCAGCCGGCGGAACTCGCCCTGGGCGATCATGACGATCTGCGAGAACTGGTCGGCCGTGATGCCGAGCAGGTCCACGATGGCCTGGTTGACCTCCTTGGGTTTGTCTAGGGAGGGCATGCCGGGCCGATCAAGATGTGCACGTGCGTCTTCGCTGACAAGCCCGTCACCGCGCTTCTTGCTGGGACGCAAGTATGATGGGCTTCGCTTGACGTGGTACGTCTTGCCGCGGTAAGAGAAGTCAAGCTCCACGTAGGTGGGGGTTTCGAGCGCGGCGAAGTCGCTGCGCAGGGTCTTGTCGGTGCGGTACTCGCCGCTCGCCTCGCCGAACAGGGCGAAGGCGATGGCGTCGAAGATCGTGGTCTTGCCGGCGCCGGTGTCGCCGCAGATGAGGTAGATACCCTCGTCTCCGAGCTGGGTGAAGTCGATGGTCACCTCCTCGGCGTAGGGGCCGAAGGCACACATCGTCAGGGTCAGGGGCCTCATCTACATCACCTCTATGGCGTTGAGCTCTTCGCGCACGACGGCGGTCTGCGCCTCGCTCATCGGCGAGCCGTTCTGCCGCTGGTAGAACTCGTCGAACAGCTCGAGGGGATTTGCGAGCTGCTGCTCGGGGGTGACCGTTCCCTCCAGGCCGGCGGCGCGCGAGCGGGCGTTGTCATACTCGATGCCCATGACGTTGGGGTAGACCGCCCGCAGCTTCCCGATGGCGTCGAGGGGAGGCTGCTCGTCGGTCAGGATGACGCGCAGGTAGTCGCGGCGCTCGTGCTCGCTGAGCTCGCTCGTGAGGTCGGGGGAGGTGAGCTCGGCGAGCGGGCCCTTGATCTGCCGCATGTCGTGCATCGGGACGAGCGGCACCAGCTCGATGGCGACGCACCCGCCGGCCTTGGCGTCGCCTGCGGCCTGCGACGTGGCCGCGCCCTTGGCGCCCAGCTCGACCAGCGGCATCGACTTTGGCCGGCCTATCTCGGAGAACGAGTACTTGAGGGGGCTTCCGCTGTAGCGCACTTCCTCGCGCCCCACGCGCTGGGGGTGGTGCACATGGCCAAGCGCCACGTAGTCAAAGGCCTCGAAGACGCTCGCGTCGACGTTGTCCATGCCGCCCAGGGACAGCTCCGACTCGCTGCGCTCGACCTCGCCGCCCGACCAGGTCACGAACTGGTGGGCAAGCGCGACGTTGCGGACGCGCTGGTCGATGTCGCAGGCGTCGATCGCGCAGCGCAGGGCGTCGGTGTAGCTGGCGATCTGCGCGTCGGGGAAGTACGGGCGCACCGCGGACGGCTTGAGGAAGGGGATGAGCCAAAACGTCACGGGGCCGTGCTCGTCGCTGAGCTCCACGTGCGTGATCGTCCCGTCATACACCGGCGAGACGAACACGTTCTGCCGGGCGAGCAGGGCGCTGGCATACGCGACGCGCTCGGCCGAGTCGTGGTTGCCCGCCGTCATGAACACGGGCGTGCCGGTGGCGGCGACCTGGCCGAGGAACCAGTCGAGCAGGGCGACCGCCTCGGAGCTGGGCGCGGACTTGTCGTACACGTCCCCTGCTATGAGCAGGGCGTCCACCTTGCGCTCGACCATGACGTCGATGATCTGGCCCAGGATGTATCGCTGGTCGTCGAACATCGAGAACTCGTTGACGCGCTTCCCGATGTGCAGGTCGCTTACGTGCAGAAGTCTCATGCATACCGCCCTTCACGTCTATGCCGTGTGCCGCGCACGACCCGCGCCTGCCTGCGCATGCGTGCGCGCATGTTGCCTGCCATGTGGCGCAGCGTCGTGCGTCGTAGCCCTGTGGCGTAACTTTACATCCATCGACGGACAAAAACGTCGGCGTTGCCAGCTTACTCGTGATGACTGCAGGGCGACCGCAAATACTCTTTAGTTTCGTGCTAACGTATGCATGTCACGGACGCGCGTCGTGCCTCGCCGGGCCTACTCGGTGTGAGGGCGCGGCGTGCGGGAAGCTGGCAGGGCAAGCTGCCAGACGCGAAGAGAAAGGACCCTCCTATGAAGCAGGCCATCTCCACCACCGGCGCCCCCGCCGCCATCGGCCCCTACTCGCAGGGCGTGGAGGCGGGCTCGCTCGTCTTCGTCTCGGGCCAGCTGCCGATCAACCCCGCCACCGGCGAGATCCCCTCCGACGTGAAGGCCCAGGCTGCCCAGTCCATCGACAACCTCGAGGCCATCCTCAAGGAGGCGGGCCTTGGCCTCGCCGACGTGGTCAAGACCACGGTGTTCCTGGCTGACATCGCCGATTTCGCCGCCGTCAACGAGGTGTATGCCGAGCGCTTCCCGCAGCCCTGTCCCGCGCGCAGCGCCTTTGGCGTGGCGAGCCTGCCCAAGCCCGAGGCGCGCCTGGAGATCGAGGCCATCGCCGCCCGCTAGAGAGTTTGCCAGAAAGGACAGCGCCCCCACATGGAGAAGAAGCCGTTCATCACGCTCGAGAAGGCGCGCGAGATCGCCCAGAGCGTGCCCACCCCCTTCCATCTCTACGACGAGGAGGGGATCCGCGCACGCGCGCGCCAGATCAACGAGGCGTTTGCGTGGAACCCCGGCTTTCGCGAGTACTTCGCCGTGAAGGCCACGCCCAACCCCTACCTGCTCAAGATCCTGCAGGAGGAGGGGTGCGGGGTCGACTGCTCGAGCTACACCGAGCTCGTCTTGTCGCGTGCGTGCGGGTTTGCCGGACACGACATCATGTTCTCGAGCAACGACACGCCGGCGCAGGACATGTTCGAGGCCGCGCGGCTGGGCGCACTCATCAACCTGGACGACCTCACCATGGTGGACTTCCTGGAGCAGGTGGCCCAGGTCCCCGAGACCGTCTTCTGCCGTTACAACCCCGGCGGGGTCTTTGCCCTGGGCACCGACATCATGGACAACCCCGGGGATGCCAAGTACGGCATGAGCGAGGCCCAGATGGTCGAGGCGTTCACGCGCCTTGCGGCCGCCGGTGCCAAGACTTTCGGCATCCACGCCTTCCTGGCGAGCAACACGGTGACCAACGAGTACTACCCGCAGCTCGCCACGCAGCTCTTCGAGCTGGCGGTGCGCGTCTCGAAGGCCGCCGGGGTGCACGTGGCCTACGTCAACCTGTCGGGCGGCATCGGCGTGGACTACCGACCCGACCAGCCGGCCAACGACATCGCCGTGATCGGCGATGGGGTTCGCGCGGCCTACGAGCGCATCCTGGTGCCCGCGGGCATGGGTGACGTGGCCATCCTCACCGAGCTCGGGCGCTTCATGCTCGCGCCGTTCGGGGCCCTGGTGACCACGGCCATCCACGAGAAGCATATCTACAAGGAGTACGTCGGCGTGGACGCCTGCGCCGCCAACCTCATGCGCCCGGCCATGTACGGCGCCTACCACCACATCACCGTGCTTGGCAAGGAGGATGCCCCCTGCGACCACGTCTACGACGTGACCGGCGGCCTATGCGAGAACAACGACAAGTTCGCCGTGGACCGTGCGCTGCCCAAGATCGACATGGGCGACATCCTCTACATCCACGACACGGGCGCCCATGGCTTTAGCATGGGATACAACTACAACGGCAAGCTGCGCTCGGCCGAGGTGCTGCTCAGAGGCGACGGCTCCTTCGAGGTGATCCGCCGTGCCGAGACGCCGGCCGACTACTTTGCCACGTTCGACCAGACGCCGTTCATGGCGGGCATCCTGGCCGAGGACGCCGCCGCCAGCGAGGCGTTTGCCGCCAGCAAGGCGGCCCGCTGGAGGCCGGGGGAGTAGCGGCGGGGCATCGACGGCCGGCTGGCGACGCGGCTGTGCGCCTCTCGCGCCGAGCGACACGCGTTACACGGGCGATCCTGCATGTATTCGGACAAAATGGCTTGCCAGAATGTCCGGATGTATGCAGGATCGCTGCGTTATTACGGTCGTGTCGCTCTTGTCCTGCGCTGTTCATGGCTTACCTGATCGACCGAGTCATGTTGTGACTGGAAGCAATTGAGAAGGTGCAAGGCGTGCGAAGGCACCCGGATAAGTGGAGTAATCGGAAGTTGGGATATACTCTACTCTGTCAAGCTGGATTTCGCAGATAGGAACTGACAGGAATGGTTCTTGAGCAGAAGGACACAGGCTATCCTGAAAGCCGCAGGTTGTCAGCTTTCGTCTGCTGCTTTTTGGCAATGTTTTGCTACTCCCCCTATCTGCAGCATGCTTTTTATCACACGACACTGTTCATCGGTTTGACGGATAAGATAGACCTGTCTTTTGCGGTTTCAATGGCATCGATGGTTATCCTGTTGCTGGCTTCTGCGGTTTTCTGGTCGAAGTTGCGTTTTATCGCTCATTCGTGGATCTTGATGTTACTAATAGCTATTATATCGTTTATTGCTACAGCTTCTTTGTATTCTACTCAATTATATGGAAATATAATACCGAATATAATTATATATTGTATAGCTGCCCTTTATGGAATGAGTCTGGCTGTTATTGGCATCCAGGTCATTCGTCTGCTTTGCTTTCAATCCTTGTGCTCTGGTTTCCTCGTGTCATCGAGCGCGGCAATTAGCGGACAGGCAATCTCACTCGTTGTGTTTGCGGTTTGTTTGAATGCTCCCTATTATGATGTGATGGCGATTGTCGGCCTTCCTCTTACATCATGCGTCTTGCTTTTTGCTGTTCGCCATGGATTGCTCCGCCGTCCAGCTGAGGGGCTGTTTTTGCATAAATCCCATACAGGAAGACGAAGTAGAACGATATTACTTTCTGTATCTTGCTTGGCCAGTCTGATAGCCCATGTGCTCTTGTCGTTTATATACGTAGCGCAGCCGTCTCTTGAGTATCTAGGGGATGCACCATTGCCTCTTACGGTTGCTTTTGCGTTTCACATGATTTTGTTGGCCGCTGTCGTTGCCTCTGTAAGACGACATGCATCGGTAATTGACTATCTGTTTGTACCAGGCTTGCTACTGCTGGCCGTCATTTTCATCGGCATACTCTCCATCTCTTTCTTTGCGTATAAAGTTGATACCTTATACGTGTTGCTGGGAGCTGTGATGTCTCTTTCCCGTGCACCCAATGTCTTGCTGTTGATCTTGATTATCATACTGACGGGAAGCGGTGCTCGTGCATATCATGTTCTTCCCTCGGCTTTTATTGGACTAGCATATTGCTTACCCGCCATACTCAGGTACCTTCTCTTTCCTCGTTTGCTAATGGATGAAACGATAGATATTCAACGGCAAGTCGGCGGTGTTACGTTTACGTTGGGCGTTCTGACGGTCGTTGCCATTACGTTCTTCTTCATGGTGTTGGTATTCAAGACTGAAGGAAAGTCACAGGTTGGTCAGACGCAGCTTGTGAACACGCGTCTTGCATGCTGTAAAGAGCTTGCTGACATTTACGGCCTAACTCCCCGTGAGACGGATGTTCTGTATTGGCTTTCTCTAGGTCATACCAGCAAGAAGATCTCTACAATACTCGGGATTACGTCAGGCACAGTCAACACGTATCTCAAGAGCGTTTACGCAAAGCTTGACATACACACCAGACAGGGCGTTATGGATTTGGTGGATGCAGAAATCGAGGCCAATACAGGTAAATAGGTCTATACCAAGTTTTTGGGAGGGAGGGATCGAGGGCACCCTCCCGGAAAATGGGATACCAGATCCTCTTTGTCGAGAGCAACATAAAACTGCCTATTCAAGGCACAGGTGGTTTCGGCCTGCATTTTTCGAAATCAGGCTCAATGACAGGGAGGAAATGTATGAATCAGAGCGTGGTTGGTACGAGGAGACAGTTTGTTGGCACGGCAGGGGCCACCCTTCTCATCGCTGGGGTATCCGGGCTTGGATTTGTAGCAAATCCGGATTATGCCCAGGCGGATGAGCCTCAGTTTCAATGGGATGAGGAGGCGGATCTTCTGATTGTTGGTGGAGGACTTGCTGGACAGGCGGCAGCTGTTTGTGCTGCCCTTGAAGGCGGCAGCGATATTTCTGTTGTCTTGCTTGAAAAGAGCCCGAGCGATTTTGGGGGTGGAAACAGTCGTTTTTCCTCGAGCTGCGTTATATATGGTCAGCCGGGAAATGAAGCCGAGGTCTTTGCTTACCTCAAGGAACTGCGCCATAGCGATAAGACGGGAACGCCTGATGACGTGTTGGAGGCATATGCTAACGAGCTCTGCCAGAACCATGAATGGGTCAATCAGCTAGGTGTCAGCGATGAGGATATGACTGTGCTCACGGGGACGGAGAACCTGGCGTGCTTTCCCGAGTGGCCCGAACTTGAACATGCAAACTATTGTGGCGTCATGATGTCATTCATTGGGAAATACACCCATATCGTCGATCTTATGCTTGATAAAATAGCCGGACTACCTCAGATTCAACACAAGCTTGAATGCCCACTGACGGCCCTTGTCCAAGACCCGGAAAGTAAGCGCGTTCTTGGCGGAGTGTACACAAACGCCGAAGGCGCGGAGATTCATATCAAGGCTAATAAGGGCGTTATTATGACGTGCGGTGGTTTTGAAAACAATCCGCAGATGATGGCTAACTACTTCTCCCAGCCGGATGCCAAGCCAGTTGCCGCTGTTCACAATACTGGTGACGGCCATCTTATCTGCTCTAGGCTCGGTGCCGCCATGTGGCATATGAATGCCGGAGCGGGTATGTGGAATGCAATTCGCACTCTTGATGACTCTTCCTGGGGAATTTATTCTGGAAGCGGAAATCCGCTGAAAGAATACGGTATTACTGTCGGTTCAAACGGCCGTCGTTTTTATATGGACTGGGATGCATGCTGCACCTATGACTGGTCACAACATGAGAATGGGGTGTCTTTGGAGTCGACTGTCTCTAGCCGACACGGGCACATGCAGTTCGGTGGAGACTGGCATTTGCTTCCCATGCCAGCCGAGAGCTGGTTTATCTGTGACCAAGCGGCTATGGATGCCGGCTGCTATGCGGCTCAGGGTGAGGACCCGGTTTCAGAAGGATTTGGCTATTCGGCAGACACAATTGAAGAGCTTGCCGAGCAGGTGGGTCTTCCTGCTGATGAGCTTGTTCAGACGATAGAGACATGGAATACATACTGCGAAAATGGCAGGGACCTTTCTTTCTATCGTCCTGAGTCCACGCTGAACCCCATTACAACTGCACCGTTCTACGCCATGCGGTGCGTGCCTGCCATGCTTAATACTGATGGCGGACCTGTTAGGGACGCCTTGGCTCGAGTGATTGATCTCGAAGGCAATCCTGTTCCTGGATTGTATTCGGCAGGCGAGTTTGGCTCGGTTTGGTCGGGTCATTACCAGGGCGGCGGCAACCTGGCCGAGTGCCTTGCCTTTGGCCGTATTGCGGCACGCAGCGCTTTGGCCGAGAAGTAAAAAGTCAGATTGCCGTTTTGTAAGATGATGGGTGGCGAGATCACGAATTCTGTTGCTTGTGATCTCGCCACTTTTGGTAAAACATGGCTCTTTGAGGCAGACCCGGTCTACTCCTCCAGGTACATCTCCTGGAGCTGTGCGATCTCCTCGTCGGTCAGGCCGATCTGGTTGTGCAGGTACTCGTCCATGGAGCCGTACTCCTCGTCGATGAAGTCAAGCGCCTTCTCCATGTAGGCGCGATCGACGCCAGTGAGCGTGGCCACGGCCTGGGCCTGCTCCTCGCTGTAGCCGGCCTCCTCGGCAGCCGAGGTCATATAGGCGATCTGGTCGGCGTTGAACTCATTGGTAAGGGCGAAGTCGTCAAGCGCGGTCTGCGCGTCGACGCCCAGGGCCGAGAGCACGAGCACCGCGGCGAACCCGGCGCGATCCTTACCGCC
The DNA here is from genome assembly GCA_963930185.1 of Coriobacteriia bacterium. Classification (GTDB taxonomy): domain Bacteria; phylum Actinomycetota; class Coriobacteriia; order Coriobacteriales; family UMGS124; genus JAGZEG01. Next base: position 25,839 of record CAWVLT010000057.1, on the reverse strand, counting down.
GGTGCAGTGCCACAACACGGCCTTGCCGTCCTCATTGTTGAGTAGCACGTCGAAGAACTCGCGGTAGCCCTGCTGATAGTGCACGTTGCCGGCCATCGTCACGTACATGTCGGACAGGTCGGCGGACTCGGCGTAACCGACAAGCATGGCAATCATGTCGGAGCCGCCCGCTGTCGCGGCAGCTCCGGCGAGCTGGGCGCCGGTGTCGTCGCCATCGGGGGTTGCGGAGTCGGCTGTTGTGGAAGCCGTCACCTCTCCGTCGGCTTCGGTGGAGTCGGCGGGCGTCTCCTCCATCACGGAGCACCAGACGTTCTCCACGCCGTCGATCACGGGGTCGGGCGCGGAGGCGATCTCCGAGCTCGTGCGGAAGTCGACGATGGTTCCCAGGTTGTACTCGTCCACGAGCTTGGTGATATCGGCCTCGGTTGCCTCGGACAGGGCGCCGGTGCGCAACAGCACGCCGTCCTTCACGTGGCGACCGTCGACTGTCTCATAGCCGCCGAGCTGCCGGGCGTTGCTCACGCCCTCGAGTCCGATGGACTGTGCCTCCACCGTGCCGGCCTGGGCCGTGGCCTCGCTTGTCTCGCTTGAGGCCTCGCTGGCGAAAATGGGAGTTGCGGCAAACGCCGCACCGCCGGCAAGGGTCGTGACGACGAGTGCTGACGCGATGGCGGACGAGATGCGATACCTCACCATGTGCTCTTGCCTCCAGTTCTCGGGTTGAACGATGCACGGGGCACCATACAACTTGTATGCCAGGTGCCGGCAAAGCAAATGGTCAGGGTATGTAAGGAAGCGTAGGCGGTTGGGAAGCGGGCGCTACGCGTTGAACACGTACTCGTCCAGGCGCCTGAACGCTTCCTGCACGCGGGAGAGCGGCAGCGCCAAGTTCATGCGCACCGAGCAGGGGCCGTGGAACATGCGGCCGTCCTGCCAGGCCACGCCCACGTCCCAACCGGCGTGCAGCACGTCATCGATGGCCTTGCCGTGCGCCTCGCACCAGCCGCTGCAGTCGGGGAAGAGCATGTAGGTGCCCTGCGGACGGGTTACCTTCACGCCCTCGAAGTGCTCGTCGATATAGTCACACGCCCAGGTGACGTTTTTGCTCAGCACCTGCTGCAGCTCGTTGACCCACGCCTCGCCCTGCTCGCTGTACGCGCCGATGAGGGCGTGCATCGACAGCACGTTCATGCCGTTGTAGTGGGTCTGGCGCGTCTGCGCCGCCACGCGGTCGCGCAGGTAGGGGTTGTAGATGACGTGGTAGCTGCCCACCAGGCCGGCCAGGCTGAACGTCTTGGTGGGGGCGTAGAGGGCAACCGCGCGCTGGCGGGCGTCCTCGCTCACCGACTGCGTGGGGATGTGCTTGTTGCCGTCCAGGATGATGTCCGACCAGATCTCGTCGGAGACCACCAGGCAGTCGTACTTGCGGTACAGTTCCATGGCGCGCTCGATCTCCCAGTGCTCCCAGACGCGACCGCAGGGGTTGTGGGGCGAGCAGAATACGGCGGCGTGGATGTGCCCGTCGCGCAGCTTGGCCTCCATGTCGTCGAAGTCCATGCGCCACACGCCACCCTCGTCGAGCACGAGCTGGCTGTGCGTGATGACGCGGCCGATGTCGGCGATGCTCTTGGTGAAGCCGATGTAGGTGGGGCTGTGCACGAGGATGTGGTCACCAGGGGCGGTGAACGCGGTCAGGGCCGAGACGAGGCCGCCGATCACGCCGTTCTCGTAGCCGATGTCCTCGGGCTTAAGGCCTTGCACGCCGTTGCGGCGCTCCTGCCAGCCGATGATGGCGTCAAAGTACTCCTTGCGCGGGCGGAAGTAGCCAAACGACGGGTGCTCTAGGCGCTTGGAGATGGCCTCGATGACGCTGGGTGCGGTTGGGAAGTTCATGTCGGCCACCCACATGGGGATCGCGTCGAAGCCCTCCTTGGGGGCGCCGGGCGCGCTGCCATCGGGTGCGCCGAGGGCATCAACTGCCAGGGCGTCCTTGCCGTGACGATCCATGATGGTGGTGAAGTCGAACTGCATGGGTGGCTCCTTTCGTGGGCGGGCATTGGTAGCGGCGATCGCTTGACGGGACACGTGCCTAGGACTGCTTCCCTGCGGCGGCGCGGCAGCGGCATGATCGCCTTGGGGGCGCGATTACCTCGATGCTCTTTGACGAAGTGTACACCCGGAGGGCCTTGCGGGCCGTGGCATATGTCGGGCTCTCGGCGACGGGATACGCGGCGGGTCGTGGAAGCGAGCCATAAGGGTGGGTCGCGAAGGTGGCCTGTATTTGCAGCGAAAGGGAGGGCTAAGTGGAAAGAAAGGGGACTTTGGAATGAGTTGGATGAGCCAATGGATTGCAGCGAGTCTGAATCAATGAATATACAGGCATGTTAATATCAATATATGAAATAACTGACTAAGAAAAATGAACTATACGAATCGCGTTACCTTGGCATGGTCGTTCCAAACCCCCGATACTTTCCAATGGACCTCGAAATAGCGTGCAAAACACGCGTATCCGATATCGCGATCACGCCGTGTCGGACAACCCTTCGTCCGGTGCAGCTGCCTGCGTGCGTCCCGTCTCCATCTCCCTATTCACCAGGTCGATGATGTCCTGCTTGGAATGGCAACTGAGCTTGCGATAGATTCCCTTCGTGTGCGTGCGGATGGTGTTGGTGGAAACGTATTGCGCGTCGGCGATGCGCTGCAGGGTGTATCCCATCGAGAGGTATTCGAGCACAAAGGTCTCACGGTCGGTGAGGCCATGCTCTTGGCCAAGGCGCTCGCAGACGGAGTGACGGTCCGATTTCTGGTCGTTGTGCTGGCCGGGATTTTGAGTGGGCCCAACAAGGCGAGACGACGATATGAGGCCGATCACCGCGAGGGCACTTGCAACAAGGGCGAGCTCTACCAGTAGGATGAGGGCGGACAGCCAGGGGGCGGAGAAGAAGTCCTGAGGAACAAAGAACTTGAGCGTGTCCGAAAGTACGCACGAGATGCCTCGAGGGATCAGAAAGAAGAGGCTCATGAGAAGCGCCAGATCGAAACGGCCACGTTTCGAGACCTCCACGAGTAGCATCCACAGCATGACCCAGACGATAAGGCGACCCGAGATGAGTATTCCATATCCCGTTGCAACGAGTGTCTCGCTGGCTGCCATGGCGATGAACACCCCGGCAAAGACGAGGATCAGTACGGTTCCCCATGCCATGAGCTTGATATGCGGCTTCTTACTTGAGAGCCACATGAGAGGAACGAGTAGCGCGCTGAAGAATAGCACCATCCAGTTCATGAGACTATTGTAGTCGGCTCCGATTTCTTCAAGTGTGTTACCGTGTACGCCCACAAGCACGCTTGCGAGCAGGATGAATAGGACGATTACGCTGAGGGCCATAGTAATTGCGGACTTGCCGATTGGCTGTTGCCGGCCCTGATGGTGTGCGCCAGCTGCGGGGGGGGGTCATATCAGAGAAATAGCACAGTGCGGCGGCGCATAGCACGGGGGATAGGACGCGGACAATATTTCTCGGGGAAACGATCGGTAAAACAGCGTCCATGGAGGGAAAGAACTCGCTAATGGCTATGGGAAGGGCGTAGCCAACAAGAAAGGAAAGGGCGACGCTAACGGCAAAGAACGCACGTAGGTTTTCGTAGCCAGGAGAAAGGCATGCGGCTCCCCACCCAATGGTAAGTAGGCAAAACATTGCAGCGCAGAGAAATATGCTCGGTGCGATGCATATCAGACTCATCGTTTGGCTATGGGGGAGAAAGGCGCCGGGTGTCAGAGATGCCGTTGCAACGATTCCAAGACCTAGCACGAGTTTCTTATTGATTAATATGCGCTCGGCAAGTTGGTGGGAGAATAGATATGCAGTGGCGAACGCTATGATCGCGCAGAAGTACACCAGAGCAAGCACGTTGGCTTCCTGGGAAGACTCGGCATAAGCTTGTATGATGACCTTACACCCGGTTAGCATCGGCCAATATAGAGCCAAGCCAATGATCATAAGAAGACGTTCCTTCATGGACCCCTCCGAAATCTGCGTCTGAATGAATCCCGACGAGCCTTGCCGATGCCGTGCTGGCAATGGTTTGAGAGCGCGTAGCGTGCCTTTTCGGAAGTCTCACCTCTTTTGCGCACAGTGATGGCGTGCCACGGGGTTGACTTTTTTGATAATCACTCAATAGATCCCCCCGGATTTGTACATCTCACTCTATCGGAAAACCCTTGGTAGTGCATCTAATGCTCACACTGTTTTACCTGCGGAAATAATATTTCACCCGTTTTGCGACATGCAAAAAACGAGTCTCGCTCGGCCTGTGTGAAGAGACTCGAGGTCAGTCCGGCAAAGATTTGGAATCGGGCGGCCACGGAGGTCGCCCGGACTTCCCGTCACACAGATACGAAAGGAAGTGCGTCATGAACACTGAGTGCAGTCGCAGGAGTTTCGTCAAGGCTGGTGCCGCTGCCGCGAGCGTTGCGGGTCTCATGGGCGTTGCCGGTTCTGCGTTTGCCGAGGAGGCTGCCGAGGCTCACGTCGAAGCCGCCGCTCCCAGCGCATTGAACCTTACCCCCATTGACGAGTCCCTGCTCATGCCTGAGGAGCTCGGCCAGGAGTGGCACGAGTTCAAGGATAGCTGCGGCCCACTGTATCCTGGCTACCCGCATTTCGACGAGTTCCTGACTTTTGTCAAGGACAAGCTGACCGAATACGGCTGTGTCGACATCCTCGAGAATCACTGGGACTTCGAGAGCTACATCGTTAACGACTGGCCTGAGCATGAGAACGGTTCGCACTGGCTTACCATCGACGGCGAGTCCCTGCCTGTTGCTACGCACCTGCACCTGGCTGCTGGCACCGACGATGAAGGTGTGACCGGCGAACTCATGATGTACAATCTTGCCGATGGCGAGCCCGAGGAGGGGGCCTTCGAGGGCAAGATCGTCTGCATGCGTCCGCAGCCTATGCCCGAGCCTCCTTTCGAGGACAGCTTCCTGGGGAGCTATGTGGTGACGGACACCAACTATCGTAGCGACCCCGAGCCCCCCGCCCCCATGCTCACCATCGTTGACCCCGAGGTCAACAACTCCTGGAATACGCGTTGGGACTTTGGCCAGTGGGGCACGATGAACAAGTACGCCGAGACGGGCAAGGCGGCTGGCCTCATCGTTCTCTCTAACCTCACCTGGGGCTGCGCCATGGGCCTCATCGACCGCCAGAACTTCCGCGCCAGCGCTCCGGCCATCGTTGTTGATCGCGTAACGGCTGACACCGTGGAAGCCGCTGCCCTGGAGGGCAAGGAGGCCAACATGGGCCTCAAGGCGGAGTTCAAGGTCTGCGACAACTGGAACTTCCTGTACTTCCTGCCGGGCAAGAACTACGGCACCGACGCGGACGAGTACATCACCATCAACATCCACGTTGATGCTATGGCCCTGACGCAGGACAACGGCGCGCTTGGTGCTCTGGGCGTGTGCCATTACTTCTCGCAGATCCCCCAGGAAAAGCGTCACAAGACCCTGGTGTTCTGCATCGATACCCGCCACTTCATCGAGGGCTTTGAGACCGGCAACTTCGATATGGACCCCTACCAGGTGTTCCCCGAGGTCGTCGACAAGGTCACCGTTACCATCGGCCTGGAGCATCTGGGCGAGATGGAGGGCGCCGAGGACTACGCGAACAACGATATGGTTCCCACCGGTCGTCCGGAGTATAGCTTCATGAAGGCCGACGACAACGACTGGTGCACCAAGATTCTCATCCAGGCTGCCATCGACTCTGGTCTGGAGCGCGCCGACATCAAGATCGACGGTCGTCCCGGCAACCAGGGTAAGTACAAGGGTCTGGTCCGTGCCGTCCAGGCTTCCACGCACAAGCTCGGCAAGGCCGTCATCGGCGAGGCGGGCAACTGGCCGGGTGCCCATACCCAGATGTACAACGGCCTCAAGTACTTCGGTGCCAAGAAGTTCCGCGATGAGGTTGCTCTGTGGACGCAGGTTACCAGCAACATGATGGACGCTGACTCCATCGTGTATGACATCTGCTGGTCCAACATCAACACCGCCATCCGCAACCTCGGCGAGGCGGGGAAGGTGGACTCCACCGCCATGGAGGGCATGATCCTCAACATGAGCAACATCTTCCACCACATCGAGGCCGGCGAGTATGATGTGGCCGTGTCGCGCCTGCAGAAGGAGCTCCAGCAGACCTGCGTTGACCTTGCGCCCGAGGGTTACGTGTTTGACCGTGAGTTCACTGGCTCTGACGGTACCGGTGACGGCAGCAGCATGTTCGTGACCCTGACGATTCCGGAGGGTGAGGAGTTCCTGGCCGTTTACACCTTCATCAACACTGCGATCGCAAAGCTCGAGGCCAAGATCCAGGCGTAGCTTCTCGAGTGAGCTCGCGGCTCGTGGTGCATACTGAATGGCGTGTGCGCAGTTGTTTTGGGTGCACACGCCTAACATAAAAGTTGAACGTATTGTGTCACTTTTATGCAAGCGTAATAATATGGTCGGTGGGCGGTACGAAACACCTGTCCACCGACCTTACGACCATCAAAAATCAAACTGGCCGTGAATGAGAAAGGGGAACTAGAATGTCTCAGCTTTCCATGAATCGCCGTTCGTTTGTCGCCGGTGCCACCGCCGCCGTGGCCGCCCTGGGCATGGGTGCCGTGTCGGCCCTGGCCGAGGAGGGCGCCTCCAGCGCCGCTGACGAGGGTGCTGCCGCCGGCGGCGAGTACGACATCGTGGTCGTCGGCATGGGCGGCGCCGGCATGTGCTCGGCCCTGGCCGCCAAGGAGGCCGGCGTCGAGAAGGTCATCATCCTCGAGAAGAACGCCATGGAGGGCGGCAACACCATCTTCTCCTCCTCGGGTATGAACGCCTCCGACTCCACCTACGAGAAGGAGCAGGGTATCGACTACCCCACCGACCTGTTCATCCAGGAGACTATTGCCGGCGGCAACAACTGGAATGACGTCGACCTGGTCACCAAGATGTGCGAGGGCTCCGGCCCCGCCATCGACTGGCTGGCTGAGCACGGACTGGTGCTCGACAACCTGACCACCACCGGCGGCATGTCGCAGCCCTGCTGCCATCGTCCCACCGACGGCTCGGCCATCGGCGCATCCTACGTGCCGGCAATCGCCGCCGCCGTGGCTGACGCCGGCATCGAGGTAGTCTACGAGGCCGCTGCGACCGAGCTCACCACTGACGAGTCTGGCAGGGTCAACGGCGTGGTGTGCGAGGACGGCACCACCTACTCCGCCAAGGCCGTCATCCTGTGCTCGGGTGGCTTTGGCTCCAACAAGGACATGATCAAGGAGTACCGCCCCGACCTGCAGACCTTCGTGTCCACCAATGCCGCCAGCATCCAGGGCGACGGCATGGTCATGGCCCAGAAGGTTGGCGCCAACCTCATCCAGATGAGCCAGATCCAGATCCACCCCACCGTGTATCAGGACGGCTCGCTGGTCGCCGAGGGCGTGCGCGGCGGTGGCGGCATCCTGGTCAACCTCAACGGCGAGCGCTTCGTCAACGACATGGACACCCGTGACGTCGTGTCCGCCGCCGAGCTCGAGCAGCCCGAGGGCAAGATCTGGGTCGTCTACGACCAGTCGGTTTACGACGCCAACAAGGCGTGCGCCGGCTACGAGAACAAGGGCATGAGCGTCAAGGCCGACGATGTCGCCGGTCTGGCCGACGCCATCGGCGTGCCCGCGGACGCCCTGCAGGCCACCATCGACACCTACAACGCGTCGGTGGGCGGCGCCGAGGATCCCTTCGGCCGCACCACGGGCTTCGTGCTACCGCTGGAGACCGCCCCGTTCTACGCCATCCCCGTGTACCCGGGCATCCACCACTGCATGGGTGGCATCCGCATCAACACCAGCAACCAGGCGCTTGACATCAAGGGCAACGTCATCGCCGGCCTGTACGCTGCCGGCGAGGTGACCGGTGGCATCCACGGCGCCAACCGCATCGGCGGCAACGCCATCTGCGACATCACCGTCATGGGCATCAACGCCGGCCAGTGCGCCGCCGCCGAGATCGCGTAGCGTCTCCGGAGCCGAGCGGGGCTCGCGCATGCGATGCCTTTCGCCTCGTAGACCCGGGCGGCCTGAACTGACGGGACGTCCGGCAAGCTAGCTAAGCGGGGCCGCATCCCCTTCGCTGTGGGGGATGCGGCCCCGTTGCTCGTTGGTGGGTCCCGTGAGATTGTTCCGCCGATGCTCGCAGCTTTCACGTTCTGTGTTGACCAGGTGCAGCCGCATGAAGATATCGACTGTGGCTTGTCCGTACCGCGTCCGTGTGCTAATCTATCTCAGCTTTTGAGCGGTACGTATCTGAAACTGGATTCGTAACGCGCAAAGGCCTCAAGTGGGACGCATGTCCCCACCTTGTGGCGCCAACGTGGTAGCTGCCTGGTCGAAATGATACCTCCTGACAAGCGTGTTGCTTGTCTTTGAGCATCATGACTCCCGGGTTGCCATGACGGCGATCCGGGAGTTTTCGTTTACGCCGCCTGCGGGCGGCATCGAATGGGAGGTGTTACGCATAGCTAAGTCCGATGAGCCTCGGATCAATGAGGCGATCCGCTGCTCCCACTGCCGACTGATTGGCGTTGACGGTAGCCAGCTGGGCATCTTCGACATCCGCGATGCGCAGCGCGTTGCCGATGACCAGGGCCTCGACCTCGTCGAGATCGCCCCGAACGCCGAGCCGCCTGTCTGCCGTGTCATGAACTACGGCAAGTTCAAGTACGAGCAGGAGCAGAAGGCCAAGGCAGCTCGTAAGAACCAGGTCAAGATCGACGTGAAGGAAATGAAGTTCCGTCCGAAGATCGACGTGGGAGACTACGAGACCAAGAAGAAGCACGTCCTGCGCTTCCTTGCCTCGGGTGCCAAGGTCAAGATCACCATCATGTTCCGCGGTCGTGAGATGGCCCACCCCGAGATCGGCCTGAACATGCTTGAGAAGCTCGCTGAGGATCTCAAGGATGTGTGTACGGTCGAGGCACCCCCCAAGCTCGAGGGTCGCAACATGCACATGCTTGTCGCACCCCTGCGCACCTCTGCCAAGCCCGCCGCGAAGGCGGCGGCCGCCGAGGACGCTGAGTAGACGTTCGTGTGAGAAGGGGCCAGTTCGCAAGGGCTGGCCAGAGCAAAGGAGTAGACAGCAATGCCCAAGATGAAGACCAACAAGACCGTTGCCAAGCGCTTCCGCACCACCGGCACCGGCAAGATCGTCCACGCTCAGCGTAACAAGCGTCACATCCTCACCAAGAAGACTGCCAAGCGTAAGCGTCAGCTCCGCGCCATGGCCACCCTGCAGAGCGCCAAGCAGCGCAAGTACGTCTCTTCCGTCATCGACCACTAAGGACCGAGCTTACGTCGTAGCTCGCAGTGATCGTTAAGGTTTCAGCTTTCAAGGAGTGATTGATCATGGCTCGTGTCAAGCGTTCGGTTATGGCCAAGAAGAAGCGCCGTCGCATTCTCAAGCTCGCGAAGGGCTACTACGGCGCACGTTCGCGTTGCTACCGTAAGGCCAAGGAGCAGGTCCAGCATTCGCTGATGTACCAGTATCGCGATCGTCGCAACAAGAAGCGCGAGATCCGCAAGCTCTGGATCACCCGCATCAACGCTGCCTGCCGCATCAACGGCATGAGCTATTCGCAGTTCATGCACGGCCTGAAGCTCGCCAATATCGACCTCGACCGCAAGGTCCTGTCGCAGATGGCCATCGAGGACGCCCAGTCCTTCGCCGATCTGGTCGAGGTTTCCAAGAAGGCTATTGCTGCTGCGTAATTTAGCGCGCCTTCCAAAGCATTTGGGTACCTATTAGGGGCGCCCGGCTCGCTGAGGGTCGGGCGCCCTTTTTTGATTGACACGTCCATGTTGCGGCGTGCACCCTTGCGGGTTCTTGCAGGTTCTCGTGGTTTTGCAGGTTCTTGCAGGCTCTTGCAGGCTCTTGTGGCCGCTGGAGGTGTTGCAAGGGTCGTTCACGCTCAAGACTGCTGTTGCGTTGGCTGGATTGTTGGGTCGGAAGGTCAGCCAACGAGCTATTGCACGCCAAAATGGGCCTCAGGTGGAAAGTTTTGGCGTTTCGGAACGAGTTGAGATTTCTGGATGCCGGTCTGATCTATTGCGACTTAGATATATTGCAAGCATGACTTAACAATATTGAATATAGCAATACACCAAAGCAGTTACTCGAACCCAGCGAATAAACACACTCGTTCCAAAGTCCGATTTCTTTCCAAGTCAGGCTGTTTTACGCGAACATTTTGCGCAAGACATCTCGTGCGGAGGCACTGGGCGGGGGTGCGGCCGACCTCGCGACGGATGCTTTGGGATTTACGGGGTCTGCTGGCGAGGGCTTGGGCCAGAATCGGGATCTGAGCTGGAGCTGGCGTCGGCATCGAGGTCGGGGTCAGAGTTGGTAGCCGACTCGCGGCTGTCCTCACACCCCTGCGCGAACACCGGGTCGTCTGCCGGTAGGATCTCGTCCTGATGCGTCTTGGGATCGTAGTAGTGGCGCAGCACCGGCTCGAAGAGGTGCAGGCGCCTCACGAAGAAGAACGAAACCACGAGCAGCAGCAGGAAGATGGCGATGCGCGGGCCCACCTGTACCTGCGTTATCACGAACGCGCCCAACGACAGCAGGGCCGACCAGCCGTAGATGAGAAGAGCGGCCTGCCTTTGGTCGAATCCCTCCTTGATGAGGCGATGCTGGATGTGGCCCTTGTCGGCCTGGTCGATGGGCACGTGGCCGCGCAGGCGGCGCACGATGGCGGCAAGGGTGTCGATGATGGGCACGCCGGCGATGATGAGCGGCACGAGCAGCGTGGTGAGCGCCGCCGTGCGCGTCACGCCCAGAAGCGAGACGATGCCTAGGACAAATCCCAGCATCAGCGCCCCGGAGTCACCCATGAAGATCTTGGCCGGGTGGAAGTTGTAGCGCAAAAACCCCAGGCATGATCCCGAGGTGGCAATGGCTAGCGCGGCGGCATCGATGCGCCCTGACATGAGCGTGATGCCGAACAGCGACAGCGAGACGATGCCCGAGATGCCGGCGGCAAGCCCGTCCAGGCCGTCGATGAGGTTGATGATGTTGGCAAACGCCACGAGGTAGATGACCGTGATGGGGTAGGCGAGCCAGCCGAGCGACAGCACCTCGGTGCCACCCAGGGGGTTCACGATGTTGCCGATGAGCAGGCCCGATCCCGCTGCGATGCACCCTGCGAGTATCTGTCCGACCAGCTTTTGGCCCGGCTTGAGTGACTTGACGTCATCGATCAGGCCGGTGAGAAAAATCACGAGCACCGAGACGGCAAGCCCCCAGTAGTTGATGTGCATGGAGGGGTGCGAAATGAACGCGGAGGGCCACCCGAAGGCTATGGTGCCGCAGTACTGGACGATGAGGGCGGCGATGAGACCGAGGAATATCGCGAGGCCACCCATGCGCGGCATGGGAACCTTGTTGATGCGCCGGGCGCTCGGGTAGTCAACGGCATTGACGCGCAATGCGATGCGTTTGGCCAGAGGGGTAGTCGCCATGGCCACGACAAGCGCGACGGCAAAGATCACGAGAAAGTGGTACCAGGGCATGCTCGCCTCACTCCGTGGTCGTGACATGACAGGCGAGGCTGACGTTTTTGGTATGTGTCGCCCTCGCACGAACCATTGGGATTCGAGTTTACCACAACCCCTGGCCGTGGCATGCCTCACCATGACAGTCGCGCAGGTAAACAGAATGGGGCCATGAGGTTGGCGACGGGCGCCTTGTCAAGGCCAACGACCCGCATGCTCACCGGATCGCTGCGTCCTTGGAGCGTGCGGGTCGTTGGTGGGCCGCCTGGCATGATGCCGCGGCGTGGAGGGGACGATTGCCGTCCGGAGCCTAGTCCAGCGCTGCCGTGTAGGGCAGGAACTCGATCGACGAGGCGATCTCGTCGGCAACGGTCGTAGCGAGGTCATAGTCGTCTGACGTGCCGCTGTCGAGTACCATCACGACGAGCATGGTCCCGGAATACGGAACCATGACGAAGGTCGCGTCTTCGCCTGGCGAAATGATGCTTGCGAAGTAGTAGTTGACCGACTTATCGTTGGTAAGCACCGCGCTGCCAACAAGCGAGCCCCCGTTTGCCTCGTAGCTGTCCACCACGCTTGCGAGCATCGCATCGCATAGCTGCTGAACGTCGTCGAGGGAAGTGAGGGTGACGTCTTCGATGTCCTCCACGTAGGCCACCACCGCACACGGGCCGTCGGAGCCCTCGAAGGTTGCGTTTATGCCACCGTCCTCGTCTTCGACAATCTGGAAGTCAATGTCGCCCGGAAGCGTGACGGCATACTCGCCCAGGCTGAACGCGTAGCCCGGGACATCGGCGCTGGGGTCGAGCCTGACGGTGGCGAGGATGTCGTCAACCAGGTCGGCCGACTCGTTGATGTGGTCGGAGAAGTAGAAGCCGACCAGTGCGGTGTAGGAGCCGCTGGCGCCGAGCGGCACGTACGCATGGAAGTAGACGCAGGGGGACTTGCCCTCTTCCTGCTCGAGGAAGAGATAGGCGTAGAACGTCGTGTCACCGACTTGATAGTCAAGGTGGTCGACGTAGTCAAAGCTCACCGAGGGGGTAAGCTCCCGCTCCTGCGCCTCCTTTGCCTGCGCGTACTCTTTTGCCCAGGCCTCGTCGGGGCCGTCAAGTGCCAAGTCGGGGGCGCTGGCGTAGTTGGGGAAGGCTTTGAGGTACAGCTTGATGTCGTCGTCCACATACTCCCACCAGCCAGAGGCGTTTTGCTGGGTGGTGGCAGGCATGGTGAAGGTGATGCCCGACTCCTGGATGGCGACGCCGTCCGCGCTCGCCGTCTGCTGGTCGGGGGCCTGAGAGGTCGCAACCGCCGGCGTCTGTGCTGCCTGCGAGCTGTTTGGGGTTGCCTCCTCCGCGTAGGCCGGCCCGCCGAGCGAGGCCGCCGTCACGAGTGCGGCGACGCCGGCTGCGAGCCGCCATGCCAAGGACGCGCGCGCCGTGTGTGATCGAACTGCCATGTCCATGCGATGATGCTCCTTTCCTTGAGCCTGGGGGCGTGCGTTAACGTGCCGGGTGTGATTGTGCGTCAGGTTGGGCGCCAACGCAAGGGGCACCCTGTCCTGTTGGTTCAGGGTGCCCCACGTGGTCGTACGGGTGCTAGGCGACTGTGCGCCGGGCTCGTGCGTTAGACGACCGTGATCTCGTCGACGGGGAAGTCGCCGAAGATGTCGCTGAAGTCGCCAAGTCCCTCGCCGAGGCTGCTGGAGCCATCTGCGTCGGCGCTCTCGGCGCCTTCGGAGCCCTCGGCGGAGGCGTCATCGGCGGGTGCCTCGGTCGCGGCGGAGCCTGCGTCAGATGCGGCGGTGGAGTTGGCGGCCATGTTGATGGTGCCGGCGATCTCAAACAGCATATCGTTTGCGAACGAGAAGTCGTCGGTGGAGCCGGCGTCGAAGATGGCGATGATCATCATCCTGCCGCTGTAGGGTGCCAAGACAAACGAGGCGTCCATCTCGCCGGAGATGTAGCATGCGTGGTAGTAGGCGATGCTCTGGTCATTGGTGAACACGCTGCCCTCGAGGAGCTCGCCGCCCTCGCCCTCGGCGCCCTCAGCGACGCCGGACATGAAGGAGTCGCCGGCCTGCTGGAGCTCTTCCACCGAGGTGATGACGACGCCGTCAGTCTCGATGCTGAACGCCATCAGGAAGCTGGCGGCATCGGGACCCTGGTACGCCGCGACGATCGAGCCGTCCTCGGAGGTCTCGAGCTCGAACTCGACGCTCGAGGGGAGCTCGAAGGTGAAGTCGCCGCAGGTCAGGGTATTGCCGCTGACCGTGCTTGCGACGGTGGTGCCGCCGGTGTCAAGCTCGACGGTGGCAAAGATGCCGTCGACCATCTCGAGCAGGGTGGCGGCGTCAGGGGAGCGGAAGAAGCCGGCGATCGCGGTGATCGAGCCGTCGGGGAGCGGGACGTAGGCGCGGAAGTCGACGTAGGGGGTCTGCGGGTCGTCGCCGTCCCGATAGTAGTAGGCGTAGAACGTCACTGAGTCGTTCTCGTAGGGAACGGCACCGAGGTACTCGTAGGTGTCGGTGACAAGCGTCGCTGCCCACGTCTCATCAGGGGCGCCGAGGGTCACGTCGGGCGCGGCGGTGGGGTCGACGCCGGCGTAGGTGCGGAAGTACATCGCCTCGCCGTCGCCCATGTAGGTCCACCACTCGTCCTCGGCGAAGTAGACGCTCGAGGGGGCCTCGATGACCAGGCCGGACTCCCGGATGATGGTCGCATCGGCCGCCGGGGCCTGGGCGGGCGTCGACTCGGCCTCAGGCGCCGGGGTGGTCTCTGCGGCGAGCGCCGCCGTCCCGAGCGGCAGGGCGAGCAGCAGCGCCGTGACGAACGCGAGGAAGAGCGCCCGGGGAGACGCGCCTGTCTTACCGGGGGAACTGGTGCGCGTGAGCGGGTTCATGGTGCCTCCAATCGTGCTGACCTAACGGAAACGTACGGCAAATGCGGCATCGGCTCTCGTCATGCAGGCACGAGTGGATGCGCACCGTCGACGCATATTCTACACAACGTTGAGGCGGTTTTCAGCAATGGGGAGGTAAAGTAGGCAATCGGTTTTGTCTCTTGGGGAAACGGCTGCTCGGAGGCGGATGTCGCGGCCGGACCGGTTTTGGTCTAGGCAGGCGGGCTAGACAAGAAGGACGGGCGGGTGGTCGGATCGACCAACCCGCCCGTCCAGGTGCGCGCTAAATCTGTGGGGCAGCTCCGCGGGTTCGCCCGACAAGACCTCGGGCGTCCGGGGCCAGCGGTACCGTCACCTATGCGTCGTCGCGACGGTGACGGCTCACGGCCAGGCCGATGCCGGCACCCACGAGGGCGACGCCCGCCACGCTTGCGACCACGATGGGCACGGGGCTCGTCGCGTCGCCGGTCTTGGGCAGGGTGGTCGTCTTGCCGGCGTCCTGCTGGGTCGCCTGCTGACTGTCGGCCGGGCGCTCGACGATCTCGAAGGCCGCGACCACCGTGCCGGTGAAGTTGCCCAGGCCGCGCAGGGTCACGCCGGCCTTGCCGACCTTGGTGTTGTTGGCGTAGCCGATGATCTGGTAGTCAACGCCCTCGGTCAGGGTGTAGCCGCTCTGGGCGGTGACGGAGATGGGCTTGGGGCTCAGCGCCTCGCCCGTGTAGTACTGGTTGGGCATGACGATCTCCACCTGCGTCATCTCGATGGTCTTGATGACGAAGGTCGTGTCGGTCGTGCCGGTGTACGCGCCAATGCCGGTGATGACGACGCGCGCGGTGCCCGCGTTGACGTTGTTCTCATAGCCCACCGTGTAATCGGTGCCCTGCGTCAGGGCCGTGCCGTTGTGCGACACGCTGACCTGCGGGGTGATCGCCTGCCCGGTGAACGTCTGATCCTCGATGGCCGAGATCGTGGCGCTGCGGATGTCGGTGGGCTGCGCGGGGGTCTCGGTCTTCTCGGGGGCGAGCACGTTGAAGTTGGCGGTCAGCGTGCCGGCGTAGTCGCCGATGCCGCTCACCGTGAGCACGTAGGTGCCCGCCGCGGTAGGCGCGCCCTCCAGGGCGGTGCCGTCGGAGGCTGCGTAGCTCACCGTGTAGTCGGTCCCCTCCACCAGCGTGGTGGTGCCGTCGCTGACGCTCACTTCGGGCTTGACGGCGGCGCCCTCCTCGGGCTGGGTCAGGTCGGCGATGGGGGCGATGGCAAAGTTCGCGCTCGCCAGGTCGGTGGGGGCGGGCTCGATCACGTTGAAGTTCATGGTAAGCTGGCCTGCGTAGGAGCCGGTGCCGGTCACGACCACCATGTAGGTGCCGGGGTTGGTGGGCGCGCCCTCCAGGACGGTGCCGTCG
This sequence comes from Coriobacteriia bacterium, assembly GCA_963930185.1. GTDB lineage: Bacteria > Actinomycetota > Coriobacteriia > Coriobacteriales > UMGS124 > JAGZEG01. The sequence goes on along the minus strand of CAWVLT010000057.1, from coordinate 9,946 downwards.
GAGGCTGCGTAGCTCACCGTGTAGTCGGTCCCCTCCACCAGGGTCGTGGCGCCGTCGGCCGACATGACCGAGGGCACGATCTCGATGGGCTCGCCGGTGTAGGTCTGGTCGCCGATCGCGCCGATGGCAAAGCCCGCCGACGCGAGGTCGGTGGTCAGGGGGGCGATGTTGAACGTCTTGGTGATCTCACCGGTGACCTGCGTGCTGTCGGGCAGGGCGGTGATGGTGAGCGTGGCCTCGCCGGCCGCCGTGTTGTTGGAGAAGGCGTAGGTGTAGTCCACGTCCTTGACGAGCGAGCCGGTCACCGTGCCGTCGGCCGAGACGCTGATGAGGGTGGTCGCGCCGTCGGGGGCGCTCACCGAGAAGGCGGGCGTAACGGGCGAGCCGTCGGCGTTTGCGACCGCGTCGGTGATGCCCAGGACGTTGCAGCTCGCAAGGTCAATCCTCGCGTCGGCCTCCTCGCTGCTGTCGGAGGCGTCGTCGCTGTCCGAGGAGCCGTCCGCGTCGCCGGGCTGGCTGGCGTCGCTGCCGGCGGACTCGTCGGTCACCGAGCTGTCAGAGGCCGAGCTGTCGGAGGAACTGTCCGCCTCGCTTGACGAGCCGTCCGCGGCCGTGCTGTCCGCGGGCGTCTCGCCGGCGGGGTCGGCGAGCTCGGGGTCGGTGAGCGTGCTGGTCTCGTCGCCGCTGTCGCCCGTCTGCTCACGCTCAGCGTCCAGGGTCGGATCGACCACGGGCTCTTCCTGCGCGGGATCCGTCGGGGGCTCCTCGGCGGGCGCCTCCTCCTGTGCGGGCTCGGTCTGCGCGGGGACGCCGTCACCCACCGTCACGTCCCACGTGGTGGTGCCGACCTGGCTCTGGGCGCTGACGGCGCTGACCTGCGTGATGCCGTTGGCCACGCCCGTCACGGTGCCGTTGGCGTCGACGGTCGCGATGGCGGCGTCCGCCGTCTGCCAGGTCACGGTAGTGGGGTTAAGGGCGAGCGGCTGGGTGTTGTCGAACGCAAGGCCGGGGGCCTCGGTGGGGGAGAGCTCGCCGCTCAGGCGAACGCCGGGGGCGAGCTGCAGCGTGGCGCCGGCGTCCACCTGGGCCTGCAGTGTGGTGGTGCCCGCGGCGGTCAGGTTTGCCGTGGGAACCGTCAGATTGTAGGTCCACGTGCCGTCAGCGCGCGCGGTGCCCTCTGCCTGGGCGTCGGCGGTGTCGCCGTACACAACCGCCCAGTGGTAGGTGCCGGCCGCGTCGCGCACCAGGCCGATGCCCACCGAGGCGTGCGCCGAGGAGAGCAGGTCGGCCGAGGCGTCGGCGTCCGCCAGCCAGGCGGTGGTCGCCGCCTGCGCGGTGCCGGCCGTCGTGGCGTCGCCGGCGAGCAGCGTCTCGCCGGTTATGCCGGCCGAGGGGCTCACGGCAGACACGGCGGTGCCGTCGGGCCGGACGTGAGCGGCGAGCACGACGCTCTCCGCGGCGCGCTGCCAGGCGGCGTCCTCAAGCGCGACGCTGCGCGTCAGCGCGGGCAGGCCCTGCTCGGCGCGCACGGCGTTGATCTGGTCGTAGAGCGTGGTTGCGGTGGTGACGTCGTTGGTGAGCTCGATCGTGACCACCTGCACGTCGGTGATAGGAGTGATCGTCGTAGACGTCTCGGCGGGCGCGGGCGTCTCGGACGTCTGCGTGGGCTGGGTCGTCTCGCTGGTGGACTCGGCCGGCGTCTGCGAGGCGCTTTCGGCCGGGGTCTCGGTCGGCTCGGAGGTCGCGGCGGGATCTGCGGTCTCGCTGACGGCTGCGGCGGGATCCTGCGCGGGCTCCTCGGCCCACGCGATCCCCGCCGACGCGAGCCCGAGCCCTGCGGTGGCCAGGGTGGCCGAGAGCGCGATGGTCGTTATGTTCCTGCCAGTGGTACGAGTGCGTTTGGTCTTCATTTCATGTGCTCCAATCTGGCAACGCGTGTCGAGCGTGGGGAAGGGCATCCATGCCGCCCGCGCTCCAGCCAGCTGTCGGTCGGGGGCGCGGGCGACGGGCGATTCCTGCCTATGGGTAGTGTACCCCCGCCGGGCCCGTTTTGGCTTTAAGAGAGGCGGGGCGTGAAGGAGATGTGGGCATGCTGGGTACGGAGTGTGGACGCGTGGCCCGCTTGCCCCGCGATACGGGACGCCCTGCCGCGATGTGGGAACTCGGCGCATGCGTTGCCGGCGGGCTGGGTTAGGGTATGATCCCACGTACTGACAGATTCGGCGATGACCGACGGAGGTGATTCCCATGGCAGACGCGCCTGCTTGCGAGCGGCTCGAGGTGAGGCTGACGCAGCTTTCCAGCAAGTCGGGTTGAGCGGCGAAGTGGGGTCCGGGTGACCTCTCAGACCTACTGCGCCTCGCCTGCCTGCCCAAGGCCGAGGACGCGCGCCTGCTCGTGGGCACCGAGACCGACGACGACGCGGCGGTGTACCTGCTGGCCGACCACCTGGCCGTGGTCATGACCACGGACTTCTTCACGCCCATCGTGGACGACCCGTTCGACTTCGGGCGCATCGCGGCGGCAAACGCCCTCTCCGACGTGTACGCCATGGGAGGGGAGCCTAGGCTCTGCCTGAACCTCATGGCGTTCCCCCGGATGCTGGGCGTGCAGGTGGCCTCCGAGGTGCTGCGCGGCGCTGGTCAGGTGGTCGCGCAGTCGGGGGCGCTCGTCGCCGGCGGCCACACGATCGAGGACAACGAGCCCAAGTACGGCCTGTGCGTCCTAGGCACGGTCGACCCAAAGCACCTGCTGCGCAACGCCGGGGCCATGCCCTCCGACGTGCTGTTCCTCACCAAGCCGGTGGGCACCGGGCTCATGACGACCGGGCTCAAGCGCGGCGAGGTGAGCGAGGAGGGCATCGCGCCCACCGTGGAGCTCATGGCCACGCTCAACGCCGGCGCCGCCGCCGTGGTGCGCGCCCACGCCGCCGCGGGCCACGTCCACGCCTGCACCGACCTCACGGGCTTTGGCCTTGCCGGCCACGCCCACGAGATGTGCGCCGCCAGCGGGTGCGCCCTGCGCCTCGACATGGCGGCCGTGCCCCTCATCGAGGGCGCGCGCGACCTGGCCGAGCGCGGCGTGACGCCCGGCAAGACGCGTGACGTGCGTGCGTGGGCGCAGGGCTTCACGACGCTGGGGGGTGACCTGGCGGGGACGTCGGCCGACTGCGCCTGGAACGTGCTCGCCGACCCGCAGACCTCGGGCGGGCTGCTCGTGGCGGTGGACCCCGCCGACGCGGACGCCTTCGCCGCCGACCTGCGCGCGGCGTCGGTGCCGGCCGCGGCGCGGATTGGGACCTTCGAGGAGGGCGAGCCGCGCGTGTGGGTGGCATAGGGCGCGCGCCGTGCGCGGGGCCGGGCGGGCCCGTGCGCGCGAATGTACGGACGGCGCGCACCAAGTATGATCGAGAACGCGCCCCGGCACATGCGCGGGGGCACGAGAGAAAAGGATACGTGACATGGGAAAGCTCTACTTCATCCTGAACGACAAGCTGGGTGCGGGCGACCCCGAGCTGGGGACCCTGCTCATGGAGAAGTACATCTACTCGCTGGCGCGCGCCGAGCAGGCGCCCGATAAGCTCATCTTCATGAATGCCGGCGTCAATCTGACGTGCGAGGGCTCCAAGGTGCTCGACGACCTGCGCCTGCTGGCGGACAGGGGCGTGACGATCTCGAGCTGCGGCACGTGCCTCGACTTCTACCACAAGCGCGAGCAGCTCGCCGTGGGCGTCGCCGGCAACATGGACGGCTCGGTCGCCTCGATGCTGTCCGCCGACGACGTGGTGGTACTCCGCTAGCCCTTCCCGTCCCGGGCCCGGCGCCCTGCCGGGCAGCGGTGCACGCGGAAGGGTGACGTTCGGCTACAGGCTGGCGATGGGGGATTGCATGACGGAGCATGACGTGGCCGAGACGGCCGACAGGACCGGCGGCGCCGCGCCGGGCCCGCGGGCGCGTGCCGCCCTGCGGGCCCTGCCGCGCGTCGATGGCCTGCTGGGATGCGAGGCAATGACGCCCGTGCTGGGGGCGGCGCCGCGTGCGATGGTAGTGGCGTCGCTGCGCTCGGCGCTTGACGAGGAGCGATCTCGCATCCTTGCGGGGGAGGAGCCCCTCGGTCGCGACGAGCTCGTCCCTCACTGCGCCGACCGCGCGGCCCGTGACGCGCGCCCGCACCTGCGCTGCGCGGTGAACGCGACGGGCGTCGTCGTGCATACCAACCTGGGGCGCGCCCCGCTGTCCGAGCGCGCCGCCGCCCACGTGGCCGACGTCGCGTCCCACTACGACACCCTGGAGTTCGACACGGGCTCCTGCGCGCGCGGCTCGCGCCATGAGCTGGTGCGCGAGCTGCTCTGCACCCTCACCGGCGCGCAGGACGCCGCCGTGGTGAACAACAACGCCGCCGCTGTCCTCATCGTGCTCAGCGAGCTCGCCGCGGGCCGGGAGGTCGTGGTGAGCCGAGGCGAGCTCATCGAGATCGGCGGCTCGTTTCGCATCCCCGACATCATGGCGCTGTCGGGCGCGCGCATGGTCGAGGTGGGCACCACCAACAAGACGCACCTCGCCGACTTCGAGCGCGCCATCACGCCCGACACCGCGCTGGTGCTGAAGGTCCACCCCTCCAACTACCGCGTCGTGGGCTTCCACGAGGAGGTCGACGCCGCCGAGCTCGCGGCGCTTGCGCATGAGCGCGGCGCCATGGTCTACGAGGACCAGGGGTCGGGCGTGCTCGTGGACCTGTCGGCCGCCGGCATCCCCAGCGCCGAGCACACGCCCGCATGGTCGCTCGGGCAGGGGGTCGACGTGGTGAGCTTCTCGGGCGACAAGCTGCTGGGGGCCTCCCAGGCTGGCATCATCCTGGGCTCGGCCGAGCTGGTGGGCCGCATCAAGAAGAACCCCCTCATGCGCGCCCTGCGCCCCGACAAGCTCACACTGGCCGGGCTGGAGGCGACGCTGCGCGACTACCTTGACGCCGACGGCGCCTGGGGCCGGGTGCCGGTCCTGACGATGCTCTCGACGCCCGCCGACCTTCTGCGGGAGCGCGCCTGCGCCCTGTTCGACCAGCTCCTGCGGGCCGCGGAGTCGCTGGGCGCGTGCGTTGACTGCACGGCCGCCGAGTGCGCGGCGGGAGGCGCGCAGCTCCTCGCCCGCGTGGGACGCGTCACGCTGCGCGTCGCCGCCGACGTGTCGTACGTGGGAGGAGGGGCCCTGCCCACCACTGAGCTGCCCAGCTGGACGCTGCGCCTGGGCTGGCCGGGCGCCGACCTCGACGAGGCGCGCCGACGCCTCATCCAGCGGCCCGAGCGCCCCGTGGTCACGCGCATCAGCCATGACGAGCTGGTCTGTGACGTGCGCACGCTCGTCGACCGCCGCGACGAGGACGACCTCGTGGCGGCCCTGGCAAGTCTCGTCGTCGAGGAGGGATCCGCGCATGGCTGCTAGCGAGGGCGTTTCTTGCGAGCGAGGGGCAGAGGTGCCCGTGATCGTGGGCACCGCCGGCCACGTCGACCACGGAAAGAGCTCGCTGGTCCTGCGGATGACCGGCACCGACCCGGACCGCCTGCCGCAGGAGAAGGCGCGCGGCATCACCATCGACCTGGGCTTTGCCGAGCTGCGCCTGCCCGACGGGCGGGTGGCGGGGCTGGTGGACGTGCCGGGACACGGGCACTACGTGCGCGCGATGGTCGCCGGCGCGACGGGCGTCGACGTGGCGCTGCTCGTGGTGGCGGCCGATGACGGCGTCATGCCCCAGACCCGCGAGCATCTGCGCATCCTGGAGCTCGTCGGCGTCCGCCGCATGGTGGTCGCCCTCACCAAGACCGACCTGGTCGACCCCGACTGGCTCGAGCTCGTCCAGGCGGACGTCGAGGACTACCTGGCCACCACGAGCTTCGCGGGGGCTCCCGTGATTCCCGTCTCCAGCAGGACCGGCGACGGCGTGGACGAGCTGCTCGGCCGAATCTCCGACGCGGTCGACGACGTCCTCGCGTCGGGCGAGGTCGAGCGCCGCCGCGCGCTGCCGGCCCGGCTTGCCGTGGACCGCTCGTTCAACGTGGCGGGCGTGGGCACGGTGGTGACGGGCACGCTGCGCGCGGGCGCGTTCTCGGCGGGCGACGCGGTCGAGGTCTATCCCGGCGGCACGCCCGCCCGCGTTCGCGGCGTGCAGGTGCACGGCCATGACGTGGAGCGCGCCGTGGCGGGGCAGCGCACCGCGCTCAACCTGGGCGGCGTGGGCGTCGGCGAGGCCGCGCGGGGCTGCTCGGTGGTGGCGCCGGGCTCGCTTGCCGCCCGCGATCGCTTCGACGCGCGCCTGCGCTGGCTCGGCCGCGACGGCCGGCCGGCACCGCTGACGTCCGGCGAGCGCGTGCACGTGTGCACCGGCACCACCGAGGCCCTGGGGCGCGTCCTGATCTGCGACGGGGCCGAGCAGCTTGCCTGCGGGTCGGACGCCCTGGTGCAGATTCGCCTCGAGGAGCCGCTCGCCGTGCGCTCCCACGACCGGTTCGTCGTCATGGCGTACTCCCCGGTGGAACTCGTGGGGGGAGGCGAGGTGCTCTGGGCGAGCCCGGCGCGCCGCACGGCGCTGGCGCAGGACGAGCGCGACCTGCTCGCCGCGCTCGAGGCCCGCGATGACGAGGGGGCCGTGCGCTCGCTTGCGCGCATGGCGGCACTGCCGCTCTCGGCCGAGGAGGTCTCCGCTCGCCTCGACCTGCCGCGGGAGGCCGCTGGGCACGCGCTTGCCTCGCTGGTCGGCGCAGGCGAGGTCGTCGAGCTCGCCTGCGGCCAGGAGGGGGCGCGCTTCGTCGCACCCGCCGTGCTGGACGGGATCGTCGGGCGCATCGCGGGCGCGCTGCGCGGCGCGGGAGCGGACGGCATGCCGCTGCTGAGCCTGCGCGACGCCGCCTGCCCGCGCTGCGAGGAGGCGCTGTTCGCCGCGCTGGTCGACGTGGCGCAAGGCCGCGGGGTCGCGGCGCGGTTCGAGTCCAACGTCATCGCCGCCGAGCTGCGCGCCCAGGCGCAGGCCCAGACCGACGAGCTGCTCGCCGCGGTTGGCGCGCGCCTGCGCGAGCTGGGCCTCGCCGCGCCGTTTGACGAGGAGCTCGCCGCCGGCCTGTCCATGGAGGTGCCCCTCGTGCGCCGGGCGCTGCGCCTGCTTGCCGAGCGCGGGGAGGCCGAGTGCGTCGACCGCACGTACTACCTGTCGGCCGAGGCGGCCGGCGAGGCGCGCGCGAGGGTGAGGGCGACCATCGAGACCGGCGGGGGAGAGGCCACGGCAAGCGAGCTGCGCGAGGCCCTGGGGCTGTCGCGCAAGTACGCTCTGCCGCTGCTCGAGCACCTTGATCAGGCGGGCTTCACGCGCCGCGACGCCCAGGGCGTGCGCCGGCTCGTGCGGGCGTAGGGACGGCGCGGGTAGAGAGGGAGTGCGCCGTCCGCCAGGTCGGCGCTTGCGTCCATGCCGGCGGCGAGCGGTGGCCTTCCTGGGGTGGATGGCGCTTGGTCTGGAGAAACGCTGCGTTGCGCGATCCCTGCGCCCACCTGCGCGCTTTTGGGTATCATGGGACGCGGCGTGGAGGCGGATGTGCCCTGGTGGGTGCCGCGGTCTTCAAAACCGTTGCGAGGCGTGCAGAGCGTCTTGGATGTGTTCGATTCGCATACGCCTCCGCCATGCACGTCTGGTGAGCCGAGGCGCGAGCCAGATTTTCAGAATACTCTTCGGGATACTCATGATCGGGCCGGCCTCGCGAGGCCGGCCCGTGTCGTAGCTAGCCCGGGCGCGGCCTGGGCTGCGACGTGCCGGGCGACGCCGCGCGCCTGCGCGGGCTGTGGGGAGGTAGCGGGTTTGGCTCTTGAACGCCGGCTGTTCGTGATGCGTGGGTTTGCCTGCACGACCGACGCGCTTGAGTCCCTGCGTGCCTGCGAGGCCGCCGGGGTCTCGGCCCGTCTAGTCTCCCGGCCGGCCGCCATGGGTAACGCCGAGTGCGGCACCGCCCTGCGCAGCCTGCCCGAGGAGGAGGGCGCCGTCGCGACGGCCCTAGCCGGCGCGGGCATCGTCCCGACCGATCGCATCGAGCTCGAGGACTTCGCCTAGGCGAATGCCCGCACGGGTGGGACGTCTTATTATGTTTGGATGTTCGGCGGCTGCCGGCGGCGTCGCCCTACCCCTGCGCCTGTCCCACGCGCATGCAGGTGGCGTGAACGAGCGCCACGAGGGTGCCGAGATCGTCAGTCACGCGCGTGGTGTAGAAGCACAGGCGCTTGCCGGCGCGCTCCACGTCGCAGGTGGCCGTGAGGCGCGCGCCCCTGGTGCCCGCGAGGTACTGGATGTCGCTCGTCGCCGTGACGGCGTTCTGCTGCTCGAGGTTGGAGGCCACGGCGCAGGCAAAGTCCGCCAGCGTGAAGATGGCGCCTCCCATCACGGAGCCGATGCCGTTGCGGTGCTCGGGCGTTATGTCGAAGCTGCACACGGCGTGGCCGGGCCACGCCTCGTCCACGCGCGCGCCGCAGCGCTTCGTCGCGAACTGGTCGGCGCCGAACTCGCTGATCGCCTTGGCGAGCAGCTCGTCTGCGTTCGAGGGCGTCTGTGTCTCCATCTGGTCTCCTGTCTCTGGGCCACGTGATGTTGGCGAGGTCGTGTCGGTGGTCGGTGCGTATGTTCCCGATGCGACGTCCCGCCAAGACGGCCATGCGGCCACGCGGCGTTCCTACTCCAAAGGGACACGGCTTCGTTCAACTTGCAGCACATGTGCGTTGACAGAAACGAGCGGTCATACCAAACTAACGTGCGGCGTATGGGTCACGAACGGGCTGGCGCGAGGGCGTGCTTCGCCGGTGACCGGCCCTTGCGTGGATCGAAACGCTCTTTCAACTGGTTCTCGATGGGGGGCTCCGTGAACATCAGACAGCTGCGATACTTCCATCTCGTCGCCTGCACCGGCAACTTCTCGGCTGCTGCGCGTCTGGAGGACGTGTCGGTCCAGGCCGTATCCAAGTCGATCATCGAGCTGGAGGACGAGCTGGGGGCTCCCTTGTTCGAGCGAGGTAGCAAGAAGGCGTTCCTGACCTTGCTCGGCGAGGCCCTGATTGGCCCCACGCGCGAGGCGATCGCCAGCTTCGACGCGGTCGAACGCGCTGCCGAGAGCTTTGGCAAGGAGGGCGAGAAGCGTTCCGACCTCAGGCTCGCGCTCGTCTCGCCGCCCTTCGTCAAGCATACCCTCATCTGCGGGCTGATGTCCCAGCTGCTCTCGCGCATGCTGGGAATCAGGACGACCCTCGAGCTGTCGCTTGGCGCAAATGCCCTGGCCGACCTCAAGGCGGGCAACATCGACGCCTTCCTCACCATCGGCACGTTCGACGACCCCAGGTGCGTCAGCAGGCCGATAGGGACTGTGAGCGCCGGTGCGTTCATCGGCAGGAGGCATCCCCTGCGCCCCAAGAAGCTCCTGAGCCTTGCCGATCTGGGGCCGTACCCCGTCCTCTACAATCGAGAGATAGACGACTTCAACGAGACGGTGCTCATGTCGTGTCGCGCCCACGGGCTTGCGTCCCGGATGGTCGAGGCCACGACGGAGGAGGACGTCGCCTCGCTTCTCGAGCATGACGGATACGTTCTCGGCGTCTATCTCAAGGCCCTGGACATCAAGCCGTTCGCGAACATGTACCAGATCGACCCTGCCGACATGCCGCCCGTCCCGATCTGTCTGGTGACGCTGAAGGAACGACAGGACGACGTGGTCGATCGCCTCAACAACTTTGTCTGCAACGAGTTCTCGCTCATGAAGCGGGTGTTTAGCGCATAGACCTGTGGTTTTGTGCCTGTGGCGGCTGGACGTTCTTGTTGGGTGCGTCTGCTTCTTCGAAGATCCTGGTTGAGTTTCAAACTCAGCGCTACGCCCACACTCATCGACACGTTCCCGCAGCTAACGCTACGGGACGGCGGCTCTCTTCGCCGG